>JAVEZS010000005.1:0-70204 GCA_034002885.1 Bacteroidales bacterium
CATCGATGAAAAAAGTGTTGAACTAGAATAACTATGAGAAAGATTTACAAGAAACTGCTTATAACCACTGGCATTATTGCTGTTATTGTTCTGATAGTTTTCCCGCCATTTCACCGTTGGGCAAGGGGTCACGTCAACTATATCACCGCTGCTGAGGACCATCCCCTCAACTGTCTTTCATGCCATCTGTACACCCAGAAGACCGGATTCATTCCAAAGCTTATAAACGCTGATTATTACTCTCCGTTCAACCTTGCAGTGTCACCCTTGAACAACGAACTTTATGTTGTAGCTGAAGAAGCCGGAGAGCTTTTAATAGCTGATACGGAAAAGAAAAATGTAAAACACAGCATAAAGGTGGGCGACCGCCCGCACAGTGTTATTCTAAGCAGCAGCGGGGAGATTGCATATGTAAGCAATCAATGGTCCGACATGGTGTCGGTAATTGACCTTAAATCATACAGTGTCATTGACGAAATCCGGACAGGTAACGGTCCTGCTGGTCTTGCTCTCAGTTCCGATGAAAAGTATCTTTACGTCGTCAATTCATATTCCAACGATATATCTGTTATCAACCTCAGTACAGGCAGGGAATGGAAAAGACTCTCAGCCGGGAATAACCCCACAGGCATCGGAATGAACCCAGATAAGAGCAGGCTATTTGTGACAAGCAGGCGTGCACTCCTTGCTCCTTATGGCGACCCCGTTGTGTGCGAACTTACAGTTATAGACGAAGCAGGCAAAAGAGTAGACGAACGAATGGATATTGAATCTGCCTACATGCTCGAAAACGTTGGGTTTACCCCTTCCGGAGATCTTGCCCTCATACCCATGATAAGGCCCAAGAACCTTATCCCTTCCATTCAGGTCGAGAGAGGTTTCATCATGACAAACGGGATAGCCGTAATAGAGCAGAAAGAAAACGGAAGAACAATCCAGCTTTTGCTTGACGAACCCAATGCATATTATTCCGATCCCTTCGATGTGGCCATAACTCCTGACGGGAAGAAAGCATTTGTTACACACGCAGGGGTAAATGTTATTTCGGTTATCAACATCGACTCCCTGCGTTCTTTCATAAACCGGCACACGACCGAAGAACTTGAGTATTATTCAAATCACCTTGGCACATTCAGTCATTTCGTGACCGCTCGGATACCGACAGGATCAAATCCGAAGGGAATGGAAGTGTCGCCCGATGGCAAGATACTTTACGTTGCAGAGCACCTTGAGGACAGGATTGCAGTTATCAATACCGAGAGCCTTGAAACAGTGGACCGGATCGGTCTTGGCGGGCCCAAAAGGATCACCGTTGCAAGACATGGCCGGAGGTTGCTTAATAACTCAAAGGGTACATTCCAGAACCAGTATTCATGTTTCACCTGCCACCCCGACGGTCACGAGGACGGCCTGGTGTATAATATGGCCTCGAAGGACATGGGCCGTAACCTTGCCAATACTCAATCGCTGAGGGACATAGGAGAAACAGCCCCATATAAGTGGAATGGAAAGAACCACACCATCTACAAACAGGACGGAATGCGTTTCTCAACTGTGCTCACCAGGAATGAACCTTTCAGTTACGAGGAACTTGATGCCCTGGTTGCCTATATTGTAACCGGAATACCCTATCCTCCGAATCTGCTTTACAATCCTACCGGAGAGCTCAATGCCATGCAGCTTCGTGGCAAAGTTCTGTACGAAAGGACACACGACAAACTGGGAAACGAAATACCTGAAAAACAGCGTTGCATCACCTGCCATCCTCCACCATATTTCACAAACAGGCAGTTTGAGGACGTGGGCTCCCTTATAGCAAGTGATGACTCGATGCTTTTCGATACCCCGCACCTTAATAATATATACGCCTCTCCTCCCTATCTGCATCATGGCCTTGCCCTGACGCTCGAGGAAATATGGACAATATACGCAGCAGATACCCACGGTAGAGTCAACGACCTTACCAAGATCGAACTGAATGAGTTGATTGAATATCTCAGATCCCTGGGCGACCCTGAGTTCTACAGGGAAGAGGAAAAATCCTTACAGGCTAAAATGATAAACAGATAATACTTAACAAACCGAAAGATGAAAGAAATCCTTAAAAATAAGTATGTCATACTATCCTCCATACTGATACTTATCGCTTTGACTGTAATAATTCTCAAGACTGTCCTGAGCGGAGATAAGACATCTACTGCTGCCAGGGAGCAAAATGCGGAAATCGATCTCTCAGAGTATCCGACTCTGGAATCAATCGAGAGGGAAGACAGGGATGACATAATAAGCAGTTATGCTGATACAATGCCTGTATATGGCAACTGGGAAACTTTCACGGTAAAGGACGGGCTTCCGGACGACAAGTGTTATACTGTAAGGATTGACGGGGAACGTGTCCTTGTTGGAACGCACCATGGCCTGGCTGTTTATGAAAAGGGCAAATGGCGTACCTATACAACAGATGACGGTCTTGCCCACAACGGTATTGTTTCAATAGATGTCAGTGCCCTTACCGGCGACGTATGGATAGGAACACTTGGCGGCCTTAACCGCTGGTCGGGTGGAAAGTTCGAGACATTCAACCAGTTCAACAGCGGAATGCCCAACGACCTTGTGTATAATGTCTTTTGCTACGGAAAAGATGTATGGGTTGCAACCGGAGGAGGTGCAGGTCTTTATGACACACAAACGAAGGAATGGGAGATTTTCACAGAACAGAATGCTCCGATGCACGAGCCGTGGACCTATGCAACTTCTGCCGGAGACGGAAAAGCATGGATTGCAGCCTGGGGAGGCGGGATAATAGAATATAATATGAATACAGGGAAATTCAGGGATTATGTCGACCCGGACGGTTTCATGGAAATAGATCTTCAGCCAGATGACGGAGTTGTTCACGACATAACAACTGCAACATCATACAGCGACAGCATATTATGGGTATCTACCTATTTCGGGATGAGCCGTTATGACGGCAAGAACTGGAACGGCTATTTCGATCACGACAGCGGACTGGCCAGCAACTTCATTAACTTTCTCAGAGCCGAAGGACCAGTTGTATTCGTATGCAGCGATAATGGCCTCAGCAGTTTTAACGGCAAAACATGGATCACCTATAAGAAAAATGACGGGAATGCAAACGGGAAAGCGCTAGTTTTCAAAGGTGCTGAAATAGTAAAAGAAGTTCCGCTTTCTCCTTCAATCTCACACAATTTTATTATAGGTGTAGATGCTGAGGACGGAGTGTTATGGGTTGCAACATCCCAGGGAGTTTGCAGGGGAGAAATACTAAACTGACAAACCCTTACAGAAAAAATATTAATTAATCTTAAAATATCTGAAATGAATCAAAACCAGCTACCTGTTGATCTCTCAAAACTTACAGAGGGTGAACGCATTGAAATGATCAAACTAGGAATACTCTCTGAAGAAAAACTCATTACGCATTATAAATATCCAGCCATTCACGGCGAACGTCCTCCGATCGAAAAGTTTGCGGTTCATGCTCCGGGTGTGATAAACGAAGCCTATGATTATGCAAGGCCATCATCCTTCACACGTGCCCTGCGCCTTGAATTCGGAGGGTACAAAGTACTGCTCATCTCGGGAACGGCCAGCGTCAACGAAGAAGGGAAAGCGGAACATATAGGGGATTTCAGGGCTCAGACGTGGAGGACATACAGGAATATAACAAATCTTCTTTCCGCTGAGGGAATGACCTGGCATGATGTTGTAAGAACGACAAATTATTTAAGGGATATTGAAAGGGACTACGAGGAATTCAATAAAATACGCACCACTTTCTTCAGCTGGATGAATCTTGACCCCCTGCCGGCAAGCACCGGGATCCAGGCAAGACTGTGCTGGGAGACACTGCTTGTTGAAATAGAAACTTATGCTGTTTGTAAAATAAATAAATGATAAAGGAAAAGAATATGAAAAGGTTAATTGTTGCTGCAATAAGCTCCGGCATCATCCTGCTGTTATCAGCAGAAATGACAATGGCACAGACCATACCGGTGAACTATGGCAATATTCCTGACAGCCTTGTTGCTTTCGACAAATATCAGAAAGCCTACAAGTATCATTTTCTTGTGCCCACATTGTTTTATGGTGCCGGTCGTGAAAAAAAGACACCGTCTGATCTCACTGAGATACGGCTTGGTTTTCTCGGGCCTCTTGAAGGCTCTATTATCCAGCCTCTTGGGGAACAGATGATGCAGGGCGCGCTCCTTGCAATCGAGGAGGCCAATAAGAACGGCGGATACATGGGACTACCTTTCAGGTTAATGATCCATAATGATGTTGGACTGTGGGGCGCTGCCGCCAACGAGGTGGTTAAAATGGATGATGAAGGAGTTTGGGCCTGGGTCGGGACAATCGATGATACAAACTCCCATGTCGCGATCAGGGCTACACTTAAGCTCGAGATAACGAACATAAATTGCGGCGACCCTGATCCTACTTTTACTGAAACGAACATCCCCTGGGTTTTGCGCAACATACCAGATGATCGTCAGAGCAGTTACGCTCTTGTAAAGTACATGTATGTAAATCAGGGATATAAACGTGTGGCAATGATGAGAGCCAATAACCGTTACGGGAGGGTTGGAACACTGCATTTTAACCGTTCTGCAACCCGTATCGGTTACCCCCCTATCATTGAGGAGAGGTTCAACGATACCGAAACTGATTTCAAAACCCAGCTCGAAAGAATCAAGAAAACATCACCTGACGCTATTCTGGTATGGGGAAATGCAAAGGAATCGGGACTGATTGTAAAACAGATACGTGAGCTTGGTATGAATCAGCCCATATATGGTTCAGACAGGATGGTTAATCCGGAATTTATCGAAACAGCCGGAAAATACGCTGAAGGGATTGTATCAACCTGTCAGTACAACCCTGAATCCGAAGACCCGAAACTAAAAAAATTCCAGGCAGCCTACAGGAAGAGGTTTTCACAGGAACCCGACGTTTTTGCAGCACACTCCTATGATGCAATCAACATGATAATCGAAGCTATTCAGAAAGTAGGCCTGAACAGGGTTCTTATCCGTGATATACTAACTGATCTGAAGACTTTTCAGGGATGGAAGGGTGTTACAGGTGTGGTTAATTTCGACGCAACCTTTAACAACATACGGCCAATCTTTATGGCAAAAGTCATCAACAACAGGTTTGAATTTACACCTGCTCCCAAATTTGAAAAGGATAATACAATATATAAAAAAGTCAACCTGGGTTATTAAATGAAAGGAATATGAAATGGAACTGAACCACTACAACGATCCTTCTGTAATTGACGGCTGTTCCGTACCGGTAAGAGTCAGCAGCAGATCAAAGATCGCTCCCTCAACTGTAACGGCAGGGGGAGTCAGCTTTGGTCCTGAAGGGATCGTGATTATTGCAGGGCCCTGTGCAGTGGAAAGCAGGGAGCAGCTTCTCGGGACCGCGGAAGCTGTAAGGAGATCAGGAGGCATGATACTCAGAGGCGGCGCGTTCAAACCAAGGACTTCTCCCTATAAATTTCAGGGCCTTGGAGAGGAAGGGGTAAGAATGCTTGAGGAAGCAAGGGAAAAAACCGGCCTTCCCTTTGTTACTGAAGTAATGGATACCCGGCAGGTTGAGTTTGTCGCGCAATACGCCGATATGCTTCAGGTAGGGTCAAGGAACATGCAGAACTACCCTCTGCTTAAAGAGGTGGGAATGCAGAAGAAACCTGTGCTGCTCAAGCGGGGAATGATGGCTACTATAGAGGAGTTCCTTATGGCAGCCGAATATATCCTCAATCAGGGCAATGAACAGGTGGTTCTGTGTGAAAGGGGAATAAGAACATTTGAGACTACAACACGCAATACGCTCGACCTTAGTGCCGTACCTGTGCTTAAGAATCTGTGCCACCTGCCGGTGATCGTGGATCCGAGCCACGGAACCGGCCACCGGTGGATGGTGCCTTCCATGGCAAAAGCTGCAATAGCAGCCGGTGCCGACGGGCTTATAATGGAGGTGCACTATAAACCCGAAGAGGCTTTGTGCGATGGACACCAGTCGATCAATCCGGATGAACTTACCGGACTGATGGGCGATCTCAGAAAAATAGCTCGTGCTATTGGCAGGTATATTGCAGAGCCGAAGACTCAGGTTTTTTAATGGGAAACAGGTAGCGCCTGATGAGATCCCATTATACGCTCAGCCTCCTTCTGACAATAGTGATACTGATTTCATCCGGTCAGTATGGCGCACCGATTGCTTCATCCGCGATTCAGAAACAAGCACCTGTGAAGATAGGTCTTCTGATAACCGACAGCTCATCAATGGCCGCTGTTAACGGGGCTTCAGTGGCAATACAGAGGGCAAATGAACAGGGTGGAATAAACGGAAGGCCTCTTCAGCTTGTTGTCAGGTCGATGGAAGGCCCCTGGGGAACAGGCTCGAAACAGGCTGTAAGCCTTATTTTCGAAGAAAAGGTCTGGGCTCTGATGGGCTCCCATGACGGACGTAATGCCCACCTTGTCGAACAGGCGGCCACAAAGTCGATCGTGCCAATGGTCTCGGCATGGTCGGCCGATCCTACTCTCACACAGGCTTTTGTCCCATGGTTCTTCAACTGTATACCTACCGATAAGCAGCAGGCAGAATCATTATCGGAAGAAATATACTTCAAGAGAAAACTTGACAGGGTCGCTGTTGTCACCGACAATAGCAACTATGACTCAGAAATGGCCTCTGACTTTTTCCTTAAACAGGTGGTTCTCGGCAAACATCCTGACCCGGAAGTTTTCGATGCCAGTGGAACTGGCACTAAATATGAGGCACTCACGGAAAAAATACTTCGTTCAAATCCCGGATGCCTTGTACTTTTCTGCAGCCCCGTGACATCAGCAGGAATAATAAAACTCCTGAAACAGAAAAGGATCAGTATCCCTGTTTACGGTTCCCTTCTGATTCTGGATGAGAACCTCCTTTCATCAGATGAAATGGAGCATATCAACGATGTTCTGAAGGTTCCTGCCGGACAGTGGCAGAATGAAGAGTGGAAGTCATTCAGAAATGAATACGGGGAAAAATTTGGCAAAAGGCCCGGAATGACAGCAGTATACTCCTATGATGCAGCGAACATCCTTATAAGTGCTCTAAGTAAAGCCCGTTCAGGCAACAGGGAAATAATACAGAAGAAACTGGAAGAAACAAGCTGGAAAGGAATCACCGGTACGATCAGCTTCGATGAACACGGGAACCGCAAAGGTAATTTCGGGGTTGTAAAAATCAGGAACGGTGTCCCTGCGGAACCTGAATAATGAAATTTTATTTTCTAATTTTGATGGAATGAAAAAAAATTATCTGTTCCTGATTGCAATTATCGGCATCATCGCTGTCAGCAGCTGCAGAAATGCCGGTGAAAGAAAGGCTGAAAAACAGGCTGACATCATGACTGTCAAGACTTTGGGGCTTGCCTATCTCGAAGAGTTCAAGCTTGATGAAGCCGAAGAGCAGTTCCTTCAATTCATTGAACTCGCTCCGGGGGAAAAACTCGGCTATGCAAACCTGGGACTTACGTATCTCAGGATGTCGCGATACGATGATGCTGAAAAACAGCTGAACAAAGCAATAAACATCGATCCGAGGGATGCTGACATCAGACTCATTCTGGCAACCGTGCACAGGATGAATAACCAGAAAGACAAGGCGACAGAAGAACTGAAGAAAGCTCTGGGATTTTCTCCCGATCATGTTAAAACCCTGTATGAATTATCCGAGGTCTATTCAACCATAACAGGCGAAGAAGCACAAAAACAACACCATGAATACACCCGCGCCCTCGTGGAAAAAGCACCGGGCAACCTTGTGCCGCGCCTGAACCTGACCGATATACTTATTCGTGAAGGTGATTTCGACGCAGCACTCGAACAGATGGAGAAAATAAGCAGCCAGTTCCCCGGGTTTCCCAGGGAGGCTGTTGAATATTACGACAGTACAATAGAACTACTGAGAAAAAAGGATATGGAAAATGCAATAATTCAGTTTACGATTTTCCACAACTATCTCAAGGTCTCAGCTCCCTACCAGGCAGGCATCGCTGATCTTAAGGGACCGGGAGGTTCCCTTATAGGATTCCCTGTTATAACTTTCGACAGGCAGGGTATGATCCGGAGCGAAGAAAATCTTACTCTTCTCGACGTCATAAAATTCACCGATGCATCAGAGGCGGCAGGCCTCGGTGTAATTCCGGGAGCCTCCGCAGCAGAATATCCTGCATTGGCTGTTACCTGCGATTTCGACGGCGATGGAGATACCGATCTTTACTCCGGCAGCATTGATCCTGCCACAGGCGAATTCAGTCATTTCCTCTTAAGCAATGAAATGGGCAAATTCACGGATATTACCAGAGAATCAGGACTTAAACACCAGGGTTACGAATATGGTGCCATATTTGCCGATTTTGACAACGATGGTTTTCCCGACCTTTTCATTATGAGGGAAGGAGGAGACCTCCTTTACAGAAATGCCGGGGTCGGCAAATTTGAGGACGTCACTTCAAAAGCAAAAGCAGGAAGCCCGGAGGGCGGAAGAAAGGCTCTTTTCTTTGATATGGACCATGACGGAGATCTCGATCTGTACGAGATAACAGAAAAAGGGAACCTCATGTTCAGGAACAATGCCGACGGAACGTTCATTCTCAGCAACCAGGGTCTGGAACAGACCGGAGAGAGTACAGTCAGCAGTGATGCAGTATTCGGCGATTTTGATGATGACGAGGATATAGATTTTATCGTAACAGGCTTAAACTCCCTGCCAGTATACTATTCAAACCAGCGTCAGGGTGTATATAAGAATATTGTAAACGGAAGCGGCCTGGAAAAAAACAACAATGCATCTGTCATTACAACAGGCGACTATAACAACGACGGGTTCCTGGACATTTTTACCTGCTCCCAGGCCGGGGGAAATCCGGTCTTGTACATAAACAAGCGCGACGGTACCTTCCAGAAGGAAGATAATTCAGGTTCAATGTTTTCATCACTCGAAAATGCAAAGATCCACGATCTTGCTTCTCTCGACTTCAATAACGATGGTTTCCTCGATATTATGGCTGCAGGTGAAGCCGTTACTTCTGACAGCCGGGGAGTATTCCTTTTTTATAACGACAGGAACGGAGGTTTCAGAGAAGTATCGGAACTTCTTCCGGCAATGGTTAAGTCCTCGTGCCAGATAGCACTTTTCGACTATAATGATGATGGCGATCTGGATGCAATTATCTCAGGTATCCGCGGCGGAATTACTCTGCTCAGGAATGACGGAGGTAACAACAACCACTTTATTACCATGAAACTCGTTGGACTGAAGGCAGGAAGCGCGAAGAACAATCATTTTGGGATAGGCGCCAAGGTGGAAATAAGGGCTGAGGATCAATACCAGGTCCTTGTTGTCACTGATCCGTTAATCCATTTCGGACTGGGAAACAAACCCAGGGCAGATATAATCAGAATAAGATGGACGAACGGAGTACCCCAGAACATATTCCTTCCAGGCTCAGACCAGGCTCTTATTGAAGAACAAACACTCAAGGGATCGTGTCCTTTCCTCTACACCTGGAATGGAGACAAATACATTTTTGTCAAGGATATCCTCTGGAGAAGCGCTCTCGGCATGCCTACGGGGATAATGGCGGGAAACACCTCATATGCCTTTGCAGATGCTTCGGATGATTATCTGAAGATCCCGGGAGAATTTTTGAAAACTGAAAAAGGAAGATATTCAATACAGGTTACATCCGAGCTGTGGGAGACAATATATATCGATCAGCTTGAACTTGTTGCTGTCGACCATCCCGGCAATACGGAGATATATGTTCCGGAACAGTTCTCTCCTCCCCCTTTCCCTGGAAAGAAAATATTAAAGATCAGTGAAAAGATCCTGCCGGTTTCAGCTACCGACACCAAAGGGAACGACATCCTTCATTTTGTTGATGAAAAGGACGACATATTCTATTCCTGGTTTACTCCTGGCAAATACCAGGGGATAACCGAAATGCACGACATCATCATCGATCCCGGAAAAAAAGTTGACCAGAAAGGACTTCATCTCTTTCTTACAGGCTGGATATTCCCTACTGATGCGAGCATTAACTTTGCCATGTCACAGTCTGATTCTCTTAAATCTTTTCCCCCCATAATACAGGTTATAAACAAAAAAGGAGAATGGGAGACAGTGGTTGCCAACGCCGGCTTCCCCCAGGGCAAGGATAAAACTGTTGCAATCGATCTTTCAGGTAAACTCTTGTCGGAAGATACACGTATCAGGATCAGGACAAACATGCAGATTTACTGGGACGAAATATTCCTCGCCAACAATAATCCGGGACTTGCTTCAGAGGAAACGGTAATGCAGCCGGTTTCAGGCGATCTTCATTACCGTGGCTTTTCAAAGCTTTACAGGAAAGGCGGACCTTATGGACCTCACTGGTTCGATTATTCATCAGTAGAAAAAATCCCAAAATGGAGAGATCTTACAGGCAACTACACAAGGTTCGGTGACGTACTTCCTCTCCTTACAGAATCAGATAACAAATATGTGATAACAAACGCGGGAGACGAAACGACGGTTGAATTTGATGCCGGAACCCTTCCCCCCCTGAGAAACGGATGGAAAAGGGACTTCCTGATAAGAAGCGTCGGATGGGTAAAAGACGGAGACATGAATACAGCTTTCGGGAATACTGTTCTGCCCCTGCCCTTCCATGGAATGAAAAGCTATCCACCCTCACCCGAAGATACTTACCCCGACGATCCTGAGCTTGAAAAATACAACCGCGAATATAACACCAGGATTGTCACTGTTGAAGAATATGCCAATGCTGTGAGGGCCTATGAAAAATTCTGAAACAAATCACGCCTGCATAAAAATCAACCTCATGAGAGCTACATGGATCTTCATTATGGCTCTCTCCGCTCTTCTCCTACAGTCGTCAGCAAAACAACTTGACGTCCGGTTTATCGATGTGACAAGAAAATCGGGAGTCGACTTCATTTATACTTTCGGGGACTACCATTACGAAAATATACTCGAAAGCAGCGGATCGGGAGTAACCGTTTTCGATTATAACAACGACGGCCTCATGGACCTCTTCATGATGAACGGAACCTATATATACGGAGTTTCGGACGAGGGAGGAGAACTTCTCAGACAGACACCCGACAGACTCTACAGAAATGATGGCAGGGGCAGGTTCACGGAAGTATCCGAAGCTGCAGGACTGAACGATACCATCTGGAGCATGGCTGCAGGAGCCATCGATTATGACAACGACGGGGACGAGGATCTTTTCCTTCTTAATTACGGACCCAACAGGTTCTTCCGTAACAACGGCGACGGAACATTCTCCGACATTACCGGCATTCTGGACCTCAGAGGCCCTGAAAAGCTGAACGGGTTTGAGAAATGGAGCATAGGCGTTTCATTCTGGGATCATAACCTCGATGGAAGACTCGATGCTATGGTAGGTAATTTTCTCGCATTCGATCCTGAATACTTTACCCCGGCAACCCCCGACCTCATGCCCCATCCTTCGGAATACAGGGGACAGGCCTCCATTCTTTATGAGCAGGATTCCACGGGAAGGTTCGTGGATGTCACTGAAGCCAATGGCCTTTTCTATCCCGACTCCAAATGCATGGGACTAACGGTTTTTGACTACGACGACGATGGCGACATTGATATCTTCCAGGCAAATGATCACCAGCTGAATTTCATGTTCAGAAATGATGATGGAGTTTACAGTGAAGTCGGTGTAGAGATAGGAGTTGCGGCCAACACACAGGGAAAGGGTTCCGGATCGATGCATGGATCAATCGGAGATGTCGATGGCGACGGTCTTATCGATATCCTTGTCGTTGATCTTGAATATGGTGCCCTTTACAGGAACAGGGGCAACGGACTATTCGAGGATATTTCGGAGACAAGCGGCATATCCGGACCTCTTGCAGGGAAAGGAGCCTGGGCAGCAGCCTTTATTGATTTCGACAACGACGGCGATCTCGACATTGTATCCGCAAACGGAACAGCCGAGGAACTTATCCTGCAGTATCCTCTTCTCCTCGAAAATGACGGAACAGGCCATTTTAAAGACAGAGGAAAGGTATACGGACCATACTTCAGCACAAAAAGATCGGGAAGGGGCCTCGCAGTATGGGATTACGACAATGACGGCGACCGTGATGTAATTATTTCCCATGTAGACCTGACGGCAAAAGCCTCTCTTCTCAGGAACGACGGAGGAAACTCAAACCACTGGATAGGGATATCGCTCAGGGGAAAGAACAGTCCTGCTTCTGCCATAGCAGCAAAAGTAGTGGTGACAGCCGGGGGGAAAAGACAGGTCCATATAAACCAGTGGTCTACCAGCTACCTCTCGAATAATGACCCCCGGGTTCATATCGGCCTTGGAAATTCCAAAACGGTTGACAGGCTGGAGATCCACTGGACCGGCGGAGGAAAAGAAATCTTCGAAAATATTGCTGCCGACAGGTACCTGAAAATCCTGGAGGGTAGCGGAATAGTTGAGGAAGCCAGGTAACCATAAAAAGCTTAACATTATTTAGTCATTGACTACCCAGCAACAAGCAACAAGCAACCAGCAACAAGCAACCAGCAACATGTTCTATCCTGAAAACATTACAAACAAAATATAACCCTATGAGCAACCATTATGTAACCAATGTCACTGACCTGACAAATCCCGAAAAGAATGTTATCTATAATATGACCCACGGGGAGGCTGTAGAGTGTGTCAGATCGGGTGATGCTGAAAAAGTAAGAAGGATTGACGGCCAGTTCTCGCTTGTGTCCGTCGACGGAAAAACGATAAGAATGGCCCGGTCGCTGGGAAGGCCTATGCGTTATTTCATAGCCAAAAGGCCGGGAGGTCCTGAACTGGTAATAGCGGAACGGATCGATACCATCTATGATTACCTTAAAAGAGAGAATCTCGATCATCAGTTTCATCCTTCCTATACAAGGATGATCCCTGCTCATTATATTACAACGATCGAACTTCTGGGATGTCCCGATCCCAACCCGGTTTATACCCGCTTCTTCAGGCCCGGACGTAACAGACTGACCACGCTCGATCCTTCAGGAATAGGAAAGATGTACATAGGCACCATTTACGAGGAAATAAGGAAATGGCTCAGCAACCGGGCCAATGACGGTCCCTTGGGAGTAACGTTCTCGGCCGGGATCGACAGCGGCGCTGTTTTCATTCTTACCTACAAGGCACTCCTGGAACTGGGGCAGAGCCCTTCACGACTCAAGGCTTTCACGCTTAGCGTAGAGGGAGGAGGCGAGGATCTGGTACAATCTCAACAGTTCCTTAAAGACCTGGGCCTCGATCTTTTCCTCGAGGTTATCGAGGCAGAATATAAGGACATAAGCTGGAAGCATGCAGTAAAGGTGGTCGAGGATTACAAACCCCTCGACATTGAATCGGCGACAATGAACCTGGCTCTTATGCAGGGGATTCGTAACCGCTATCCCGGCTGGAAATATATCATCGCCGGAGAAGGAGGGAATGAGAACCTTAAGGACTATCCTATCGAAGAGAATCCTGAACTGACGATAAAAAGTGTACTCAATAATCTTATGCTTTACCACGAAGGATGGGGAGTGGACTCAATAAAACACTCGCTGACATATTCAGGCGGCCTGAGCAGGGGAATAATGCGATCGTATGCAACAGGAGACGTCCTTGGATTTGAAACCTTCAGTCCCTATACCCTTCCGAATGTCATCGAGGTTTCAGAAGGCATTCCCTTCATCGACCTAACCGGATGGGATCACAAAAAACTGTATGACCTCAAGGGAGAAATCGTTTCGAAAGGAGTAAAAGCAATAACAGGATATGAAATGCCTGTTTTTCCGAAACGGCGCTTTCAGCATGGTGTGGCAACGGAATCTGCATTCGAAAAGCTTTTCCCGGAAAAAGAGATTGCATACCGGAAGGAGTTCCTTGCCAGCTATGAGTAAGATTGCATGTTTTGATATAAATGATGAATGGATACTGGCTTGCCGCGGCCGGAAAAATACAGTGGATCCTTTCCGGCCTTACTCATGGGTTGTTGAAAAAGAGAGAACTCCCTCAGGAGCAGTTGAAGATGTTTTAACCGTTTTCCTCACAAACCGGGAGTGCCCGTTCCATTGCCTTATGTGCGACCTGTGGAAAAACACGGTCGACGAACCCCTTCCCGACGGGGCTCTTGCAGGCCAGGTCGAATGGGCCCTCAAAAATGCGGGCACGGTAAAGAACATAAAGCTTTACAACAGCGGAAGCTTTTTTGACAAAAGAGCTGTACCCGTCAGGGAGCGTGATGCAATAGCCTCAATCGTGAAAGGCCTTGAAACCGTTATCGTCGAGAGCCATCCTTCTTTTATCAACGATGAATGCCCCGGCTTCAGGGACAAGGCAGGAACCAACCTGCAGGTGGCCATGGGACTCGAATGCGTCAATCCCCGGATACTTACCCTTCTGAATAAACGAATGACCCTCGTGGATTTTGCTGACCGGACAGATTTTCTTCTTGACAATGATATCTTTACCAGGGCCTTTATACTTCTCCGGCCTCCCTTCCTTGAAGAAGATGAGTCAATATTCTGGGCTAAGAAGTCGATCGATTTTGCATTCGACTCAGGATGCGAATGCTGCACAATAATACCGGTAAGGGGAGGAAACGGATCAATGGAAAAGCTTCAGGAAAGAGGCTTGTTTGGGCTTCCTTCAATAACCTCCCTTGAAAGGGTACTGGAATTTGGCATCGAAAAGCAGGCTGGCCGGGTATTTGCTGATACATGGGACCTGGAACTGTTTTCAAAATGTAACAAATGTTACAAAAACAGGTTTGAACGCATTACAGCAATGAATCTTCAGCAAAGGATCATCAGGGATGTTGATTGCGATTGCAGGTAACACATGATGGTTTAGCCGCTTAACGACTTTCTCCACGACCTGAGTCCGGCAAACGACATGGTCAGGTAGACCAGATAAAGGATAACTGTAGGGTATAATTCTCTGGTCGAAAAGATTATCACTGAAATCAGGTTCACTACAACCCAGAGGTACCAGTGTTCAAATATCTTTCTGGCCAGCATCCACGTGGCTATGACCGAAAGAGAAGTAATAAGCGAATCCCATTCGGGCACGGGCGAATCGGTAAGCCTCGAAAGTACCAGCCACACTAAAAGGTAAAGAGCAACAAAGACTGCGGAAAGGAATAAGCCTGTCCTTAGCTTCAGTCTTGTTACCCTTAGTCTCCCGTTTCCCTCCACGATCGCATCCTCCCCGCCCCTGCCTGAACCGGGTGTCTTTTGTCCCGTTCCCCTCACCCACCAGTACCAGCCTGCACAGCTCACAAGAAGGTAATAGACCTGAAGGCTCATGTCAGCATAGAATTTACTGATGAAGAATACATATACGTAAACAGCTGAAGTGGCAATGCCGACGGGCCACAGCCAGATATTCTGCCTTATCTCAAGGAAAACATAGATTATTCCGGTAATTACCCCGAAAATCTCTATCGGATTCAGTTTGGTCCATTCCAGCGATCCCATTTCAGAATTTCAATCCAAGCTTTAACATTAAGTTAGTTCCCGCCTGCGGAAAATAATAGGCCCAGGTCTTCTCCACTCCGTCTTCGAACCAGTTGCCTCCATAAGCATTGCTTTCGTAGCGTGCGTTAAAGATATTGTTTACATGTAGCTGGACCGACATATCCTTTAAACTTTTTATCCCGGGGCTGATTCCTGCTATTATATTGCTGACAAAATAAGGATCAAGCATCCTGTCGCAGTTCATCGTATTGTCGAAATACTGCCTGCCAACATATTTGCCGACCAGATCAAATCCGAGTGAGGGAAGTACTTTTATGTTCATTTTGCCAGTGGCAGTTAGGGACGGGGAATAGGCAATATCCACCCTGCCCAGTTTCCTGCTTTTGTATTCAGCCGACCAGTCGCTTGTATTATAGTCTGTGTAATACTCTGTAAAGTCCTTTATTTTGTTGCTGCTGACCGTTACACTCATATCGAACGACAGGAAATCCGAAGCGATAAACCCGGCTGTCACTTCTGCTCCGAGCCTGTGGCTGTTTTTCACATTTGTCATAACAGGATACCCGACGTTGCTGAGTTCTCCCGTTGGTACGAGCTGATCCCTGTAGATCATAGCATATAGGTTGACGGAAAGCGAATTACGTGGATTGGTAAGTTTATATCCCAGTTCGGTATCGTAAAGTCTTTCGGGCATCGGTGTTGCTTCAACATCTCCCGATGCTTCCTTGAAATCGGTACGTGCAGGTTCTCTGTTAGCCACAGAAAAAGAAAGCCAGGCTTCCTGTCTGGAGCTGAGGTTCATGAATACTCCTGCCTTGGGATTTAAAAAGTGGTAACTGTGAATCTGTCCTATATCCCTGAGGTCGTCATCATTGCCAGTGAGATTATAATTTATGTATCTGTACTGAAGGTCGCCAAAGACCGAGAATTCGTCTGACAGGGAGTATGTCAGCTTACCATAGAAGCTGGTTTCAAACTTTGTACCGTTATTGAAATACCACTCATGATCCTTATCTGTCTTTCCCGGAAATCTCATCCAGATTATTCTTCCGAAATGATCTCCGGAATAGAGGTTTGTTCCGCCGCCGAAGTCGGTACTGATCCTGTCGTTCCTGTAGCTCAGGTTGTAGATCAGCCCGTAAAAATCGTTCGACATCCATTTTCTCCTCACCAGATCGCTTGTAGACATTTCCAGACCTGGCAATTCCAAAGAAGGAAGTCCGTAATCGCTGTAGGGCTCATCCTCCTTAAATTCTTCATAGTAACCTTTGCCCCTCGTATAGTGAAAGGCGGAATGGAACGACAGGCTGCTTTTCAGCTTTCTGCTGTAGCTCAGCTGAAAATGGTTCTGAGTATAATTGTCGCTTTCGTTGCCATAATATTTTACAATACCGTTATCGTCGGTGTATTCGCCCGAAGGGTTGTATCTCCGGTCTGTCTTGAGCATCTCTTCAGGAACACCCCACCACCCTATTCCTGTTTTTTCCCTTCCGAGTATAAGGTTAGCCTTTAGGAGCGACTTCCCCGACCTGTACAGGCCACTGATGAAGGCCGACTGATGATCTGATCCGGTCCTTTCAATGTAGCCCCGGCTACGGATATCAGAAAAGCGCATCTGAAATGCCAGTCTGTTGTTCAGAAGTCCAGTGCCGGCAGAGATGCTATTTCTGAATGTTCCGAAGGAACCCGCCAGGGAATTGATTTCAGCAAAAGGTTCCTTTTCAATTCCCTTTGTCTGTATATTTACTGAAGCCCCGAAGGCTCCCGCTCCGTTTGATGAGGTCCCTGCTCCACGCTGAACCTGAATATTGTCAACCGAGGAAGCCAGGTCCGGAAGATCGACCCAGAAAACCTGCTGCGATTCAGGATCATTAAGTGGAATACCGTCTATTGTTACGTTTATCCTGCTTGCATCGGTTCCCCTTATCCTAAGGCTTGTGTAACCTATGCCGTTGCCTGCTTCGGATGTCTCGATAAAAGATGGAGTAAGTGAAAGAAGGTATGGAAGATCCTGCCCGCTGTTCAGTTTTTCAAGCAATTCACCGGTAACATTGGTATAGGCCAGAGGAGTCTCATCTCCAGCTCTTGTTGCGCTTACCACAACATCGCCTGTCATTACTGACATCGACTCCAGGGCAGCATTTATGATAGTGTCGCGTCTCAGCCTGAAGCTGATTTGAAGAGCTTCATATCCGGTAAATGAAAAACGGACCTGGTGGAAGCCTTCCGGAAGTCCGTTGATAAGGTAAGTACCGTCTGATTTCGTATGTACGCCCACATACGTACCGGTAATCGAGACTGACGCCCCTGGCAGCGGATTTCCGTCAGGATCCGTTACTCTCCCGCTCAGGCTCTGTCCGCTCAGGGTGACAGGAAACTGAAGCAGGATCGCTGCAAATACAGCAACACTGACAAAAAAGCTTAATTCTCTGATAGCACGCACTGGCGGCTCTTTTTTCTCTTTAACGACCTGCATCTTTTTAGTAACCATTGATTATCAGCATACAATGCCCGGAAATGACCGGCCATAACCTTAATAACAGTCATAAATGAGGTGCTGATGTGAGCTGTGATGAATAATCCTTCTTTTTCCCTCCGCCGGCATTATCCGGATCAGGTTCAAGGGTATGATCTCAGCCCGTTGTATTAAGGCACCCCATTACAGATACTGCAAATTTACATCATTTATTTCAATAAAATGCAAGTTTTAACAAAGGTCATGATTTCAGAAGCCCTTTAAGTGTTCCGGTTAGTAATGATGTAACCGCTCCGCGGTACATAGTATGACTATTGGATAACGGTTAGTATTGATAAAACCGCTCCGCGGTACAGAAAGTGCCGGTTAGGATATCGTAAGTATTCATGGAACCTCTCCGCGGTATGGGATGTGTGGATCTATTTCAGCAATGAGGCCAAGAACATCATATATGAAGAAGTAACGTTTATGAATCATCATCTTTTACTCCGGAACCTCGGAGAGGTTCCATCAATACTGGAAACACGAGTTTTCCCCTCTGAGAACCTCATAGAGGTTCCATCCGTATAAAACACATCCCACGCAATTTTAATCTGAAATATAGATAAAAGCAATCTGTTTGATAGGCTCCAGACATCAATATCATCTTTTTCATCACCTTATGGTAAGCACTGGTTATTAATTTTAATTAACGGCAATATGGTTGTTTATCGAACAATATTTTTGTTAAATTGCCGGATAAATTGAAGATCTTAATGAAAACACTGCTGGATAAGCTGAATTATAAAGGGCAGAAACGCATTGCCGTCATTAATTCAGTCGAAGATTTCAGACTGGCACAGCCGGGTGAATTGAAGGATGTTCAGATTGACAGCAAGATCGACCAGCGTTACCCCTACAGTTTCATTATGATCTTCGTAAAAGAAGTGGAGGAAGTGGAACATGTGGTGCCCGAAGCCCTGCACAACCTTGTCGCTGACGGTATGCTCTGGTTTTGTTTTCCGAAAAAGTCGTCAGAGAAATATAAATCCCTGCTCGGCAGAGACCACGGATGGAAAGCCCTCAACGACCTCGGTTTTTACGGCGTGAGTGTTATCTCGTTAAACGAAGACTGGTCGGGTCAGCGATTCAGAAATCTAAAGTATATCAAGTCAGTTTCAGGCAGATATCCGGCGAAAAAATAAAACAGCCCTTGTCACCAGGGGTCCAGGGAGAGCCTTATGATAAAGATCACAACAATCGACACTCCTCTGGGTGAGATGACAGCAGCAGCCACCCGCGAGGGAATCTGTTTCCTTGGGTTCAGCGGCTCAAAAGAGCTGCGGCAGTCATTGCATGCACTCACGGTATGCTTCGGAATGCCCTCTCGCCTGGGAGGAAACTGGCATACCTGGACTCTTAAAAGACAATTGAAAGAGTATTTCAGGGGAAGAAGAAAGGAATTTACGGTGAGGCTTCTTACCCAGGGTACTGAATTTCAGGAATCGGTTTGGGAAAGCCTGAAAAAAATTCCATACGGGACAACAATCACGTACCTCGAACAGGCAAAATTGCTGAATAATCCCGAAGCCTTCAGGGCTGTGGCAAACGCCGACGGACACAATCCTGTCGCTATAGTGATACCATGCCACAGGGTGATAGGCTCAGACGGAAGCCTGACAGGCTATGCCGGCGGACTTGAAAAGAAACAATGGCTTATCGATCACGAGAGAAAGCACTCGGGCAAACCGGTCGACGGAACTCTTTTCTGAAAACCCGGATTAACCAATAAACAGAAAAAATGCATCAAACAAGGAAAATAGCTACTCTGATAATGATTATAGCGATCTTAACAGGCATTTCAGGATGCGCCAACAATGAAGTTGTCGATCAGTGCCTGACAGGATATAAATATGGATTCTTCTGGGGTATTTGGCATGGATTCATTGCTCCTTTTGACTTTTTAGGAATGCTCTTCAGCAATGATATCACAATGTATGCCCAGAATAACAGCGGTGCCCTGTATGCTCTTGGTTTCCTGATAGGAAGCGGAGGCTGGGGATTCATGGGCAGCAGGGGAATACACAGGATCCACCGCCGGAGTGTTCATGTCAGAACCGGTAAATTCGACAAAGCTGAAATAGTGGAATAACATCTGACCCGTATTGACTGTTGTATGATGAGGCTCTGAAAAGTAAATGAAAATGAAACTGAATAAGCTTTTAATCTCAGGTATTGCTTCTGCTTTGATAATACTGACAGGCTGTGTCAGTGCGAAGAATATTCCTCCGGGAGAAATGAACAGCATCCCAGGATGGAAGGACCTGTATTATTTTCATGCGGGCGACAGTACCTGGATCGTCCATCCGGTTCCTGTTACCGGTAACTACTTCTCGGGAAACATTTTCAGGCCTGAGGAAATTAGAAAGAACCGGCAGGTCCATATTTATGCCGAACCTTTGTCGTCGGTGACGATAGCACAGGGTCAGCTTACAGTTCCGATGGAAAACATTGTAAAGGTCGAGAATTACAGGATCAGCGCTGCGGCAATCCTTTTATCGGCAGGAGTTGCAGGACTTCTTTTCCTGGTTCCCGTTTTCCTCTGATCACACTCTTACCCGAAATGGAATCCAGCTTCAAGAATGCGATTGTCCGTAAGCCATCCCGTTCAATAACACGCGGACTGTCGTCTTCCGGTCTCGGGATCCCGGTCTGGGAGATCTCCATTTCTCAACATTCAGAATATACAAAAGCCCTCGTCAGCTGCGGACTTTCGGCAGAAATCCTTAAACCTGACGAGGAGTTTCCCGATTCGACCTTTATTGAAGATGTCGCACTCTGTACCCCTGCATGCGCAATAATAACCAGTCCTGGCGCTCCTTCGCGAAGGGATGAGACAAGGGGAATGAGAAAGATCCTTGCCGGATATTACGCAAAGATTGAGGAGATAGTTCCTCCGGCTACGCTCGAAGCAGGTGATGTGATGATGGCTGACGGGCATTTTTTCATAGGACTGTCAGGGCGGACAAATGCATCGGGAGCCCGACAGCTGACTGCCATTCTGAGAAAGTATGGCTTCACGGCATCCTGTGTGCCTATTGAGAGCCTTCTCCATCTTAAATCGGGAGCTTCCTACCTCGGGAACGGCAACATGCTTGTCACTAGCGAACTGACAAAAAGAGATGAATTTGAGGGTTACAACAGGATAAGTGTTCCGAAAAAAGAAAACTATGCTGCCAATTCGCTGTGGCTGAATGGCAGAGTCCTTGTCCCTGAAGGTTTCCCGGAAACAAGGGACCTAATAGAAAATGCCGGATATCCCACTATCACGGTTGATGTCTCGGAGTTCAGGAAGGTTGACGGAGGGCTGAGCTGTTTATCACTTAGGTTCTGACTCTGGCAGGATTTCACTCACCTTTACTCTTTTCAGGGTCCGGAGCTTTTTTCCTTTGCCTGACACCCTGATAAACAAGATAACCAACGAAAATTATACCCGCGGCAATAAGAATATCATCGATATAGGGAAATATCTTGTCCCGCAGGTCATAAATGTAATACCCGATCAACGCCAGAATTATGTTCCAAATGCCTGCCCCGGCAGTAGTGTAAATAATGAAATCCCTCATATTCATTCCTGCCAGCCCTGCAGGTATCGAGATAAGCTGGCGCACTGCAGGGACAAGACGCCCGATAAATGTTGATGACCTGCCATGCTTTACAAAGTACTTCTCGGCATGCTCCAACTTTTCCTTCGAGAGCATCAGTAATCTCCCGGCTTTTGATCCTGCAAGGCTGTAAACCAGGGGACGGCCTAGGTATTTTGCCAGGTAATAATTTATGACTGCACCTACAAGAGCCCCTGTTGTGCCTGCAAGCACTACTCCGAAAACATTGAGATTCCCTTCGGCAGCCTTGTAAGCGGCAAAGGGTATTACGACTTCCGACGGAAATGGGATGAATGAGCTTTCGATTGTCATCAGAAGGGCCACCGTAAAATAATTAAGGTTAGCCATATACCATTCCACCACACTGTTAATAATTTCCATCCTTATGCCTTACTATATATAAAACAAATATTTAAACCCCCGTTAATTACGAAGAAATCCGCAATCTTCAGATGGCAAATATGCAAAAATTATCCGATCACTCAGTCAGGAAGTCCTGATAATGCTGCCAGGATCTGAATGAAGGGTGTCAGGCCTTCCGGCAGCCAGCACAACAAAAGCAACCTCTCCGGGAAACCGGCAGATTTCAGCCGTTGGAAGCCACGATGCCCATAACCTCAGTCATCGGTCGATCCTCTTTATCCTTCTCCCTACCGGTTGATCTATGATTATAGGAACTTTTTCCTCGATTGTGTTCGACGCGTCGAGGCCAAGTGTTTTGACATCACCCGTATCGAAAAGCCTTGATATTGTATGGAGAAGCAGGGTAAAATTCTCCCACGACGAAAGCTGGTAATCCCGTGTTATAACCCTGTCGATAAGTATATAAAGAAAATCACCCGGCACTTTGTGTTTTTTCAGCGACTCGTAGCTGCTGGTAAGCTTTATCTCACCCGAAGCTTCCATATCTTCGAGCACTTCCTTGAAGTACAGGTTAATTCTTGGCAGCACCTTAAAACCGATGTTAAAGTCAACCTTTACCAGTATCCCGGGTATTATTTCTGTTACGCTGTAATCGAAGCGGTTTGGATCATCGATACGGTTAACATGCAGGAACCAGTATCTGTCGGCCCGCTTGGGATGCTTGTTGAATATCGAGTAAATCACTTTCGACTCAACCTGGTCGGGTCTGTTGGCCTTTACTATATAAACCAGGTTTGTGGCGGTTTTAGGGACCGTGGTGTCATTTACCAGATCTCTGAACAGATCTGTGTATTTATTGAGATTGGCAAAGGTTATATACCTGTTTTTTATCTTTCTGCCGAAATACCATCCATACATTACAAGCATAAACGATGCCGCAAGAAGGATTGTGAACCAGCCTCCGTTAACGAATTTGTACAGATTGGCAATGAGAAAGCTTCCCTCAATTGTCAGATACACAAGCAAAAGAAGCGTGACAAGCCGGTGATTTACCCCTTTCTGGAAAAGGTAGCTGGCCAGCAGGAGCGTTGTCATTATCATTGTCAGTGTTATCGAAAGACCATAAGCAGCCTCCATATTGGCTGATTCCCTGAAAAATACCACAACAAAGCTGCAGGCAATCCAAAGGAACCAGTTTATTGAAGGGACGTACACCTGCCCCATCAGGTGTGAAGGATATGTAACTTTTATTTTAGGCCAGAAATTAAGGGAAATAGCCTCACTCATAAGGGTATAGGAACCTGTAATGAGAGACTGGCTTGCAATAACGGCAGCTGCCGTCGATATTATTATCCCGGGAATAAGGAACCATTCAGGCATTATCCCGAAAAAGGGATTGATGTCGCCGGGGGCATTTCTCTGGGAAAGAAGCCATGAACATTGTCCGAAATAGTTGAGAAGAAGCGCTGTTTTTACAAAAGCCCATGAAACTCTTATATTCCTGAGACCGCAGTGACCCAGGTCAGAATAAAGCGCCTCGGCTCCTGTAGTGCACAGGAATACAGAGCCCAGAAGAATGAACCCTCCCGGGTATTCTGACAGAAACCTGATTGCCCATGCCGGATTTAGTGCAGTCAGAACTTCGGGATGATGAATCATTTCTGAAAGGCCTAGGATTCCAAGCATAGAGAACCAGATTACCATAATGATCCCGAACGATCCTCCTACAAGGTTCGTTCCGAACTGCTGAACCAGGAAAAGGACAGCCAGTATAAGCAGAACAATGAACACAACAGGTATTTCAGGATTGAAGAGTCTCAGACCCTCTATTGAGGAAGTCACCGTTATGGCAGGAGTTATAACACTGTCGGCCAGAAGTGCACTTGATCCAACCATCGTAAGAACTGCAGCCCATGATGATTTCCTTTCCATGAGGGCAAAAAGTGCATATATGCCTCCTTCTCCGTTATTATTGGCCCTCAGGGTTATGAACACATACTTGATAGTTGTCTGAAGAGTAAGTGTCCAGAAGATACACGACATTGATCCGAAGATAAGAAGCTCATTGAACTCCTCTCCCCCTCCCACTATTGCCTTAACCACATAGAGCGGACTGGTTCCGAGATCACCGAAAACAATGCCCAGCGTTACCAGAACGCCTGCCAGAGAAACCTTTCCAATGTCCAGATTCTTCTCCGAGCTTCTCATAAAGTAAAAAATACTTCCTGTCAGGTAACAGGGAAACGGTCAAAATTAATAAATATATGAATGGCTGAATCATTTCACCACATCAATAATTTATCCTTTCATCTGCTCCATGACAGCTCTTTGCTGTATATTTGAAAAAAGGAAATTAGCACGGTCTTTTCCTTCAGGCAATTAATCCTGGTTAAAATGAGACAACTCAATATCACAGCCGCACTGCTCCTCCTGATGTGCTCCGTTACCGCATCGCAGGAACCTGAGAGGGAAAAAGCCGGGATCTCCCTTCTCTTCATAGGAGATGTAATGGGACATGACGACCAGATAAGATCGGCTCTCGATACATCAAGGGGAACCTATTACTATGATGATGTTTTCCAATATGTTAATGAGATCATTTCAGAAGCCGATATTGCCATTGCCAATCTGGAGGTTACACTTGCGGGAGCACCGTACAGGGGATATCCCGCCTTCAGTTCACCTGCAGCTCTTGCTGAGGGCTGCCGCAATGCTGGAATCGATATACTGGCAACTGCCAACAATCATGCCGCCGACAGGGGAAAAAAGGGAATAAATGAGACAATAAGGAGGCTCGACAGTCTTGGGATAATGCATACCGGTACATTTTCTGGTCCCCTGGAAAAGGATTCCCTGCACCCATTGCTGATTGAGAGCAACGATTTCAGGTTAGCACTTCTGAATTACACCTATGGCACCAACGGAATTAACGTGCCCTCACCCGTTATTGTAAACATGCTTGCAGAAGAAGAGGTAAGCGCCGACATTAACGGAGCGCTGGAACTGGATCCTGATGTGCTGGTTCTTTTTCTCCACTGGGGAACCGAATACGACACAATACCATCCGCAGATCAGGAACAGCTTGCAGATCATTTTTCGAAGCTGGGGGCCGGCCTGATAATCGGATCTCATCCCCATGTAATACAAAGGATGGAATGGGAGAAATCCGATACTTCAGGGAATGAGAAGCTGGTTGCCTACTCCCTTGGCAATTTCGTCTCGAACCAGAGAAAACTCAGAACCGACGGAGGTGTTATGCTAAGGATCGATCTTTCAAGGGAAGCTGACTCAGTCTTTATCAGTAATGCGGGTTACTATCTTACATGGGTTTATACTCCGGTCGAAGAAGGAAGAAAGAAGTATTATATTCTGCCCTGCTCCGAATTCGAAAACCGCCCCGACTTTTTCACAAACCCCGCGGACTACAGAAAGATGAGAACCTTTATCAGCAATTCAAGGAATCTTCTGGGATCTCAGAACAAAGGAATCGGCGAGATCATTTTTTCCGGAGGCAACTGGCTCTATTGAAAATATATCATTATACTTGCAGATACAAACACTCACCTGAATCAGCATTTATGGATAATTCTATAATCCTGCTTTCATTAACTGCCGTCTCCCTGGGTTTTGTCCACACTATTCTGGGGCCTGATCATTATCTTCCCTTTATTGTCCTCAGCGAAGCCAGAAAATGGACTCTCCGTAAGACAATGCTGATTACCTTCCTTTGCGGACTTGGACATGTTCTTAGTTCGGTCGTACTCGGACTGGTTGGAATAGGAGTCGGGATTTCAGTCAACAGGCTCACTCAGGCTGAGTCCTTCAGGGGAAATGTGGCTGCCTGGCTGTTTATTGCGTTCGGACTCGTTTATATGATCATCAGTATCAGGAATATCTACAGGAAGAAAAAACATTCTCATGCCCACTTTCATACCGGAGAGGGAATACACTCGCATGAACACAATCATTTTGAACAGCACACGCATGTTCATGAAAGCGAAATCATGAAAACGACACCATGGATACTTTTCCTGATTTTTGTATTCGGGCCCTGTGAACCGCTTATTCCTGTACTTATGTATCCGGCCGCGCAGAACAATATTGCAGGAGCCGTTCTGGTATCTGTTCTCTTCTCGGTTGTAACCATAGCCACAATGATGGGTGTTGTTCTTGCTTTCAGGCTTGGCCTTGCCAGAATCAACCTGAAACCCATTGAAAAATACAGCAACCTCATTGCAGGAGCAATGATCTTCTTCTCGGGGATTGCGATCCGTTTCCTGGGGCTTTGAAATTATCTTCCAGACCGGTCTTCGGACAATTGATTTGTCTGAAAACCATTATATTTTCAAAAATTGCCTTTTAATTACTAGATTTGCAGAAAACAGTTGACATCTGATGAATTACGATTATAACACCCAGCGAAAGAGGATGGCCTTGCCTGAGTACGGAAGGAATGTCCAGAAGATGGTTGATCATATCAAGACCATCCCGGACATGGAAGAAAGGAACAGGGCAGCCAGGACGATTATTCAGATCATGGGCAACCTTAACCCCCAGATCAGGGATATAGGTGATTTCAAGCATAAACTCTGGGACCATCTGGCTATTATTGCCGATTTCAGCCTCGACATCGACTCACCCTTTGCTCCCCCTGAGCGAGACAAGCTTGAGGAGAAGCCAAACCAGGTGCCATATAAACAGGGCGACATCCGGTATCTGCATTATGGAAGGATTATAGAGCTCATGATAGACGTTGCATCCGGGATGGATGACGGAGATGAAAAAGTATACCTCACCAACCTTATTGTCAACCAGATGAAAAAGTCATACATCACCTGGAACCGCGGACAGGTTAGTGATGAAGTAATAATAGGCGATCTTAAGCTCCTCTCGAGGGGAAGGCTCAAAATAACCGACGGAGTCAAAATACTTGAGGTAAGGGAACTTGTTCCACCAGTAAAGAAGAAGCCTCAGCAGATGAAACCCCACGGAAAACAACAGAATAAGCAATTCATTAAGAAAAAAGGGTACAATCGTCATTAATGGGCAGTTTTATAGTTCAGGGAGGAAAATCCCTGAAAGGTGAAATCATACCCCAGGGAGCAAAGAATGAGGCATTGCAGGTAATCTGCGCCGTGCTTCTGACCCCGGAAAAGATCACAATCAGAAATATTCCGGATATAGCCGACGTAAGCAACCTTATCGGACTCCTGGAATCACTTGGGGTAAGGGTAACAAAAGAATCAGGCTCCTCAACAACCTTCGAAGCAGCGGATATAGACCTTAACTATCTTCTGAGCGACCAGTTCAGGATCAGGAGCGCCAGCCTCAGGGGTTCGATAATGATAGTAGGACCTCTCCTTGCACGTTACGGAAAAGCCTTCATCCCGCGACCCGGAGGCGACAAAATAGGAAGAAGAAGAGTCGACACACACTTCACAGGTTTTCATAAGCTCGGAGCAATTGTAGAATACGACACTTCCGACCCTTTTTACAGGGTTGAAGCCGCATCTCTTGAGGGAGCTTACATCCATCTTGACGAAGCATCAGTCACCGGTACTGCCAACATAATTATGGCAGCAGTGCTGGCAAAGGGAAAAACAACCATTTACAATGCCGCCTGCGAACCCTACGTGCAGCAGCTCTGCAGAATGCTCGTATCAATGGGAGCCAGGATTGAAGGAATAGGATCTAACCTGCTCGAGATCCATGGAGTAAAAAAACTCGGAGGATGTGATCACACAATTCTTCCCGATATGATCGAGATAGGATCTTTCATCGGTCTGGCAGCGATGACGGGATCCGAAATAACAATTAAAAACGTCTCCTACGCTAATCTCGGGATTATCCCGGATTCCTTCAGAAGACTGGGGATACAGTTTGAGAGAATCAACGACGACATATTCATTCCTGCCCAGGAGCACTACGAGATAGAGACATTCATGGATGGGTCGATAATGACCATAGCCGATGCCATCTGGCCCGGGCTTACCCCCGACCTTCTGAGTGTTTTCCTCGTTACGGCAACCCAGGCCAAAGGGGCTGTCCTTATACATCAGAAAATGTTCGAGAGCCGCCTGTTTTTTGTCGACAAGCTCATCGACATGGGAGCACAGATTATCTTGTGTGATCCTCACCGGGCAACTGTTATAGGGCTCGACAAGATGATAAGGCTGAGAGGCACAACCATGTCTTCGCCCGACATCAGGGCCGGTGTCGCCCTCCTCATAGCCGCTCTTTCGGCAGAAGGGAAAAGTACTATTCACAATATTGAACAGATCGACAGAGGCTATCAGAATATCGATGCGAGACTAAATGCCCTGGGAGCAGACATCAAAAGAGTGTGAAGTCTGTTTTAAGATATATTGGCTATTTTTGTAGACAAATGCTATGTTTTAGAAGATGTATGTAAATCAATCCTGATACGGAGAAGGATTATTTTTATGCTTCTGACTTATCCTTCCCGGCAGTCTTTGATAATGAAGTTTCAGCCCGCTGAAACCTGAAAAGGGTCCCTGGAAAATTAAGTATGTAAAATTCACTGTCAATTTGTCAAATTACGACAGCTGGCAGATTATTTGATGATTGAAGCTGTTAAAACAAAAAAAAACTGTGATGACAAAGAAGAAAACTCACGAAACGGACGGCCATACAGACGAAAATAAAACACAAACAACTGACAATAAAGACGCTAAGACTAGCGGAACTGAAAGCGAAGCACAGGTGGGACAAGAGGAGGAACCATTCGAAGAGAGAACCGGTTCAGAAGGTTCAGGAGCAACCTCGGATGTGAAATCTGACAAAAGATTAGATGATGAGAAGTCTCTTCTGGAAAAACTGGCAGAGATGCAGGACAGATACCTCAGACTTTCAGCCGAATTTGACAACTACAGGAAAAGGACGCTGAAGGAAAAAATTGACTTGACAAAATATGCCGGGGAAGATCTTCTCAGGAAGTTGCTTCCTTTCATTGACGATTTTGAAAGAGCACTGAATCATATGGAAGCTTCAGGTAATGCCGCGGGAATTAAGGAAGGGCTCGATCTTATCTATGTGAAATTTACTGACTTCCTTATCCAGAACGGCGTCACGGAGATCAAATCGCTTGATCAGTCCTTTGATGTGGACCTTCATGATGCAGTTGCCAAGGTAAGTGTAGAGGAGCAGGAAAGGAAAGGTAAGGTTGTAGAAGTCATCCTTAAGGGGTTTTATCTTAAGGATAAGGTTTTAAGGCATGCACGGGTTATAATCGGAGAATAGTGCTGCCAATTTCTGTAATCAGGTAAAGTAATTCAAAAGGGATGGAAAAGAGAGATTATTACGAAGTGCTTGGCGTATCGAGGGGAGCAACAAAAGAGGAGATAAAAAAGGCATACAGGCAGCAGGCATTGAAATATCATCCCGACAAGAATCCAGGAGATAAGAAGGCAGAGGAAAAGTTCAAGGAAGCTGCCGCTGCATATGAAATTCTCAGTAATGATGAGAAGAGGGCAAGGTACGACCGCTTCGGTCATGAAGGCGTAAGCGGGGCTGGAGGAGGCTTCAGCGGAGGCGGAATGACGATGGAGGACATCTTCTCATCATTCGGCGATATCTTCGGGGATGCATTCGGAGGATTTGCAGGCTTCGGAGGTGCAAGAAGGAGTGGAAGACGTGTTAACAAGGGTAGCAACCTAAGGGTGAAGGTTAAACTTAACCTCTCCGAGATATCATCAGGCGCTGAAAAGAAACTGAAGGTTAACAAATATGTTACCTGCAATACATGCGGCGGTTCAGGAGCTGCTGATCAGAACAGCATGTCGGCCTGCTCCACCTGCCACGGGTCGGGTCATGTGACAAGGGTCACCAATACCCTTCTCGGACAGATGCAGACTACATCGGTGTGCCCTTCCTGCAATGGCGAAGGTAAGACCATTACAAAAAAATGCAGCGCCTGCTACGGAGAAGGAATTATCCAGAAAGAAGAAATAATAAAAATAAACATACCAGCCGGAGTAAGCAGGGGAATGCAGATGAATGTCGAAGGCAAGGGAAATGCTGCGCGGCGGGGAGGTATAAACGGAGATCTTCTCGTTGTTATCGACGAAGAGGAGCATCCACTGCTTATCAGGGAAGGTAACGACTTGATATATAACCTTTTTATAAGTATCCCCGATTCAGTTCTGGGAACAAACGTTGAAGTTCCTACAGTAGACAATAACGTTAAAATAAAGATAGAACCCGGAACCCAGCCGGGGAAGATACTACGCCTCAGGGGGAAGGGTCTTCCGGAAGTTAATGGTTACGGACGGGGCGACCTTCTTGTGAACGTCAATGTCTGGATCCCGAAGAACCTTACCAGGGAAGAGTTAAGAACAATTGAAAAATTCAGGGAGAGCGACAGCTTTACACCCAGACCCGACAAGGACGACAAGGGCTTCTTTGAACGGATGAGAGGCTACTTCCAGTAACATTTCCTTACAGGGCATGTCATCTTTATCCCTGACTCCGTGCCACTCAGGCATATCATGTAAAGGTTTCAGCAAATATTATTGGCAGCACATAAATCCCTCGTTCCGAAGAGTTTTTTTATATTTACATCTCTTTTCAATAAACACCTGACCATCCAATGGCACTTTTTGAAGCAAAAAACGTTACCAAGAAATACGGGGATCATCTTGCACTGGACAATGTAAGTATTTCTGTACCAGAACAATGCATCTTCGGGCTCCTCGGCCCCAACGGAGCCGGAAAGACAACACTTATAAGGATAATCAACCAGATAACAGGACCTGACTCGGGGGAGCTTTACCTTAACGGCAAAAAACTCACTCCCGGCGATGTTGTGTCGATAGGCTACCTTCCGGAGGAAAGAGGCCTGTACAAGAAGATGAAAGTAGGAGAACAGGCTCTTTATTTTGCCCAGCTCAAAGGCCTGTCAAGGGATGAGGCTATGAAAAGGCTGAAATACTGGTTTAGAAAACTTGATATCGTCGACTGGTGGGGCAAGAAAGTTGAAGAACTCTCGAAAGGGATGCAGCAGAAAGTTCAGTTTGTGACAACCGTCCTTCACGAGCCCCGACTGATAATTTTTGATGAACCTTTTACCGGTTTTGATCCGGTGAATGCCAACCTTATAAAGAATGAGATCCTTTTCCTCAGGGAAAGAGGAGCAACAATAATATTCTCAACCCATAACATGGAATCAGTCGAGGAGCTCTGTGACAATATAACCCTTATCAACAAGTCGAAAACCATCCTTGAGGGAAACGTATACGACATCAGGAGTCAGTGGGCGGCTAACGAATTCGACATAGTTATGGAAGGCGACGTCGTTATGGAAGGCAACGGCGAGTTCTCTGTTCTGAATAGAAAATTCGAAAACGGGAAAAGTACCATACGGTTTAAAACCAAGGGATCGGGCCATGCTGACTTTATACTAAGGAAAGCACTCGATTCCGGGAATATAATTTCCTTCAATCCGTCACTTCCATCGATGAATGAAATATTCATCAGGGTTGTTGAATCGAGGAATTAACATTCATACAGAAATCACAAATTATTTTAAGTATGAGCAAGATATCAATTATCATAAAAAGGGAATACATGACCAGGGTCAGGAAGAAATCCTTCATAATCATGACCATTCTGGCCCCGATACTTATGGCAGCACTGATAATCCTTCCCACTGTCCTTATGATGAGCCAGGAGCAGGACTTCAAGAAGATTGCGGTGATAGAAGATAATTCCGATCTTTTTACGGGTGTAATAAAAAACACCAGCACCCTCGAATTTGAATATCTCGACAATGTTAAGATCGATGACATCAAGGGCAGTTTTGAGGAAGCAGGCTACTACGGGGTCCTGTACATCTCTCCCGAACTGATTACGACACCCAATGCCGTGCAGCTCATTTCTAAGAAGCAGCCTCCCATAGGTCTGCTCGAACATATCGAAAACTCACTGGAGAACGAGATCGAAAGACAGAAGCTCATGACCTACAACATAGAGAATCTCGATCAGATTCTAAAGAATGTTGATACAAAAGTAAATATCCAGACGAAGAAGATAGGAGATTCAGGAGAGATCAAGGAGACAAGCACGGGCATTGCGATGGCCCTTGCCTATATCGGAGGCTTCCTTATGTATATGCTGGTCTTCATGTTTGGATCGCAGGTTATGAGAGGAGTGATCGAGGAAAAAACCAGCAGGGTTGTTGAGGTGATAGTATCCTCAGTCAAACCTGTGGAACTCATGATGGGGAAAATAATAGGGATTGCCCTTGTTGGCCTGACTCAATTCCTTATCTGGGTGTTCCTGACCATTGCCATAGCCAGCGTTATTAAATCCACAGTCCTGAAAAACAACGATATAGCCGGGGTAACCCAAAGTGTTACCCAGAGTGTTCTGAGTGCCGAGCAGCAGGAACAGATGGCTGCGGAATCACCCGAGATAAATCCTGAACTTGCTGAATTCTCAAAGCTTTTTGAAAGTGCCATGAACCAGCCGTGGGGATTGATAATAATATCTTTTATCTTTTATTTTATTACAGGCTATCTTCTTTATGCTTCGTTGTTCGCAGCAATCGGATCGGCTGTTGATAATGAAACGGAAACACAGCAGTTCATGCTCCCTGTGACAATTCCCATTATCCTTGCCCTCATGGTTGCCATGGGTACAATGCAGAATCCTGAAAGTTCACTGTCATTCTGGTGCTCACTTATACCTCTCACTTCGCCTGTTGTTATGGTTGCCCGCCTTCCCTTTGGAGTACCATACTGGCAGCTGGCTGTTTCTATGTTCCTAATGGTTGTGACGTTCATTGCCTTCGTCTGGATGGCCGCCAAAGTATATCGCACTGGTATTCTGATGTATGGTAAAAAAACCTCATGGCAGGAAATATGGAAATGGCTGAGATATAAGGGATAGGCGATTTCTTTCTGACAACGGCCCTCCGGACAGCATGAGCAGACAGTAACTTTAAACGGATAAAATGAGATGTCAAAAATACTTGTAATAGACGATGAAAGAGCTATCCGGAACACTTTGAAGGAGGTTCTGGAATATGAGAAGCATGAGGTCGACCTGGCCGAGGACGGTCATTCAGGTCTTGAAATGTTCAATTCAAATTCGTACGACATCGTTCTGTGTGATATAAAAATGGCCAAGATGGACGGAATAGAGGTCCTTCAGAAAATCTATGAGACAACATCTGATGTCCCTGTCATAATGATATCCGGCCATGGCAATATTGACACAGCCGTTGAAGCGATAAAAAAAGGGGCCTACGATTTCCTTGAAAAACCTCTCGACCTCAACAGGCTTCTTATTACGATAAGAAATGCCACCGACAAATCTACACTGATTTCCCAGACTCAGGTCCTGAAAAACAAGGTGAGCAAAATGTACGAGATCGTTGGCGAATCGGAGTCCATAAGGAAGGTAAAGGAGATGATCGACCGCGTTGCCCCCACTGAAGCCAGAGTACTGATTACAGGTTCGAACGGGACAGGAAAGGAACTGGTAGCGCATCAGATTCATGAAAAAAGCAACAGGTCGAAAGGACCCTTCGTTGAAGTAAACTGTGCAGCTATACCATCAGAGCTTATCGAAAGCGAACTGTTCGGCCATGAGAAAGGGTCGTTTACCTCTGCAATAAAACAGAGGATAGGAAAATTCGAACAAGCCAACGGAGGAACACTTTTCCTTGACGAAATCGGTGACATGAGTCTTTCGGCACAGTCAAAAGTCCTCAGGGCCCTTCAGGAAAACAGGATTACCCGCGTCGGATCCGACAAAGACATTCATGTTAACGTAAGGGTGATTGCCGCGACAAACAAGAACATCAGAAAGGAGATAGAAAACAATAATTTCAGGGAGGACCTCTATCACAGGCTCAGCGTTATCCTGATACATGTACCCACTCTTAACGAAAGGGCAGGCGACATTCCCCTTCTTGCCGATCATTTCAATTCCCTAATCTGCGGAGAATACGGTATGAGTAAAAAAACCATTACCGAAGATGCAATCAGGGAACTTCAGAAGATCGAATGGACAGGCAACATAAGGGAATTCAGGAATGTTCTCGAGAGGCTCATCATCCTTTGCAGAGACGAGATAACAGCTGCGGATGTGATCTCATACGCACGACCGGTTTCCGGATCCAATATTCTCTGATTTCCTTCAGGTAAAACGACCTTCAGAATGTTTTCAGCACAGTGTCATTATTATGGGTAACCGGATAATGCACCCGATCCTGTTTTCCAAACGAACAAACCGCTTTCTTCATGAGGTGAATGGAAAATACATCAGTGTTACAGTGCCTTAGGCGGCGACAGCCGGGTATTTGTCATTCAGACCTGCAGCTGCGGGTTCTTATGCTCAAAACCTGAAATAAATAAAAGGTATTATCTCAGTGGTCCTCATATGGTATAGCAGGAAGGCTATCATGAGGACAATTACCATCTGCATTGCTAAGGGAATTCTGATAAACAATCCCCTGTATGACTCCTTAAGCTTCTCCGGGAGAAAATGAATGAGATAAGCGGCAGCCATAAGAGCAAAAACACCGGTATACGCTGACATCAGAGGTGCGAAAGAAGAGGGCAGAAAATCAAGAAAGACCTGATTCAGGATCATGCTGACATAATGCATATCCTGGGCCCTGAAAAAGATCCAGCAGAAACTCACAAAATTAAAAGTAAGGAACACGGAAACCGTTCTCGTCAGCCAGCCGCTGCTGGTTTTCCGGCCGAAGATGGATTTTACTAACTTATCCAGTACAAGGCCGACTCCGTGAAGGCCTCCCCAGATCAGAAACCTCAGGTCGGCTCCGTGCCACAGTCCTCCTATAAGCATGGTCGTCAACAGGTTCAGGTTCGTACGGAATATCCCTTTCCTGTTTCCTCCCAGAGGTATGTAAAGGTAGTCCTTAAGCCATCGTGAAAGCGAGATATGCCACCTCTTCCAGAAATCAGTAAGATCAAGGGCTTTATAAGGTGAGTTAAAATTGAACGGTAGTCTGAAACCCATAACGAGACCCAGACCGATAGCAATATCCGTATACCCCGAAAAATCACAGTAGATCTGCAATCCATATCCGTAAACAGCCATGAGGTTCTCAAAACCCGAGTATGCAGTTGGTAACTCAAAGACCCTGTCAACGAAATTTACCGCAATGAAATCCGAAATGACTATTTTCTTTATCAGCCCCTTCATAATGAGGAACACAGCATGGCTGAACTCTCTCTTCGAAACATTGTATTCGCTGTAAAGCTGGGGTATGAATTCAGATGCCCTGACTATAGGGCCTGCAACAAGCTGCGGGAAAAAGGAGACAAAGAATCCGAAATCCAGTATATTCCTTACAGGCTCCAGTTTTTCCCTGTACATATCTATTGTATAGCTTAGCGACTGGAAGGTAAAGAAAGAGATCCCGACGGGAAGTATTATATTGCTCACATTGAAATTGGTTCCCAGTAAATTATTCGAAAGAACGCTTAGAAAATCCCTGACTACAAAGTCAGTTCCAATGATATTGTTTATGGTTTCGACGAAGAACCCTGTGTACTTGAAATAGGCAAGAATTCCTATGTTTGAAACAATGCTAAGGATCAGAAAGCATCTCTTCATGAATCTTGTCTTCGACCGGTAGATCAGCAGTCCTGACGAATAGTCAATAATTGTTACTATAATCAGAAGAACGAGAAACAAACCGCCGGTCTTATAGTAAAAGAAAAGGCTTATAAGAAGCAGGTAAAGATTTCTGATAAACAGTTTCTTATACAGAATGCCGAAACCTGCCAGTACAAAAAGAAAGAAAATCCAGAAGGAAGGAGTTGTGAAGATAAAAGGTTCATCAGGATGATATCTGAAAATCAGTGATACAAGCGATTCTCCTTCAGGATTCTCATTATTAGTTTCGCTTATAACTCCGGCTTGCTTTTCACTATATGCTGAAGTGTCGGGAGAAACGGAAGGAGGCGCTTCGGCCTGTGACGGAAAAGGTTCCCTGATGATAAAAAGATCTTCTGCCATCAGTTTAGCCAGTGTATCGGCCCCCTGGTCGGTAAGATGTATATAATCTTTTTTGGCAAGGGGAGGATTCATTGAGAACCATCTTACAATCGACGATTTACCTCCCATCGATTCGCGGGCATCCCAGAAGCGGGCTCCCATAGTTCCGGAAGCCGCTTTCTGGGCGTCGATTATTTTAAACATATTGGGATATGGTTTTACTGTCTCCCCGTCAAAATATGCCATATCGCTTAGTCCCACCACCAGAAGGGCAATTCCGGGTGATATTTCCCTTATGAGCGAAAGCTGGCGCTCAAGACCTCTCTCATAGTAATGGTAGTCATTCCGGATGTTCATTGCCAGGTTAAGTCCGTAATGCATCACGATCAGATCCGGTCCCAGAAGCCCGAAGGCCTCTTTCAGGTTCTCCTTGTCGACCATGGTGAATTCAAGTCCTGCACTGCCCCTCTGGGGTATATTGTCGACGATAACGCCCTCCCTGCTTTCAATACTGATCCCGTAAATATCGGGGCTGCTCCTTCCCGACAGGTCGATAAGAATGTTTTTCGAGTCATAGAGCGGACATACATACTGTCTGATCCCGTCTCCTGTCCTGAGGGTATCCGTTATAACCGGATTATCCCCCGCCTTTACCTGGATGTATACATCACTGCGGGTGTTCCTGTAAAGTATTCTGAGAAACTCGTACCTCGATTCTCCCGGATCGGCGAAGACAGATGGAGTTATCCTTATCCACGCCTTAACTTTTCCGGATGAGACCTGTCCGTCTGGCATATAGCGGCAGAAGGCCATGAAAGGACCAAGCTTGTTATGGTTAATGACTCCGTTCTCATATGAAAGGTAGTTATACCTCTTCCAGTTCGGGGATGCCCTTACATAAAATGATTTTGTGTATGTTACCGGCATTACCGGAAGGAATAATCCTGGTCCGCTTCCTCCGTATTCCTTCCTCAGGTGCCTTCGCAAATAGTTTGTTATCCTGTCGCCTTCAATCTGCGAGTCACCATAATACATTATCCTCATCTGCTTTCCGGGGTAACGGAGTGAATCGAGGAATGAGCTGAACGGGTCGGTTATGGTGACGATCTCAGGTAATGAGTCTGCAACAGCTATGGTATCGGCGGGAACGGCTTCATTTACTGCCACCTCTTGTATCTCCGGCTCTGAATGTGTTTCAGATGAGTCAGAGGGATGCACCCCGGTAACCGGGTCTGCATATTGTTCTGCATTAAAGTGTCTGATAATCTTTTCCGGAATAAGGCTGTCTATTCGTGGAAGTACAGTTTCCCATGGCAGAATATAAGAAAGCCCGGCAAAACATACCAGGGCAGAAAGCAGTAACAGAAATGACCTGAAAGGGCGCATCACGGGATAGAGCTCAGCTCTTCTTCTTAATTTTCAGTACTTGTCCAACCTTGATCCTTCCCGGATCTGTAATATTGTTTAACGTAAGAACGTCCGTAGTGCTCACATTGTCAAACATCTTGACAATATTCCATATCGTATCGCCATAGCGAACTGTGTAAGTCACGTATTCTCCTTCAGAAACCTGTGGCGCAGGAACCGGAGCGGGATTTGCCGTTAACGGTTTTCCGGCATTCCTTTGTTTCTCCGCAAAAGTCATGCTGTTGATCCCCGAATATTGTCCGGCCTTTGAAGGATCAACATAAATAGCCAGCTTCTGGCCAATCCTTATTGTATTCCGGTAAATATTATTCCAGTACCTGAGGTCAGAAAGCCCGACGTTGTACCATTCTGAAATATAGCCCAGATTGTCACCCTCCTTTACCGTGTAGATCAGCTTTGTTTTTCCCTTGACATCAACAGGCACATAGGTCGATGTGGCGGGATTGGCAGTGACGTTTATCCTTGTAAGATACACGTCTGATTTGTAACCTCTTATGGTATCAGTAAGATCAATGAAGTCTCCCACGTGGCTCATCGGCAGTGTTAATGAGAGAGGCTTCGTGGCTCCGGGAACGAGTCCTGTCTTATACTGGGGATTAAGCGCCCTCAGCTCACCCAATGGTATGCCCATCACCTCCGAGATCTGATTAAGGTGAATGTCTTTGTTTACCATAATGGTATCGGTAGATACCGGAATGTTAAGAGGAAGCGGCCGGATCTTGTGTTCAGCAAAATAGCTCACTGCATATGTAGCTGCCACATACATTGGTATGTAACCTCTTGTTTCTCTCGGGAGCCTGTAATAAATCTCCCAGTAGTCCTTTTTGTTACCCGAACGCCGTATTGCTTTGTTTACATTCCCGGGTCCGCAGTTATAGGCAGCTATCACCAGTATCCAGTCGTTATAGATCCCGTAGAGGTCCTTGATATATTTTGCAGCAGCATGCGTGGCTTTTACCGGATCTCTTCTTTCGTCAACCAGCGAATTGATGGTAAGTCCGTAAAGCCTGCCTGTGCTGTACATGAACTGCCAGAGGCCGGTTGCTCCTGAATATCTGTTAACTGCATTAGGGTTAAGCGCCGATTCGATCACCGACATATACTTTAGTTCCGTGGGAATGCCATATGAATCGAAAATATCTTCAATCATTGGGAAATAATAATCCTTCAGTCCCAGCACGGCGCTGAAGTTTTTTCGCTGGCGTACGGTATAAACATGTATATGATTGCGGATAATACTGTTATAGGGAAGCCTGATAATCGAGTTGATACGGCTAAGGCGGTATTTATAAAGTGAATCGGAGTATTCTGTTCCCAGAGAGTCGGACGAATACTCTCCCGGATTTGTGTTCATTGCCATTTTGACATACCAGCTGTTTACGAGACTGTCGAGGTCGTCTGAGATTTTTTCGGCGTATATTTCCGTTTTAAGGATAATAGTATCGTTTACAGCTGATACATTGCCGGCAAGAATGGTCAGGAATGTTATTGTCAGGATTATCTTCAGCTTCATTATATGGTTTATACATTTAAAATTTAAAGATAAGACTAATGTTAAAACCTGCTCCCATTGTTCCGGGAACCGGAAGCTGGAGCGGTTTTATTTCAACATCGAGGTTATCGCTTATGTCGTAATTCGCGAGGCTTGCATCTACATTTGCATCGAGCAATGTGATAAGGTACCATGCAGCAATTCCGATATACGAGAGGTCGCGATATCGTTTGTAATAGTCGACAGCATTGAGAAGGTTATCCTCAACCCATTTCGTCGTTGCCGGGTCGTGGGTTTCGGGGTGAAGTACTGGATCGTATGATGAAGGATCAGCTCCCTTTATCAGGGGTATGTAGCTGTCGGTCTCCGGTATTTTGTCAGTAAAATCCTGATAGGCCTTCATCATATCGTTGTATTTTGTTGAGTTGAAGTTGATGCTGTAGGCGACACCCCCGAACCCTGCGTAAACAAAAGGCACCTTCCAGAATTTCCGGTTATATATCTGACCCATTCCGGGAAAAACCACAGCAAGCATCGTTGCCCTCATCGGGTCGCTCCTGAAGTATTTCTTTCCCTTTCCTGCAACGGCAATAGTGTCCTGTCCCTCAACGGTCCCCGACAGGCAGCAAAATAAAGCTATAAATATTATTATTATTTTCTGAACCTTTCTCAAAATCAGTAAATACCGGATTTTTGCTGACATGACGGCAGGCCGGTGCGGCAAATATACTAATTTCAATAGTTAAGACGGTCGAAGAGCCCCAAAATGCGTTCCATCTCTTCAGGATTCTCGAAAGGTATCACTATCTTACCTTTTCCCTGTTCATTGATCCTGAAGCTGACCTTCGTTGCGAACACACGGTTAAGGTGATCCGTAAGCTGGTTGAAATCCTCATTAAGCTTCTTCTTTTTTTCCTTTCTGGCAGGATCTTTTATTTTTTCTGTTTGCAGCGTTCTTACAAGTTCTTCGGACTGGCGTACTGATAGTTCATCGTCGATGATACGATAGTAAACGTTCATCTGCGTTTTTGGATTCTCTATATTGACCAGGGTTCGGGCATGTCCCATCATCAGGTTTTTGTTCCGCAATCCAAGCTGAATTTCGGCAGGAAGCTTCAGCAGCCGGAGATAGTTTGAGATTGTTGAACGTTGTTTTCCCACCCTTTCACTCAGTTGTTCCTGGGTAAGCCTGCATTCCTCAATAAGCCTCTGAAAGCTTATCGCGACTTCTATTGCGTCGAGGTCTTCTCTCTGTATATTTTCTACCAGTGCCAGCTCGAGCATAGCCTGATCATCGGCTGTCCTGACATATGCAGGAACATGTGTCAGCCCGGCAAGTCTTGCTGCTCTCAGACGTCTTTCCCCTGCTATCAGCTGATATCTTCCTCCTCCTGTCTCCCTTACAGTGAGGGGCTGGACTATTCCCAGTTTCCTTATTGAGTTTGCCAGTTCCCCGAGAGCCTGTTCGTCAAAATGGGTTCTGGGCTGAAAGGGATTACCGTCGATCGAATCAACAGCTATGTCGAAATCAGCCTCCACCTTTCTCTCGAGGACTTCTTTCTCAACACCCTCGATAAGAGCACCCAGTCCTCTTCCCAATGCATTTTTCTTTGTCATTATCCGGTCAGTTATTTTCAATAATTAATCATCCGGAGCGGAATCAGTTGCTTTTCACGTGCTTTCCGATCAGTTCCCTGGCAAGGTTCAGATAATTGACTGTGCCTCTCGAGTCAGCATCATACAGAATAGCGGGCTGTCCGAAGCTGGGGGCCTCCGAAAGTTTTACATTCCGCTGGATGATGGTTCTGAAGACCATCTGCTGGAAATGCTTGTTAACCTCTTCAGCAACCTGGTTGGAGAGCCTTAGCCTTGAATCGTACATTGTAAGAAGGAAGCCTTCTATTTCAAGACCTGGGTTCAGGTTGTTTTGTATTATCCTTATTGTATTCAGGAGCTTGCCAAGTCCTTCAAGAGCAAAATACTCACACTGAACAGGTATTATTACCGAATTTGCTGCTGTAAGGGCATTCACCGTCAGCAAACCAAGAGAAGGCGAGCAGTCGATAATAACATAATCGTAACTGTCAGCTACCTTCCCTATTATCCCTCTGAGGATCTTTTCCCTTTCGGGTTTATCCAGCATCTCTATCTCAGCCCCTACGAGATCGATGTTTGAAGGCATCACCGAGAGGTTCTCGACGCTTGTGGCATGAACAGCTTCCAGGGGTTCCTTCCCGTCAATAAGACAATCGTAGACAGTACTTTTAATATTGCGCTGGTCTATCCCAATCCCGGAGGTGGCATTAGCCTGAGGATCAGCATCTACAATAAGCACCTTCTTCTCAAGAGCCGCCAGGCTCGCGGCAAGATTTATTGCCGTTGTCGTCTTCCCTACTCCACCCTTCTGATTGGCTATTGCAATGATCCTTCCCATCTGTTTTTACTATGATATATCATGTTAATTACGAGCTTCAAATTTACAATTTATGAGTGTCGTCGCGGGAGAGGCTATAATGTAATTGTAAACATTTTATTTGCGCTTTTCAACACTTTATTAACATGCCTCCCCGGTTAACAAAACGCATTTCAGCTGATAAAACGGGGTGTCGAAGGGCAAATACTTTACGCGGAATATAAAGATTCTTCTTAATGTTATACATTTGCCCAAAAAAGCCTCTGAATGAATGATAATAATGTAGCGGGCGACTGGCTCGCGATAGTAAATCCGAACGCCGGAAATGGCAAAGGAAGGAAGGATCAGGCCAGAATTGCCGGACTGCTGGAGAAGAACGGCTTAGGGTTCACGATGGTGATGACGGAAAGAAAAGGCCATGCCATAGAACTGACAAGGGATTACATAGCACGGGGTTACAGAAATTTCATTTCAATAGGAGGTGACGGAACCCTCAACGAAATCGTGAACGGTATTTTTACCCAGGATATTTGTTCTCCCGGTTCATGCACAATAAGCAAGATACCTGTAGGCACGGGAAACGACTGGGGAAGAATGTTCAGCATACCTCTTGTATACGAAGGCGCCGTTAAGGTAATTAAAGAGCGCCTCACCATGAAGCACGACGTCGGGGTTATTGATTATCGCAACGGTGAAACTGATGAGAGACGTTACTTTTTAAATATAGCCGGGCTGGGTTTCGAATCGGTGGTTGTCGCGAAAACCAACAGACAAAAGGAAAAGGGGAAAAGCAGCCGTGCCATTTATTTCTACAACCTCCTTTCCAGTCTAGTTGCTTACCGGAACACACCTGCGGAGATCACTATAGACGGAAAAACGGCAAAGCAGAAGATATTTTCGATAAATGTCGGTAACGGACGTTACTGCGGCGGGGGAATGAGGCAGACGCCCGAGGCTTTGCCCGATGACGGTATGTTCGACATTACTGTGATAAAGGAAATAGGCAAAATAGAAATAATAAGAAGCCTTAAGCTTCTCTACGATGGAACTGTCCTCAGTCACCCCAGGATAGACGGATACAGGAGCACGGGACTGAAAGTAAGTTCTGATTCAACTCTGTACCTCGAGGCTGACGGGGAATCGCTCGGACATACCCCGGCAACATTCAGTATTCTTCCTTCGGCTGTTAATATTGTTTATGCAACCAGGATCATTCAGTAACAATGATCTCATAAAGCCTGGGCCAGCGTTTCCCGGTAACGAATATCCTCTTCCCTGCTTCATCATAGGCAATGCCGTTTAAAACATCGGCATTTGTTTCCCTGCGTTCCTTTTCCGGGAACAGTCCCGAAAGGTTGACATAGGAATTTACCTTGCCTGTTTCAGGGTCGATCCTTGCAATAAGATCTGTCATCCATATATTTGCCCATATCTCCCCGTTAATGTATTCCAGTTCGTTCAGCTGGTCAACCTTTTTCTCGTTATCATAAACCTCGAGCCTCGATAACAGGTTAAACATTTCGGGGTCATGAAAATGCAATATGTTGCTTCCATCGCTCATAACGATCTTGTCGCCGATGGTGGTGAGACCCCATCCTTCGGTCTGATAAAAGATCCTGTTCAGCAATTTGAAATCAGATTTGCTGTAGATAAATCCAACCTTGTTAGTCCATGTAACCTGGTAAATCCTGTCTTGGTACATTGTAATACCTTCACCGAAGAGTGCCGGGTCGAGATTCAGGAGCCTCAGTACCTTTCCCGTTTCAAGTTCCACTTCCCTAAGGGTCGATCCGCTCTCCTGACCAGTTCCCTCGTAAAGTATGCCGTTATCGTAAAAGAGGCCCTGAGTAAAAGCCTGTCTGTCGTGAGGATAGCTGCTTACAACCCGGTAGCCATATTTTGCCGGAGCAGTATCAGACATAACCGTTACGAAACGTGTCACCGACTGGGTCAGATTGCTGCTGTATGCAACGGCTTTTACCGATCTTCTCCCGGTCATCCCGTTCGCGGAGGCGTCAACGGTGCATTCCCATGGATCGTTTTTAATAACAGCCACCTCTTTACCGTCGAAAAAGACCTTTATCGAATCGAAACTGTCGTTCCCATCTTCAGGAACTAGCTTAACCTTTATTTCTTCCCTGAGCCTGTAAGTTGAGTTTTCAGCAGGAGATGACATTTTCATCAGTACCGGTACAGGAAGGCTTCCTGTAGTCTTTTCACCCTGGCCGGGTTTTCCTGGCTCTGCATCACGCCGGCCGGAACAGGAGATGATCCAGCAAAGCATTACGAACAGAATTACATTGAATAAATATCCGGGGTACCTGGTTTTCATTTTTTCTTTCAGTCTTTTTTCCCGAACAATCTCCTGAGAGTGTTCTTACGCGCAGCGGCAATCTGTCGTTCCATCTCCTGCTGATGAAGGTCAAAGGGAACAAGCATCTGCCACACCTCGCTCCAGCCGGGAAATCCGCCCAGATTTTTGTCGTCAATAAAAATATCAGCATCTATCTTCCTGCTGATTGTCTCATCGTAGACCTCCTCAGGATAGTTCCTGTTTATGGCGTAGAACTCTATTCCATTCTTCCTGCAGAATTCAACAGCATCGTCGAGTTCCTTGCCGCTTCTGAATGTCCAGAGAATAAGCCTGGCTCCAAGTTTCTCAAGTTCCTTGAGTGTCTGGAAAGCAAAAAGCATTTCCTTGCCAATGCCCGGGTAATCGTGTTCAACGATGGTGCCGTCAAAATCCACCGCAATTCTGATACTCTTAATGTTGATCATGCAGACACAATTAATAAATGCAAATCTAATAATTTCTGCCAATCAACTGAAATTTATAATAATTTTGCTCTGGTCAACGACAAAAAACAATAATACTTATATGAGGCATATCCCGAATTTCATCACTTCCTTAAATCTGACCTCAGGCTTTATTGCCATCATCCTTGCTTCCAGGGGAGATCTTACATCCGCATCATGGCTTATACTGGCTGCCATGGTTTTCGATTTCCTGGATGGTTACTCGGCGAGGATGCTTAAAGCCTATTCCGCAACAGGAAAGGAACTCGACAGTCTGGCCGATATCGTCAGCTTTGGTGTGGCCCCCGCCTTCCTGATGCATACACTTCTTTCTTCCGCTCTTGGCACAGGTGGGGGATCTGATGTTCAGGCTGGTTCCCGACTGATGTTCCTGGCATTCGTTGTTCCGGCCATAATGCCGGTATGTGCCGGAATACGTCTCGCAGTGTTCAATCTCGACACAACCCAGACTACCTCCTTCAAAGGTCTTCCAACTCCGGCAAATGCGATAGCGGTGATCTCAGTAGTAATTGCCTCTTCGGTGTCAGATTCCGGTCTTCTGCAATGGTTCACCGGATCACCTGCGGCCCTTATGATCTACACGGTGATCCTGTCCCTTCTGATGGTCTCAAGGCTTCCTCTTCTTTCACTCAAATTCCGCGATCTTCAGTACAAGGGCAATGAGCCAAGATACATCCTGGCAGCAGTAGTAATTGTATCCATTGCTGTTCTCGGTCTCCGGTCGGCACCTCTGATAATTCCTTTCTACATTATCATCAGTGTCCTTATGAGAAAAAGTATTTAGTTCATTTTTCCTGTTTTCCGGCCGGGAATTTCTTCTCGTACACCTTTAAGGCAGTTTTTATGATATACCAGCTGGCAATAATGAAGGCGGGCCAGATGAGATATTGAATTATTCCGGATAAATACATCGTCTTTTGTTTTTCTTGATTATAATTTTACCTTTTGGAAGACTACAGCAGTTTCTGCCGTAATAAACAGGCAAGCGACTGGTTACTTCTGCTTTTTTATTGCATGCCGGAAGCTGTTCCCTCATAGGTGTTTAGTAAGTGTGGCCTTCGGCTTTCATCTCCCCGGGGGTAATCTTTTTGTCATTTATGGCCTTCCAGGCGTACCAGATGTACGCGATAACGAAAGGAACTATAAACGAAACGTACATCATTGTCTTAAGTGTAAAGAGGCTGGATGAAGCATTCTCTATTGTCAGTGAGCTTTTAAGGTCAAATGATGACGGGTAGAATGAGGTTCCGTTAAATCCGGCCAGAAGGAAAAGGGCCATTACTGCAAGAATGGTTCCCGACCCTGTAAACCATATACCCGATCCCGAAGCTCTGAACAAGGCTTTCCAGAGTCCTGTTACAACCAGCAGCACCCCGGTAAGGAAGATTATCAGAACCAGGGGCATCTGGAGCAGGTTATTCAGGTATTTGAATTTTTCCATTATTACTGCTGATGATGCCCGGTCATAGGCGAATCCCTCCGCTAGCAGGAGGGTGACAACAAAGAAAAGGAAGAAAGTCAGGAAAGCAGCCGCATTTACGGCAAGTTGCCTTAATGAACGATTTGTCAGATCGTCATCACCTACGCTGTTGATGATGTAGAGAAGACCGTTTACCCTGGCAAGGAAAAGGACTGCAAGGCCAAGCGAAATATTTCTTGCGCTCAGCAGTGCCTCAAGACCATGCCACGGAGTAGCCCATCTGACCTGGTTCATCTCGTTAAGGCTGAACTGGGAGCCCGTAAAGAATGTCGCCACAGCCGTTCCTATAAGGAAAGGACCCAGTGATCCGTTGATGAGAAGGAACACGTCAAAGGTTTTCTCACCCAGGACATTTGCAGGTTTTGATCTGTATTCATATGCTATGGCCTGTATTATGAAGCTGAAAAGGATAGCTATCCATACCCAGTAGGCTCCGCCGAAGCTTGCCGAATAGAAAAGGGGGAATGATGCAAAAAACGCTCCACCGAAAGTGACAAGGGTAGTGAAAGTAAACTCCCATTTTCTTCCCAGGGCGTTGATCATCATTTTTTTCTGCGTCTCGTTCCGGGGAAGAGAGAAAATCATCGACTGTCCACCCTGAACGAACATTAAGAAGACCAGCAGGCTGGCCAGAAGAGATATTATGATCCACCAGTAATGCTGAAGGAAAATATGTGATATCATTAATGTCATGGCAGGTCCTCCTAATATTTTGGTCCGATTTTTATCTGTCTGATCATTATCGATACTTCTGCGATGAGTAGCACGGTGAAAAGAACCGCAAAAAGTATGAAGGTTGTTATTACCGATCCTGCAGGGATACTCGAAACGGCAGCAGAAACAGGCATGAGATCCTGTATTATCCAGGGCTGGCGTCCCATTTCAGCCAGAACCCATCCCAGCTCTCCGGCCACATAGGGCAGAAGAATCGAAAAGAGGGCCAACCATAAGAACCATTTGTTTTTCATCAGGGTTCCCCTGAAAAGGAAGAAAATGGCCAGGGCGAATTCAAGGATGAAAAGGAATCCGAGCATAACCATTATATGGAACGTATAGAACGATAATTTCACATCCGGAATAACATCATCTGCCCTTCCTAAAAAAGCATACCCGAAATACCTGAAGTAATTATCGGCAAAATTCCTGTCGCCGAACATGGCAGCTATGGTTCGGGCCCTTTCAGTATCATTTCCCTGACGTGCCGCCTTATATTCAGCAAGTAGTTCTCTTGCTCTGGTTCCCCTCTCGATCTTTTCAGACACAGGCATTATTCCCTGGGATTCGTTCCCGTTCACAAGGTCATTAATTCCGGGAACGAAGGTATCACCTGAGCCGCCTGTCATTATTGAAAGCAACGCGGGGATTTCAATCCTGAAAACAAAATCATTCACACTTTTTTCACCAATCTTTTTGTCCGACTCCTTAAGTAATCCCAAAGCTACAAGGCCGGCACCCTGTTTCCCATCATATAAAGCTTCAAAAGCAGCAAATTTCACCGGCTGGGCTTTTGCAAGCGTTCTGGCGGATGTGTCTCCGGTATAGACGACAAGAAGTGAGGAGAGCAGTCCGAAAATACCGGCAATCAATATACTTCGCCTGGCAAGTAGCTGTTCCCTGTTATTCAGAAGATAGTAGGCGCTTATTCCCACCACGAACATTGAACCGAGAAGGAACCCGGAGGAGATCGTGTGCAGGAACTTGCTTACGGCCACCTCGTTGAACAGCACCTCCCAGAAATTGACCATTTCATTCCTTGCCGTTTCCGGATTAAAGACCATCCCGACAGGGTTCTGCATCCATGCATTGGCAACAAGGATCCAGAGGGCCGACAGGTTTGCTCCTATTGCAACAAGCCAGGTGGAAACAAGATGGAACTTCCTGCTAACCTTGTTCCAGCCGAAAAACATAACTGCAACGAAGGTTGATTCAAGAAAAAATGCCAGGATACCCTCGATTGCAAGAGGTGCACCAAAGATATCGCCGACGAACCAGGAATAATTAGACCAGTTGGTGCCGAACTCAAATTCCAGAATAAGTCCGGTAGCAACTCCAATGGCAAAATTAATCCCGAAAAGGGTCATCCAGAATTTTGTCATTCGCTTCCATTCCTCATCTCCGGTCTTTACATAAATAGTCTCCATTATGGCGATTATAAATGAAAGACCAAGCGTCAGTGGAACAAAAAGCCAGTGGTAAATGGCCGTGAGGGCAAATTGCGCCCTCGACCAGTCCACCAGGGTCAGATCGACGTTTTCTAACATAGGATTACTTTGAGTTTATTAGTTGATCAAGAACATATTCGCTTCGCTGTTCATCGGTCTTGTAGTTCTTCTTCAGGAAATCGGGGAAAAAGAAGATCTTCAGGACAAGGAACATTATGAAAAGTTTTATCAAAATAATTATCCAGACCCTCCTCCCCCACCACGACATGCTCCTGAAGCCGTCATAGTAAAAACGGAATATCCTGTTAACCGATGTTACTATCCGTTCCATTCTGATCTTCATCACTTCTTATTTTTTTCTTCCTCCTCCTTATTACTGGAATCGGTGACGATTCTCCGACATTCACCACCGGTTTCTTTTCCATTTCCTCCTGCTCCTCATAGCTGGGCAGGCTGGATGTTATCTTCTGGACAGCCTTGAATCCGTAAAAGAACTCCCGGGCAAAGACCCTCAGAACCGTGTACGTCGGAATACCCAGCAGCATTCCTGGAATTCCAGCGGCAAACCCGGCAGCAAGAACCACAACAAATATCTCAAGCGGGTGAGCTCTCACACTGTTCGAGAATATCACCGGCTGAAATATAACATTGTCGATAAGCTGGGTAATGGCAAGTACAAGTACCATATTTAATACCAGCGGCATGACAACATTCGAAAAATCCATTGTGATATGGGAAGCCACACCCATTATAAGGGCTATGAAAAAACCCAGCCAGGGACCGACATAAGGTATGATATTCAGTATTCCTATTATAAGCCCCATAACGAGAGCCTGTTGAAACTCTATCCCTGCAATGGTCATCCCAAGGTCAATAAGAATCATTATGCAGGTGCTCTGGATCACAATTCCAATAAGATACCGTGTAAGAAGACTTTTGATGGAATTAAGGGCTCTTGTAACATTCTCAACATACTTGTCGGGGATCCACATCAGTATCGACTCGTAAAAAAGATGCTGGTCCTTGAGAAAAAAGAAGGTTATGAAGCTTATTGAGAATACGGCAACGGCTATGTTGCCCATAAAGCTGACCGTAGATCCGAGAAAGTTCTGTATCATCTCCACATTCAGAATCCCGTCGATCTTTGAATTCAGGTACTCCTTCAGCAAAAGCTGGTCGCCGATCTTCGGATTCAGGGTTGACAGAAAAGCCTCGATCCTGGATATAGGCCTGTCGATGAGCTGAACAAGCTTCTCGCTCTCAATCGTCGAGAAGTAGTTTATCTGTTTAGTTACAAGCGGCACAAAAATATAAAGGAAGAGTATTATAAGACTCCAGATGATTATAAGAGTCAGAAGTGCACTTATTACCCTTGGAAATGACCATCTTCCTATCCTTATCCTGCAAAAAAGGTCGACAAGCGGCCTGCCCATTATGGAAAGGACTCCTGCAACAAGTATATAAACAGCTATGTTTCTGAAATACCAGAGAGCCGCCAAAAAGACACAGATTCCAAAGAATATCAGGATGTTCCTTAAGGTGGTTTTCATCAGTCAGGTTTTTCTATACACAAACCTAATCAGAAAAATCGTAATTCCCTAAAAATTCATCCACAGACACCACTCTGTCATTATGTCCGCTAAAATGTCATCCAAAGCGCCAATATGTCGCTTTTAATGAATTGGAACAGGTTTTGAAAATGATTTAGAGAAATAAGAAATATGTATAACTTAAAAATAATGGAGGATAAAGCTATGTTACCGACAATTTCAAAAAGAAGTTTCAGGCCCTTTTACCTTAGCAACATTTTCGACGATGATTTCTTTCCGGTAAGGCCATCAAACTCAGGATCGATGCCTGCAGTAAACATAAGGGAAGATGAGAAGAAGTTTCTTCTTGATCTGGCCGTCCCTGGCATTGAAAGGAAGGATCTGAAGATCGACATCAATGAAGACATTCTTACGATAGCTTCGGAGACGAGGAATGAATCTGAAGAGAACAATGATGGCTACAAGAGAAAGGAATTCAGCTATTCGTCTTTCTGCAGGAGTTTCCAGATTCCTGAGAACGTTAACAAGGAAAAGATCGACGCAAGCTACAAGGATGGTGTTCTTAGTGTAACACTTCCGAAGGTTGAAGAAGAGAAGAGCAAGATCTCAAGGCAGATCAAAATCTCATAAACAGGGTAGTGATCCCGGCTAAACGCCGGGATTTTTTGTTTCAGACTTTCTCTCAAGAAGCATACGCCCAAACCTCCTTCCGTAATCAACCAGGCTCTCCTTCTTGGGTCCGCCAGCTGCAAATTTAAATGTTAACGGTTCTTCAAAGGTGCTAAGCTTAAGATTCCTGAAATTATCCAGAATGATTTTTGGTGCTTCCCCGCTCCAGCCATAAGATCCGAAAGCCCCTGCGGCTTTCCCCCTGTCGCGGAGGGGATTTATAAGTGCAAACATCCTGTAAAGAGGGAGAAGCGTATTCTGGTTTATCGTTGGAGAACCAGCCAGAACAGCATCGGCTGCAGTCAGTTTTGCGTCCAGCTCCCCGTCGGGCATGTTCTCTATATCCGCAACCTCTATTTCAAAATGGCCCGATTCCGCTATTCCTTCAGCAATAAGCCCTGCAGCCTCTGCTGTATAGCCATAGGCAGAAACATAGGCGATCAGGACTCTCCTGACGTCCTTTTCTCCAGTGGGCTCAATGTATTCATTTGAATACTTAAGGGTAAGGTCGACAATCTCATTCAGGTGTTCACGATGGACAGGGCCGTGTCCCGGACAAATCAGCTTTATGTCCAGAGGTTTTATCTTATCGATGGCCTTCACCATGAATTTGCTGAAAGGCTTGAGTATCACATCAAAATAGTATTTAAATGCCGACATGTAATCGGCCGAGAGTTCACTGTAGATATCACCGGTGCAATAGTGAGCCCCGAACGAGTCGCAGGTAAATAATATGCCCTCTTCAGGCATATAGGTATAAATTGAATCGGGCCAGTGAAGATTAGGGGCAGAAATGAACCTGAGGGTCCGGTTCCCCAGGTTAAGCGTATCCCCGTCCTTCACAACCAGCGACCGGAAAGGCTTGTTCACGATATCCTGCAGATACCTTATCGCGTTCCCGCTTCCGACAACTATGGCCGACGGGGCAAGGTCGACAAGGGCACTCAGGCTTCCCGAATGATCGGGTTCGGTATGGTCGAGTATTATATATTCAATCTCTTCGGGTCTGGCAACCAATCTCAGCTTTGTCAGATAATCATCGAGAAATTTCTCTTTTGCCACTTCAACCAGTGTCTTCTTCTCAGCATCTATAAAATAGGAATTATAGGTGGTTCCGAACTCTGTTGTCATTACAATGTCAAAAGTACGGATATCATAATCACGTATTCCTATCCACTTAACATCGGGGCTAAGATCAATTATCCCGGCACTATTTTTTTTCATCTGTTTTAATATTTTCAGATTTTAGCAATGATACTTTTGTTGGCTCTCACCTGCTGAAGGATGGGAACCTCTACCTCGGTTCCCACAGGCAGAAAGATATCGACCCGTGAGCCGAACTTGATGAATCCAAGTTCGTCACCCTGGGTTACATCCTGATCTTTTTTTGCGTAGGTTTTTATCCTCCGCGCAACGGCACCTGCTATCTGCCTGACCAGTATTTCAGTCCCCCTTTCCGTCTGGATTACGATTGAGCTTCGTTCGTTCAGTTCAGATGATTTTGGGTGCCAGGCTACCATATAATGTCCGGGATGGTAATTGACATATCTAACCTTTCCCGACACAGGGTAACGGTTGCTGTGAACATTGAAGGGCGACATGAATATTGATATCTGGAGTCGGTTGTCCTTAAAGTATTCTTTTTCAAATGTCTCTTCTATCACCACAATCTTTCCGTCGGCCGGGGAATAGATAAGACCCGGATCGGGCTGAAGATTTCTTGAGGGCAGCCTGAAAAAGAAAAGGATAAAAACATACAACGCTGTCGACAGGACGAAGAATGTCCACTTCACGAGAGGATTGTCCTTCCATATTATTGTCACCACTATATTGAGAATAAGGAGGATCACCAATCCTGAAGCAAGAATCTTATATCCCTCTTTATGAATGCTCATTACATATATTGTTTTGCAAAACTAATCAAGACTTCTCAATCAACCAAAAAGGGTAAGAAAAAGATAGACAAGGGGAAATGAAAGCAGTGCACTGTCGAATCGGTCGAGAAAGCCCCCGTGCCCGGGCATTATTGTTCCCGAGTCTTTCACTCCCATGCTCCTTTTAAGCATCGATTCAACAAGGTCGCCATAAGTCCCGGCAACTGATATTATCAGTGAAATAATTATCCAACCCCTTGTGTCAACCACTCCAAGCCATCCCGACAAAAGCCAGCCGGTAAGGACAGAGGTTATCATTCCTCCAAAAAAGCCTTCCCACGATTTTTTTGGCGAGATTCTTTCCATCAGCCTGTGTTTTCCGATAGCCATCCCCGTAAGGTATGCTCCGGTATCGTTTGCCCATTGTAGAAGCAGGAATCCGATTATTATCCCTGGTGAAAAAATAACAGTTTCCTGCCGGATCAGCGACCCAAGCCCGGTTCTTCCGAAGGCAGCGAGGGGAATCAGGGAAAAAGGCACCCCGACATAAACGAGTGCAAAAAGTGTATGTGCCAGTGAATCAAAAGGTCTCTCCTTCCTCCTGTATAACTCACTGACCATAATGAAGAATACCGGCACAATAATAATTGCAAGATACTTAAATGGAACGAATCCGGCGGCGATCAATGTTGATGCGATATACAGAACTGCCCCTGTGATGATTCCGTTCACCATCTGAACAGGTACTCCGCTGTTCCTGAGCATCAGATAGTATTCATACTGGGCACCGGCAAGCAGCAGCAGCCCTGTTATAAAGAATGAAACGGGATGCAGCCAGAAACCTCCGAGTATAAAGATCACTATCCAGACTGCAGTAAGAGTACGTCTGTATAAGCTTCCCAAGTTAACTGTCTTTTTCTTTTGGTTTTATCTTCGTCTCTTCCTCCCCAGATGTATCCTTCTTCTTCCTTTTTACCGCCGTTTTTACTTCTTTGACCCCGGGAATCCTTCCATCAGTTATTGTTTCTCTGTTTTCGCCGGCTTTTGCTTCCTCAGACTTTCTATTTCCATTATTTTTCTCCTCCTGTTCCCTTAGGATGTCTGCTTTTCTTTTTCCGAAGATCCTTTCGAGGTCCTCACTGAAGATAACCTCTTTCTCCAGGAGCAGTTCGGCAAGTTCCGTAAGGCCTTCCAGGTTGTCTTTCAGAATATTGATCGAACGTTGGTACGATTCCTCTATTATTTCCTTGACTTCCTGATCGATCAGCTCGGCGGTTTTTTCACTGTAGGGTTTTGTGAATCCGTAGTCAGCCTGACCCGACGAATCATAAAAGCTGATGTTACCGACCTTTTTGCTCATCCCGAAATATGATACCATTGCATAGGCCTGTTTTGTTATCTTTTCCAGGTCGCTAAGCGCTCCGGTCGATACTTTTCCGAATATCAGCTGTTCAGCAGCCCTTCCTCCCAGAGCGTAGGCCATTTCATCGAGAAGTTGTTCCCTTGTCGTTATCTGCCGTTCTTCAGGAAGATACCATGCAGCTCCGAGTGCTCTTCCCCTCGGGATTATTGTCACCTTAACCAGGGGGCTGGCGTGTTCGAGCAGCCAGCTTGCCGTTGCATGCCCTGCTTCATGATAAGCTATGGTTTTCTTTTCAACCATCGATATTATCTTGTTCTTCCTTTCCAGCCCCCCCACTATTCTGTCGATGGCATCAAGGAAATCCTGCTTTTCAACCACTTTCTTATTCTTTCTTGCAGCAATAAGTGCGGCTTCATTGCAGACATTGGCAATGTCGGCTCCCGAAAAGCCGGGTGTCTGTTTTGCAAGAAACCCAATATTGAAATCCTTTTCCAGCTTAATTGGCCTGAGGTGAACTTTAAAAATTGCTTCCCTCTCATTCAGGTCAGGCAGCTCGACATGTATCTGGCGATCGAATCTTCCTGCTCTCAGGAGGGCTCTGTCGAGGATGTCGGCCCTGTTTGTCGCTGCAAGAATTATCACTCCCATATTGGTTCCGAATCCGTCCATCTCGGTAAGAAGCTGATTAAGGGTATTTTCCCTTTCATCGTTCGAGCCAAAATTGGCATTTTTTCCTCTTGCCCGTCCTACTGCATCTATCTCATCGATAAAAACAATGCAGGGAGCTTTCTCCTTGGCCTGTTTGAAAAGATCCCTCACCCTCGAGGCTCCCACTCCAACGAACATTTCAACAAAATCCGATCCGGATATTGAGAAGAAGGGAACGTTTGCCTCGCCGGCGACAGCTTTTGCCAGGAGTGTCTTTCCTGTTCCGGGAGGTCCGACAAGAAGAGCACCCTTGGGAATTTTTCCGCCAAGCTGTGTATATTTCTTGGGATTCTTTAGAAAGTCGACGATCTCCATTACCTCAGTCTTGGCTTCCTCGAGGCCTGCCACATCGCTGAAGTTTATCTTCACGTTTGTATCCTTGTCAAAGATCTGGGCCCTCGACTTCCCTACACTGAAGATCCCTCCTGCTCCTCCTGCCCCGCCGCCTGACATCCTTCTCATCATGAACATCCAGAGGAATATCAGCAGTATAAAAGGAAGAGTCCATCCCAGAATCTCTCCAACATAATTATGCCGTGTCTCCGATTCGGGGTAAATAATATCCTTTTCCTCATAGCCGGCATTTTTCTGCTCTTCGAGCATAAAAGGTTCAAAGGAAGTGATGTCTGCAATGTTGTATGTGTAATCGGGTTTCGGAACCCCGAAACCTACTTTACCGTTGTTCTTTGCCAGTTCGGGATAACGACCTGATTCCTTCGCCTCCTTCTTTAGATACAACTCGGCGAACTCCTTGTTTACAATAACGACTTTTTCAACGTCGCGGTTGGCAATCATCTCCTTCAGGTCGCGGGTCTGAGCCTTTGGAGTGGATCTGCCTCCATAAACCAGGTTTATAAGAATAAATGAAATTGCCAGTATGGCAAAAATCCAGTTCGAATTGAATTTTGGCTTCAGGTTTTTATCAGGCGACTGGCCCTGGCCCTGATTTTTGTCACTGTTCTCGGACATATTGAATTATTGACTTAAAGTATGGTATCTTCTACCTTTTCTATCTTTGCATCAGCCCAGAGCGATTCAAGGCTGTAAAAATTCCTGTATTCTTCAAGGAACACATGCACCACCACATCTCCGTAATCGAGGAGAACCCAGAAGCAGTTATCAAGTCCTTCAACATGCCAGGGTTTTGCACTTCTCTCTTTTCTCACACCGTCTTCAACAGAATCGCAGATTGCATCTACCTGCGTAACGGAGGTGCCGTGACATATAACAAAAAAGTCAGTTATCCGGTTTTCAATTTTCCTCAGGTCAATCTTAACAACATCTTTCCCTTTTTTCTCAAAAATCCCCTTCAGCACCGACTCCACCAGTAATTCAGTCTCACTCTCTTTTTTCCTCATCAAAAATTATCCCATTAATATCAAAATGCAAAAGTACAAACATTTATCTTTATTTTTGCACGTACGGGGAGCTTTTTACAAATTCGGTACCAGTAGCTCAGAACAGTGAAAAAATAGCATTTAGGAATAGAAAACTTAACTGTTTGAAAGATGATAATAGGATCGGATTACATTTTTCTTGAGAGTGTCGGATCAACGAACACTCACGCCTCGGCGTGCATCGACGCCGGACATGTACCTGAAGGCACTGTTTTCTATGCGGGTTTTCAGACGGGAGGAAGAGGACAGATGGGATCCCGATGGGAGAGCGAAAAAGGGAAGAACCTCCTTTTCAGCGTTGTGCTGTACCCCTCGATGCTTCAGCCATCTGATCAGTTTGTAATTTCAATGTTCATCTCCCTGGGTTTAATTGATTTTGTAGGCAGCTACATTCCCTGCTGCACAGTAAAATGGCCAAACGACATCTATGCCGGTAATGATAAAATAGCAGGAATCCTTATCGAAAACACACTGCTGGGAAGCAGTATAAGCAGCACAGTGGCCGGGATCGGGATTAACATCAATCAGGAGACATTCCCGGGCTACCTGAAGAATCCGGTTTCTCTCAGACTGCTTACAGGATCCGGATACGACATTCTTACATGCCTTAAGGAGGTTGCAGCCTGTCTCGACAAGCGATACAAACAAGTCATTTCGGGCGATGTCCTCAGTATCAGAGAGAAATACGTGTCATCCCTTTACGGGCTTGATGAATGGCGCAGGTACCGAAGCCGCAACGGGGAGTTCACAGGAAGGATAATTTCGGTAAGCGATCAGGGCCTCCTTAGAATTGAGACAGAAGGAGAGGTAAGGGATTATGCTTTTAAAGAGGTTGAGTTCATTTAGCAGTGCTCTTCCAACCCTTATATTTCTCCATCTCCTCCATCATTTTTTCAAGGAAAGTCTGAACAGGACCGGCCACCATCATCCTTAGAATGGGATTAAGATGAGAGGAAACCATTACACTCACATCCGCCTTTCCGGCCAGGTTTCTCATTATGTCGACCACGAGAGAGAAGTCGTTCGACCGAAAAAGAGTTCCGTTAAATACAATTTTCTCATCCGGAATCTTTTCGGAAAGACGAAGATCCACATTTCCCATAGATGAAATGTTAAAACTGCATGATTCCCTCTCAATCTCCAGGCCGCTGATCCCTGCATTTTGCGGGATGAACTGCTGCAGATTCCTGATATCCGTAACAAAATCATAGACCTCGGAAGGAGTGCAGTCGAGTGTTCCCTTCCTGCTTTGAAAAGTTGATAGTTCTGCCATCTGATCAAATGTTTTTTCCCCAGTTAGCGGGATCTGTTCTCCAGATTTTCAATGTCTCCAAATCCTTCACACCAATATATCCACTCTCAAGAGCCGTGGCAATAAGAGTCGAATAGTTGCTAAGCGTGAGCAGACGGCAATCTGCCTGGGCAAATGCATCGACCGACTTACTGAACTGATAAGTGAAGATGGCAGCCATTCCAAGAAGCCTGCATCCTGCATCCCTGACAGCCCCGACTGCATTAAGGCTGCTTCCTCCTGTTGAAATAAGATCTTCGATTACAACGACTTTCTGTCCCTTTTCATAATAGCCCTCTATCTGGTTGCCAAGACCATGGGACTTTGCCTCTGATCTGATGTAAATAAACGGCAAACCAAGTCTGTCGGCAACAAGGGCCCCATGGGCTATTGCCCCTGTGGCCACGCCAGCAATTAGTTCGGCATCGGGAAATTCCGACTTAACCAGTTCACAGAAGGAGTTGCTTATGAAAGTCCTCACCTCCGGGAAAGACAGTGTCTTGCGGTTATCACAATAGATGGGCGATTTCCATCCTGATGCCCAGGTAAAAGGATTTGACGGTTGCAATTTAATTGCTTTAATTTGTAACAGATATTCAGCTGTTCTTTTTGCAATAGTCTCCATTTAGCGATGTATAAAGTTCATTTTGAAAACAGATTCATAGTGATCAGCTCCGAGCCTGACCGATTGCAAAAATACGGGTTATTCCATAAGTTTCATGCCACAAGGGAACTTTATAATTTAATATCTGAATTTCAGTCAGATACTTCAATTCCTTCGGTTAACATTTACGGACCCGACATAAAACATATCTGGAAAATATTCAGGATCTACTTCACTGAGGTCGGGGCTGCCGGAGGTCTTGTCAGGCATGTTTCAGGAAAATATCTTTTCATTGAGAAAAAAGGGAAACTCGATCTGCCGAAGGGACACATTGAACCGGGCGAGGAGCCGGAGGTATGCGCCATACGGGAGGTAAGTGAAGAATGCGGAATTACAGGACACACAATAATAAGGGCTCTCGAACCCAGCTATCACACCTATTCCTGGGAAGGTATTTCATATCTTAAGAAAACCAGCTGGTACCTCATGCACTATGAAGGAGAAATGATTACAGAACCTCAGATCAATGAAGGAATTACAAGGGTTGAATGGCTCTCGCCTGATGAACTGAGCAGAATAAAAGACAATGCCTGGTTGTCGCTGATGGATGTGATAAACAATTCAATCCTGAAATTCTGATAAGACTTTTTACGGTTTGAGTAATAAACGTAATACCCTCCGCAAATTATACCGGAGGTCACTTTGTCTTCCTGGAAAATCTAAAGATCTTCTCCCCTGAATTCACTGAGGTTGATAGCGGAAGGCACAAATCTTGAGGCATCGCCTCCGCTTCTTATAATATCCCTTACTATCGTCGAATTTATTGATGCGTGTTCCGGGACAGTAAGAAGGAAAACTGATTCGACCTCTGATTCAAGCAGTCTGTTCATCTGTGCTATAGCCCTTTCAAACTCAAAATCGGCAGCTGTCCTGAGTCCCCTGAGAATATAGTTCGCCCCCTTTGCCCTGCAGTATTCCACTGTAAGCCCCTCGTAGTGATCGATTTTTATCCTGGGTTCATCAACGAAGACCCTTCTGATCATTTCCTTTCTGACATCCAGAGAATAGTAGCCCTTTTTAAGGGCATTTGCACCCACTGCAATTATTATCTCGTCGAACAGGCAGAGAGCCCTCCTGGCTATTCCTTCATGCCCTATCGTAAAAGGATCGAATGAGCCCGGGAAAACAGCTGTTTTTTTCATTCAAATGAGATTTTTCTGGGATTCTTCACTTTCTGCCGCAGAAGGGCAAGTTCAAGTACTTCCATTATTGTATTAACGAAATGGAATTTCAGTCCTTCGATGTAGACTTCCTTTATGTCTTCAACATCCTTCCTATTCTCTTCAGAAAGGATGATATCCCTGATCCTGGCTCTTTTTGCAGCGAGGATCTTTTCCTTAATACCGCCTACCGGAAGCACTTTTCCGCGCAGGGTTATTTCCCCTGTCATTGCCGCATACTTCTTTACTTTTCTCTGAGTGAAAGCCGAGGCTATTGATGCAGCCATTGTAATGCCTGCCGAGGGTCCGTCCTTTGGTATTGCCCCTTCGGGCACATGGATATGGATATTCCACTTGTCTGCAAAGCTGTCGGGCAGTTCAAGAAGCTCGGCGTTCGATTTCAGGTATTCAAGGGCAATTACTGCCGACTCCTTCATCACCTCTCCCAGGTTTCCTGTAAGGGTCAGTTTTCCGTTGCCCCTGCTCAGGCTTGTCTCCACAAAAAGGATTTCTCCTCCTGCTGCTGTCCAGGCCAGGCCTGTTACAACACCAGCCTGATCATTTCCTGCATATATATCGTGAACGAACCGCGGTGGTCCCAGCATTTCGGCAAGAGCTGCCGAGGTGAGTTCCGGAGCATATTCTGTTTCGGAGGCGATGTTCTTGGCTGTAACCCTGACAATCTTTGCCAGTTTCTTGTCCAGTTCACGAACACCCGATTCTCTTGTATATTTGTCGATTATGGTTTCCATCACTTTCTTTCCGATCAAAAGCTGATTCGCTTTTACCCCATGATTTTCAAGCTGCTTTGGAAGAAGATGCTGACGGGCTATCTCAAGCTTTTCCTCGACCAGGTAGCCGGTTATCTCGATAAGCTCCATCCTGTCGCGAAGGGCAGGGCTTATTGTCGACAGGGTATTGGCCGTGGCAATGAAAAGAACCTTTGACAGGTCATATTCCATTTCGAGGAAATTGTCGAAGAAGGAGCTGTTCTGCTCAGGATCAAGAACTTCAAGAAGGGCAGATGAGGGATCCCCTCTGAAGTCCTGCCCAACCTTGTCGATCTCATCAAGGATGAAAACGGGGTTTGAGGATGATGCCCTTCTTATATTCTGTATTATCCTTCCGGGCATTGCGCCGATATAGGTTTTCCTGTGTCCTCGTATTTCGGCTTCATCATGAAGGCCACCTAGCGACATTCTTATGTATTTGCGGTTCAGGGCCTTTGCTACCGACCGGCCCAGAGAGGTCTTTCCTACTCCGGGAGGTCCGTAAAGACAAAGTATCGGCGATTTCAGATCGCCTTTGAGCTTAAGCACTGCAAGGTGTTCCAGTATCCTCTCCTTAACTTCCTCCAGCCCGAAATGGTCATCGTCAAGGACTTTTCTTGCATTATGCAGATCAAGATTGTCTTCAGTATAATAGTTCCACGGAAGGTCGATGAGTGTCTGAACATAGTTCACCTGAACAGAATATTCTGCTGCAGCCGGATTAAGGCGTCCCAGCTTGTCAAGCTCCTTCTCAAAGATCTTTTGTACTTCGGCGCTCCAGAGCTTTGCTGCTGCCTTTTTCCTGTATTCTTCTATCTCCTTTTCAACAGGATTACCTCCCAGCTCATTCTGTATTGTCTTCATCTGCTGGTGAAGCAGGAATTCCCTTTGCTGCTGGTCGAGATCGCTTTTCACCTTCGACTGCAGTTCATTCTTAAGTTCGAGAATCTGTATTTCCTGGACAAGAAACTCCAGTAGCATAAATCCCCTGTCGCGCAGGCTGTTAACCTCAAGAAGCCTTTGCTTGTCCTGTACTTTAATGTCGGTATTTGAACAGATGAAGTTTATAAGATAGGTGTTGTTCTCGATATTTTTTACAGCGAAGGATGCCTCGGGGCTGATGTTGGGATTTATCTTTATTATTTTCAGGGAAAGGTCTTTCAGAGATCCGACGATCGCATCAAAGTCCTTGCTGGGAATCTCAGGTTTTATCTCAGGAATAGTCCTTACCCTGGCAATAAAGTAGGGTTTATCCGAAATCATCTCATTGAGGACCATCCGTTTTCTTCCCTGGATTATTGCTGTTGTAGAGCCGTCGGGCATTTCAAGAAGCTTCACTATCTGGCCGATAGTTCCGACAGAATGGAGATCCCCGAAAGCAGGATTCTCCATGTCAGGATCTTTCTGGGCAACCGTTCCCACAATCCTGTCACTTTTGTAGGCATCTTTTATTAGCTGCACCGACCTGGGCCTTCCTATGGAAATGGGAAGAACCACACCGGGAAAGAGGACCGTATTCCTCAGCGACAGGATCGGTATTGAATCGGGAACATCAATATCCTCAAGATCGCCGTCTTCGCCGTCGGCAATTATGGGAACAATATCCCCCTCGCTATCGACAATATCGGGGACCATGAGTTCTCCGAGTGACTTCCTGAATTTTCTGATCATCCTCTAAACAAATGCTGACAAATTTACACAATATTTTAACATCCTGAGCCGGGAAGGTAGAGGAGCAACCATTATGCCACCTGTGGTTCCCACCTGGACAGGCTACCTGCGCTGTGCCATAATTGAAAGGCCAGGAAAAAAAAAGGGGCCGGAAAGCCCCTGTATTTCTTTATAGTAGGTGTTACTTCGATTTTGAAACATGATTCTTGTAACGGTTCATGAACTTATCAACCCTGCCTGCAGTGTCAACAAGTTTCATCTTGCCTGTGTAGAAAGGATGGGAGGTGTTTGAAATTTCAAGCTTTATAAGCGGATATTCATTACCGTCTTCCCATTTGATAGTGTCTTTCGACGGAGCTGTCGACCTTGTCATGAAAGAATGTCCGTTCGACATGTCCTGAAAAACTACCAGCCTGTAATTATTTGGATGTAACCCCTGTTTCATTGTTCTGATATTTTATTCCTTTAAAACTTATGCCTGTAAATAAGGTTTGCAAAATTAATTAACATTATTGTAAAAACAAATAGATAATAAAATTTTTAAAGAACGGTTTATCCCGAAGCATCATTTCTGGTCCTGGCTGCCATTTCGTCTTTGTATCTTATGAATTCAGCTTTGTCATTGAACATATACCTGTAGGTAATATGCATTTTTGCCTTTTCAGCGCCAAGGGCCTGGTATATTGCCATCATCTTTGGATTGAAGTCACCTACCCACGAGAGTTCAAGTTCCTTGTACCAGGGTTTGTTTTTACATACCTGGTAGATCTGGTAAAAAATCGCTGATTCCACCCCGCTGTTCTGGTATGCGGGGTTGACTCCTCCAACGATGGCTCTCATTCTTGTCATCCTGTGTGTAACACGGGCATGGAGGAACCGCAGCTTGTTCCATAAGTTCAGTTTGCCCCTGAATGGTTTTATTATCTGGTTCACGTCGGGAAACAGAATAAAGAATCCTATTGGCTTGTCGTTGAAGTAGGCAAACCAGATAAGTTCTTCATCTATTATGGGTTTTGCCTTCCTGAATGTATCATCTATCATGTCCGGATCAAGAGGGGTGAAGTCCTCCTTGAAGGCTGACCAGGCTGAGTTGTAAACATCCACGAAGTCGCTGACGAATTTTGCCTTTTTTGAAAACTCAAAATGATGAAATGAATATCCTGGTCTTTTTGAAAGCCATTCGGCTATTTTCATTATTCTGGGAGGGAAATCGATCTCTCCTTTTTCGTTCATTACAGGTCTGTGATAAGAGTATTGTTCAAAATAATTCCTGAATCCGTACGATTCGAAGAATTCCCTGTAATATTTCATATGATAAGGCATTCCGAAGCCTTGCTGAACAAATCCCTCGACAAGAAGTCCCCAGTTTGTGTCATTCTCCCCGAAGTTGATCGGTCCGTCCATAGCCTCCATACCATGATGTTCCAGCCAGTTTTTTGCTGTATCAAACAGTGCGAAAGCAGCTTCCCTGTTTTCAACAACCTCGAAGAAACCCATTCCTCCTGTAGGCTGACGATAGACCCCCGACCTCACTTTGTCGATGAATGCTGCTACCCTTCCAATTGTCTTTCCGCTTTTGTCCCTGAGAATCCACCTGGCAGCCACTCCATCCCTGAAGAGATGGTTTACGGCAGGGTTAAAAGTTGCCTCAAGATCGGAGTCAAGCATGCATACCCAGTTAGGATCATTTCTGTAAAGCCATTTTGGGAAATTTATGAATTCCTTTTTCTCGTCCCGGGTTTTTACTTCAACGATCTGCATATGTCAATTGTTTTTCCTTTAAACGTTTGTCGTAAAATTAAGTTCAGCCACTTACCGCCACTAAGATAAACAGTTTTATCATAATCAGCTCTTTGTTTGAATTATGATCTGCATCGGGGCAAACCGGTCAACTGACAGTCAGGGTGTGTATTGCCTTTCCCGGAGACTACTGTATATCGATTACCCTGTGGTCGATCAGTACGAAAAGTGTTGCAAGCAGGGCTGAATAGATCAGGAATAGTTTTACAGGAATATATTCTCCGGGTTTGATTTTCATTTTCACCCAAAGATATCCTGCAAGGAACACTTTCCCCAGAAGATAGACAATAAAGGTAGCCAGAGCCACCCCGACGATATTGTATCCCCATTTTATCATTAGAAGACTGAGCGGGATGTTGAATGCCAGCTCTAGCAGTGAGGCTGCAAGAGTGATATGTGTCTTCTTTCTGCCCACTATTATGGTTTGCGGAAATAAAAGCCTTGGGATCACCAGAAGTGAATAGATCAGGAATATATCGGCACTCTTCTGGAATTCGGGAGTGAACATCCTGGGATAGAGCCAACGGGCAAAGAGCATTATCAGCATTGTTGCAGGAAAGCAGATATGCATCAGGCTTTTGGATTTCTGTTTTATCCTGGCAAGCGCATCCTTCATCCTTGAACGTGTCGAGAATTCAGGTAACATTGCGTTGCTGAGACCGTTTGCAAGCATCAGGACAAGGGGGAATTCCTTTGCACCGTATCTGAACCAGGCAAACATTCCCGGATCGCGATACACTGCTGAAACTATTATACCATCTATATACTGGGCCGATCCGCTGATAAGAGAAGTCAGAACCAGAGGCAGCCCAAGATAAAGATGCTCCTTCATGAATTCAGCTGATATCTTCATCTCGGTATAGCGCACCAGAAGTATTATCAGCCATATCCAGCGTACCGCGGTCACCGCGAGAAGTCCGTAAACCGACCACAGTATTCCCTTTCCCATCACCACCGGAAGAATTATCAGGATGAGCTGTGCCGAGAAAGTATACAACCCGTACTGAAATATCCTGTAGGAGCGGTTATTCAGCAGGTATATATATTCTATAAGGCATACCGGGCTGCTCAGAAGGACATAAAGGAGAAGAAGATTCAGATAGGGTACGTTGCCGCTGTACTTGAATACCGAGAAGTTATATTTTATTCCGTGCCCCAGGGCAAAGACCAGAAGGCTGAAAAAGCACAGCAGAAGAAAAGCGTTGAATATCTCCGGTGACTTTTCCGTGCCGTTATCGCCTGTTTTCCTGTAGGTACGGTTACGGTGGTAGAGAGGAAGAAGAGACTGGATTATCCCTGTCACCCAGAAGAAAGTTATCAGTCCTGCAATGAACATGAACATCTCCCACGAACCGATTTCGGCTCTTGTAAGATGGCCTTTTGTAAATACTATGCTGACAATAAAAAAGACCACAAACCGCATCAGCTGGAAGAGCTGAAGTCCTGAAATATTGTCAATTAATTTTAGCTTCCTCAACTGCAGTCAGTGATTATAATTCGCGAAAGTCCACTGTCCGGCACTTTCGGTATGTTTCTCATTCGCTTTTACCGCCCAAAGATAGTAATAGATAAGGACCATCAGAAAATAAAATTAAAATTTTGAGAAATTGAAATTTTGGGCTTACTTTGCACCCCGATACGGTGGATGTAGTTCAGTTGGTTAGAACGTCGGATTGTGGTTCCGAAGGTCGTGGGTTCGAATCCCATCTTCCACCCCGCCAACAAAAACAAGTGAAGGCAATTATCTGAAATCATGATAGTTGCCTTCGATGTTTTTATAACAATCTGAAACTTCTAACTATATTCTATCCCTGTGTTGTAAAAATCAAACTTTTTAATTAAAAATGTTTATGGCTGGTTTCCTGTTCCAATATCCTCATCCATAAGGCGGTTAAGTAATGCAATATACTGATTATTATACTCGTCATGAAATAAATTCTTTACTGTGCTCCTGACATAATCCTGCAACTGGTAATCGTTGGCGTATTTGTGGATAACCTCGACTTGTGCAGTGCTTGAAGTATTGGGATGCCTTAAAATCTCACGAAGGTTGAAAGAAATGTTATTACGGGCATTAATGAATGACCCGTTGCTGATATGGTTATTAATCTGTAGCAATTCCATTTTCGCAGGTATTCTGTTCCACTTAATGAACTGTATTTCTTTACCATTGGTTATTGCATATTCCTTTTTATGGTTCAACATGTCTTTTTTGCGCACTCGATAGAACCTCAGCCATGATTTAACCTCGCTTGTAAATATTGCACCGACAAAACCAGCATCTGACAATTTTTCCAGACCTGACAGATTCAATTGATACTGTTTCAGTTTTTTGTAGTTCAATTGGATTTCAAACCTTCCAACGTTTGCGGTTGGTATCCCATTTTTACGCCAGAAATCGCTGATATATTCCTTTTTTGTCTGTTTAATTTCATTGCTTTTATCGTAAAGCCGTGCTGAAATTCCAGATTTACCTTTTCCAATCGACCAACTAAGCCAGCGGTGTTCCTTCTTTCTAAATGCTGTCGGCAGGATGTTTATTGTATCGTTGTTTGATTGAACAGTATAACTCTTTGCCCACTTGTTAAGCATGTCGACCTGATTTAATATGTCAGTCCCATCCAGAGCAATATCCAACCTTGCATACCTGACAAAGGTTAAACCATATGCATTTAATAGTCGATATATAATGTGATGGTAATTTACTGTATACAAAAGACCATTCGCAATCTTTACAGATACTTCATTATAGGCATGGGTGCTGTTATTCGGAAATGAATAAATTTCACATGCCTCAACATCGTTTAAATATACTCGATGAAGATTGCGAAAATTTGGATTATGGTGAACACTTATCTTTTCAACGGTGAATCCAGTATTGTTGTTATAAGCCGAATTAATTGGCTCAGACCATGAACAAATAAATTCAATCCAATCGACACAGATAGCATACAAATTATCGGTTTGATTATCCAGATAATTTATTCTATATCCTTTGAAAGAGGTTGAGGTTGCACTGTAAATGATATTTGTTGAACCTGAAAAGTCAGGAAATGAGAAACCATTGTTAATGGCTGAATCATTTTGCGTTTTTGCAGTATTTATGGACAGATGCTTCATAAAAAGAGCGTTTAAATAAAGTAATTTTTTCAACCCCTCATCATAAAAAATGGGGGGTTCGCATTTTATAAATACGCAATCAGACCAAAAATTTTTGGGATTTTTTTTTGACCCCGTTTTTCAGCAATTTTTTGGTGGTGTCAGGAAATTCGTCTGCTGGCACTACATTTTACTAAAATATACGGTATGGTAAATCAGAATCAAATCCCTCATGTATCACCTCGTATATCCTGTATAGCAATGATTTAACGAAATTAAGAAAGCACGGATACAATGATTTATTCATTTGGTAATTTTGGTGGGGAAGGGGTATACAGGGTGACGGGGGGGGGTGGTTATGGTACATATAAACCCTAATTATAGTACACATAAAATTTGCACAACAAGACCTGAAAAAATCATTATGGTGATTAAATATTCAAAAAATGTTTGTATTTTAATAAAATGCTTTCTACATTTGTAGTATATTTTGTTAATTCGTAAAAAAATGAATCTGACCAAAGCGGAAGAACAGGTGATGAAATATTTGTGGAGTCTCGAAAAAGCATATTTAAAAAACATTGTGGATGAATTTCCAGAACCAAGACCAGCCGTTTCAACGGTAGCCACATTACTTAAACGTATTATTGATAAAGGATTTGTTGGCTATAATCAGCATGGAAGTAACAGAGAATATTATCCTATAATTAAAAAACCTGAGTATTTTTCAAAGCAGGTGAATTCAATAATTAAAGATTTTTTCAATAATTCAGCAGGACAGTTTGCTTCATTCATCACCAATGAAACAAACTTAAATATAACGGAATTGGAAGAACTTAAAGAATCAGTCGAGCAAAAGATAAAGACACAGAAAAAAATTAAGTGATATGATTACATATTGCATCAAATCAACATTATGCATGTTTATCCTTTATGGATTCTACCATTTTCTCCTTCGCCCATGTAAAATCTTTTCTTTTAACAGGTATTATTTAATTCTTTCGGTGATTTTCTCCATTATTGTACCCCTTGTAGTGATACCTGTAAATTCAAATAATCCAGTGACAGACACCATAAGTATTTTGACTTTTTCACCTGCATCTGCTATTAATGACCTGCAATTAGTTGAGAGTGCTGGTTCTTCAACCACTCACTACCCTATTTTGCCAATTCTTTTCCTCGTTGCGTCAACCTTCTTATTGATACGGTTTATTTATAACATTTGGAATATCATAGGAAAAACTACAATTTATAAGAAAATTGAAATGGGGAAATTATCACTTGTTCTCACCGAAGAAAATATACTGCCTTATTCATTTTTTAATTACATATTCATAAATAAATCTGATTACGAACAGGGCATAATTCAGAAAGAGTTATTGGTACATGAAGAGGCACATTGTTTGCAATATCATTCAATTGATATTATCCTGCTTGAATTAATTATTATATTCTTTTGGTTCAATCCATTTATCTGGTTATTTAAAAAAGCAATCATCCTAAATCATGAATATTGCGCTGACAGTAAAGTATTGGAAAACAACGAACCGTTAAAATACCATCAGTTATTGGTGAATATAGTATTACGAAACAATTCATATAATCTGGCAAGTAATTTCAAACATCCCTTAATTAAAAACCGTATAATCATGATGACCAAGAGCAGACCGCAAAATAATGCAATTATGAGGAAAATTGCTACTATTCCGTTATTCCTCTTTATGGCAATGACTGTGACTTTCAGTCAGGGTAATAATCAAAAGGATGGCATGATAGACTTTACAGGGAAATGGGTACTAAATAAATTACAGAGCAAATCGCTCTTAACTGAAGTTGCAACATCCACCATAAATATAACTCAGGAAAAGAATTCCATAACAATGGATATTAATATTACACCAAATGATGGCAATCCCGTTAATAGGACTGAAAAATATGTTTTTAACGAAAGTATTGTAAGAAAATCCACAAAGGGTGATAAAACAGCAGTATTAACTTGTACTCCTGCGCCCGATGGGCAATCATTTTCAATAACAGATTTTGCTTCTGGCTTGTATAATGGCGTTGAAAAGGAAGGGAAAAGGATTTCAGTTTACACTCTAAGCAAAGATGGCAAGCAATTGTTTATTGAAGTTAATGACATCCTACCAGAAGGTTCAATAACACCAGAAAGTGCAAGACATGAAACAATGGTATATGATAAAGCAAATTAATCTGATGTTTTGTTAATATATCCCATCAACTCCCTGTGATTTATTCGTAGTTGACCGTTTATCCTGACGGCTTTCAGTGTACTTTCATTAACAAGTTTATAAACAGTGGGACGACTAAACGATAACATTTCAGCCACTTCATTAATGGAATAATACTTGAAGTTAAGCAGATATTTATTTACGCTTTCTTCAACATCATAAATTTTCCTCGAATCTACAACAGTAACCATTTTCGACAGATGCGAAAATGATTCAGAAACGGTAATTTCATCAAAGACAATTCCCTTGTTATAAAGAAATTGGTACATTTCTTTACTACTAATAAAGGTTAAATCTAAGGGCGTAAATTTGAAAGTTGGGGAATATGCTATTATTTTAAAAAAATCCAGATATTGGAACGCTCTTGGAGCATATTCAAACCTCAACCGTAGACCATGCTTGGGGTGTATTTCTTCTGGAAAGGTTACCATAGGAGCAGATATAAGTTAGTTCTTTTAGGATTTGGCAAAATTTTTATTCCAAATATCCATAGCGTTGACACGTGCCTTATCTGTAATGGCAATATATTTCTTGAAAGACCGAAAATCAACATGACCAGTCATTGACATTATGACTTCGGGACGTACCCCGTTAATAAGGTTCTGTGTAATAAAAAATCTTCTGCCGTGATGGCTGCTCATGATTTCATGTTTTTTTAACGGCTCTTGAATTTCCTTGTTCCCCCGATAACTGATTTTCATTATCGGCTGTGTAATGCCGACATGTTCGCAAAGTTCCTTGATGTAGTCATTGTATTTCTGGTTGCTTATGGCTATCGTTGAGGCATCATAATTGCAGTCGGAAAGTATCTCCTTCGCATTATCATTCAATGGTATTTGAAGTTTCTGACGTGTTTTGGTGCTGTTCATGAATATAGTGTCATTCCGCACATGGCTTTTACGGATTTTGATTGCATCCGAGTACCTCAACCCAGTTGAACACTGCAAGACAAACAATTTTCTTACCTTTTCAAGCCTTTCATTCTCCAACTTGTTTAAAAGCATCCTGTATTCATCTTCTTCAAGTGTAATAAGAGCAGGAACAGGCTTGGTTTTTATGGTGTACTTCTTGTAGGCTATGTTTAAAGGTAGTCCCCTATCATGCTGACCGTTGAGGAAGATACGAAGTGTTTGAAGATTCTTCAGGATGGTACTATCAGCCAAATTTTTGGTTATTACCTCATCGCTGTTCTTGGACTTCTGTTCCATTTTTACCTGCGACAGGTATATCTCAAACTTTTCGAAAAATATGTTGTCAATCTCGCTGAGGACTATGGTATCTTTCCGATACTTTTCAAACGCCAATAGATGCGTTTTAAGCGTTTTGAAATCTTTGATACCATTACGGGTTAAGGTTCTGTCCTTCAGTATAACGAAGTCATCATATATATCAAAAAAACCAACTGTAACGGGGGATGTCTTTTCAACGTAGCGTTGTTTTATTTCAGACAACTGAAATCTTCCTTTCTGTGAGAGTTCAGCAATTATATCTGTTACCAGTTCTTTCTGTGCATTAAGCATCTGGTTAACCTTATAATAATCCTTTGATTTGGTTCTGATGACTGTCTGGCTTTTTGGCGACCAACTGTCAGCACTGACCTTGATATTCGTTGGAATCCTGATAGTTTTCTTCTTATCTCCCAATCTGGTAACTGAAACCTCAACATATACGGTGCAATCACCCGCTTTATTCGCTTTGGTTGCTTCAATCATTAATCGTGTGTTCATATTCTAACTATATTCTAACTTAACTGATGTAAATATACGTAAAATATAAACAACTTGTTTTAATTAAGATTGATATTTAAGCAGATAGCCATGTTCAGATAGGTAGGTTAGATTCCCATCTTCCACCCAGACATCTTAAGCCTTTCCCGCCGACAGGCGGGAAGGGCTTTGTTTTTTCAGTGCGTTGAAAGCTTGCTTTCATAAGCATCTGAAAAAACAAAGCCCGAATGAGCGTAGCGAATGAAAGGCTTAATATGTCTGGAGGCCCCCCCAAAGGGATCGCCGACGAAGCGCAGCGAAGGAGGCAATCCGCCAAATAACCACCCTGAAAGCCCC
>JAVEZS010000005.1:70304-94935 GCA_034002885.1 Bacteroidales bacterium
TGAAAAAACAAAGCCCGAATGAGCGTAGCGAATGAAAGGCTTAATATGTCTGGAGGCCCCCCCAAAGGGATCGCCGACGAAGCGCAGCGAAGGAGGCAATCCGCCAAATAACCACCCTGAAAGCCCCCTTTCATAAGCATCTGAAAAAACAAAGCCAGAATGAGCGTAGCGAATGAAAGGCTTAAGATGTCTGAACCTTCCCTGTATTCCTCTCCCATTTCCTGTACCTCGACCAGGCAAAAAGCGCCAGTGTAACAAGAAGGGCGACGGCAATATATACGAACAACGGAACTGGCACAGGATCGCCTCCGGCATATGAATGCAGCCCCGACAGATAATAATTAACCCCGAAATATGTCATAAGGACCGACGAGAATGCCATAAGCGAAAGAAGGTTGAAAGTATAGATATCCTTCATCCCGGGAATGATCCTGGAGTGTATTACAATACTGTAGATAACTATTGTTATCAGCGACCAGGTTTCCTTCGGGTCCCATCCCCAGTACCTTCCCCACGACTCATTTGCCCAGACCGCACCCAGAAATGTTCCTGTCGTAAGAAGGTAAAGTCCTATCGTCAGTGTCTTATAGTTTATAATAACCAGCTCGTCGAGGGTTGCGGATATGCGGCCGGCGTTTCTGTTGCCGGCAAGTGACATCAGTATCATGGAGATGATCCCCAGTATGGCTCCAAGTCCAAGGAAACCGTAGCTACCGGTAATGACTGAAACATGGAGAGTAAGCCAGTATGACTTCAGTACGGGGACGAGGTTCGTGATCTCGGGATCCATAAAGCTGAGATGGGCAACCAGTAGTGTGAGTCCTGCAAGAACCGCTGTGGCTGAAAGAGCGAAGGGAGAGCGTCTGCTGAAGATGAAACCGGCCAGGAGTGTCACCCATGAAATGAAAATCATCGACTCATAACCGTTACTCATCGGAGAATGACCTGAAATATACCATCGCAGGGCAAGTCCCGCAGTATGCAACACAAATCCGGCAAAGAGGACAAGGCTGAGTATCCTTACATACTTTGTAATCTCCTTTCTGCCTCTTATAACCATTACTATCAGGCCAGTAAGCATCAGGATCCCGAGGGTTGAATAGAACGGGAAAAGGCGCTCGAATATCAGGAGCCTGTAATAGAGCGATTCGGCATTCAGCTTCGTTTCTGATGGAAGCTCATAACCTGCAAAGTTCCTCTGATACTGGCTCAGCGATCCGGCTATCTGGCTTATCCTGTGACCGTTGCCCTCCCTTACCGATTCAGAAAGCAAAGGAATGACATTTCGCAGATAAAGAGAATCTTCCCTGTTTGCAGCGTGTTTATATGCTTCCTCCGGGGTATTCCAGTCATGCGACCCGTCGTGTGGCGGAAATATTTTAAGGAAGCCTCCCGTATAAATCAGATAAATGATGTTAATCCTTTCGTCCGCCTTAAGAATCTCCTTGTCGGTTTTTGTCCTTGCCCCGGGAGGTTTTGAATAAATCTTTTCAACGTCTTCTCCCAGTTTATAGAATCCACCCCCATCAAGGTCGACCAGGTCTGAGAAGGAAGCCATGTTACCCTTTATGCCGAGCCTGCGCTGAAGATCGGTCCCTCCTATCCTTATAAGTGGAACATTCTTCCATCTGTCGAAATCGAGGTAAATGCCCACGAACACCTGCATCGGGGTCAATCCTTCAAATCTGTTCTCCCTGGCAACCTTGCGAAGTATGTCGTTACTCAGTGTGATCAGGGGTTTTGTCCTTCCCTTCTGATCCTGAACAAGTATTTTTCCCAGTTCCCCGGCTGAGTCCTTGTCGGGCACAAGTCGCTGGGCTGCCACGTTGCCCGACAGGAACAGAAGCATTATTATCATCATTGTGGGAATCTTCCGGCGCAAGGCTGAGCTCCAGTTGCCGGCCCTTACTGTATGGAAAACGGAATTCCGGTTAAGAAGCGAAAGAATAATGAAGGCAACCAATAATCCATATCCGGTATAGGTAACCATCATTCCTGCCCTGTCGTGGTTTACAGAAAGTATTGTTCCTTTCTCATCGGGATCATATGATGACTGATAAAACCTGTAACCCTTGTATTTCAGTATGTTATTCATGAAGATTGTGGATGGTTCCTCCACACCTTCATTTTTGTCAATCAGGATAACTTCGCTTTTATAACCTGAGGGACTGTTGGATCCCGGATATCTTTCAAGAACGAAATCACTGAGTCTGAGCTTAAAAGGCAGTATAAGCTCTTCTGCTCCGAAGCTTATTTCGATTATGTTTCCGTCAACCAGGGTAATTCCGGAGGAGAAATAATTATCGCTGGAATGCCAGACTTCGGCTGTAGCTTTCTTTTCCTTCCCGCTGAAAAGATCAAAGATGAAAAGTATGTTTCCTGTATCCTCAACCGATATGTCGGCGGCTACAGGCATGAAAACACCATGAAGTTCCATTTCCTGAGGCACAACCCTCATTCCTTTTACCGATATTATCTGCATTGGTTCGAGGAGGGCTGTATCACCGCCGCTATACCGAACTGTCTCCCTCTTCATCATTCCTCCTGTTTCAAATTCGAAAGGCGAAGTAAAACGGAAGGAATCCTCATCACTAAGGAAGGTCAGGTCGCATTTCCCTGCAGGATTTAGCCCGGCCATAAATCCGCCTGAACCAAGCATCTGTCCGTCCTCAAGAAAAAGGGTCTTCCTTCCGGGCTGACCTGTGATCATAAGTGAGATAACGGGCCCGCCTGAATCAGACCTGACAACACTTCTGGAGGCATTGGGTATTATCCTTGAAAGACGGAGCTGGTATCTAATGCCTCCCGAACCAACCGACGCACTGAAATTGTCAGCCGAAGAACTGCTGATATAGTATTTGCGCGAACCCTGATCGATTAACTTTCCCGAAGCGTCTTTCAGGGCATAGGAGAGATAATTCTCGCCGGAATAACAAAGGTTCTGCTCCTCTCCTTCCCTGATGTGTATCGAGCCTTCCCATCCGGTATACCGTGTTATTGCCGCCCCTGCGACAATAACTATGAATGAAGCATGAAACAGCAGGACTGTCAGTTTCTCTTTTCTGAACATCTTGAAGATCACCATCTGCCCGGCAAGGTTCAGAACAAGAAGGAAAAGGACAAGTTCAAACCATCTTGTGTCGTAAACAAAGCTGTAGGCTGCTTCGCGGCCGTAGTCATTCTCAATGAATGTTGCTGCAGCCATTGTGGCCGCAAAGATTATGAACAGCATCCCCATGAGTACCGGGGAAAAGAGGAATCTGATTATTTTCATTCTCCTTATTTATGATTTACATATCTTTTCAATGCCTTTGCCAGACATAATACCTTCTTGCTGATCCTTGTTACTGAATGTTGCACGACTAAGGTTCCTTTTATAAATTCTGTTTTGTGGAATTTTATTTATTATCCGTTCTCTGAAAGAAAAAGAAGCTTTTCCCTGTCGAGAATTGTAATCCGGGAAGATGATATTCCTATCAGTCTCTCCTTTTCCATCGAGTTCAGTATTCTCACAACGCTCTCTTTCACCATATTTGTCATATCTCCTATTTCCTGACGCGACAGAACCATTCCGAACTCGTCCGATCCGAAAATTTCGTCAGCGAAATACAGCAGCAGTTCTGCAAGCCGGCCTGCCATCTTCTTCTGAGTAAGGCTGACCATCCTCTGGCCTGCTTTTCCGAGCTGCAGGGTAAGATCCCCGATAAGGCTCTCTGCAAAAAGGTTGTTCTCCCTGACCAGCTTCCTGAATACATCAAAGCTGACGAAACAGGCTTTCACCTGTGTCAGCGCCGAAACTGAGCACGTGTATCTTGCTCCCGTGTATGCTCCCGGACCCATCAGAGGAGAACCGGGTATGAGTATTCCGGAAATAAAGTTACGTCCGTTTATTCCCTCGATGTATTTCTTTGCTATTCCTGAAGCAAGAAAAAGAGCATTGGAAGCCGGCGTACCCTGTTTTACAAGGATTTCACCCGGTTTAAATGCCGCTTCATATCTGTTCTCGTCAATCAGTTTCAGTTCTGATTCTGAAAGATGCCTGAAATTCTTCCATATCACCGGACAGCCGGAGCATCCTCCTGAGTATATTTCTGACATAAAATCGGTTTTCTTTGATAAAATAACTATTCCTTACGTATCATGAATTATCACTCTCTACAAATATCATTATTATTATTGACATATATCACTGTTTTTGTCTGATATAATCAACTTTGAATGTTGCAAAATAAATAGTTAATGTTATTCATATAACAATATGTATTGTTAAATTGCGTAAGTAAATCCTAAAAAGCCTGAATATGAAAGAATCATTCAAATTTCTTTTCATGATATTTGCTTCTGTTACTCTCCTCTGGGCCTGTGAAGGTCCGATGGGGCCTTCGGGAGCTGACGGTGCCGACGGGGCTGACGGCGCCGATGCCAACGAGACGTGCAAGCTTTGCCATAACAGCACTGTAGTCGACGCAATAGCTGGTCAGTACAAGTACTCGCTTCATTCCGAGGGTGAAGCTTATGAAGAAGGCACGAGGAATGCCTGCGCCCCCTGCCATTCACACCAGGGATTTCTGGATGTTGTAAAGAACAACACTCCGGCAACCATCACTGCCGGTGCCGGAGATCCTCCCAGATATACAAACAATTATATCGCCGGCGCCTCTGCCCTGGCTCTGCCCGGACCAATTACCTGCTTTACATGTCACAACTCGCTTCACACGGATTATGAGGCAACAGAATTCTTCCCGCTTTCCACTACGGCGCCTGTGGCAATGACCATGTGGGGAGGAGCTAAAACCATAAATTTCAGCAAACAGAGTTCGAACCTTTGCGCCAAATGTCATCAGCCAAGGCCGTTAACTGCAGGAAACGGACAGCTTGTTGATTATTCCAGGCTGATATCGGAACCTGATGCTGTCTATAACATGTCGCAGTTGTCGTACAGGTCGGGGGTACATTATGGAACACATTCAGCAATGGCTTCAGGGACAGGGGGTATTGAGTTCGGAACCGGTTATGAAAATTCGGCTCACACTGCCGGAGCTTCATGTACCGACTGCCATATGGCAACTCCTTCGGGTTTGGCCGGCGGACATTCATTTTCGGCAGCAGGAAACTACAATGGGTGCAATGCTGCCGGCTGCCACAGTGGAATGAGTTCTTCCAATGCTTTGCTTTCAGCAGCGAGAGAAGACATCGAAACACTTCTGGGGGAGCTTGCCGACCTTATTAACACAGCCGGGGATGGCCATGATATATTCCAGACCGATCCTGCTGACGGTGAGAATCACGGGTATCTCGATATTTTTGATTCGGGATCCAATCCCACAGGTTACTGGAGGAATCCGGCCAACGGCACTCCGCCTTTACCTGCTCTTACCAACGCCCAGATGGGTGCAATAATAAACTTCCAGCTTGTTGTAAGGGATGGAAGTATGGGAGTACATAATTATCCATACATTAAGAAACTGCTTGAGAATTCAATTGCAGCACTTTAGTTGGTTTTATAAATAAAAAGAGGCTGTTCTTAACTGGAACAGCCTCTTTTTTCGTTTATTGAATTCTTACAAATGGTTACTTTTTAAAGGTACGCATGTAGTTCACGATGTTCCACATATCATCATCGGTCAGTTTGCCCTCATATTTCGGCATCTCTCCCCTTCCAGCCTTAGTCTTGTAGAAATGTTCCCCGTCAGTCTGGTTCTGGTAATAAGCGCCCGAAAAGTCTCCGGCGAAATCCTTCAGCATCCTGGCCTTTACTCCATCACCCAGTCCGGTCTTTCCATGGCACGATGCACAATGCTTTGTGTAGAGAGCCTTCCCTGCGTTTATGCTTGCTTCGTTACTGGCAACAGGGTTTTTCATTGTTTTGAATTCTGCCGGCACATCCCATGGTTTTGCCTGCCTGTCCTGTGCCATTAGGCCTGTTGTTATGTATAGTCCGGCAATGGCAAAAGTTGCTATTTTCATAAAGGTCTTTACTGATCTGTTCATAATCTCAATTTTTAAAATTTATATATATGGATATTTAGTTACAATTTTCGTGCAAATTTTTATCAAAACCAAATTTCAATGTTCTCCGGATTCGTGGTACCCCGAAATCATTCCTCTGAAAAGCGCAAAGGGAGTTGATCCCAGGGTGCATGTGTAAATATGGATTATCATGAATATCGAAAGAAAGAATCCGGTGATTACATGAAGGAGATCAGTAAGAATAAGTCCGCTGACACCGAATAGCCTGTTGACAGTTATTTCAGGCATCATAAGTCCAATCCCTGATATAATAAGCAGGGGCATAGCCACGTACATTGCAAGTACGTAAGAAAATTTCTGCAGGGGATTGAATTTATCCTCCTCAGAAACCGGGAAAGGGTGTTTTTCACCTTTGAACATGCCCGAAGAATAGTATTTCAGTTGTTTCATCAGGTTTGGCCGGAATTTATCCCTTCTGATTTTGTAATGACGTCCGTTCCCCGACAATATGTTTCCTGTAACGAATAGGATATAGTTTACTGTAAGGACCACTGCTGCAAAGTTATGCCATTTCACTGCCCTCTCAAAGCCTACCAGCAGGACATTACCCTCCTTGCTGGTATATTGCATGCTGAGTCCTGTTATTATCAGGATTGTGAAGAGGATGGCGTTCAGAAGGTGCCATAACCTTACCCATTTTGGATACAAATAGATATAACTCATTTGCGGCTCCGTTTTTTTATTGTTCTGAATACTATATGAACTGCTATGACAGCAACTGTCATGAAAAAAATCAGGAAGCTGAGCCAGTTGAGATATTCATTTCTGTTGGCACCGATGACGTACGACTGGTTCATTATTATTCCGTTAAAGAAACCATCCTTTCGCTGTTCCTTTGACTGGAACTTGTACAATGATGACATCAGGAGCGAATTTTTAGAATGGCATTCATTGCAGCCTTTCACAGCCATTTCCTTTGGTCTGATAAAGTGTGCAACAAGGACTGAATCATTAACCTGCGTATGACACTCGATGCATCTGACGCTTCTGAAATGTGCAGCCTGATTGGGAAGCCATTTATGCGTTTCGAGAATGCTTATTTCTTCCCTTTCTGAAAGAAGGCGGAACCTGTCATAATCAGAATGACAGTGCAGGCAGATATTGTTATCGTAAAGTATGGTCTCCTTTATGTTTGTACTGTTACGGATGTTAATCCTGTAGTCGTGGGGGCCATGGCATTTCCAGCACGAAAAACCCTCTTCCTCGAGTTTGAAATGGACGCTTTCCCGGTATTCAGCATCGATAATCTCAAAGTTGAATTGTGAGAACATGTCATCGCCTCCGTGGCAGTCGAGGCAATTGAAGTTCTGTTCCATCCTGAGTTCTCCGGGATGAGGGAAAGTGACATAATCCTCAGAATGGCAGTCGGTGCAGCTGAAGCTCTTGTGATTTGAAATATAGAACTCCCCCCTTTCAACTATTCTTTCCGAGAACATCATGGCCTTCACCTCACGTCCAAGATTTTCATTTGTGTAGGAGTAGGTTTTCTGTCCGTGGCACACAAAGCATCGTTCATTATCCTCATGGAAGGGGGAGATATAGGTGACTGTGTCGGCCGCATTTTCTGCATTATTTGCCCTGTCAGATGCAAAGGAAGATAATCCCACGGGTAGAAGAAGGATCAGGGACAGGCATTTCATTTCTGAAACTGTCATTTTTTTCTGGTTTCGTTAAAATCTAACCGTGATATTGAATCCGAAAAGGAATTCGCCGTCGGCAAAGTCGTTCGTATTAAAGAGGAGGTTCCTCTGGTTTATTATCTGGGAATAGTTGGCAGCGAATACCTGAAAGGTGTGAGTGGCAGTGCCAATCTCCCATCCCAGCGAAAGGTTAGGCCTTGGTTTCAGCTCCTCATCGTCGAGATCCTGTTTTGTAAGCAGCTGGTCGTATTCAAGAAGTAGCGAATGTGACCCGAACAGTGAAGCCTTTGCACCTGCTGAGATGCCGAAGTTGAGGTTTTTGTATTTTGACTCGTTTGTATACTGAGGCACCGCATTGAAATAGATCACTGAAGGAGCTATCTGGGCAGATATCTTTTCGCTGAACTTCCTCGCAACAATAAACTGGGTAAAATAGGAAAGTCTGTGAATATCCCTGTACCTGTCGAGAGGTCCGAAGGCTTCCTCCTTCCGGAGATCCAGAACGAAATTACCGTAATAGGAGAGAGAAACAGGCATGCTGTTGTCTTCGGTCTGCCGGAGGATCAGATATTTCCACTGTATGTCCTGAAGCTTATAGTCCTTTGTTGTTCCGGCTCCTATCATCAGTCTGTCGGTGACCCCGAAATTCAGACCCAGTCTGGTATTTGCAGCCCCGTAGATACCGAAGAGATTGTGATAGTTCTCGATAAGGCTGAACCTGTGATGTATCTGGAGTTCCATTCCCCCTTTGTAAGGAGTCTCCACTGTCTGATTGTCAATAAGGAGGCCGGTCCCGAAGGTAAACCTGACCGGTTTTGCTTCTGCCTTCTCTACGCTTTCTTCCTGAGCTGAAAGAGAAACAGCAAAAACTGACAGTAACAATATTATAAGGCTCTTTTTCATGTGTAAATAATTTAAATTTTAAAGGTCACATGCCTGCCTGTTTGCAGACAGGGAACCCACATGGAAAACTTTTCCTTAAGGTTTGTGTTTTGAAACATGCGGGTTTCATATTATCTGGGTTATTAAGGTTACGCTATCAGTTATTCTGTGCACCCTGCTCAATCCAAAGAAGTATCAGCTGTTTTTCTGCATCGAGGGTAAAGGCCGTGTGGCTACCTGAAACCACCATTTTATAAAGCCGGCTGTCGGCAGCAGGCAGGTTCACATAACCTCCGCCTGTCAGGGCTTCAAATGAACTGCCTACACGCAGGTCGGGACTGCGGCTGCCCTTGTGACAGGAAATGCAGTTGGCAGTGAATATTGGCTGTATCTGTGTACCGTAAAGAACCGGCTCCTCCGGATCAACCGTCTCAACCTGATAGACATACTTTTCACAGGATGAAAACAGTGCCATTCCCGCCAGAAGGAACAGGAAAGACAACAGAAGCGGCAATTTCCTTGTTTTCATTATCGTTTTCTGTTAGTTGTTTCACAAAGATATCTGATAATACTGATTAATAATATATTACCGCCATTTTTTTAGAAAAATAACAATGCTGTTTATCATATAAAATATTGACATATGTCAAAAGATCAAATGACAAATATTAAACTTGGAGTTGTAATTTATGAAGTATAGAATATTAAGAGTTAATATATTGTTATACAGAATATTGCAGTGTCTTTGATTATGCTGGCTTACCATTTCCGGCTGATTGAAGTAAAAGGTGGTTATTCTGACACAGAAATGACCTTCTGCGATTCGTATGCAGGAAAATATAACGACATATTGATACGTCAGGGGGACTCCTGGTTGTTCACAACTGAGTTTTGACAGAAGACCGGGCCTTTAAAATAATAACTAATCCGGAAAGGGAAAATTTCCCCTTCCGATCAGGTGAAGAAAAATCGGAACCTGCAGGAAAAATTAGTCGGGGAGCCGAGAGGCATCAGTTCCCCGGCAGTATCAGAATTTATAGATGTTGTCGCCGATTAGCTTGTCTGCAATTCTTCTGCGGGCCTCCTTAACGTTAATTCCTTTTACACGCGATAGTGCTTCTGTGGCAGTGATAAGACTGTCTGCCATTTCTCCGGTGGCAAATGCATTTATGGCGTCGGCACTCTCTTTTCTTAAGATTGCGGCGGTATCTGATATATTGACATCGAGGATATCCCTGTAAACCGGATTAACACCCTTCAGTCCTTCAAGCTTTTCAATCCTTAGAGCAAGAGACTCCGAAAGGTAGACCTCCATCATCATTTCGGCGATGTTGTTCATAACTTCCTGTTCATAAACCAAACCTTTACCGAAATTCTTCATTGCACCGTGAATGCAGATCAGGACTATTTTTTTGAAGTTGCTGCAGTATCTTTTCTTCTCATCGAAATATGTCTCCTCAGATTGTGCCTGGCCCGTCAGTACTCCGGGGTTGCTGAAGAGTCGCTCAGCCTCGCCGAAGAGGTCAAAGTCGCCCTTCATAGCCCTTTTCATCGCCGTGTCGGAAACCAGGAGTCGGTTTATTTCGTTGGTTCCTTCAAATATCCTGTTGATCCTCGAATCGCGGTAACCCCTTTCCACATCCATTTCGGCCGAGTAGCCCATTCCTCCGTGAATCTGAACTGCTTCGTCGGCAATATAATCTAGCATTTCCGAACCGGCTACTTTAAGTATCGCTGCCTCAACTGCATAATGGCTTATTGCCTCGATGGCAGCCCGCCCCTTGTCGCCGTATTTCTGTTTCAGCTTTTCCATAAGGACGTCGATATCCTTGCTTACTCTGTAAACAGCCGATTCTGAGGCAAAAAGTCTGATAACCTGTTGTGCAAGCTTGTGTTTAATAGCTCCGAATGAAGAGATAAGCACCCCGAACTGTTTTCTCTCGTTTGCATACTTAACCGAGTCGTTAACAGCTTTCTTTGCAGCTCCGAGTACGTTGGCGCCCAGCTTCAGCCTTCCCATATGAAGGATGCTCAGCGCTATCCGGAATCCCTCTCCTCTCTTTCCAAGCATGTTCTCGACCGAGACCTTTACATCGTTGAAATATATCTGGGCTGTTGAAGAACCCTTTATACCCATTTTATGCTCATCATTTCCAATGACAACACCGGGATTATTGCTTTCGATAATAAATGCACTCAGCACCCTGTCGTTGTCGATCTTTGCAAAAACTATAAGGGTATCTGCAAAGCCAGCGTTTGTGATCCACATTTTCTGGCCGTTGATAATATAATGCCTGCCATCGTCCGAGAGACGGGCATTTGTCTTTCCTGAATTTGCATCGCTTCCTGCTCCGGGCTCTGTAAGGCAATAGGCTCCGATAAGCTCTCCCGTCGACAGTTTTGAGACGTATCTCATGCGCTGATCCTCATTGCCGTAGTACATCACAGGCATTGTCCCGATCCCGCAATGGGCCATGTAGGCAACTGAAAATGAATAGCCCGCTCCGGTTGTTTCAGCAACCAGCATCTGTGTAACGAACGACTGTCCGAATCCTCCGTATTCTTCCGGAACCGATATGCCAAGCATTCCGAGTTCACCGGCCTTCATGAGGACCTCTCTCATCAGTCCCCTGTCTCCCTTCTCAAGATCAGACATCCGGGGATACACTTCCGTTTCTAGAAAATCCCTGCAGGTCTGAGCTATCATCAGTTGTTCCTCGCTGAATTCTTCAGGTATGAAAATATCATTTGCCACGGTTTCGCTTACGAGAAATTCACCGCTCTTTAAAACTTTTCTGGTCTCCATTACCTTATTGATTATTACATTATTTCATCATGTCTCCATCGCCTGCAGCACTATTTCGGCAATATCCATGTTTTTCACGTCTTCTTCCCTGTTCCGGTATTTCAGGCCGTCGGTCAGCATCGTCATGCAGAAAGGGCAGGCAGTTGCAATTATATCAGCTCCTGTGAGAAGGGCTTCTCCGGTCCTCTCAAGAAAGACCTCTCCTTTACCTTTCTCCGCTTCCTTGAACATCTGTCCTCCTCCTGCACCGCAACACAAAGCGAAGCTTCTGTTCCTTTCCATCTCCGAATATCTGTCAGTCATTGAATGCAATATCTGTCTGGGCTCAGAATATATTTCATTGGCCCTCCCCAGATAACACGGGTCGTGAAACGTTATTTTCACGTCTTTCATTGCCTGTCTGTTGAGTTTTAGCCTTCCTTCCTGGATAAGGTTGTTTAAAAACTCCACATGGCTTATCACTTCAAATGACCCTCCGAGATCGGGGTATTCATTTTTAAATGTATTGTAACAGTGTGGGCAGGTTGTGATTATCTTCCTGATTCCGTATCCGTTAAGAAGTTCTGTCACCTGAAGGGCCTGCATCTGAAAAAGCATCTCATTGCCAGCTCTTCTGGCCGGGTCGCCGGTACAGGTTTCTTCTTTCCCCAGCACCGCAAAGTTTATGTTCATCCTGTTCAGAATGATGGCAAAGGTTCTGACGACCTTTTTGTACCTGTCGTCGAAAGCTCCGGCGCATCCTACCCAGAACAGGTATTCAGGTCGAGCCACGGAATTGTTCAGTTCTGAAAAAACCGGAAGTGTAAATTCCAGATCCTTTGCCCAGTTAAGCCTCTCCTCGGCCGAGTATTGCCACGGGGCGCCATTGTTTTCGATATTGCTGAAAATACTTTTAAGTTCGCCCGGTGCTGAGGCTTCCTCCAGAACAAGGTATCGTCTCATGTCAACGATAAGCGAGGGCTGGTTTATATTTATAGGGCACTCCTGAGCACAGGCATTGCATGTCGTACATGCCCACAGCTCCTCATGAGAAATATAATCTCCCAGCAGGGAACGGCCGTCCTCGGATTCTTTACCGTTCTTTATCATTAGGGGTCCCTTTTCTCTCATCCTTGCCCTGAGATCCATCATTATCTTTCGCGGCGACAGCAATTTACCGGTAAGATTGGCCGGACATACTGATGTGCAACGTCCGCATTCGGTACAGGAGAGAGAATCCAGGTAGTTCTTCCAGCTGACATCCTGGACATCCTTCACTCCGAATCTCGCCGGCGCATCTGTTTCAGCTGATGGTGAAAAGGCTGTCTCAGGGTTGAGCATCAGTTTCACCTCCCTTGTTATGCTGTCCATGTTCTCCAGTTTCCCCAGAGGATCGAGCCTCGAAAGAAAAACATTGGGAACAGACATAAAAACATGGAAGTGCTTTGAATACGGCAGGTAATTGGCAAACAGGAATATAAGAAGGATATGGGTCCACCACGAAATCTCATGAAGCATATGGAACCCGCTTCCGGAAAGATTCCCCATAAGTCCTGCAATTTCACCGCTTACCGGAAAGATCCCGTGAACAGATTCTCCATTCGCCGACATCTCCCCTGTATATCCCGTGTTCATCGACAGGAGTGAAACCATGAGAAGAAGAATAAGAGTAAGAGCACTGTTGGCATCAGCATGCGACCGCTTCTTCATCTCGATGCCCCCAAACCTGGGAACGTGAAGAAAAAGACGCCTCACAAGGAACACTAATATCGAAACTGCCACTATAACAGCGAATATGTCTCCCGAGGCGATCATGAAATCATAAAAACCGCCCATTAAATGAAGAGAACGTTCAGTTCCCGCAAGGCCATCAATTACCATTTCAATACTTCCGAAAAGGATAAGGCAGAAGCCCCAGAAAACAAGTGCATGAAGTAATCCAAGCACCGGCCGTCTGAATATCTTTGTCTGCCCGAAGGCAACCCGCAGGGTCAGGATCAGTCTTTTTCTTATATCCCTTACTGCAAATGCCGGTGTTGTAAAGCTGAAATATGCGGCAAGTTTTTTCACTGTGTAAGCAAAAACAGCAAGAGTGACAATCAGGGTAACTGCAAATATTATCTGTCTGGCCATCAGAGGTAAGATCTATTTCTTTATTGCTTTCACCGCTTCCACAAGTTTCGGCAGAACCTTCATTGCATCACCCACGATTCCATATTGTGCTGATTCGAATATTGGGGCATCCTTGTCGTTGTTTATTGCTACGATATATTTGGAAGAGCTTACCCCTGCGAGATGCTGGGTAGCTCCCGATATGCCGACGGCGAGATAAAGGTCCGGTGCTATAATTTTTCCGGTCTGGCCGGTGTGCTCCTCATGAGGTCTCCAGCCCTCATCCGAGACCGGTCTCGAGCAGGCGGTTGCCCCTCCCAGGAGTGATGCCAGTTCCTCCAGCGGCTTCCAGTTTTCGGGCGATTTCATTCCCCTTCCTCCTGAAACAACAATCCCTGCGTCAGTAAGCAGTATCTTTCCTGCCTGTACCGACCGGTCAGTAACTTCAGTGACCGGAGTCGTTGTGACCGCATTTCTCACTATCACAGGTTCGGCTCCTGTAGGCTTCTCCCTCATCTCAAATGAATTCTGGGCCAGCGTCAGAATCCTTATCCCGGTATTTATAATAAGGTGAGCGTAGGCATTTCCTGAATAAGCTCTTTTATAAACGGTGAAAGGATCGAGACTCAGGGGCAGCCTGCTGACTCCCGATCCAAGACCGGCTTTAAGTCTTACCGATAGTCTTGGGGCAAGAGCCTTCCCGCTGATATTGTTTGAGAGGATCACCACAGTTGCTCCCTCTTTTTGAGCAGCGTCTGCTATTAATTCCGTATAAGCCTGGTTGTCGAAAACCCTGACTCCCTCATCGGCTATATTAAGGATTTTCGATGCTCCGTAAATGCCAAGCTTTTTCAGCTCTTCAATGCCGGCATTGCCTATAGACAAGGCTGTAACACTTGTATTCATCATTTCTGCCAGCGCAGAGGCATAAGAAACCAGTTCAAACGATAGTTTCTTGAATTTTCCTTCCCAGTTCTCGGTGTATACGAGTATTGACATAGTTTGGCTTTTTCTTGTTGTTTAGTTTATAGTACTTTGGCTTCATTCTGAAGAAGCTCTATCAGTAAGGCCGGATTTTCCGGATCAACAAACCTGCATGCAGCACGGGGCTCTGGTTTCTCGTAACTGACAACTTCGGTAAGATGCGTGTTTCCGGCTGGTTCGACCACCCTTATCTGTTTTGTCCTAGCACTCATTATTCCTCTCATCGAGGCAATCCTTGGCTCCTTCGCTATTCCCTTCTGAACAACAGCGACAAAAGGCGAGGGCACTTTTACCGTTTCCCTTCCGCCATCGATTTCCCTTGTCATCAGTATTGAACCATTTTCATAAGTGATTCCCGACACCGACGAAACAGAAGGAATTCCAAGAAATTCAGATATCATCCCGCCAACTGCCGATCCGTTAAAATCGCTCGATTCGATACCGGACATAATAAGGTCGTACCCGTCGTTCTTTATCACCTCCGAAAGCTCAAATGCGACGGAGTAGGCATCCTTTGCTGCCAGATTAACTCTAACGGCATCGTCTGCTCCTATTGCCAGGGCTTTTCTTATTGTCGGTTCCGATGAGACAGGGCCGGCATGGACCACTGTAACCGATTTTATCACTCCTCCTGATGCTTCCTTCAGCTCAAGTGCACGTGTAAGCGACAGTTCATCCCATGGGTTTATAACCCACTGTATACCAGCGGTATCGATCGACGAATTCCCTTCAGCGATCCTGATCTTTGTTGTTGTATCAGGAACATTGCTTATGCAAACCAATATTTTCATTTTTCCAGTATTAGTATTCTTTATCCGGTAAGGTTTTCCCGTAATCAAGCACCGGTACTGCCTTCCCGGAGGCGGCAAATATAATAATTATCGTTTCACCTGCAAATTAAAAAACCATTCAGCATCGAACCTATTCGAAAGCTATCCACGCTCTATACAGCTGTTAATATGCTTATTGCAAGACCTTTTATCATCCGGCCCAACAACTGTTCTAAAACCACAACTACATTGATCATCAAAATAGTCTGTTGTAAAAGTACAATTTACAGGTATTAGATTTAAATTCGCCACCCTAAATAAGTTTTAATTTAAAGAGGTGAAGCAACCTGTAAGGGTATATGGAGGAATTCTTCTGGCGATGATATTCTGGGCCTTCTCCTTCATCTGGTTCAAAATAGCCAACGAGAGTTACAGGCCTATTGCCATTGTCTACATGAGGCTTATTATTTCGGTAATTCTCCTGTCGTCGTATCTGGCGGTTAAGAAGAAATTTGTGAAGATAAAGAAGGAAGACCGCGGTTTGTTTTTCATGCTGGCTCTTTTTGAGCCCTTTCTCTATTTTCTGGGGGAGAGTTACGGCCTTACTTATGTATCCGCCACTGTAGGATCGGTTTTGATATCGACGATCCCTGTTGTGGCCACAATAGGAGCCTGGATCATTTTCAGGGAAAGGCTCAGGGTCATTAATTATATTGGGATACTTGTTTCCTTTGCCGGGGTGGTGATCTTCGTAATGAACGGTGAAGGAACCCTTACATTCAATATAAAAGGGCTCGCCCTTCTTATGCTGGCGGTTTTTTCGGCAGCAGGATACAATCTTACATTAAGCAGACTCGTTGGAAGTTACGGGCCGGTTTTTATCGTTAATATCCAGAATGCCATAGGGGCTGTCCTTTTTCTTCCGATTCTCCTGGTTTTCGAGATAAAGCCCCTTCTCAACACACCTTTTAGTTTTTCAGCCTTCCTTCCCGTTGCAGAACTTGCTGTCTTTGCTTCCTGTGGCGCTTTTATCCTCTTCGCATATTCAATGAGGAATATGGGAGTAACGAGGGCAAACGTATTCACCAATTTCATTCCTGTTTTCACAGCCATATTTTCCTTTTTCATACTGGGCGACAAGCTTAGCCTTCAGAACATGATCGGTATGGCTGTTGTTGTTTCAGGACTCATTATGTCGCAGATTAACGGTCAGCGCACCCGGAGCGATGATGCCGTTATACTCACCGGAAAGACTGCGTGAGTTACAATCACAATACAGACCGTTTAATCATTCGACGGGGAAAAGCCTTATATTTACGATAACATTAAGGTTGATGGCAAAAAGGATCTCCGTAATACTGCTTGTCATTTTCTCAGGACCTGTCTGTCTTCCGCAAACAGGAGGAGACAACGTTTACGAATTTCTTAACCTAACACATTCGGGACTCATATCCTCGCTGGGCGGATCGAACATATCTCTCAATGGATCTGGGCTGAACATGTCGTGGCATAACCCTGCCCTGCTCGATTCTTCGATGTCGGGAAGCCTGGCACTTAACTACTCCGATTATCTCGCGGGGATAAACTATGGCCTTGTACTTTATTCACCGGAATTGAAGGGCCCGGGATGTCTTGCTGCCGGGATAAGTTACCTTAGTTACGGTTCTTTCACAGAGGCTGATATCGCAGGCAACATAACCGGCTCTTTCAGCGCTTCCGAATCAGCTTTCACCCTCATATATTCACACCCTGTCGATTCTAACTTTTCAATAGGAATAAACTTTAAACCGGTCATTTCACACCTTGAGAGGTATAATTCGTTCGGGTTCGCATTCGATGTTGGAATATCGTGGCATAACCCCAGTAACCTTTTATCAGCGGGCCTGGTTCTGAGGAACGGCGGGGTTCAGCTTACAACCTACGCCGGAGAGGAACGCGGAAAACTTCCCTTCGAGCTTCTTGCAGGCATCACAGTCAAGCCGGCACACGCTCCCTTCAGAATTTCTGTCACGGCAAGGAATCTCGGAAAGTTTGACCTCACTCATGATTACAATTCAACCGCCGATGATGAAACGGAAAACAGCAGCGGCTTTGCCGAAGACCTTCTCCGGCATCTTACAGCCGGTGTGGAAATTATACCTCACCGTAACTTTTATCTCAGCGCAGGATACAACCATCAGAGAAGAAGCGAACTGAAAAGCAGCGCGGGAAGTGGAGGAACCGGGTTATCATGGGGATTCGGACTTAATACTTCTGTGCTTGCTGTCGAATTTGGAATGGCATCATATCATCTTGCAGGATCATCGTTGCATTTTTCGGCAATTGTAAAGCCAGGTCTTATGTACCATAGGCTGCGGAACTGAAACAATAATTGATTTTCGCTGTTTAATTTCTCATCTTTGTGAATTCTGAAATATGCTATGGAGAAAAAACTGATAATTGCCATAGACGGATATTCCTCCTGCGGTAAAAGCACCTTTGCCAAAGCAATAGCAAGGGAACTGAATTACATATATATTGACAGTGGTGCCATGTACCGCGCAGTCACGCTTTACTGTCTCAGAAAGGGATATGCCGGAAAGGGAGAAATAAGGATGAACGATATTCTGGCCGACATAGGCGATATAGATATTTGTTTTGTCTATAATCCTGACATTGGCGAATACGAGACTTACCTGAATAATGAGAACGTCGAAAGAGAGATCAGGGGAATAGAGGTTTCGTCGCACGTCAGCAGAATAAGCCAGATCCCTGAAGTAAGGGAAAAAATGGTGGAGCTTCAGCGCCAGATAGGGGTTTTCAAGGGGATTGTGATGGACGGACGTGACATTGGAACTGTGGTATTTCCCGATGCCGATCTGAAGATTTTCATGACAGCATCAGTAGATATAAGGGCAAAAAGAAGGTATGACGAGTTAAGGTCAAAAAATATCCATGTCGACCCCGATGAGATAAGGAAGAACATCATTGCCCGGGATATAGCTGACGAGAACAGGGATATCAGTCCCCTCAGGAAGGCAGACGATGCCATGGTTCTCGACAACTCAAGGATGACTGTGGATGAGCAGATGGAATGGGTAATGGAGATAATATCGAAGAAGTATTATGATCGTTGAAACTGATAAAAAATCAGGATTCTGTTTCGGCGTACATAATGCCGTCAGAATAGCTGAAGAGGCTCTCAGTAAAGGAGAAACGGTATATTCCCTCGGTCAGATCGTTCACAACGACAGAGAGGTCGAACGGCTTGCTTCTCTTGGGCTTGTAACTATCAGGCATCATGAGTTCAGGGAACTTCACAACTGCAAAGTTCTGATACGGGCCCATGGAGAACCACCCTCAACTTACTGGACTGCTCAGGAAAATAACATTACCATTATTGAGGCCACCTGCCCGATCGTAAAGAAGCTTCAGTCGAGGATCAAGGAAGCATGGCAGAAATCAAAGAAGGGAAACGGACAGATAGTAGTGTACGGGAAACCAGGACACGCTGAAGTTATTGGTCTTCTCGGTCAGACAGGCGATGAGGGAATACTCATCTCCAGACCCGCCGATCTCGAAAGGATCGACTTTTCGCGTCCGGTAACGCTCTTCTCCCAGACAACGATGGAAATTGACGGATACGACCAGATTAAGGAGCTCATCAGGAAAAGGATGACTGAAGAAGGTAAAATAGATCCCGTGATGGGGTTTCATTACCATAATACGGTTTGCGGTCAGGTATCAAACAGGGAGCACCATCTCAGGACCTTTGCAAAAAACCATGATGTCATTGTTTTTGTAAGCGGCAAGGAGAGCTCAAACGGGAAAATGCTGTACCAGGTATGCAAAAGCGTGAATCCCGAAACCCATTTTATAACTTCTGCCGAAGAAATAGATCCTTCATGGTTTACCGGGAAGGAATCGGCTGGAATCTGCGGGGCTACTTCCACTCCCGGATGGCTTATAGAGAATGTCCGTGAATATGTATCAAAACTCTGACCTCCATTCGCGTCCAGATCCTGCAGAATAAATATTAGCTAAATTTGTGTCAGCAATATCATCTAACGAAAATCATACGCCACCTGTCAGCCGTTAATGGAAAAGAAAATAAAAATTGCACGCCTCTCTGTCATTTCAAACTCACTGCTGACAGCACTTAAGCTTGTCGTAGGTTTTGCAAGCGGTTCTGTAAGTATAATATCAGAGGCAATTCATTCAGGTATGGATCTTATTGCAGCCATGATAGCTTTCTTTGCCGTAAGAATCTCCGACACTCCTCCCGACAGGAGGCACCCTTACGGACACGGGAAATTTGAAAACATTTCAGGTGTCGTTGAAGGACTTCTTATACTGGTTGCTGCAGCGATTATCATTACCGAAGCTGTCAGGAAACTTCTTGGGGAACCCATAGTGCTGGAGACGATATGGCTGGGGACAGCTGTAATGTTCTTCTCTGCCATCGTCAATACATTTGTCTCTCGCAGGCTTTATAAAGTAGCACGCGAGACCAACTCTGTCGCTCTTGAAGCAGACGCACTTCATCTTAAAACAGATGTATATACTTCGCTTGGGGTTGCAGCAGGGCTTGGCCTTATAATGCTTACCGGCATAAGCTGGTTCGACCCTGTTATTGCCTGTGTGGTTGCGCTTTTCATTATCAGGGAATCAGTCGTCCTTCTGAAAAAGGCCTTTTCCCCTCTTATTGACACATCATGGGGCAGTGAGGAGATTAAACGGCTTGAGGAGCGACTGGATCTGATGAAGGTCAATTATCATGATCTGAGGACCAGAATAGCCGGGAACTACAGGTTTGTAGACCTTCATGTCGAGATACCGGCCGACGAATCTGTAGGCAATGCTCACGGATACTGCGATATGATAGAGGATGACCTGAAAAACCTTTATGAAAACCTGACCGTCACGATCCATGTTGAACCCGAGGAAAAGATAATTCCTGAAAGTACAGTTTAAATCAGGTTGCTGGGTGCTAGGTGCTCGTTCCTGGTTACTCGTCAGGTAGAATATTTTCAAGGCAATCTAAAATACTTACAAAAACACTTGATGTCCAAAACATTCACTATCAAGCATCTAGCAACCAGCAACCAGCACCAAAAATTATTCAGAGTATTTCAATCTCAGGCTGTTGGTAACCACGCTTACGCTGCTGAGGGCCATAGCCGCACCTGCCACCATAGGATTAAGAAGGAACCCGTTAACAGGGTACAGAACCCCTGCGGCAAGCGGGATACCTATAATGTTATATATAAAAGCCCAGAAAAGGTTCTGGCGTATTGTCCTTACGGTCCTCCTGCTCAGTCTCACTGCCGAAGCCAAAGCAGTAAGGTCATTTCCAAGGATAGTCATCTTTGCCGCATCAATGGCTATATCCGATCCTTTCCCCATTGCAATGCTGATATCTGCTGTAGCAAGAGCCTGGCTGTCGTTTATCCCGTCGCCTGCCATTCCCACAATCATGCCTCTTCCCTGCAGCTCCTCAACCAGTGATGCCTTGTCGGCTGGCAGCATTCCTGCCCTGACATTTACTATGCCTGTCCTGTCCGCAACCGAACGGGCGCTTATTTCATTATCTCCCGTGACGAGAAACACTTCTATTCCCATTTTCTTCAGCTCCCTGACTGCCTTTATTGAACTTTCCGGTATCCGGTCCGAAAGGGCAATAAAAGCCAGAACTTCTGAGCTATCGGAGAAGAACACCACCGTCATCGCATCTGCTTCGCACTTTTCAGCCTGAAAAGCGAGTTCACTGCTTATGACAATATTCTTTTCGTTAATCAGCCTCCGGCTGCCTGCATAGTATCTCCGTCCTTCAAAAAGACCTGTAACACCTTTCCCTGGTAAATTTTCCACCTCCCCTGCTGCCAGCAACCTGGTTTTTCCTTCGAGATACCTCACCACCGCTCCGGCAAGAGGGTGTTCCGACATTGTCTCGAGCGAAGCCAGAATATTTTCGCTCTCAAGCCTCATTTCTTCAGATCTCCAAACTGCTTTTGCCACCGAGGGAACTCCCTCTGTTACCGTTCCTGTCTTATCCAGCAAAATAGTATTTATTTTCCCTGCCAGTTCCAGCGATTCGGCATCCCTGATGAGAATATTGTTTTCGGCCCCCTTCCCTATTCCCACCATGACGGCTGTGGGTGTGGCCAGTCCCAGTGCGCAGGGGCATGCTATAACAAGAACTGTTATCATTGAAAGAAGTCCCTGGATAAATGAGTTCTCTCCTCCGGCTATCAACCATACACCAAGGGTAACAACAGAAATCGCGGCCACTGCCGGGACAAATACCGATGCCACCTTGTCTGCAAGTTTCTGAACCGGGGCTTTACTGCCCTGAGCCTCAGCCACAAACTTTATGATACTTCCCAGAAGGGTATCCGATCCAACCTTCTCTGCGACAAACTTAAAAGTGCCTTTCTGGTTTACTGTGCCGGCAAAGATATTCGAACCAGCCTCCCTGAATACCGGTACAGGCTCCCCGGTTATCATGCTTTCATCAATGTAGCTGTTTCCTGATGTAACCCTTCCGTCAACCGGAATTCTCTCTCCCGGCCTTACAAGTATTTCATGGCCAGGCTTAATGGCCGATATAAGGAATTCTCTTACCTCTCCGTCGTTCATTACCCTGAAAACAGTCCTTGGCTGAAGTCCGATAAGCTTCTTCAGTGCTGATGAAGTTTTGGCTTTTGCCCTTTCTTCAAGGAGTTTTCCGAGAAGCACGAGCGCTATTACCACTCCTGCCGCCTCGAAATATACATGGGCATGAAGTGATCTGTTTTCCCAGAATGCCGGGAAGAGTGTGTTAAAGACACTGAATGTGTAAGCTATTCCCGTGCTCAAGGAAACCAGAGTGTCCATCGACGAAGTACCATGTTTCAGCTGCCTCCAGGCATTTATGAAGAATGGTCTTCCTGACCAGAAAAGTATCGGAGTTGAGAGAGCCCACATTATCCATCTGGCATACTGCATGTTCATGAAAAACATTCCAATAACCACCAGGGGCACTGCAAGTATCAGTGCAGCAACAGTCCTTCTCCTCATAGACCTGTACCTTGAAAGCTTATTGCTTCCTGTATTCCCTTCAGCCTTCCCTTCCTCATCGGTTATCAGGTCATACCCTATTGAGATAACATTCTCCTTAAGTCCTTCCGGAGTTACTACTGAAGGATCATACTTAACCGAAACAACCTCGGAGGCAAGGTTTACAGAAACGTTTGCCACTCCTTCAATCCGGGAAAGCTTTTTTTCAATATTCGCGGCGCATGATGCACACGACATTCCTGTTACCGGGAACTGTCCGAAAACCATTGCATCACTTTCATTATCCTCCCGTGGCGATCTGATTTCTTTGTTCATACAACTAATATATGAAATCCGGAAATAGCTTTTTCCTGCCTGGCAGGAATAGCAATTTCATTAAAAGAAAACAGTATGTAACCCAAAATGTTTAAAACCTCATAGCCCGTGATCAGAAAATTAAACATCATCCGGAAAGCTTTAAGTTTCAACCTAACGACAATGGCTGAACACAAGGACGATATGAAAGGAAACCTGATAAGTTTTAATTGTCCATCCCTTTGACACTATGAGCGACGCTGACAGGATAATTACCGTCGAAAGAGGATGGGTGATTGAACTGGTGTCACACAATGAGCTTCCGGCAAAAGACAACGGACTATACAAAACCAGCACTGAACTTCAGTTCCAGGCATAAATCCATGCCGGGAAAATAATACCCCGTAAAATATCTGAACATTATAAAAGTAAAAGCCCCTATTGAGGTTTCTGTTATCTTTACAGATGAATCATTAAAAGATATTGAACAATGTCACTAACAGAAAGAGTAGCTGGCGATCTTATTACCGCTATGAAAGCTAAGGATAAAGTATTGCTCGAAGCAGTAAGAGCAGCCAAGACGGCATTTTTGCTTGCCCGCTCCGAGAAGGGCCCCGACACCCGCCTTACAGAGGAAGAAGAGACTAGGATCATCCAGAAACTGGTCAAACAAAGACGCGAGTCTGCTGAGATCTACAAGAGCCAGGAGCGCATTGACCTGTGGGAAAAAGAAGTGGCTGAAGCTGATATCCTGGAGAGATACCTTCCTGCAAAGATCAGCGATGAAGAGCTGACTGCGGTGATAAAAGCTGTCATTGAGAAAATTGGGGCAAAAACCTCTTCCGATCTGGGGAAGGTAATGGGAATAGCTGTTAAGGAACTTTCCGGCAAGGCAGACGGGAAGGAGATTTCTGCAAAGGTAAGACAACTCCTTGGCTGAGGCATTCAGTAGTACCTGACTTTCATGAAAAAGATCATCCACCTTTCGGACCTCCATGTGGGGCATAAGGATTGCGGAGAAAAGTTCATGGCAATTATTGAAAATATCTCCTCCCTCAGCCAACCCCCTTCTGATTATGTGATTGTGATCACCGGGGATATCGTCGACAATGCAAATCATGCCCGCCAGACTGATGAAGCTCTGAAGGGGATCATGCTTCTGAAGGAGAAAGGCTATACTGTTTTGCCTGTTCCCGGCAATCACGACTATGGATCAGGAGTGCGGGGAAAATACAGGTATGTCGGTATCTTCAAGGAAAGATACTTCGGAAACCGCGAACTTACATATCCCAGGCTCGACATAATAGACGAAACGGCTTTTATCGGCCTCGACTCCACTGCCGAGGAGCTCAAGGGGGTCGATCGCTTCCTTTCGGAGGGTGAACTGGGCACGGACCAGCTGGAACGTCTAGAGAAGATCCTCGGCAGTAAAGATGTCGAAGGGAAGCAAAAGGTTGTCTATCTCCATCATCATCCTTTCGACTATAAACCGGCTATGCATCTCAAGGACAGTTACAGTCTGAGGATGGTGATCGAAAACAGGATCGATCTTCTTCTTTTCGGTCACTACCACGTTGACCCGATAAGCGCGGGAAAGATTTACCACGGTACGTGGGGGATCAGCAGGTGTTATAACGCAGGCTCCTCGACGCATAAAAACGGGAATACAGGATTTCAGAGAGTTATTGATCTGTCAGATCCGGATCCGGCAGTGGACTATGACGGGAATTTTATTTAGCATGTCATGCCCTTAAAGGTTTCGTATCGGTTTCCTCACGGAATTAAAACGGCTCCCAGCACGGTTTTTGCCGGCGACTGGAAACTGGATTACGTTCTTTGCGGGAAATATAATCACTAATAAGACAGCCGATGAAGATAAGAGAAATCAAAAGGCCGGGAGAAAGTATTTTCAGGGCAGTTACAGCTTTGCTTCCTCAGCTTTCCCCGGGGGGAGCCGTATTGACACCTGAGCATCTCAGCAGGATTCTCAAAAGAAAGGGTACTCATCTTTTCGTAGCTGAGAATAACAGGAAAATTGCCGGGATGCTCACTCTTGTTTCCTACGAGATACCATCGGCAACAAGGTTCTGGATCGA
>JAVEZS010000005.1:95035-119830 GCA_034002885.1 Bacteroidales bacterium
GCCTTGTTCCTTGCAGTAAGTGATGTATCGGCAAGGCTTCCTTCACCGTCGACCATTATGATCAGGCTCTTCACTCCGTATTTTTCACATTCATTTTTGAGATTCGCAAGATACTCCATGTCCTCTGCCTTATCACGGAAGAAAGTCGAGACATATTCAACTGCATCAAGTCCGTAGGTCTCTTTGGCAACCCTTGGAAAGTCCATGTTGGTCATAAGTCCCTTCCTGATTGTCCTGTTAAGTGACCATTCGGCGAGAGAAATTTTATAAGCCGGCTCCTGGGCGGCAGATCCCTGGCTTATGGCAGCCGCCGCGAGAAGAACACACAAAAAGTATTTAATTTTCATTGCATAAGGATTGGTTAATAATGTTCAAATTTAACTATTTCTCATAAGAACCGGTATCAAATGTCCCGTAACTTGATCAACTGATACAGAAATCAGAAGCTGTTTTTGCACTGAAAATTAAAAATACTACTTTTAGATCCTTCCTTGAGCTATGCAGACACAGGTTGTAATCAGTCAGATATTCATTCTCGCAGTTGTTGTCGTCATTGGTGCAATAGCTGCCAGGTTCAGGGTTTTTACCAGCGAGTCTAAGGATATTCTCTCAAAGATTATTTTCAACATCTCTCTACCCCTGATGCTCTTTACGAATTTTTTCAGGCTCGAAGCAACTCCCAGGCTGATCTCAAACAGTCTGACAGTGCTTGCGGTTTCCGGTTTTGTCATTCTTTTGCTCTTTCTTCTCGGGCTTACTGCTTCCCGGATCTTCCGTTTTAAAGGGCAGGAAGCTGCTGTTTTCAAAGTCCATTCCATGTTCGGGAACACTATTTTTCTCGGTTTCCCTCTGATAACAGCATTATATGGCGTGGAAGGCCTTCTGTATGCGAGTATGTTCCAGCTTGTTTCGACAATAATAATGTGGACTGCAGGTGTTGTCATTCTCAGTCAGGGCAATGGCGGAACATGGAAAAAAAGCCTTCTCAGGGTTATCAACCCCAATACCATAGCAACACTTGCCGGGCTGGTCTTCTTCATCCTTTCGGTCAGGCTGCCGGAGATCATTCTCAGTCCGATGTCAGAACTCGGTTCTGCAAACACCTGGCTTTCGATGCTTTATATCGGGGCAATGCTGGTTTTCGCCCAGACAGGCCGCCTTCTCAGGAGAAGAGAGTTATATGCTGTCAGCCTTAACAGGCTCATTCTGGGTCCATTCTTTCTTATAGCAGTTTTTTACCTTGCGTCCGCCATCGCCGGATTTACGCCTGACAAGCTGGTATCTTCGGTAATCATACTTGAAGCCTCGATGCCCTGCATGGCAACAGTAGTGATTATGGCAAAGGAATTCGGATCAGACGACAGGCTTGCAGTCGGGAATGTATTTATCTCTACTGTTTTAAGCATTATAACCCTTCCTGTCGTTGTAATGGCTCTTGAGAAGCTGATGTGACTGGTTCTGCGAAAAGATTAATTCATTAATTTACGCCATTCCGGTATCTTCCGGATAATTACTTCCGAAAGAGAGAAATGGTCAAATGAGAATGATTGTTGTTTATGTCTGAGAATTAGTTTTTATGAAGGGAAATACACCATACAGTATTGTTATACCTCTGTTTCTCATCCTTTCGTTACTGATGCCTCCGGAACTGAGGGCTTCATCACCTTCAGAAACTGAACAGGAACCCGGCAGTAATTCCGACAGGCAGCTGCTGCTTAACGGCCGGATATGGAGAAACAAACACCTGAAAGTATCCGGCAACCAGTTTTTCCTTTCCGGTACTTTTATGACCGGCTCCGTGACTTTCAACGGAAGAATCTACAAAGACCTTGAATTGCTTTACGATCTGGCCGACGACGAACTGATTCTTCGCTACGGCTCATACCCTGTTATAATTTTAAATAAGGAGATGGTCGACAGTTTTACTGTATCATTCAACGGAAGGGAATATTATTTTATAAACACCGGGAATATCAGCTCCTCTTTACCAGCCGGATACATTAATATTCTTTACAACGGACCCACAGCAGTATTTGTCAGATACGTCAAGAAGATCAAGCCTCTTGCCGTTGATGGGAGAACAGACCTTTTCTACCAGGAACATAAAATATTCATCAGAAAAGGAACCTCCCTCACCGAGGTAAAAGGAAGAAAAGATTTCCTGAAAATTCTCGGTCTGAAGAAGGCTGAGCTAAGGGATCTGCTTCATAATCACGGCTACAGCAACGGAATGCCGGGCAGAAAGGATCCTGACCTATTTGCCGCCATAGCTGCTTACTATGATTCACTTCCTTAATTTTTAGCAGGATGAAGAAAGAAATTATAGCCGCTTTCATGTTCTTGTCTCTCTCTACCCTGGTTTCTGGGCAGAAGGATTACATTATCGACTGGGACTACAACGGCCAGACTTTTGTTTCATTCGTTCACTCGGCTGAATCGCGCTTTCCGGTAAGATTCTTCTACCAAGATGAATGGATAAAGGAAATCACACTGGGCAATTATGGGTACCAGAAAACAATGGCTCAGATACTCGATACACTCTTTTCCTCTCAAAGCATATACTGGTACGGACTCAACAACGGCAATATAATACTTACAAGACCCTATGCAGTAAAAACAGGAAGTGAAGAAAGGGAAAAAAGTTCAGAATACATCCCCGGATTCGACTACACAGGGAACAATGAACTTTCCGTCTCAGGTAACCTGACAGTCGACATCGGCAATCCTTCAGAAATTGATCTGCCGGGAAATGTAACTCTCTCAGGATATGTCACCAACATCGACACAAAAGAATCGGTTGCAGGAGTTACCGTATATGTTCCAAAACTTTCGGCAGGCGCACTAAGCAATGAATATGGTTTTTACAGATTGAGCATACCAAGGGGCAGCTACTCGGTCCGCTTCAGCTTTGTGGGGATGAAGGACAGAACCGTTGACCTGAACCTCTTTGGGCCGGGGGAACTGAACCTGGGTATGAAGGATGTCCTCGTCCCGCTCAAAGAAGCTGTAATAACGGCGGAGAAAGAGATGACTGTGAAGAGATTCGAGGTTGGAGTAGAAAAGCTTAATGTTGCAGCATTCAGAATGATCCCTGCTTCCCTGGGCGAATCAGATATAATCAGGAGCATGCTTCTTGTTCCGGGAGTTACCTCCGTGGGAGAGGGATCGGCAGGATTCAATGTCCGTGGGGGAGCTGCCGATCAGAACCTGATCCTTCTCTATGGAGCTCCGCTTTACAACTCTTCGCATTTCTTCGGGTTCTTTTCAGCGGTCAACCCTGACGTAATCAAAGATGTCACCCTCTACAAGGGAGGCATTCCCGGCCGATACGGAGGCAGGCTCTCCTCAGTGCTGGAAATCACTCCTCGCGACGGCAGCAGGAACGAGTTCAGAGGCAACGCCGGAATAAGTCCTGTTACGACGCATTTCATGATTGAAGGACCTCTGATAAAAGATACTCTGTTCTATCTTGTTACCGGCAGAACAACCTATTCAGACTGGATCATGAGGGCAGTTGAAAGCAGTTCCCTCAGGAACAGCAGCGCCCGTTTTAATGATATCAACGTCCGCCTTACATATGATCTGAGCCGGAAAAACAAAATCGATCTCTCGGCATACAAAAGTTTTGACTCGTTCAGGCTTAACTCCGACACTTCATACCAGTACCGGAACAACATACTCTCACTAAAATGGAGGCATTATTTTAACAGTTTGTTTTTCAGCTCACTGACTGTCAGCAACAGCCTTTACAGGTATGAAATGGGAAGCCGCAGGGTTGCCAGGGAATCATTCGACCTGTCGCATACTGTAAACAGCACCGGATTAAAGGCGGAGTTCAACTGGTTTCCGGGGAAAAATGAAGTCAGCTTCGGCGGTGAGCTAAACAGATATCTTGTTAAACCCGGGAAGCTGGTCCCTGGAAGCGATTCATCCATCGTCATGGCAACTTCCATACAGCAGCAGAGGGCTGCCGAGGCAGCAATATGGATCGACGACAAATACTCTTTAACCGGGTGGCTGTCGGTCAACGCCGGATTGAGATGGTCCTCATTCTTTGCCCTGGGGCCTCAGACTGTTTTTATCTATGAACCAGGATCGCCCCGAAGTATTTCCTCCCTTGCCGACACCATACTCTATGGGAGGAAAAGTAACTACAAGAGGTACGCGGGTCCGGAACTGCGTCTCTCCGCCAACTTCAGGCTCAACAGTAACAGTTCGATAAAGCTTAACTACAACAATACAAGGCAGTACCTGCACCTTCTCTCAAATACCACAGCCATCTCGCCAACCGACATCTGGAAACTAAGCGATTACTATCTGAAGCCTCAGACTGGCCGGCAGTATGCAGCGGGATATTACAGGGTACTTAATAAAAACAAAACTGAAATTTCGGCGGAAGTCTTTTACAAGAAGATCAACAATATGGTAGATTTCAGGGGCGGGACAGTTCTTCTTATGAACAGGAATGTAGAAAGGGACCTTATAAACCTGAAGGGGAAAGCTTACGGAATCGAGCTTCTTGTCAAAAAACCGGAAGGAAGGATCCGTTGGAGCGCTGCATACACCTACTCAAGAATCCTTGTTAAGAACCAGGACGGATCGGAAGGGGAACTTATCAATTCAGGGAAGTGGTTCCCTGCTTCATACGACAGGCCCCACGATCTTGTTCTTTCACTGAGTGTCCTGTACTCGAGAAGAGTATCTGTTTCCGCAAATTATGATTTCAGCTCGGGCCGGCCGGTCACATATCCTGTAACATCCTATAAGATAGGAGATATAGTCATAAACCACTATTCCGACAGGAATATGTACAGGATCCCTTTCTATTCAAGACTCGACCTTTCGGTAAAGATCAGCGGTGACCTGAAATCAGACAAGATAGCCCAGCCTCACTGGATCTTCTCCGTGTATAATGTACTGGGAAGAGACAATGTGTACTCTGCATTTTTCAGGAATGTCAATAACACGGTCCGTGGATATTATCTGTCTGTTTTTGCCCGGCCGATACCATCGCTTTCATTCAATTTTGACTTCTGAAATGATCAATATCCGCATTATACTGGCCATAATAACAACAGCTTACTTCGGGTTAAGCTGCGTTCGGGAATTTGACCCCGGAATCGAAACCAATCAGGAGCTTCTCGTTGTGGAAGGAATGATAACCGATCAGGACAGAAGCAACAGAATCATTCTTTCGAAATCGACAAAGATTGGAATGCCTGTTGGAGAAACTCCTGTAAGCGGAGCTATAGTAACAATTGCCGATGAGAATGGATACATCACCACACTGACCGAATCGCCTGCCGGGACATACAGCACTGATTCAACTCTTTTCAGGGGACGCATCGGAGGCAGTTATTCCCTCAACATAAAAATAAATGAGAGGGTCTATGAGACCGACTTTATTGAAATGAAACCCGTTCCTGATATCGGTTCCCTCTATTATGAAAAGGTGATTTTTAGCAATTCGCGCGACACAACTGATATTGACGAAGGTTGCAGGATCTATCTCGACAGCTACGATCCGTCAGGCGCATGTCTTTACTATCGTTGGGATTACAACGAAACCTGGGAATATGTAATTCCCTATGCCGTGACAAACAAAGTATGCTGGGTATCCGAGAGGTCGCGGGAGATACTTATCAGGAAAACAAGCCTTTACAGCCAGGCAAGGATTGAAAAGTTCCCGGTTCTTCTTATCACAAATGAATCCGACAGGCTGAAGGAGACCTACAGCATTCTCGTAAGGCAGTATTCTCTTAATGAAGAAGAATTCAGCTTCTGGGAGAAGATAAAAAACGTTTCGGAAAATGTGGGCAACCTTTATGATGTTACCCCTGTGGCAATAAAAGGGAATATCCGTTGCTGCAACGATCCGGGTGAAACCGTCCTGGGATATTTCAGTGTATCTGCTGTTTCAGAGAAAAGGCTTTTTATTCATGACCACTTTTTCGGTCTGCCTCATTTCATGACATACTGTGCAACCGATACACTTTCGGGAATGCTTCCTGAAACAGGCTTAAATTCAGAATACTGGGTAATAGAGGATTTCGGCGATGAGATACCTCCCTTCTGGGTGATAACGACCTATAAGGAATGTGCTGATTGTTCAACAAGAGGGACCAGGGAAAGGCCTTTATACTGGGAAGAATTTTGAAAGCCAGTCTATGAAAAAAACTATTATACTTCTGAACACGGTTTTCCTGCTTATGTCGCCCGTAACCGATCTCCGGGGCCAGCTCCGGGAAAACATATATCTGCACACCGACAGGAAGCAATATATTGCCGGTGAGGAGATATGGTTCAGTATCTACAATACCGACAGGCTGACAGGATATCTTAGTTCGGGTAGCCTTATTGCCTACATAGAACTGATGAGCCCGTGGAACACCACGGTACTTCAGGGCCGCTTTGAGCTGAACGGAGGAAAAGGCGAAGGATGTTTTGCCATACCAGACTCAGTGGCTTCAGGTTCATATTCCATCAGGGCATATACCAACCACATGAAGAACTATCTTCCCGAGTACTGTTTCATTCAGGAAATTGAAATCTTCAATCCTTTCAGGGAGCTCTTATTTTTCAGAAGAACGTCCGAAACAGCCAGTTGTTTTGGTCAGCAGGGTCGTGGCACCGGAATGGGGCAGTCGCCTTTTACTATCAGGGCTGACAGCCTTTACGGGCGACGCGAAAAAGTCTCACTGAAACTGAGTACCTCTAATATCTCTTACAGCAACCAGGTTGCGGGTGCCCGGATGAGCGTTGCCGTGACATATTCCGGAACGCCGGAATACCGTAACTGGGAAAAATACGGAACTGACCGGCCGGCTAATGAACCGGTTTCAAAGGACTTCGAGAACAGCGGACATATACTTTCGGGAACAGTAAGGAACAGGGAAACAGGGAGCAATATCCGACCCGGCTTTCTCTTCATGTCGGTTCAGGGTAAAGTAGCGGGTTTCAGATATGCTGATATTGATTCATCGGGCAGGTTCAGTTTTATTCTCCCTCCGGACGACAGGAAAAGAAATTTGATATTACAGCCCGACCTCACGGATGGAAACATGATTCTCGATATCGATCCTGCTTACCCCTGGGGAACACTTCCTTCAAAGTACACAAAAGAAAACGCCAGAGAGGAACTTTCAGAAAGGTTTTCTGAAATGAGCTTCAATTATCAGGCATCAAAAATATACGGCACGACACACAGGAAAGATCCGGAGGAAAATATTCCGGATACACTGAAGATAAGGAGGTTCTACGGCATTCCGGAAATGGAAGTGTTCCTTGACGATTATATAATGCTGCCGGACATGCAGGAAGTGTTCTTCGAACTTCTTCCCGGCATTCTCCTGAGAAAATCAGGCGAAGACTATGAGATCAAGATCACTAATCCACTTACCGGAGTCTTTTACAAAGAGGCACCTCTTGTTATGATCGACGGAGTTATCCTGAACAACCTGAATGTTCTTGCCTCATTAAACCCTGAACTGGTTGAGAAGATTGAAGTAGTTATGACCCCGTACCTTATCGGTGACCTGATCCTTCACGGTATTGTCAATATTATTACCCGCCAGGGCGACTTCAGCGCTGTCGAAATGCCTGAATATGCAGTGATACTTCCCTACAGGGTGACAGAACCCCGGTTTTTTTTCGAGTCGCCTGACTATTCAGACAGGGACGGCAGGGAAAGCAGGGTTCCCGATCTCAGGAACACCCTTTACTGGAACCCCTCGGTAAGTGCTGACAAAAACGGAGAAGCTGAGGTAACATTCTGGACATCTGATCTTCCCGGAGAATATTCTGTCGTCTTAAGGGGGATATCGCCCTTTGGAGAAAAAATCCTTGCGATAAGTAAGTTTCTGGTCCGATGACAGAATCCTAATTTATCTGAATGACTCAACAATATCAGTGGCAATATTTATAACTTTACCAACATCTAAACAACTTGCTGTATGTTTTTAAAACAGTTCATCATAATCAGCCTGGCGTCTTTTCTCATTCTCACGGGCTGCAGGCAGACAAAAAAAGAAAATGCGGTAATATCAGCTCCTGCCCCACCGGTCAGTGAGGAATTGAAGCCTTCAGCCGACAGCACTCTGCATGCAGCGGCACTCAACGGCAATATTCAGGCAGTCAGGGCTTTCATCTCGAAAGGTTTAAAACCCGACACTGAAGATACTGACGGTAGAACTGCGCTTATGTATGCTTCATATAATGGCTATACTGATCTCGTCAGAGAACTGATAAGCCTGGGAGCTGATGTGAATAAACGCGACAAATACGGAAGGACATCGCTTTTATTTGCTTCCTCAGGACCATATCCCGAAACTGTTAAAGTCCTTCTTGACAACAAGGCTGATCCGGACATTGCCGACTCGGAGGAACGGTTTACGGCACTTATGTATGCTTCTGCTGAGGGGCACATTGAAAATGTCAGGATACTGCTCGCCTATAATTCTAATCCTTCCCTTAAAGATATTGACGGCGACAGCGCTTTGGCTTTCGCCATAAGGAACGGGCATACGGATATAACAAACCTCCTGCGGTCGTTCGCACAGATGCAGGACAATCTCAAAAAATCCGAATAACCCGCTCCTCTGAATCTCAGCTGAAAGGCAATATCCTCCGTTAATCCCTTACGGTTTAGTAGTATCCCATGTTACGGTGGTCTATATGCGGCCGTTCTGTCCTTTTAAGAGGAATATACATCCCGTCGGTCGATTCGAGCCAGTCATACAATTCATGGTTAAGCGACTTTATTGTATCCTGAAGCTCAGGAGAACCAATCAGGTTCACTGTTTCGTTGGGGTCGGCCACGAGATCATACAACTCATTTGTGTCCCAGATACCGTAATATCGGATATATTTATACCTGTCGGTACGAACTCCATGCATAGTTGGTGTCGATGGGTACTCATGCTCCCAGTAATACTCGTAGAAAATGCGGTCCCTCCATGGAACATCCCTGCCCTGTAAAAGTGGAAGAAAAGAACTTCCTGCCATATTATCAGCTTTATCGAGGCCGGCACATGCCAGAACAGTAGGTGCTACATCAACATTCTGAACCATTTTTTCAAGAACCTTTCCTCCACCGAATAATCCGGGGCATCGTGCGAGCATTGGAACCCTCACCGACTCCTCGTAAAACTGACGCTTGTCAATAAGGCCGTGTTCTCCCCAGGCAAACCCGTTATCACCCATATAAATAACCATTGTGTTCTGGTCAATTCCTTCTTCCCTGAGGCAGTCAAGCACTGAGCCAATGCTCTCATCGACCGACATCAGAGTCTCGCAATAGCTTATTACCTCCTGACGCCAGTTACGGCCATGATATGCATAGTCAACTCCATGCCAGCTCTCTCTCTGATCCCTCACCCAGTCGGGATGCATATCTTCACCATAATATTCCTTTCCGTGTGCGGCCTTGCCTGTTGAAGGATTCACTGTAGGAAGCTGCTTCTCTCCGTAATAGGGAGACTTGAAGCTCTCAGGAATAACAGGTTCCTGACCTTTATAAAAACCCTTATGCCTTTTGGCGGGATGAAAGTCTCCGTGAACACCTTTATGCGAAAGGTAGACGAAGAAAGGGGTATTGCTTTTTGTCTGCTCCCTGATGAATTCAATTGCATGTTCCGTAAGTAGGTCTGTTACATAGGCGCTGTCCTGATATTGTTTCCATTCTCCGTTCGTGTTTATCCTCGGATTGTAGTAATCGCCTTGTCCCCTGAATGCTTCCCAGTGACTGAATCCTGGCTGAGGATCTCCGGAATCATTTCCCATATGCCATTTACCGAAAAATCCTGTCGTGTATCCGGCTTCCTGAAGGTATTCAGGGAAGAAAGTCAGTCCTTCAGGAAGCGGGGCAGAATTATCCACAACCTTGTGGGTATGCGAATACAAGCCTGTGAGGATGCTGGCACGGCTCGGTGAGCTCAGTGATGTAGTTACAAAAGCGTTCTTTATATAGACACCTTCTGAAGCCATCCTGTCCATATTTGGAGTCTTCAGCCACGGAACCTTACCGGTAAAACCCATATAATCGTAACGGTGGTCATCAGACAGGATGAAGACAACATTGAGAGGTTTATCAACTTCAGGCAGCTTCTTCAGCTGAAGACGCTCCGTTCCTTCCTGGCTGCTGCATCCTGCCAGAGCAAGGGTCGCAAGTAAACAGTTTAAAGGTTTCATCCGAAGACAATTGATTTCAATGGTCGGATGTAACTTTAGTGAAAGATCTTCATACTTTTTTATGTTCTCTGAATATGCTTGTTTCATAAGATCATTATTTTTTAGAATTCGTCGGTTAATAATTCTTGCTGGCAGTTGCAGTAAAGGAAAGTCTTTAAGCCATATTCCGGGGTTAAAGATCATTGTTTTCATTTCATTTTATCCCGGAGGCATTTCCGTTCAATTCTTTGAAGGAAGGAAGCTTAAGGCAAGTTCCTCACTGTCCTGAAATTTTATCATCAGCTTCTTCAGCCGTTTATGAAGCTTTTTCCTGACTGAGGCATAGGAAGGGTCGTTGTAGTAGTTTTTCATTTCAAGCGGATCAGCTTGTCTGTCGTACAATTCCCATTCATCGATGTCAAAATAGTAATGCATCAGCTTATATCTTTCGGTGCTCATTCCATAGTGCCGCTTAACCATATGTGAACCAGGGTATTCGTAGTAATGGTAATAGTGTTCTTTTCTCCAGTTTCCCGGAGTCTTTCCCATAAGCACAGGCACCATGCTTCTCCCCTGCATGTCGGAAGGTATCCCCATGCCGGCTATTTCAAGGAAAGTCTCTGCCAGGTCAATATTCGACACCATATCGTTGTTCACACTCCCAGCTTTTACAACCCCGGGCCATCTGACAAGAAGGGGAGTTCTGTATGACTCCTCAAACATGAGCCTTTTGTCGAACCATCCGTGTTCTCCAAGATAAAATCCCTGGTCGGATGCATATATCACTATTGTGTTCTCATCGAGCCCCGATTCCCTCAGGTAATCGAGAACTTTGCCAACGCTCTTGTCAACAGCTGCAATGCATGCAAGATAATCCTGAAGGTATCTCTGGTACTTATACCTGACCAGATCCTCACCCTGCGGATTTGTCTTATAAAAATTATCAATGATTGGATCATAGACTTTCTTCCATTCTGCAAGCTGTCCTGGAGTCATTCTTCCAAGCTCCCCGAGCTTCCTCACATCCGACTGGTCCTGGTAAAGTTTAAGGTCAGTTTCTATCCTCATTGTTTTGGATATTGTCATATCCTGCGTTTTTTCAGCAGTACCCCTGTCTGTATAGTCATCGAACAGAGTGGAAGGTTCGGGAAATTTCACATCCTTATACAGCGTAAGTTCATTCGGACCAGGATACCAGGCCCTGTGCGGGGCTTTATGATGCATCATCAGCATAAATGGCTTTCCCGAGGCGCTTGCTTCCTGAAGCCATTCAATACTTTTTTCCGTTATTATCTCCGTAGCATAGCCCTGATTCGGGTATTTTCCATCTTTATTGATAAAGTCAGGATTGTAGTAATTGCCCTGTCCGGGGAGAATATCCCAGTGGTCAAATCCTGTCGGATCAGACATGAGATGCCATTTGCCTATCATTGCCGTTGTATAGCCCCCTGCCTGAAGAATTTTCGGGAAAGTCTGCTGGGATCCGTCGAAGGGAGTCTGTCCCTCGTTCCTGAGGAATCCGTTCACATGGCTGTATTTCCCGGTAAGCAGAACAGCCCGGCACGGACCTGAAATTGAATTTGTTACCAGACACCGGTCAAATCTCATCCCATCACGTGCAATGCGGTCGATGTTCGGAGTAGGAGCAATATCTTTCAGTGGTCCTCCATAGGCGCTTATTGCCTGGAAGGCATGATCGTCGCTCATTATGTAGATTATATTGGGCCTGTTCTGTGCTGCCTGGCCTGAAAGCAGATCAGAAGCAATTGCCGCCAGTCCGAGGGCAGTAGTAAGAGGGATGTTAATTTTCATGATATTTTTCTTTCATATTTGATCACTGTTAAAATTCTGAAAATAATCATGCAGGTTCTCTCCGGCAAATATTCTATCTGGAAAGTTTCTCTTTTTCTTCACCAGTTATGAACCATGCAGCGAATTTGCAGAGACGGGGGAACTTCTCCCCCGCTCCGAAAATTCCTGGTTAACCCGTAAGGATATTAATATCCGGGATTCTGTACCAGATAAGGTTCTCCGTTTTCATCATTACCCAGTGTCTGTATCTGAGTCTGAGGAATCGGATAATACATCATATATTCAGCAAATGGAGAAGCCGTTGCAAACTTGCTTATATACAGCTTTTCATGATTTACATAAAAATCGATTTCAGCTTTAGCCACCGGATACCCCCATCTTTGCAGATCGAAAAACCTGTGTCCCTCCATACCGAACTCCAGTTTATTCTCAAATCTTATTGCGAGTATCGCTTCTTCCTTTGTGTCGAAATTGCTTTCAGGATAAAGGCCGACCACATAGTTGGCGGCAGGTTGTTCCCCGAACATTACCAGATCGTTTGCTGCGCGTTCCCGGATCATATTGACATATTCGCGGGCTTCAACAAACCTGTCTGTTTCTGCCAGTGCCTCTGCATACCAGAGTATTACGTCGGCAAAGCGGATAAGGTTCCAGTTAAGGGCAGAGCCTCTTGTAACGTAGAAGGTGTCAGACTTCTTATGAAGGTTTTTCCTGGGCATAAACGGCCCTCCGTTTGTGAAGTTTCGCACCCAGTTTGATTTGGGCATGCCCCAGTCATAGAAAGGAATTCCCCTTCGGGTAACAGTATGGTCGAGACGCGGATCGACCGGTATGGTTCTGTCGGCATCATTTGCATCCGAAGCTTCCCTGATATCGACATTAGGAATCAGTGCATCCATATATGACCCGTCAAGTTTAGGTAATCCGTTCGCGTCGACCTGGAAAGAGTTCACCAGGCAGTAGGATGGCTGGCAAAAACCCCAGCCTGCTCCATACATCGCGGTACCGTAAAGGGTTGCCCGTTGCATTCCCACATGTGCATTTGATTGTACGGCATCAGTTGAATGCTGGATAGCAAAAACCGTTTCTGTGTTATTCTCGGTCGCGATACTGAAGTTATCGCTGTAATTCTGAAGGAGCTGGTATTTGACTCCTTTTGAATTTACTCCGTTATCGATAATATCCTTAAGAACCGGCACTGCTTCGGTGAATTTTTCCTCGAACATATACACTTTGGCAAGAAGCGACTTGGCAGCCCATTTATTTGCACGGCCTGGATGGTCCTGTTTATCAGGAAGAAGTTCTACTGCTTCAAGAAGATCCTCCTCGATAAAAGGCAATATTTCAACATTATTCCTGACTTTTGGATTATTCTGGGTTGCCTCAATTTCCTCGTCTATATAAGGGACATTTCCGAAAACCCTTCTTTGTTCGAAATAGAAAAGAGCCCGCAGAAATTTCATTTCGCCAAGCCGCTTGCTTTTAAGTGTTGCGGAAATATTTTCAACCGAGTTGATGAGATTTATGGCATTATTTATACGCTTGATAGCTCTCATATTCAATACCCATTTCCAATCTACACTGGCATTTGTGGTAAGAACCTGATACTGTTCAAATTCGTTAAGCGACAAGGGCATTCCGTCGCCCGGATCGCTCCCCTTGTTACAGTCACCTCCAGGCATGGAACTCAGGATCCAGTTATTGAGGGCACCTCCCTCGCCACGTCCTTCGCCTTCAGTCAAGGCGGCATAGGCCGATGTTACAAGCAGCTCCACACCTGTTTCATTCTGAAGGGCAGTTTTATCGATACTGCCCTGTGGTGTAATGTCAAGTTTCTCTTCGCAAGACGAAGTAAGGACAAGGAAGATGGCGCTTATTGAAATAATTGATAATATTTTTTTCATTTTTCGTAGAATTTTGGTGGTTAGACTAAACATTCTGATCAGAAAGCAACATTCACACCTATCAGAAACTGTTTCGATACAGGCCAGTGAAAGAAGTCAACACCTTTTGTCAGGTCTCCGCTGTCGCCCAGAGTCTGGTTTGTAACATCAGGATCAAGCCCTGAATATTTTGTAAAGGTGAGCAGATTGGTAGCCTGCATATAGATGCGGAAGTTTTCTGCATTTACTTTCGACAGAATACCTTTTGGGAATGTATAGCCAAGGTTTAGCATTTGCATGCGCAAAAAGGAGCCATCCTCAACATAGTAAGAGTTAGGATTCTTATTTGATATTGCATCCTGGTAGTCAAGTATCGGCAAAACCGCATCTGTTTTCCCGGGTTCCCACGATTTGTCGCGCATTGTGGTTGAGCGGTTCCCTTCATAGGACCAGAAATCAGTCCACCATTTAGCATAGTTAAATATCTCATTACCCACAGAAAAATAGAATGAGGCACTCAGGTCCAGGTTCCTGTAGTTAACTCCAAAGTTTGCACTTCCGGTAAAGTCAGGATGCGGACTACCAAGAACTTTCTGATCGGTAGCGTTGACAAACCCATCTCCGTTGACATCCTCATATTTATACTTTCCTACCCAGAGCTTCGGATTAAGCGCGGCATCCGTACCCACTCCGAGAGGCAGCACTGTCTGTCCCTGGCGTGTTCCGGTTGTTCCCTTGTAAGAGGCCACATCTTCTTCGCTTTCATAGAACCCGATAATGTTATAACCATAGAAGACAGAAACAGGCCTTCCCAGCTCTGTCATTGTAAGAGAGCCAAGGCGACTGTCTCCCCCACCCCAGAACCGCGTGCCAACAGCCTCATTAAGCTTTACTACTTCATTTTTATATGTCGAAAGGTTCAGCCCGATGTTATAACCCACGTTTCCTATGTTGTATCTGTGATTCAAAGCTATGTCCCATCCAGTGTTCTTCATTTTGCCAAGATTCACATATGGTGCGGTTGCTTCTCCTGCAAGCGCTGAATAGCTGTCGAGTACAAGCATGTCGGATGTATTCTTGACATAGTATTCGATACTGCCGTCCAGTATCCCGTCAAACAGAGTAGCATCAACTCCGATGTTAATCATCTGGGTACTTTCCCACTTTGTGTCAGAGTTACCATAAGTACTCAGCATGAATCCCTGATAAGCGGTACTCTGGGCAGCATTGAAATCATAATTTGTAAAACCCGGATTTGTACCATATTCTGTTGCCCAGTTATTGGCCCTAGGAATTTCCGAATTACCTGTCACGCCATATCCTGCACGTAATTTCAGGTCACTAACCCATTCGAGATTCTGCATGAAGTTCTCGTTTGAAATACGCCATCCTAGAGACAAAGCCGGGAAAATGCCATAACGGTTAGATTCGGAGAAACGTGATGAACCATCCCGGCGGATCGTTGCAGTTAGCAGATAGCGGTCATCGAAGATATAATCGAGTCGGCTGAATATTCCGAACATTGCCACTTTTCCACTCCAGTTGGATGAGTTATCCAGGTTTTCCCTTTCACCGTTTGCAAGCGTCCAGGTGTTAACGTTATCTTCAAAGAGGTAATTACGGCGTGAAGCACTCATGCTGCGGCCCAGACCACTCATTAAATACTCGCTGCCTACAAGGAAGGTAAACCGGTGAACATCTGCAAATGTCTTTTCATAGTGAAGCGTATTGGTCCACTGATATGAAAATCCGTAATTGGATCCTTCATTAAACTGATTATAAGTCAACCCCTCAGCCCTTTCTGGTTCCTTTTTGGTCATATTGTAGTAATATGATCTGCCATGATCAATTCCAAAATTCGTACGGAACATAAGTCCCGGAAGGATATCAGCCTCTGCATAAAGGTTGCCGAAAGTTCTCAGGTTGTTCCGATAGTTGTCTTTTGCCCTGTAAAGATTGGCCACAGGACTTGCTCCGTTACCTCCTCCAGCTGCCCGGGTCCCTGCAAATTCGCCTTTAATGTCATAAATAGGTATCCACGGATTCAACCTGAGCGACATGGCAAAAACATTTGCTTCACCCTGTGTTGCAGCAACATTCTGATTTGAGAATGTCACTATCAGATTTTCCCCGGCCCTTAACCATTTGCGAAGAGTGTATTCAGTGTTCAGCCTTGCAGAGTAACGTTTGAAATAGTTGTATTTAAGGACACCGTCTTCGTCATAATAATTAACACCCAGCAAATACTTTGCAGATTCATTGGCCCCGGATATGGTAAGCTGATGATTCTGAACAGGTGCATTCCTTACAGATTCCCTGTACCAGTCATCTCCTTCTCCGTTCGCATTGAACTCTGTTATACGGTTTGTTTCTGTCCAGTCTTCCACTGTGAACGGTCCGTTGCTTGCAGTTGGAACAATGTATTTCGGGAAAACGGGTGTTACACCAGTACCAAACTGGGGATGTGATGGGAGTGTTGTTAAGCCACGTAAAGCATAGGCATTTGTCTTTGCTTCCCATTCCACGTTTATCTTGTCGGTAGTATTCAGCAGATCGTATGGTTTGGGCGGAAGCGAAACGGCATAATAGCTGTCGTATGTTATTTTAGGGCGGCCCTGCGCTCCTTTCTTTGTTGTTATAATAATAACACCATTGGAAGCCTGGGCTCCATATACCGATGCAGCGGAAGCGTCTTTAAGTACCTGTACCGATTCAATATCGTTTGGGTTAATAGAGTTTAGATCCTGGTTACGGGTCGAAACCCCGTCAATAACGTAAAGAGGACCGTTGTTATTAACGGTTCCTATACCGCGTATGCGAACCATTGTGCCGGTTCCAGGTCCTCCGGTTGATCCCACAATTAGTCCTGTGGCTTTACCCTGTAACTGCTGACCCAGGTTCGAGGCAGGGACTTTCTTCAGCTCATCCACATCTATAACAGCAACTGAACCTGTTATATCCATTTTCTTCTGGACACTGTAGCCAACGACAACAACCTCCTCAAGGCTTGTAAGAGTTGGAAGAAGGCTGACATCGATTACTGTTCTCCCGGCAGCCGGTACTCTTTGGGTAATATATCCAATAAAGGAAAAGACAAGAATGGCATTGTCATTCTGGATATCAATTGAATATTTTCCTTCAGGATCAGTAATAGCCCCAACTATTGTCCCCTCGACAAGTACATTCACTCCGGGGAGGGCAAGACCGTTCTCATCAATTACTGTTCCTGTAATCTTGCGTTGCTGAGGGTTTGCCTCATCAAGAAGATTTTCGGGTGCAAGTATAATCTTGCGGTTTGTGATTGAATACTTTATGCCTGTTCCGGCGAACAGGTCATCAAGCACATCGCTTATAAGCGTGTTGGATGCACTAATGTTGACCTTGCGGTCGACATCAAGAAATTTTTCGTTAAACAGAAAGAAAAACTCACTCTCCTGCTCAATTTTATCAAGTACGGTACTTAGCTCCGTATCTGTAAAACTGATTGAAAGCCTTGTCTTTTGGGAATATGCATCTGTAGCGTTGGCCTGCAGAATCCCAATAATAAGCAAAAAGGTAGCAAAGCGCATGATCATCAGGGTTTTTTTCAGAGAACGATTAAACCATTCCCCAAGCGGGTTGATTTTTTTCATAATTTTGATGCGTTTTTGGGTTAAAAAATATCAAATGATGTTTTTTTGGGAAATCGTTGCCGCGGTTTCCTTTTTTTTATTTCGTCAATGATATCCAGAATGTTTCATAGGCACAGAATTTTATTGTAATCACATTTTATCATTACCTGATCCGGTATATTCTTACTTCTTTCTTCCTGAAGGTTCCGTCAGGCAATAAAGCCCCGGGTATTATATCATACCCGATCGGAGAGGTAAGGGCAAGGCACTTTATCACCTCTTCGAGAGAGTCGTCCTGGAAAGTTCCCCGGAAGGAATAATTCTCAAGTTCTCGGTCAGCAAGAACGATTTCGACATTATACCATTTTTCTATCCGTTGTGCCACCTCAGTCATGAGGTCTCCCCTGAACACCAGCTTCCCTTCTGTCCAGGCACTGTATTTTTCTGCATCAACCTTCAGTTTGCTGGAGCAACCATTCCTGTAACTCAGTTTTTCCGACGGATTAAGAATTATCGGATTTCCGGCTTCATCGGGTCTGAACTCTATCTTTCCCTCCAGCAGGACAACCTCAACAAAATCATCATCAGAATAAGCGTTCAGGTTAAAGCTGGTCCCCACAACCCTGATTGTTGAGTTTGCTGCCTCGACAATGAAGGGATGTTCCTCGTCATGCGCGACGTCCAGCCAGGCCTCTCCTTCAAGCCTGATCCATCGGTTTTCTGTAAAGGGCAGCACATAAGATATATATGAACCCCCGTTTAGCATTCCCCTGGTGCTGTCGGGAAGAACAAAGGCGATCCTGGATCCGGGTGGTGCGTATATGGTCGATGTTACTTCCTGATTTAAAGCAGATTTTGCCTCACCGGCCTTACGTGATAAAAATATACCCCCGGCAATAAAAAAAGGAATAAAAAGAATAGCTGCAGCCCTCATATATACTCTTAGTATCCTTCGCACAGGCCGTTCTCTTTTAATACTTTCAACAAGGCGGATCCTGTGATGAATCCTGTCAAGCAGACCTGTAAGCTCAATATCCTTTTCAGGTACCTCGGCAATGAAATGCTCGAGATCCTTTTCAAGTATCCTCTTTATACATTGTTCATTTTCATAGTCCGCAGGATCCGGATCATATCCGGTTTCTCCGATGCTTCCCTGATCAGTCCTGCCTGCAGCTTTCTTCGGATCGCGGGGTGATTTTTCCTTCTGCATTAAAATTCAGTTATTACACCAGTTTGTTGTTTCTGTATTATTCTATCCATATGACGCAGAAATCTCATACTGATTTTTCGTTTTTAACACTTCGGCTCTTTCATGGGAAAAGGACCCGTACCCGGATCGGGGATCTCGCGGGCTGTTTAAATGATCCGGCTTATAGGCAAATGCTCCGTAATAAGTGCTGTCAACCACCGGATGAAGTTCCTGACTCCTTTTCCCAGGGTGAAATAAAGAATTTGATCTTCTTCAGCATTTTACCCAGGCAAAAAAATAAAAACGATCTTTCTTCCGAAGACAGAAATTACATTGCGATAGACGGAAATGGTTGAAATTAAGACAAGAGCTAAATCATTTCATCCTTGGCAAGACGGTGGCGGATAATTTTCAAAGCCCCTGATATGTAGTTATCGACACTTCCTGAAGTAATCTCAAATTCGGCCGCTATTTCCTTCGAGCTGAGTCCTTCATCCCTGCTCTTAAGGAAAACAGCCTTCTGCCTTTCGGGCATCGTGTTTATGATCTGTTTCACTCTTTCAATAACCGACCCGCAACTTATTGCATCATCTATTCTGTGCGACTGAAGCGGGTTCTCCCTGCAGGCATCGGCAACAAACTTCCTGAAGTACTTATTGCGACGGAAAAGCTTGCATATGTCATTGAACGCTATTGTGAAAAGATATGATTTGAAGCTTAGCTCCTTTCTGAGGGTTGCTTTGTGTTCCCAGATGTTCACAAAAACCGACTGCACAAGTTCTTCGGCATCAGCCGACGACTTCAGATATTTCATTCCGAACCTGTACAGTCCCGCGGAATATCTGCAATACAGCATATCAAAGGCTTCAACATCGCCTTTTTGCAACCTTGCAACCAGTTCAATATCATCATCAAATGATTTCAAGTCAGGCAGGATTAGGTCAGGTCAGGTTTAGTATTGTAAATTTAGCCTTTAATACAACATCATCAAACTATTTTTTTATTGTTGATTTACAAAATTTATTTAATCAACTCATCTATTTCATTAAAGAACAACTGCGAATAACCCGCTTTTGCCTAATGACTAACAACTATCTGGGAGAACGTACTGCTTCTGAAGGAGGATATACTTCCTGATTCTGCCTCATTCTTTCCATATACTCCAGCATCATTTTATAGCGTGGGTTATCGAGATACTGCCGTATGAAAAGATTTGCAAGCGAATCATTATCCTGGTATCTGATCCTCAGATCTTCAAGTTGTTTGTGAAGGTTCTCCTTCACTATGTTGTATTCGGGATCGTTGTAAACATTCTGCATTTCCATCGGATCATTCTGAAGATCAAATAATTCCCATTCATCAATGTCATAATACAGGTGCATCAGTTTGTAGCGGTCGGTTGTAATCCCGTACTGTCGTGGAACTGCATGTTCACCGGGATGTTCATAATAATGGTAATAGTGTTCCTTTCTCCAGTTTTTTGGGGTTTTGCCCTTTAATATGGATAAAAAGCTCCGGCCCTGCATTTCTTCAGGGATCTCAGCGCCTGCGATATCAAGGAATGTTTCGGCGAAATCGAGATTCGATACGAGATCCTTGTTAACGGTTCCCGGTTTAATTACTCCCGGCCACTTAATCAGAAGCGGGGTACGGAGCGACTCCTCAAACATCCAGCGTTTGTCGAACCATCCGTGTTCTCCCATGTAAAATCCCTGATCGGATGTGTAAACTACAATGGTATTTCTGTCGAGTCCGCTTTCCTTCAGGAAATCAAGTATTTTACCAACACTTTTATCTACTGCTGAAATGCAGGAAAGATAATCCTTCATATACCTCTGGTATTTAAACCGCGTCAGCTCATCTCCCTGGGGCTTAAGATCATTAAACTGCCTTAATACAGGTTCATAAACTTCATTCCATTTTAAAAGCTGAAGCGAATCAAGTCCTCTTCGAGGCACGCTGGTCAGTTTAAGGTCCCTCTCTGTTGTCATGTCCCTGGCAATGGTCATCTTCTGATTTCGTTCACCCGGGCCTCTGTTCGAATAATCGTCAAAAAGCGTAGCAGGCTCAGGGAAAGTGACGCTTTCATACATTCCCAGCTCGCTGGGACCCGGATCCCAGGCCCTGTGTGGGGCTTTATGATGCATCATCACCATAAAAGGCCTGCCTGAATCTCTTGCTCCTTTAAGCCATTCTATTGTCTTCTCCGTAATTATCTCGGTAGTGTATCCGTGCTCTTTATGCTGACCCGAGGCATTGATAAAAACAGGATTGTAATAGTCTCCCTGCCCGGGTAAGATTTCCCAGAAGTCAAAGCCTGTGGGTTCTGAGACCAGATGCCATTTACCTATCATTGCAGTATTGTAACCAACTGTCCTCAGTATTTTTGGGAAAGTGACCTGGCTGCTGTCAAAACGGCTCATGTTATCAAGGAATCCATTAAGATGACTGTATTTTCCTGTAAGTACTGTAGCCCTGCACGGTCCGCTGATAGAATTGGTCACCAGACATCGGTCGAACCGGATCCCATCGGCTGCAATCCGGTCAATGTTTGGAGTCGGGGCCAGGCCGGCCAGAGGACCTCCGTAAGCACTTATTGTCTGAAATGAATGATCATCGCTCATTATGTAAACGATATTCGGCTGAACCGGTGCCTGGTTCTTGCATGAAACAACTCCGGGAATTGTTGCACTTAATCCGGCCAGAGCCGCAAGAGAATATTTAATATCCATTGCATTGATGTATTTGGTTTATAACTTGGTCATTATCTCATTGTGCCGATGAACTGTCTGTTTCCCTCTGCTACTTCCGGTCAGCGGTAAAACCTGCCCCATGAGCAACAGCTTCAGGGAGTTCAGTATTGAAATCATTAATTCAGGCTTATTATTTGTAATATCCACAGACGATGCAAATCTCATATACTGCATACCGTTAACCCCTGAAAATTTTAACTGATGACAATCCTGCCGCTAAAAACAGCTTACAGAATGTCAGCTGATCATCCTAACAGACAGCAAATCATTCATAAAATTGTTTTCCGGAGATTTTATCTTACCTTTACTGCGGTTTCCGGCTTTCCGATTTCTGGCATCTTTGGCTGATCATTAAACCGATCGGTGATTTTTGCGTCTTATCGTGTCTGAAAGCCGGCACCAAATTAATTAACCAGATTCACTATTCTATGGGCAGATCACAGGAAACCTCCGGTAAAAAGGAAGTAAGGAACAAGAAAAACAAGAAGAGAAAAGAAAAAGAACAGAAGCGGGCAAAAAAAAAGGTAGATGGTAAAAGAAACAGCTTCGACGACATGATCGCCTATGTTGATGAATTTGGCATGATCTCATCCACTCCTCCCGATCCGAACAAAAAAACAGCAGTGGATCCTGAGACCATTGAACTGGGAGCAACCAAAAGCAAGTCAGACAATCCTTCCTCCTTTGAGAGAAAGGGAGTTATCTCCTTTTTTGACGAGTCAAAAGGCTTCGGGTTTATCCGTGACCTGGAAACCAGCGACAGGATCTTCCTCCATGTAAGCAACCTTCTGGAGCCTGTCAAGGAAAACAATGTCGTAATTTACGAGGCAGGGAAGGGGCCCAAGGGCACTACTGCAATAAAAGTCAGGCTTTTCAAGGAATAATATTGTGATAAGGAATATTTGTCTATCTTTGCGCCCTTATTAACAAAGTGCGTTCCCACGCAGCAATTTTACGCATTTAATCCAGTCTGCATTTGAAATCATTACAGCCGGGATATAAATCAATCGCTCCCGGAGCCACACCTTAAAAACATTTAATGACAAAATTTGAAGAAATGGGTTTCACTCCCGGAATACTGAAATCGATTCAGGAACTCGGGTTTGAAAATCCAATGCCCGTACAGGAGAAAGTGATCCCGCTTATGCTCGGTGACGATCGGGATATAATAGCACTTGCACAGACAGGAACAGGAAAAACAGCAGCTTTCGGACTGCCCCTGGTCCTCGCCACAAATCCGGAAATCAATTCCCCGCAGGCTCTGATACTTTGCCCGACCCGTGAACTCTGTATCCAGATAACCGGCGACCTGCATGATTACTCAAAACACACAGCAAGCCTGAGAATACTTGCTGTTTACGGAGGTTCAAGCATTGAAAACCAGATCAGAGAACTGAAGAAGGGGGTCCATATCATAGTGGCCACTCCCGGCAGACTTATTGACCTTATCGGGCGAAGGGCTGCAAAACTTAACAATGTTCATACAGTAATCCTCGACGAAGCAGATGAGATGCTTAACATGGGATTTCTCGACAGCATAAACGAAATACTTGAAGAGGTACCTGAAGGAAGAAGAACACTTCTCTTCTCAGCGACGATGTCGCCCGAGATAGCATCGATTGCTTCAGATTATATGAAGGACCCTGTTGAGGTAACAATTGGCAAGCGTAACTCCTCGGCAGAGAATGTCAGTCACAACTATTATCTGGTACATGCAAAGGATAAGTACAAGGTCCTGAAGCGTATCGCTGATTCCGAACCCGATATCTATGCAATAATCTTCTGCCGTACCCGCAAGGAGGCTCAGGATGTGGCATCAGAGCTGATAGACGACGGTTATAATGCCGACGCCCTCCATGGCGACCTTTCACAGGCTCAGCGTGATGCGGTAATGCAGAAATTCAGGGTCAGGACTCTTCAGATGCTGGTTGCCACCGACGTGGCTGCCCGCGGACTGGACGTTGACGATCTGACACATGTAATTAATTACAGTCTTCCCGACGATTCAGAGGTTTATACCCACAGGTCGGGCCGTACCGGAAGGGCCGGTAAAACTGGAATCTCCCTGTCGCTGGTCCATATGAAAGAGAAAAACAACCTCAGAAAGATTGAAAGGCTTCTTAAGAAACCATTCAAATCGCTCGACATACCAACAGGAAGCGAGATCTGCGGAAAGCAGCTTTTCAACTGGGTAAAAAAACTTGAAATAGAACCCGCAAGACACGAGGAGATTGACAAACACATGCCCGAGATAGAGATGAAACTCAGCGGACTCTCAAGGGAGGAGCTTTTAAGGAGGGTTGTTTCTCTTGAGTTCGACAGGTTCCTCGACGACTACCGGCACGGTGGTGATATTATTTCGCCTGTGAGGGAAAACGACAACGGACAGAGGGAGTATGGCGACAGACCGTCGAAGGGTAAAAATCATGGCAATTTCTCCAGGCTCTTCATCAACCTTGGCAAATCCGACGGCTTTTACGCCGAACAACTCATTGATCTTGTCAACCAGAATACAAGGGGAAAGAAGATCCCCATCGGAAAGATAGACCTTATGAAGAGCTTTTCTTTCTTCGAGGTTGAGGCAAGCTTCGCAGGCGAACTGATCAGTGTTCTGAACAACAAAAAATTCATGGACAAAAGGATCGCAGTTGAACCTGCCCAGGGGAAAAACGATGTCAGAGAGAAACCGCGTTACTCAGCAGGCAAGCCTGTAAAACGGTTTGAGAAAAGGAACGGGAAGAAAGGACGCAGAGAGTTGCACAGAACTCATTCTGAATACTGATTGTCATCTGATAAATAAAATGCTTTTAATAAAGACTGTCTGTCCTGATTTTTCAGCAGACGGTCTTTCTGGTTTTTAAAATGCCTCATTGAGATCGCTTTATCTCACACAGGCATTTCTTTCATGACAGGAGCAGGTTGCACTATTGTTTTTTATTCGCTATTTTGCCGTAATTAATTCAGAACTGGTTTTACAAAAAAGATCATATGAAAAAGAGTATATTATCATCATTGGCGGTGTTACATTTAATACTGATTTTTACTGGAACCGGCGTCCTTGCCCAGGCACGAAATGAATGGCCATGTTTCCACGGTCCTGACCGTGCCAACAAATCGACCGAGACCGGACTTGCCCGGAATTGGCCGGCTGCTGGTCCGGAACTTCTCCTTACTATACAGGGTCTGGGCGAAGGATACAGTTCAGTATCAGTTGCCGACGGAATGCTGTTTACTGCAGGAGTGGAAAAGAACATCCCCTATGTTTTTGCCTTTGACCTTAACGGCAAACCTGTATGGAAGAAGCCTGCCGGAGGCAAATGGTCAACAACAGCTTCGTGGGCAAGTTCCTACACCGGACCCAGATGCACTCCGACATATGA
>JAVEZS010000006.1:0-45545 GCA_034002885.1 Bacteroidales bacterium
CCGAATTACGCAAGGAACAACAGAAACAAAATAGAATTTACCTATGCTCCGGGACCTGAGAACAGGGACGGAGGTTCAAAAGTATGGATAAGAAAATCAAAGTAACATGAGAATTATAACTTCGCTTCTTGGATCTATAATCCTGTCAGCCGGGTGTTTTGCCCAGCAATCATCGTTTGTGCTTAACAACCTCGAGTATTTTGAGATGGGAGGGGTTAATGTTATGGCGTATCATGACATATATCCTGAGGGACATCAGGGGGGAGTTGCTGTCATAATGCATGGAAAGCGGCTCGCCACAAACGGAGACCTTCGTCTGGACGAGACACCGGGCCAATGGCAGCCTATTCCCAAACAACTCGACCGTAAAGTTGATGAAGCCGGAAAAACAATAACTGTAAAACTTGCCTATCCCGATCCTGCAATAAACAGGAAAGGATTTAATCCGATAGAGTATCCCGATCTTAATCTAAATTACACTGTGAAGATAAGATCCGAAGGCGCCTCCGTTATTGTAACTGTCGATCTGGAGACTCCTGTTCCTGAGGAGTTTATCGGGAAAGTAGGTTTCAATATGGAGTTGTTCCCGGGAATTTTGTTCGGAAAGGCATGGATTATGGATAACAGATCGGGGATCTTTCCCCGTCAGGCCAACGGACCTGCCTTAACCGACAGGAAGGGAGAGATTGTTGCAGCGATACCGATATCGACAGGGAAGAAGCTTACCGTGGCTCCTGAAAGTGACCTTTTGAGAATGTCGATAGAATCGAAGACAGGTGATCTTCAGCTTCTTGACGGCCGCTATGTCCATAATAACGGATGGTTTGTGGTCCGTTCGCTTGTTGCGGCAGGGGCAACCGCAAATGCAGTGGAGTGGGTTATAACCCCAAATATAGTTCCCGGATGGAAGAGCGAACCCCTGATCCATGTTTCACAGATCGGGTACCACACTTCTCAGGAAAAGGTTGCCATAATAGAGGTTGACAAGAACGACAACACTCCACGGAATGCTGAGCTTGTACGGATTGGTGAGAATGGAAGCAGAACGGTAATGACTGGCATCAATCCTGAATTGTGGGGATCATTTCTCAGGTACAAGTATTTCAGGTTTGACTTTTCTTCTGTAAGGCAGGAAGGTATGTATTGTGTGAAATACGGGGGAGAGTTGTCCCAGCCTTTCAGGATTTCAAGTGATGTCTTCAAACGCGATGTGTGGCAGCCGACACTGGAGTATTTTCTTCCGGTTCAGATGTGTCATATGAGGGTTAATGAGAAATACAGGGTATGGCATGGATTGTGTCATATGGACGACGCCCTGATGGCTCCGGTAAATCACAATCATTTCGACGGGTACATCCAGGGTCCGTCAACCCTGACACATTTCAGAACGGGAGATCATGTCCCAGGTATAAACACCGGAGGATGGCATGATGCCGGCGACTACGATCTGAGAGTAGAGTCGCAGAGTTCCGAGGTTTATATCCTGGCTATGGCATATGAGGCCTTCAACGTAACATGGGATGAGACAGCCATCGATCAGAAGACGCGCATTGTGGAGATCCACCAGCCCGATGGAAGGCCTGATATCCTTCAGCAGGTCGAGCATGGAGTTCTTTCCGTTGTGGGCGGATACAGGAGCCTTGGCCGACTCTACAGAGGAATAATCTGTCCCGACAAAAGACAGTATGTTCTGCTTGGCGACGGATCGACCATGACCGACGGGCTTGTTTATTATAAGGATATGAAACCGGAGTCACAGAAAGGGAACTCATATACTTTCCCTGACGACCGTCTGGTTTTTACAGAGGAGAATCCTTCAAGGGAGCTGACCGTGGCGGCTCATCTTGCAGCTGCTTCAAGAGCCCTAAGGGGGTTCAACGACACGTTGAGTATACAGACTCTGGAAGTGGCAAAGGCAATTTATTCAAATGAGTATAATCTCACCGGAAGGGTAATGAATTCAAAGCTTCATGCGGCTTCAGAGCTTTTCCTGACAACGGGAGAGGAACAGTACAGGAAGTTCATCCTTGATAATGAAGCGTCAGTTATAAAGGGAATCCGTGATCTGGCATGGCTTCTGGGAAGGAGCCTTGAAAAGATCGGGAACGCTCAGTTCGCTAACTCAGTGAGAGTTGCAGCAAAGACATTTTCAGAAGAAATTACCTCACAATCGGCAGAAACGCCCTTCGGAGTTCCTTACAGGCCACACATCTGGGGAGCAGGCTGGGATATACAATCATTTGGGGTAAGACAATATTATCTTCACAAGTCGTTCCCGGACATTTTTCAGTCAGCTCCTGTCTTCAATGCGCTAAACTTTATCCTTGGAGTGCATCCCGGAGAAAACACTTCCTCCTTCGCCTCGGGAGTGGGATCAAGGTCAACGACCGTGGCTTACGGGGTTAACAGAGCCGACTGGTCCTATATCCCGGGAGGTGTATCTTCAGGAACTGCCCTTATACGTCCTGACTTCCCAGAACTTCTTGACTGGCCTTATCTGTGGCAGCAGCAGGAATATGTTATGGGAGGAGGCGCTACTAATTTTATGTTCCTTGTTCTTGCTGCAGATGCGCTTCTTAGCGGCGAATAAAACCTTATAATTTTTACATCTGAATGCAGAAGCGGGCAATAGTAGCCGAAAGAATGGTTTACCTGTTTTTACCTGCAATCTTTTTTGCGGTGGTGTTCGTATTCTTTGCCTTCTTCTATCCGGGTCACCTTCATTTTGCGGAGCAGTTTCAGCTTCTGATCCTTTCATGGACAGGCTTTCTTGATACAATACGTGTCCCCGGAGGCTTGTGCTCATATCTCGGAAGCTTTTTAACCCAGTTTTACTATCTGCATTTAGCCGGTCCGCTTGTTATTGCCGGACTGCTTCTGATCCTTCAGCAGACAACAGGAAAGATTCTGTTTTCCGTTAACAGCAGTAGCTATCATCTGCCCCTCAGCTTTGTTCCTTCACTTTTTGCATGCATGCTGTTGTGCAATGAATTCTATCCACTATCGGCAGTGACCGGTTTCCTTGCCTCCATGGCTTCGGCATGGCTCTATATTTCCGTAAGGACTGGCAGAAAAAGGCTCATTACAGGTTTTATTCTTCTCGTTATAACATATTGGACTGCAGGCGGATCAATGTACAGCCTTCTTCTGATAATGGTCATTTACGAACTTATCCTGTCGGGGAAGGCAGCCCTGAATGAAGCTAGGGATAACTTTCAGAATATATCACGGATCTGGCTTCCTGTCTATGTTCTTATATCAGTTTTTCTTCCTCTTCCGTTTGTTGTGCTTATCAGGTCGGAACCAGCAGTAGTGGTGTATATGAGCGATATTTATTACAACATAATGAACGTTGTTCCGGCGGAAATATTCATTTTTTTCCTTTTGCCTCCCATGCTTATGCTTTCAGCGTTTTTCATCAGGGTAAATGAGAAACGCAGAAAGGTAGTTGCGGTGGTTGAGGTCGTCATAATAATGCTTTTTGCTTATCCGGCTTTCAGGCACTATGCAAACTTTGAGGCGGAGGAGGTAATGACATACGACTATCTTGTGAGGGAGGGAAGGTGGAATGATGTGATTGAATATGCCCGCAAGCATCCTTCGCGGAACTTTCTGTCTCTTTCAATGCTTAATCTTTCGCTGGCGAAGACAGGTCAGATGGCCGATAAGCTATTTACCTATGAACAGCATGGCATAAACGGGCTCTTCCTTCCTTTCAACAGGGAGTATGTTGCGCCATTAATGGGCAATGAGATCTTTTACAACCTTGGTTTCATAAATGCTTCACAGCAATATGCCTTTGAGAGCATGGAAACAATCCCTGACCGTGGAAAATCAGTAAGGGTAATCAAGAGGCTCGCCGAGACAAACATTATTAACGGACAATACAGGGTTTCGGAGAAGTATCTGAAGCTTCTGCAGAAGACTCTTTTTTACAAAAAATGGGCGGGAGAGGCCATTAAATACCTTTACAATGATGATATGATCAGCAATCATCCTGACTGGGGTGAAAAGAGAAGGTTTCTGGTAAAGAATGACTATTTCTTTCATGTTGAAAATATTGAGACTGCACTTAACAGGATGGTAAAGGAGCATCCCGATAACAGACTGGCTTTTGAATACCTTATGGCGTTTTATCTTATTGGCAAGGATATGAGGAGTTTTTCGGCCCTTATTCCTCTCATGGGGAAAATGGGGTATGAAAAGATCCCGGTTTCTTATCAGGAGGCGGTCACATTCATTGTTGCCTCAAACAATCAGGATCCTGCAACGCATTCGCCGCCTTATATAAGCAATGAGACTAAGATCAGGTTAAGTGAGTATGCGGGGATTTACAATACTGCGGGGAATGCTGAGGAAAGCCTCAGAAGAAAATTCTCGGGTACATACTGGTATTATCTGCATTTCAATGATTATACATACCGTCCGGAGGATGTGAAACAGAAAAATCTGTACTGATGAAGGTTACGGGACGTATATTGTTACTGGTTTCTTTTTTGCTGACAAGTTCATGTGGTGGTCCTGGCAGGGAAGTACAGGTTGAAGACTCACTTCCTCCTGTTTTTCCTGATTATTGTGGTGTTACTGTTCCTTTTTCGGTTGCTCCCCTGAATTTCAGGATAAACGGTTCTGACAGATCCCTCGTTGTAATTTCTGGCAGCGAAAGTAAAATTACCATCAGGTCGAAGGGGAAAGTAAAGATACCAGAAAAAAGATGGCGCAGGATGCTGACGGAAAGTGCGGACGATTCTCTAAATGTGAATGTTGAAGCCCGTATTGAAAAAAAATGGACCAGATTCAGGCCGTTCAGCATTCATGTCAAAAGCGACACTGTCGATCAATGGATTGCCTACAGGCTTATTGCTCCGGGATATGAGTCGTACAGCGACATGGGGATTTATCAGAGGGATCTTCACTCCTTCAGGCAAAGAAGTGTAATTACAAACAGGCTTCCGGAAGGTACCTGTATGAATTGCCACTCTTTTAATAGTTACAATCCCGGAAACATGATATTCCATATCAGAGGGGATATCTCAGGAACTGTACTTATTGATGAAAATGATGTGAAAAAGCTGAATACAAAAGTCAAGGAGACGATAGCAAATTGTATTTACCCGTACTGGCACCCGTCAGGGGAGTATATAGCATTTTCTGTCAATAATATATCTCAGGTTTTTCATTCTGTTCCTGACAGGCGCATTGAGGTGTTCGACTCAAAATCCGACATCGTTGTATATGACATAGCGGATAACACTATCGTTACCGACACCATTATTTCGTCTGAGGCGAGTTTTGAAACCTTTCCGGCTTTTTCTCCCGATGGAAGAAGCCTGTTCTTCTGTTCAGCCAGCAGTGCCTCTCAGCCTGAAAATTACAATAAGGTGAAATACAGTCTGTGCAGAATTGATTTTGATCCTTCAACAGGTAGTTTCGGAAACACTACGGATACGCTTGTTAGTGCTTCGTCGACAAATAAAAGTGTTTCTTTTCCCAGGGTCTCTCCCGACGGAAGGTTTCTTCTTTTCACTTTATCTGACTATGGGAATTTCTCCATATGGCACAGTGAGGCTGATTTGTATATTCTTGATCTTGAGTCGGGGATTATCACTCCTGCTGATCCTCTTAACTCACCTGACACGGAAAGCTATCATTCCTGGTCATCAAATTCCCGCTGGGCGATTTTCAGCAGCAGGAGGATGGACGGGCTTTATACCAGGCCTTATATAGCCTATTTCAGCGAGGAGGGTACTTTCAGTAAACCGTTTATGCTTCCGCAGAAAGATCCGGATCTTTATGAGCTTTCCCTGAGGTCATTTAATGTTCCGGAGTTTATCAAGGGAAAAATAAAAAAAGACAGCCGTTCATTGATAAAGGTCATCAGATCTCCGGCAATGGATGTTAAATTTGAAATTCGCAACTGAAGGATTCATATATTGTCAGTAAAAATCTTTAAATATTATTAATCAGGATATTACAAGAAATCATTACAATGAAGAAAGCAGGTATTTTTTTGGCGATGCTGATCCTTTTTTCAGGATGCGGCAGAGATAAATCGAAATTTGCGCTGCCTGCCATCATCAGCGACAACATGCTGATCCAGCAGAATAGCGACATTAAGATATGGGGTCGGGCTGCGCCGGGCAGGAAGATTCATCTTGAAGCAGGATGGAATGAAACCGGAAGTACGGTTGCAGATGAAGAAGGCAGCTGGTCACTTACCATTCCCTCTCCTGAACCCGGAGGACCTTATGAACTAACGATATCAACCAGGGATACTACTGTTACTGTTAAAAATATACTTGTCGGAGAAGTATGGGTTTGTTCAGGACAGTCGAATATGGAAATGCCGCTTGCAGGATGGCCGCCAAACGATACAATAATGCATTCGGCAAATGCTATTGCTTCGGCAGATGTTCCATCAATAAGGCTCTTCATTGTACAGAGAAAGGCTTCAGGGGAAGCTCTTGAAGATTGTTCGGGAAGGTGGGAGGTTTGTTCTCCCTCCAGTGTCGGCCAGTTCAGTGCGACGGCTTATTTTTTTGGTAAAAAGCTCCATGATGAGCTGAATATTCCTGTCGGGCTTATAGAATCAGCATGGGGTGGAACTCCGGCCGAAGCATGGATCTCGGCTGAAGCCCTTGAGTCTGAGGGAGAGTTCCTGTCAGAGATAAAAACCATCAGAGAATCGGCTCCACTTCTGGCTGAATACCAGTCGTGGCTTGACGACCACAAGCAGGTTACCATCAATCCGGGCTCGGATGATCAGTGGAAAAACCTGTCGCTGGGGGATGAGAAAGTTCCACTTCCGGGATTTGACGACAAAAAATGGCCGGTCATGACTCTCCCAGGCCAGTTTGAACGGGTTACCGGTGATTTTGACGGGACTGTCTGGTTCAGGAGGGAAATAGTTCTGCCTCCGGAGATGGAAGGAGAGGATCTTGTTCTTAACCTCGGCCCCATCGATGATATGGATGTTACTTATTTTAATGGCACCCTGGTGGGATCTCACGAGTTATCAGGCTTTTACCAGGCTGAAAGGAGCTATAATGTTTCGGGTAAGCTGGTTCGGGGAGGAGCAAATACCATAGCAGTACGAGTACTTGACAACCAGGGAGGAGGAGGTATCTGGGGCAGGCCAGGATCGATGAAGCTTCTTTATGGTGATGAAAAAAAGAAAAGCATTGACATTGAGGGCGAGTGGAAATACCAGCCTGCTGCAGAGCTGATTGGAAACAGGTTTTTCATTCTCGATCCCTCGGAGAATGAGTACATGTCGGTTCAGAGGCCCAGTGCAGCAGGACCCTATACTCCGGCGGCACTGTATAACGGAATGATAAAACCATTGGTCAACTACAGGGTAAAAGGGGCAATATGGTACCAGGGTGAGTCGAATGTAGGACGGGAGGAACAGTACTCCAGGATTTTTCCGCTTCTTATCAGAAACTGGAGGGATTCGTGGGAAACAGACGATCTGTCTTTCTATTTTGTTCAGATAGCTCCCTACGTATACAGCGGTGTTGACTCAACCGAGTCGGCTTTTCTGAGGGAAGCCCAGGAAAAAGCTTTACAGCTGCCGAATACAGGAATGGTTGTAACCCTCGATCTGGCAACGGTCAACAATATTCATCCGCCTTTCAAGAAAGAAGTTGGTGAAAGGCTTGCCAGTATAGCCCTTGCAAAAGACTATGGAAAGGATGTCGTTTATCAGGGACCGGTATTTAAATCGGCAACAGTCGAAGAGAAATCAATAAGGATAGACTTTGATTTCGCTGAAGGCGGATTGAAAGGCATGGGCAACAGACTTTCAGAATTTGAGATAGCCGGAAAGGACATGAAATACGTTAAGGCAGATGCGAGGATTATTGAGGGTGAGGTTATAGTTTCATCCTCTGAAGTAAAAGAACCTGTTTTTGTAAGGTACTGCTGGAGAAACGGCGCCTCGGCTTCACTTTTTAACAATGCCGGGTTGCCGGCCCATCAGTTCAGAATGAATTAATTGAGTAACTTTATAATTTTTAAGAATGAAAAATAAGATTTATATGAAAAGGATTTACTTTTTAATTTCGGTTGGATTTATTGCTGCATCTTTTCTGTTCACAGGCTGTCAGAAGAATCAGTCGGTCAGGCAGGAAGTATTCGGGAACCATCAGGGCAAGGATGTTTATCTTCTGTCGCTGACAAACAAGAACGGTAATGTCATCAGGCTGACAAACTATGGAGCCAAGATTAATTGGATAGAAGTTCCCGATAAGAAAGGGACCAAAGCCAATATAACTTTCGGGTACGACACTTTTGAAGAGACTCTTGCAGGCGACATGTCGTTCGGCTCGACAGTCGGAAGATATGCAAACAGGATAGCGAACGGCAGATTCACTCTCGACGGAGTTGAATATACCCTTCCGCAGAACAATGGACCCAATACCCTTCACGGAGGACCATTGGGATGGCACAGTGTTGTATGGGATACAGAGATTCTGGGCGACAGCGAATACCCTGCTGTAAAATTCACCTATCACAGCCCAGATATGGAAATGGGGTTTCCCGGAAACGTCAGTGCTGAGGTGATATACACCTGGACTGACAACAATGAGATTATCATGGATTACAAAGCCACAACCGACAGGAAGACAGTATTGAACCTTACAAACCATGCTTATTTCAACCTCCATGGTGATGCAACAGATTTCATTACCGATCATATTCTTACAATCAGGGCATCAGCCTTCACACCGGTTGATTCCGTTATGATTCCCACAGGCGAGATAAGACCTGTTGAAGGAACTCCTTTTGATTTCAGAAAACCATCGACCATCGAAAGAAGAATTGGGGATATGGATGAGCAATTGATAATCGGGAAAGGGTATGATCACAATTATGTTCTGGATAACAGAGAGGAAGTCGACGCAATTGTTTTTGAGCCTGTTTCCGGCAGAGTTCTTGAGGTAATAACCGACCAGCCCGGATTGCAGCTTTATGTCGGCAATTTCCTGGATGGCAGTCAGAAAGGACACGGTGGTGTTGTTTATAATTTCAGGACCGGATTCTGTCTTGAGTCGGGTCATTTCCCTGACAGCCCAAATCATCCTGAGTTTCCGTCCACGGTACTTAATCCAGGGGAAACATATAAAACCCGTACAATTTACAGGTTCGGTGTTCTCTGAGCTCAAATCAACTAAAATCATATTAACATGACAACACGCCGTACGTTCCTGAAAAGTACTGCTATTGCAGCAGCAGGCCTGAGCATAACTCCCTCGGTTAAAGGAGCCTTTAAGAGGATTTCTGCAAGCGACAGAATAAATGTAGGAGTTATTGGCTGCAACGGTCAGGGATTCAGTAATCTTACTGCCTTCCTCGAGAATCCCCAGGTTGAATGTCTTGCATTGTGCGACATCGACAGTTCGGTTCTTGAGCGCAGGGCAGGTGACGTAGAAAAGATGAGAGGAAGGAAGCCCCCGTCTCTTTATAAGGACTGGAGGAAGCTCATCGACAATAAGGATATAGATGTAGTCATCATTGGTACGCCCGATCACTGGCATTGCATCCAGATGGTTGCTGCCTGTGAGGCAGGCAAGGATGTATTCGTTGAAAAGCCCATCGGAAGGACAATAGAAGAGTGCAACCTGATGGTGAAGGCAGCTTCCAGGTATAAGCGTGTGGTTCAGGTCGGACAGTGGCAGAGGAGCGATCCTCACTGGCAGGAAGCAGTTGATTTTATCAGGGGCGGTAAGCTTGGAAAAATAAGGCTGGTAAGGGTCTTCTCATATCAGGGATGGTGTCCCAGTATTCCGGTTGTTCCGGATAGTCCCGTACCTGAAGGTGTTGATTATGATATGTGGCTTGGTCCTGCTACAGAAAGGCCATTTAATAAAAACCGTTTCCATTTCACTTTCAGATGGTTCTGGGATTATGCCGGCGGGCTTATGACCGACTGGGGAGTTCATCTTCTCGATTATGCTCTTTTCGGGATGGATGTCACAGCTCCTAAATCGATAATGGCAATGGGAGGAAAATACGGCTATCCTGACGATGCCTGTGAAACTCCTGACACCCTCCAGACAATCTATGAATTTGACGGATTTAATGTGTTATGGGATCATGCAATAGGAATAGATGACGGCGCCTATGGCCGTAATCATGGGTTGGGTTTTGTCGGAGAGAACGGGACCCTTGTCCTTGACCGGGGAGGCTGGGAGGTTATTCCTGAAAAGGTGAACGGCAAGATCCGTATGGAAGCTGTACCCTTGAAAAAAGGCACAGGAAAAGGTCTGAGCAACCATGTAAAAAATCATCTTGAATGTATTGTCTCGCGTAATCCAAACACAAATGCAAGCATAGAGATCGGGGCCCATATAGCCAAGTTCTCTGCTCTGGGCAACATAGCATACAGGACAGGCAAAAAGCTTGTCTGGGACGGGACAAGTTTTACAAATGACCTTGATTCAAACAGCTTTCTTGTTCCAGATTACAGAGCACCATGGAAACTCCCGGTTGTTTAAACTAATTAATGATATGGTATGAAGATTTTTTCTTTCCTGATAGTAGTTTCATGTTCCTTTACGAGTATTTTGTCGTCTTCTGAAGGGTCTGATTTATTCAGGGCCGGTAATCTAAGGTGCGAATACCTTGTTTCTCCTCTGGGAATTGATGCCGAAGCCCCCCGTTTGTCATGGATGCTTGACGATTCAAGGTTTGGAGCAGTGCAAAAAGCCTTCAGGGTAGCGGTCGGAACAGATTCAGCAGTGGTGGCAGGAGGCATGGGAGATGAATGGGATACGGGGCGGGTTGATTCTGACTGCATAATGATAAATTATTCAGGCAGAAGCCTGGAACCTTTTACAAGATATTTCTGGAGTGTGGAATTATGGGATATGAACGGTGAAAAAAGTGATCCTGTTGTCTCCTTCTTCGAAACGGGAATGGTTAAGGCTGAAAACTGGAAAGGTTCATGGATAAGTGACAGTCACGGTACTGATACCCGTGAAGCACCATCCTTCAGGAAAGAGTTCAGTGTCGGAAAAAGGGTAAAAGCAGCCAGGGCTTACATTGCTGCAGGAGGCCTTTACGAATTGTATATCAACGGAGAAAAAGCCGGAGATCACAGGCTTGATCCCACCTATACCAGGTTCGACCGAAGAAACCTTTATGTTACTTACGACATTACTTCCATGATTAAACAGGGAGGTAATGCCATCGGTGTCCTTCTGGGCAACGGCTGGTACAATCATCAGTCGACAGCTGTCTGGTATTTCGACCGGGCACCGTGGCGGAACAGGCCCGTGTTCTGCATGGACCTGAGAATAGAGTTTTATGACGGTTCGGTGGAAACTCTGTCGACGGACAATACCTGGAAAACATCCCTCAGTCCGGTGATTTTCAACAGCATTTATACCGCTGAGCATTATGATGCCAGACTGGAACAACCGGGATGGAACAAGCCTGGTTTTGACGACAGCAGTTGGGAAAGCAGCGTATACCGTGCTGCTCCATCGCCGAATATTGTTTCACAGCAGCTTCATCCGGTTAGGAATGTTGAAAGGATTCCCCCGAAGAGCATAAGCAGGATAAATGATACAACCTGGGTTTTTGATCTGGGACGAAACATCTCCGGAGTCTCAGAATTCACTGTAAAAGCTGATGCAGGGACCGTGTTCCGGCTGAAGCACGGCGAGAGGATTTACCCCGACGGAAGAGTCGACATTTCAAACATCGATGTGCACTACCGTCCGATTGATGAAAGTGATCCTTTTCAGACTGATATCTTCATAGCCGGCGGTAACGGAACCGAGGTTTTCATGCCGCGCTTCAACTACAAGGGATTTCAATATGTAGAGGTTACATGCAGCAAACCGCTTGAACTGACTGCTGGCAGCCTCACGGGTTTTTTCATGCATAGTGATGTTCCCCCTGTTGGTACAATAGAAACATCGAGCGATCTGCTCAACAAGATCTGGAAAGCCTCGAATGTTTCATACCTGTCGAATCTTTTCGGATACCCTACCGACTGTCCTCAAAGAGAGAAGAACGGATGGACAGGAGACGCGCATATCGCTGTTGAGACGGGTCTTTATAATTTTGACGGTATCACCGTTTACGAGAAATGGCTTGCTGACCACCGCGATGAGCAGCAGCCCAATGGTGTCCTTCCGGCAATAATCCCCACAAGCGGCTGGGGCTATCACTGGGCTAACGGACCCGACTGGACAAGCACAATTGCCATAATCCCATGGAACATCTATCTGTTTTATGGTGATTCAAAACTTTTGTCTGACTGTTATGACAATATAAAGCGTTATGTTGACCGGATAACCGAAATAAGTCCGTCCGGCCTCACTTCATGGGGACTTGGTGACTGGGTTCCCGTGAAATCAAAGGCACCGGTCGAACTAACATCATCGATTTATTACTTTGTCGATGCTACAATACTGTCAAAAGCTGCCTTACTGTTCGGTAAGGAGGAAGATCATCTGAAATACAGCTCCCTGGCTGAAAAAATAAGGAATGCAATTAACGGCAAGTATCTCAGCTATGAAAACGGAACCTACGGAAGTGGTTTTCAGACTGAACTGAGCATGCCTCTGTTCTGGGGAATCGTTCCTGAAGAGATCAGGGTTAAGGTTGCTTCAAATCTTGCAGCAAGGGTAAAGTCTGATAATATGCATTTAGATGTCGGCCTTCTTGGAACCAAATCCATTCTCAATGCGCTTAGCGGGAACGGGTACCCTGATATTGCCTTTACTCTTGCTTCAAATGAGACCTACCCGTCGTGGGGATGGTGGATTGTAAACGGAGCGACATCTTTTTATGAGAACTGGCCGATAAATGCGACCGACGACATTTCGATGAATCATATTATGTTCGGCGAGATAAACGCGTGGTTTTACAAAGCTTTGGGAGGAATCACACCTGATCCGGAGGAACCCGGTTTTAAGAACGTAATATTGAAGCCATTCTTTGCCGACGGACTTTCTTTTGCCAGAACCACACACCAGTCGCCCTATGGATTGATAAGCTCCGGCTGGACCAGAAACAAAAGAAGGGTGAATTATGAAGTAAATGTTCCCCCTAATTCATCGGCTTCATTTTTCGTTCCTTCAGGTTTTTCACTAACAAAGGTTCAAATTTCATCAGGAGTTGTTCCAGTTGATCCGGAAAGGAATTCTGACGGATCTCTGAAGCTTATACCGGGTCGTTATAACTTTGATCTCAGGAAGGACTGATTGGCAAACAGTAATAACTTAAGGCAAACCAGGCGGTGGAGCATCTTCAGGATTTGTTCCCCATTTCTCTGAAGGAGAAGGGCCCATCTCAAGCACAAGCTCTCCGCCAGTGGTTATCTCGTCATGCGTAATCCATGTTCTGGTTATTGTTTTTCCATTCAGCCGTGCCGACTGAATATATATGTTATTCTCAGAGTTATTAAGGGCGACAACCGAAAAGGATCCCGATTTTCCTGTGTTTATTGTTGCCTTCCCGAAAAGGGGGCTACCCAGAACATACACTGAGCTGCCTGGTGAAACAGGGTAGAATCCGACGGAGCTGAAGATGTACCAGGACGAAAGGGAACCCATGTCCTCGTTCCCGCATAATCCTCCCGGGCCTGTCCTGTAGAGAATTTCAGTAATCTGCCTGACTCTTTGCTGTGTCTTCCATGGCATGCCTACGTAATTGTATAGGTAAGCCACATGGTGTGACGGCTGGTTCCCATGGACATACTGGCCTATTGTACCCACTACGCCTACATATTTCGGAGGAGTTATGTCGGGGCTCATTTCAAAGAATTCATCAAGCCGGGATACGAAATTCTCCCTGCTGCCAAAGAGCTTTATCAGACCAGCTGGATTGTGCTGCACAGACCAGATGTACTGCCAGGCATTTGATTCTGTGTAGTGCCTGTTGGGCCGGCGTCCGACAAGAAGAGGGTCGAAGTACCTGTAATAGGCATGGTCGCCTTCCTTTACTATTTCCTGCTTTCTCCCTTCGATTGACTCCAGCCAGGAACCGTCATTATTCCTGGGTCGCATGAATTGCGTTTCAGGGTCCCACAGGTTTTTATAACTCGCCGCCCTTGAAAGAAATAAACTCTCATCCTCTTTTCTTCCAAGCTGGTTCGCAATCTGTGCAATGCACCAGTCGTCATAAGCCATTTCCATTGTAATTGAGACCGATTCGGGAACCCTGTCGACCGGAAGATAGCCTTTTTCGATGTAATATTGCAAGCCCGGCCTTCCTGCATGAGCAGGTACAGGGGCGATGGGATCAGTAAGGGCCTTTTTCTTCATGGCTTCATAAAGGAAATGGATATCATAGTCCCTGAATCCTTTTTTGTACGCGTCTGCAATAATAGGAATCAGATGGTCTCCCACCATACGTTCCCCTGAAACATTAATAAAGTGCTGGGCAGGGAGCCAGCCGTAATCCCTGGTTTTAGCCTCAATTGATTTTATTATGTCGTTAACGCTCCCGGGGGTAACCAGTGTAAGCAGCGGATGTTGTGTACGGTAAGTATCCCAGCATGAGAATGAGCCATAGTAGTCAAATCCCTTTGCCTGGTGAATTTTGCCGTCCATTCCGAAATACATTCCGTCTACATCCTGAAATATGTACTGAGAAAGAAGGGAATGATAAAGAGCAGTATAGAAAATAACTTTCTGATCCTCTGTTGCCCCTTCAATCTCTATTGCTGACAGGGCCTTATTCCAGATGTCCCTGGCGTTTCTTCTTATCTGATCGAAATTCCATTCCGGGATCTCTCTTTTAAGGTTTTTTCTTGCGCCTTCTATTCCAGTGTAGGATATCCCTGTTTTTACCAGAATCTGTTCGCCTTCAGATGTTATGAATGTTACGAAGGCCCCGATGCTGGTGCCTTTTTCACCGTTTTTGTAGGGGAAAATGCTTCCTTTCGATTCCGGAGTAATGTATCCGGCATCAAAGGTCCCGTAATACCTGAATGGTTTACTGAATTCCGCAACAAAGAAAAGCTTCCCGTTCCCGGATTTTCTGAATCCTTCAATGCAAGAATCATTAATAATTCTAAACTCGGAATCTCCTTCTGCTTTGGCGTCGCCGATCTGATGACCCAGGTCAAGTATTATTCTGGCATTTTCAGAGGCCGGGAAGGTATAGCGGTGAAATCCTGCTCTCAGGGTTGCGGTAAGTTCCACCTTGATATTATAATCTTTAAGCAAAACCGAGTAATACCCCGGAGAGGCTGTTTCGTCTTCATGACTGAATCGCGACCTGTACCCGTCATCAGGGGCTTCCGCTGTTCCTGGTATTACCTGAAGCTTATCGCCCACGGCAGGCATAAGCAGAATTTCTCCTCCGTTAGCCATTCCTGTCCCGCTCCAGTGAGTATGACTGAAGCCAATGATGCTGTTTTCGGAATAAGCATATCCCGAGCTGTATGTCCATCCGCTGGTGCCGACATCTGGACTCAGGTGAACCATGGCAAAAGGGAGTGAGGCTCCCGGAAACGTATGTCCGAAGAAGTCGGTTCCGATGAACGGATCGGCATAATCGACAGGTTCCTTTATCTGGGCCTTCAGGGGAGAACAAAAAACGATGAGGCACATTATGGCAGCTGTTAAGGTCAGTTTCATCTTTTCAGTTTTCTGGTTTATCATATTCGGTTTCATTCGGATCAGTAAGTCGGACAGACCGAAGAAATATACTAATAAAATAGGCTGGAAGGCTTCATAAGAGGCATATTGCGGAAGGATATCGTGATTTTCTTTCTTAAGAAAAAGATTTTTTCTAATTTGCTTTGGTTAAAAACCCATTATCCATGAAAAAGCTAAGTACAGTCATCTTTTTAACAGTCTTGACCGTGAGTTCGAATATGGTCCTTTGCCAGGAACAGGCTTTCAGGTTTCCCTTTCAGAATCCAGAGCTTTCGATTGAAGAGCGTGTTACTGATCTTGTTTCGAGGATGACCATTAAGGAAAAGGCCGATCAGTTGTTGTACACAGCTCCTGCTGTTCCAAGGCTTGGAATTCCGGCCTACAACTGGTGGAACGAAGCATTGCACGGTGTTGCAAGGGCTGGTTACGCTACAGTATTCCCGCAGTCGATTACAATTGCCAATTCATGGGATGAAGGGCTTATGTACGAAGTCGCAAATGCCATTTCAGATGAAGCAAGGGCCAAGTATCATGAATTTCAGAGAAGAGGCAAGACAGGCATTTACCAGGGGCTTACCTTCTGGTCGCCAAACATAAACATCTTCCGTGATCCCAGATGGGGAAGGGGGCATGAGACCTACGGAGAGGACCCCTATCTGACAGGAAGGATGGGATATCAGTTTGTCAGGGGAATGCAAGGGGATGATCCGAAATACTTCAAGACGGTTGCTACTGCCAAGCACTATGCGGTTCACTCGGGTCCCGAATCGCTGAGGCATGAATTCAATGCCCGGGTAAGCGAGTCGGATCTCAGGGAGACCTATCTCCCGGCGTTCAGGACTCTCGTAGTTGATGCAGGAGTATATTCTGTAATGGGAGCCTACAACCTTTTCCGCGACTATCCCTGCTGTGCAAATCCTGAACTGTTCAGTATCCTCAGGGATGAGTGGGGATTTAAGGGATATATTGTCTCTGACTGCTGGGCCATTTCAGATTTCTACAGGTTTACGAAAGTAGCAAAGGATGCTGCTGAAGCTGCAGCACAGGCAGTGAAGGCCGGGACCGATCTTGAATGTGGTGTTGATTACAAACAACTTGTGACAGCTCTCGAAAGAGGGCTTTTGACTGAGGATGACATAAACAGGGCTGTGAAGAGGGTCTTTACAGCACGTTTCAGGCTGGGCATGTTCGACCCCGATGAGATGGTCCCTTATGCCGCTATACCATACTTTGTTAATTGTTCAGATTACAATAATTCTCTTTCCCGTCTTGCGGCTGCCAAATCAATTGTGCTCCTTAAGAATTCAGACAATATTCTTCCCCTTCAAAAGACGATAAAGACAATTGCTGTTATCGGTCCCAATGCAGATAATTTCGAATCGCTTATAGGAAATTATAACGGAATTCCAGTGGATCCTGTTACGATCCTAAAGGGCATCAGGAACAAACTTTCGCCAGAAACAAAAGTGATCTATGCAGAAGGAAGCGACCTTGCAGAGGGGATTCATAATCTTACCGTCATACCTTCGAGATACCTTCTTGCTCCTGACGGAAGGCAGGGTGCTTTCGGGGAGTATTTTGACAACAGGGAGATGAAAGGGGAGCCCCTTTTTACAAGGGTTGATGATAATATTGATTTTTACTGGGAACATCTCTCTCCAAGAGCCGACATGCCTGATGATGACTTTGGTGTAAGATGGACAACCTGGCTGCTTGCCCCGGAAAGTGGTACTTTCTATCTGGGATCGTGGGGATCGTCGGCTTATGAAATTCATGTGAACGGTGAAAAATTTCTGTCATACAGAGGTGAGCATCATGCCTTTCATATGGAAAAGGCGATTGACCTGAAAGCCGGTGAGAAATACAAAATAGAGGTCTTATACAGGAACTTTGCAGGGGATGCTGATATGAAGCTTCTCTGGAGCAGGCCCCGGAACGGACTTCTTGAGAAAGCAGTTGCAGCAGCCACAGAAGCTGATGTTACTATACTTGTACTGGGATTATCGCAACGTCTGGAAGGAGAGGAGATGCCCATAAAGATTGATGGTTTCTCCGGCGGCGACAGGACCAGCCTTAACCTCCCTGCAGTACAGGAACAGCTTCTGGATGCCGTTACAGTCACAGGAAAGCCTGTTGTTGTGGTTCTTACAAGCGGAGGCGCCCTTTCGGTCAACAACGCCAATGAGAAAGCTGCCGCTGTTCTTCTTGCAGGATACGGCGGACAGCAGGGAGGCAATGCAGTTGCAGATGTTCTTTTCGGCGATTATAATCCCTCAGGCAGGCTGCCTGTTACATATTACAAATCCGTTGACCAGATTCCGGAGTTTGAAAATTACGATATGCAAGGTAAGACTTACAGGTATTTCTCTCAGGAGCCCCTTTATCCATTCGGTTTTGGACTTAGTTATACGTCTTTTGAATACAGCAGCCTTTCAGTACCGCAAAGGGCGGTGACCGGAGAAAAAATAAAGGTCAGTGTTACTGTACGAAATTCCGGGAACAGGGAAGGAGATGAGGTTGTACAGCTTTATCTTACCGATGAGAAAGCCTCTACACCTCGTCCAATACGTCAGCTTGAGGGCTTTGAAAGAGTTAATCTGAAGCCGGGTGAGAGTAAAGTGGTGGAATTTACTCTCGAGCCCCGTCAGTTCTCAATCATTAACAGGAAAGACAAGAGAGTGACAGAGCCCGGCTATTTTACCGTTGCCATTGGGGGCAAGCAGCCTGGGTTCAGCGGATATCTTGATCCCGGCTTCACTCAGGTGCTTAGCGGCCGGATCAGACTTGCCGGAAAAGAGGTCACGTTCTCAGACTGACAAGAAACCACGCCTGCGGAAAAAGAGCGACAGCATTAATATTTATGGGATATCATTGCCACCTGCAAAAAATGGTCTTAACAGGGCTTTATCAGGAAATATTACTCATGTAATATTTATCCGGCAACTTTAAAATTAGATAGTAAAACCGAAGGAATTATTTCATTTGTTTGGTTACTTTTGCCTTCATCTGAAAAATTTCAAGATGCAAGCAGAAAACCATCTACTGAAGAAACGTGTAAACCTTTTTGACGGAGTATCAATAGTTGCGGGATCAATGATAGGTTCCGGGATATTCATCGTAAGTTCCGATATTGCAAGGAATGTTGGTTCGCCCGGATGGCTGATGGTGGTCTGGCTTATAACGGGTATCATAACTGTTATTGGAGCAATAAGTTATGGGGAGCTTGCTTCTATGATGCCTCATGTCGGGGGGCAGTATGTTTACCTTAAGGAGGCTTATCATCCTCTTATCGGATTCCTTTTCGGATGGACGACATTTCTTGTTATACAATGTGGTTCAATAGCTGCGGTTGCGGTTGCTTTCGCCAAATTCACCGGGGTACTGATACCGTGGATATCCGACAGGAACATTCTGTTTCAGGCAGGGTTTCTTAAGGTTAACAGCACCATGGTGGTAGCTATTGCCAGCATTGTTTTCCTTACATGGCTGAATACCAGAGGCATCGTTACAGGAAAGACAGTTGTGAATATCTTCACTTCAACCAAGGTCATTGCATTGTTTGGCTTTATACTGATTGGTTTTTTTGCTGTAAGGGGTAATGCATCGTGGGAACTCAACAGGGGGGTATTCTGGGATGCATCTCAGATAGGGAATGGCAACAGGGCAGTTCCGCTAGCAGGCTTTGCACTTGTTGCTGCTGTGGGAGCGGCCCTTGTAGGATCGCTGTTCTCATCGGATGCATGGTATAATGTAACCTATATTTCAGGTGAGGTAATAAACCCCAAACGAACGGTTCCTCTCAGTCTTATTCTGGGAACGATGATTGTTTCGGTGATCTATCTGTTTACCAACTGGGTATATATAAGAATTCTTCCGCTCTCAGGGTCGCCTGAGGGAGCAGACGCTCTTGCAAGGGGTATACAATTTGCAACCGACGACAGGGTGGCTACATCAGCAATGAATGTTGTTTTTGGCGACATTGCAGCCGTTATTATGGCAGTCTTCATCATGGTAAGTACCTTCGGATGCAATCACAGCCTTATTCTTGCCGGTCCGAGGGTTTACTACGCCATGGCCAGGGATGGACTTTTCTTCAGGAAGGTAGGGGAGATAAACAGCAAGGGGGTTCCGGGCTTTGCTATTGTGCTTCAGGGTATCTGGGCTGTTCTGTTATGTCTGTCCGGGACCTATAGTGATCTGCTTGATTATGTCATATTTGCTGTTCTTATTTTCTTTGCCCTCACAATTACCGCTATTTTCATTCTTAGGATTAAAAAGCCGGATATTCCCAGGCCATATAAAGCCTGGGGATATCCGGTAATACCTGCCCTATACATCCTTACGACTACCTTCATTATGGTAATCCTCCTTCTGTACAAACCAAACTATACCTTTCCGGGTCTGGTTATTGTATTGATCGGTATACCGGTGTATTATCTATGGCGAAGATCTTCCCGTAACTCAGGTACCGAGATAATCAGGAAATATGATGATGAAGAATAACGGGAATCAGTATTTTTGTTTTTTCCGGGTAAATACCTCCCGGCAGAATTAAAGCCGGACCGAAAATGCCGGAAATTATTAATAAAGGGAGTTAATATTCCGATGTTCCCCGAAGAATTCATAAAGAGAATATCAGTTCAGGATTATATCGACCGGGACAGTTTGCTTGGAGCCTTGTGTGAGCCCTCCCCGGTAAGTATAAGGATCAATCGCCGGAAATGGAACTATAAACCTGCAGGTTCAGAACCTGTTCCCTGGTCTGAATCGGGTTTTTACCTCAGCAGTCGTCCTTCCTATACCCTTGATCCAATATTCCATTCAGGATGTTACTATCCGCAGGAAGCTTCCGGAATGTTCATCGAACGTATTTTTGACAGGATAGTTGACACTGCAGGATACCTTAAGGTTCTTGATCTTTGCGGAGCTCCGGGAGGTAAGAGCACTCATCTTTCATCCCTTATCGGACAGGAAAGTCTTCTTGTTTCCAACGAAGTGATAAAGTCAAGAGCTGAGATACTTACAGACAATGTTACAAGGTGGGGAGGGGGAAATACAGTTGTAACACGCAGTGATCCTTCTGCATTCACAAGTCTGACTGGTTTTTTCGACATAATCCTGGCAGATGTCCCATGCTCGGGAGAAGGCATGTTCAGGGACAGGATCGCCGTGGATGAATGGTCAGTTAAAAACGCGCAGCTCTGTTCTGAAAGGCAAAGGCGGATAGTTGCCGATGTCTGGCCGGCACTGCGTCCGGATGGAATCCTGATCTACAGCACCTGTACATTTAATCCTTCTGAAAATGAAGAGAATATAAAATGGATCACCGAAACCGAAGAAGCAACGTCTATAACGGTTGATATTTCTGGTCTGGAAGGTATCACCCTTATTGAATACAAGGGTGTAAAAAGCTATGCATTTTACCCTGGTTTGACGAGGGGAGAGGGTTTTTTCGTCTCTGTTCTGAGAAAGAAGGAAGGTCCGGAAAGAAGAAAATCCTGGAATTCTGCCAGGAAAGCTTGCGAATTAAGGAATGAGGACCGTAAAGTAATTGAGAGGTGGACGCATTTTGATCCGGAAAACGTTATAAAAAGAGGTTCAGAGCTCTATTCTGTTCCCGGCAGGCGTGACGATTTTCGCGTGATCGATTCTTCACTTAACATCATAAGCCCTGGCACAAGGATTTGCTCCATAAAAAACAACGGCTATGTTCCTGATCATCAGCTGGCGATGTCGACCGGGATAAGGAGCGATACATTTGTTATTGCCGGACTTGACTACAGGCAATCGCTGTCGTTTCTCAGGAAGGAGCCGGTAGATCCGGGTTCTGTCCCTAAAGGATGGTTCCTTGTCTCTTATAGAGGAGTAAACCTTGGATTCGGAAATAATATCGGGAGCAGAATCAATAATTATTTCCCGGTATCTCAGAGGATAAGAATGAGTATACCGGAAGATGCTGAGAAGAGCACAATAATGTGGGAAATAGAAGAAACCCAAGAAACAAAAGTATAATGGAAAGCAATGACCGTGAATTTCAGATTTTTGTAAAACCTGCAGGCGCTTTCTGCAATCTGAGCTGCTCATATTGCTACTACCTTGACAAAAAAAGGCTTCACAGCGGTAAGGGGAAACCGGTTATGAGTGATGAGACTCTGGAAAAATATATAATCGGGCATTTTGAAGCTTCGACAGATCCCATGGTATTCTTTTCCTGGCATGGAGGAGAACCTTTGCTGGCTGGTATCGATTTTTACAGGAAGGCTGTTGACTTTCAGAAGAAGCACAAGCCTGCAGGAGTGACTGTCCTTAACGGAATTCAGACCAATGGCACCCTTATCGATTGGGGATGGGCTTATTTTCTTGCGAGCGAGAAATTTACGGTTGGGATCAGTATTGACGGACCAGGCGATCTTCACAATCATTTCAGAGAAGGACCGGACGGGAGTTCCACCCTTGCACGGGCCCTGAAGGGCTATGAGTTATTGCAACGTTCAGGCATTACGGCAGAAATTCTTTGCGTAGTAAATTCCTATAATGTTAAGTTCCCTCTCATTATCTACAATTTTTTTAAAGACATGGGGGTTAAGTACATAACCTTTCTTCCTCTTGTCGAGCGGCGGCCGGGCAACAGATCGGGTGTAAGCAGGGCATCGGTTGACGCGGCTGATTTCGGAAAGTTCCTGATTGCCGTTTTCGATGAATGGGTAGAAAAGGATATAGGCAACATAAAGATCCAGATTTTTGAGGAAGCGGCCCGGACAGCATTTCATCAGGAACACACTCTTTGCATTTTCAGGAAAAACTGCGGTGGTGTCCCTGTTGTTGAGATGAACGGTGATTTCTACTCATGTGATCATTTTGTTGATGCTGAACATCTTATCGGGAATATTAATAAAGGTTCTCTGGCTGGTTTTCTCGACAGCGAGAGGCAGATGGCATTTGGTATGGCAAAATCAAATACCCTGCCGCTCTATTGCATTGAATGCGGGGTAAGGTCGATGTGCAACGGGGAGTGTCCGAAAAACAGATTTATCAAAACCCCTGATGGAGAAAATGGCCTAAACTATCTCTGTGAAGGATATAAAGCATTTTTTAACCATAGTCGACCCTTTGTGGTTGCAATAGCTGAAGAATGGGATAAACAGAAGTTTTGAAACTGACCTTTGCTTCCTGTACCTATTTTAGTTTTTCCCTGAAGAATCCGACAGTTCTTCCCCAGGCAAGTTTTGCAGCCTGTTCGTTGTAGCGTTCAGGGTTTGAATCATTATTGAAGGCATGGCTTGCACCTTCGTACATGAATATCTGATACTCTTTGCCTGCTTTTTTAAGAGCCTCCTCAAAGGCGGGAATTCCTGCATTTATTCCCGGGTCGTTTCCGGCATAGTGAGCCATGACCGGAGCCTTGATCTTTTCAACGTCACCGGGTGCCGGCTGCCGGCCGTAATATGGAACTGCGGCGTCGAGGTCGGGTGCATTTACAGCTACGTTGTTTGTCATGGCACCTCCCCAGCAGAAGCCTGTACAGCCAACCTTCCCGTTAGATTTTGGATGTGTCTTGAGGTATTTGACTGCTGCCACAAAGTTTTTCGTAGTCTGTTCGCCGTCGAGTTGTTTAAACAAGGACCCAACGTTGCTTACGTCTTCCGGTGTTCCTCCAACGGGTGAAAGAGCATCAGGTGCAAGGGCAAGAAAACCTTCTTCTGCCATCCTGCGGGTCACATCCTGGATATGAGGTACCAGGCCTCTGTTTTCGTGAATCACAATCACGGCAGGGAATTTATTGCCTTTTTTGGGTCGTGCCATAAAGGCCCTCATTTCACCTGTTGCAGCCGGATAACTAACAAATCCGGTGACGAGTGCCTTTTTTTTCGTCCTGGCAGCAGCATTAAGCTCATTTCCTTCGAGGGCAGGCAGCAACGCAAAGGCAGCAGCACTGCTGCCGGTGATTACTGCAAGCCTCTTCAGGAACATTCTCCGGTTAAGATGGCCTTTCCGATAGTCCTTATACAGGTTGTTAACTTGCTTCTCCATAACGTATATGTTTTGTATATGATTAGAGTTTCAATTTACCAAAAAAAGACATGTCTGCAAAAAAAATAAAACCTGCTGACAGTATTTTCTTTCGGTCTGAATGTTTTGTACAACTATTTTATTGTTTGGAGAAAAGGGAAAGTTTGCTATCTTGGCTTACGTAAAAAGCTCATTTTATGAAACAAGACTTTGAGATTGCACAAGAGGCCCCTATCAGGCCAATTGTTGAAATAGCGCAGACTTTAGGAGTTTCTCCTGATGATCTGGAACTATATGGCAGGTATAAGGCCAAAATACCCTTGCATTACATTGATGAAAAGAAGGCGAAAAAGGCAAAGCTTATACTTGTGACAGCCATTACCCCGACCCCCGCAGGCGAAGGTAAGACAACTACTTCCATTGGTCTTGCCCAGGCAATGAACCGTATTGGTAAAAAGACCACTGTCGTTTTACGCGAACCATCCCTTGGACCGGTATTTGGCATCAAGGGTGGAGCTGCCGGAGGAGGATTCTCCCAGGTGATACCGATGGAGGATATCAACCTTCATTTCACAGGCGATATTTCTGCTGTCGAAAAGGCTCATAATCTTCTTGCAGCGCTTATCGACAACAATATCCAGATGAAGAACGGAGAAGGAAATCTTGGCATTGATCCCAGAACCATTGAGTGGAAAAGGGTCATGGATATGAATGAGCGTGCACTCAGGGACGTTGTAATAGGTTTGGGAGGAACCACCGAGGGGATACCCCGCCAGTCAGGCTTTGAGATTACTGCAGCCTCAGAAGTGATGGCCACTCTCTGTATGGCAAGGGATTTAAAGGATCTGAAGGAGAGGCTGGGGAATATCTTTGTTGGCTACACTTACGACGAAAAGCCTGTTTTCGCACGCGACCTTAAGGCACATGGTGCGATGGCAGCTCTTCTCAAGGATGCTATCAAGCCAAATCTTGTGCAGACACTCGAAGGCACGCCTGCCATTATTCACGGCGGACCATTTGCAAACATTGCACAGGGAACAAATACCATAATCGGAACAAAAATGGGACTTTCTCTAAGCGATTATGTCGTTACCGAAGCAGGTTTTGCAAGTGAACTTGGCGCCGAGAAATTTTTTGATATCAAATCACAGACCGGAAAGCTGAAAACGAATGCCGTGGTCATTGTGGCAACAATAAGGGCTATAAAATATCATGGTGGTGCCAAGCTCTCTGCACTGGGCACCGAGGATATTGAGGCTCTCATAAAAGGATTCGACAATCTTGACAAGCATATCGAGAATATGAGGTATTTTGGTTTCAGACCGGTTATAGCAATTAACAGGTTCGATTCCGATACCCAGTCAGAGATAGACATCCTGATAAAACACTGTCAGATGCGTCATGTCAAGGTTGCCCTTAATGAATCGTGGGCCAAGGGAGGAGAAGGCGCCATCGATCTGGCTCATAAAGTCCTGGACGAGATATCAGATTGTCCCGATTGTTTTAAACCGCTTTATGATCCTGAATGGTCGCTTGAAAAAAAGATCGACACTATCTGTACAAAAATGTACGGGGCCGATCATGTGGAGTACACTGTCAAGGCAAAAAACCAGCTTGATAAAATTGACAAGCTCGGACTTGGTAATCTTGCGGTCTGTATTGCTAAAACACAGAAATCATTATCGGATGATCCGAACAAAAAAGGACGGCCGCAGGGATTTACCGTAAAGATAAGGGAGATCGAACTTTCGTCGGGAGCCGGCTTCATTGTGCCGATCGCAGGCACTATTATGAGGATGCCGGGCCTTCCAAATAAGCCATCCGCCGAAAGAATTGATATTGACGATAACGGAAGGATAACAGGACTGTTCTGACACAAGGTTTATTCTTTCAGGATACTGCAATCATGTAATCAGCTGCTTACATAATAATGGCTGCAGTATCCTGTTTATTCCCATGTTGACTGGTCAGAATGATCTGTGCCGTTTTTATTCATTACTTACAAGGGCAGATAGAATGCAAATAAAATATTGGTTATTTTTATGCTGATTTGCAAAAGGAGGACAGAAAATGAAAAAACACGTTTCTTTTCTTGTGTTGTTGGTATTTGTTTGCAGTACCGCGGGAGCACAGTCGAAGTATTTCAAGCGTTCAGAACCCAAGATTACATATGGAGTAAAGGCAGGTCTTAACCTGGCAAGCCAGTCGAGTCCCGAAAATGACGGGGTGTTTGAAGTCGAGAGCCTGCTTCTGTATAATGCCGGCGCTTATTTCAGTTACAGGTTCAGCAGGAATTTTGTTTTTCAGCCTGAGCTGTTAATCTCAATGAAAGGTACCGAATGGACTGATCGTTATGATAACATGAAGGATATTATTACCTATATTGATCTTCCGGTTCTCATAAAATATCAGCCCGTTAGAAATTTCAACGTCCATCTCGGACCTCAGCCGGGTTATGCTCTGAAGGTTTTGCAAAAGGACCTTAAGACTGGCATCAGCAGCGATATTTCCTATATCTATAATGCTATTGACCTGGGTTTTGTCCTGGGCGTGGAAGCAGTAATTCACGACAGGCTAAAAGCCAGCATCAGGTATGTCAGAGGCCTTGTTTCAGCAACCAACGACATAAGCTATGAATACAAATGCTACAATAACCTCTTCCAGTTTGGTCTGAGTTACAGGCTTTCGGATCTGAATCTGAATTAGACTCTGCCAGTCATAAGGATTATTCTGTGTTATATAAGGAATCGATAAAAATCGTGCAAATGAAAAAATTACCTTTTTACCTTCTTCTGATCGTGTTTGTGTTTTCAGCATGCAAACGTTACAGCAAATATGAGGGTGTTGAATTCACTGAAAAAGAGCCCCGCGACTGGGAGAATCCGGAGATGTTTGGTCAGAATAAGGAAGCTCCTCATGCCACTATGATAAGTTATCCCGACGAAACTTCGGCTCTGGCTGCCGTAAAACACAATTCCCCGAATTACCTTCTGCTCGACGGTATCTGGAAATTCCATTATTGCGAATCGCCCGACAAACGGCCATTCTGGTTCTTCAAGGACGATTTTGATATCCGCGACTGGGACGACATAGAGGTTCCTTCGAACTGGCAGATGAAAGGTTATGATGTCCCGATTTACGTTAATATAGGTTATGCATTTAAAATGGATCCCCCTTACGTTCAGCACGACTGGAACCCGGTAGGATCATATAAAAGAAGTTTTAAGATACCCTCAGAATGGAAGGGAAAGGAAGTATTTATTCACTTTGGCGCTGTGAGTTCGGCATTTTACCTATGGGTAAATGAACAGCTGGTAGGTTACAGTCAGGATAGTAAGGTGCCGGCTGAATTCAATATCACAAAGTACCTGAAAAATGGTAACAACTCTCTTGCCGTGGAAGTATACCGGTGGAGCGACGGAAGCTACCTTGAGGACCAGGATTTTTTCAGGCTCAGCGGGATCCAGAGGAGTGTGTTCCTTCATGCACGTCCGAAGACTTATATAAATGATTTTTTTGCTGTGGGAGATCTTGTTAACAACTACAGGGATGGCCTTCTGAATCTGGATATTTCACTCAGAAATTCTGACGGAGGCGAGGGGAACTATATTGTTGAAGCTTCGATGTTTGATAACGGCACCAAAATTTATACTGAATCAAAGGATGTAAATGTTGTGAGCGGTAATGCATCTGCATCGTTTTCAAAACAGTTCCCATCTGTTAAAAGATGGAGTTCCGAGACCCCCGACCTTTATACTCTTGTGATAAACCTTAAGGATAATAGTGGCAATACACTGGAAAGCACAAGTGCAAACATCGGATTCAGGAAAGTTGAAATTTCCAATTCACAGTTGCTTATCAATGGTGTGGCTGTTTTGCTTAAAGGAACAAATCTGCATGAGCATCATGATATTACAGGCCACGTTATTGATGAAGCAACTATCCTGAAGGATATCAGGATGATGAAAAGCCACAATCTCAATGCTGTAAGGACCTCTCATTATCCGCAGCAGGAATTATGGTATGAACTGTGTGATAAGTATGGCCTTTATCTTGTGGATGAAGCAAATATCGAAAGCCATGGCATCGGTTACAATAAGGATGTAACCCTGGCTGATAAAAAGGAGTGGGCTGCTGCGCATATGGAGAGGATGAAGAGTATGGTTGAACGCGACAAAAACCACCCTTCAGTAATTATCTGGTCGCTCGGTAATGAAGCTGGTGACGGGCATAATTTTCTGGAAAATTATAAGTGGACAAAAGCCAGAGACCTTACAAGACCTGTTCAGTATGAGCGTGCAGAACAGAGCACCAATACCACCGAAAGACATACGGATATTTTTTGTCCCATGTATGCAAGGATCTGGCAGATAGAGGAATATGCAAAGAACCCTGCCAGCGACAGGCCACTTATCCTGTGTGAATATGCTCATTCGATGGGCAATTCCACAGGCAACCTTCAGGATTACTGGGATGTTATTGAAAAATACCCCATACTTCAGGGAGGATTCATCTGGGACTGGGTTGATCAGGGGATTATTACTACTGATGAAAATGGTGAAAAATACTGGGCCTACGGCGGGGATTTTGGATACGAGGGAATTCCGAGCGACGGAAATTTCTGTATAAACGGAGTTGTGTGGCCCGACAGGAAAGGGAAACCCGGATTGAATGAGGTAAAAAAAGTCTATCAATATGTTGGCTTTGAACCTGTTAACCTCGAAAAAGGATTATTGAAAATCACCAACAAATACTTCTTCATCGATCTGTCGTCATTTGTATTCGACTGGGATATAGTTGCTGATGGTGTTGCTGTAAAATCCGGTAAATTTTCTTTTCCTGATCTTGGCCCCGGCCAGGATACAATCGTAACGGTGCCTGTTGCAGGAATCGAAGTTGCTCAGGGGACTGAGTACTTCCTGAATTTAAAAGTCTCAAGAAGCGATGAGTGGAATTATGTTCCTGAAGACCATGTTTACGCAACTGCCCAATTCATGCTTCCCTTTGATGGAGGACCGGTTGCTTCGGGAAGAGACCAGCTTGCGGTGATACAGACCAGCACTGAAGGCAGCAAATATACAGTGAGCAGTACCGACGTAAGTGTGGTTTTTGATCTTGAAAAGGGTAGACTGGAAAGCTATTCATATAAGGGAAGACGATTGATAAGCAAGGGGCCTGAACCTGATTTCTGGCGTCCTCCGACAGATAATGACTACGGCTATAACATGGACAGAAAACTTGGCGTCTGGAAGAAAGCCGGAGAAGAGAGTGCTGTTAAGAAAGTAACAATAAGTCAGCCTGAAATGAGTAAGGTTATACTTACCTTTGAATACGATATTCCTGACCCTGAGGGCAAGAAAATAGCGGGTTACGTATCAACTTATTCTGTCCTTGGCTCGGGTGAGGTAATTGTTAAGAACCAGTTCTCAAAGGTTTCTGATGCAGTTCCCGAGATACCCAGAATGGGGATGCAGTTACAGCTTCCTGAAGAATTTATGAATCTGAAATGGTTCGGCCGGGGACCTCATGAGAACTATGCCGACAGAAAGACGTCGGCAGAGGTTGGACTTTATGAAAGTACCGTTGATGATCAGTATGTTCCGTATATCCGCCCCCAGGAAAACGGGTATAAAACCGATACCCGCTGGCTTACCCTTACTGATGATGACGGAACAGGATTGCTTGTTAGCGGGAATCCCGTAATATGCTTCTCCGCACTTAAAAATATACATGATGACTTCGAATCACCAGGCAAGCTGTCGCAGTACAGAAAAGATGCCAGAAGCGCCAATACCCATACCAATGACGTTAAACCAAGAGAGCTGGTCAACCTTAATATTGATCTGGGACAGATGGGTGTAGGTGGCGACAATTCGTGGGGTGCTGAAATCCATCCTAAGTACAGGCTCCTGGAAAGAAGGTATGAATACACTTTCAGAATAAGTCCTGTTAACAGGGAAGCAGATATTGTAAATCTTGCAAAAACAAGGTTTTAGCTGACTTTGAACTGAAAGGGAAAGGAGTTGGAAGAAGGATAAAAAATGCCCGTCTTACAACTCCTGATCTTTTCAGCCTTAAATTACTTCAATTCGATTTTCAGTACTTCATTCTCCCCTGTAATAACATTCTTGACGTCGTAAGTAAGAGGAGCAGTAACTTTGTTGCTTACCTCCATCCTTGTGATGCTGTTAGCTTTCAGAGTTACTGACTGGGGAGTTCCAGGAATTCCGTTTTCAAGAATAAATGGAATATCCGAATTGTTTCTTATTTCAAAATATTTATTTTTTTCGCTTGTATAGTAGGTTTTCCCGATAGAGATACACTGGTAGAAGAATGGTCTGGCAAACTCTTCCCTGCCAGCAATCATGTCGTTGAAATAAGCAAGTGTTCTGCCTGCAAACAATGCCTCCTTAATTGCATCGTGTGTTCTTTCCCTGGCAAAAACAATTGTCATCGGCCTGTTTGTCTGGTTCGGGTATTCTTCGCTTACCACACCATGCATATCACTGTTGGCAAGCACAGTCAGGTTATTTTCCCTGCAGAAAGTCATTACCAGGGGATAGTATTCCCTGTGGTTGAAGAATTCTATTCCATGAAGCCATTTGTTACTTATGAGCCTGTGGTGTATATCATACATCCGTGGTATTCCGTCGGGTTGCTGTGATTTCCAGCCAGGGTGGTTCCAGTGGATAAACGCACCTTGTTTTACTGCTGCATCGAAAGCGTCCATAACAGAATCGACATCCAGCAGTGATGCATCCTGGATAAATAAAGCGTTGAAATGGCCGGGAGGCATGCTTCGTGTTATCTCTGCCCCGTGTATCAGAATTATATTGTAATCCCTTGCTGTATTTGCGGCTATCTTCCAGGCTGCGTTGTGATCGATGGGAATGAAATCCTTTTTTGGGGTATATTCGATGTGATCTGTAATTGCTATAGCATCCAGCCCGTCGCGGTAGGCTTCACCTACCCTGACGGTTGGCCAGACATTCCCGTCAGAAAACACGGTGTGAAGATGGAAATCGCATTTCAGTGTCACATATCCCGGCAGATCAGGTAGGTTTACGATTTTTCGCTGCCCGTAACCGGAAAAACCAACTGCTGTGAACAGCAGGACAATGATAGAAAGTCTTCTCATTTCTGTTTGTTTATTATTTTATGTAATACTATCTCCGGCTAATCTGCCGGTATAATCAGTTTATTTTTCTGACCAGTATTGAGTGCATGATTGTTTTACATGCCTCCTTAAGAAAGAAGCAATCACAAATTATAACTTCTCATTTCAGATTTCTTCATAAAAGTAAGCAGTTTTTTCATTCGCATCGTCCCATGTCCAGATCCTTTTTCCCTTATTTACCTCATAGAAATTAAGCAGGGCAATATCTCCGGCACACATTGTGGAATGTGCAAAAAGAAGAAGTGAAAGGCTCCATTTCCATAGGCCCGGTAGATAAAGTATCATTATTAATAATCCAGCACTTACAAAAAGGAAAGGAAACCATGCAACGAAACTGAACTGTCTTTTACCCGCCACATGTTTGTGGGCTGTTACGTAAAATATATACTGTTTCAAATCCATTCCTGCTCTGATATTCCTTGCACCTGTAAGGTAATATGGTATTATGTGAAGCAACTCGTGTACAGGAATTAATATGACAGGAAAGACAACCAGGCCAAGGATCGTGTGCATGAAAATCTTTCTGAAAAGGAAATGACCTTCGATATTTATCCTTACAAATAGCGCAATGCAGAGAAACAGAGTGCACGTTCCCCAGAAAAAGAACATCAGTCCCGACTTTCTTTTAAGATATTCAAACACGAAAGGAACGAGATCGGTGTAAGGGATCTTTGCCAGCTGCCTGTATTTCGACTGGTCCTCCAGATCTTCGACTTTCAGTGCCATTTGAAATGCTTTTCCCAAATATAGCTTTTTACTCAAAAACACAAAGCGATGATGGTCATAAAAGACCGCTGTGCTGGTCTTGTACTTCAGCACTTCCATAATTCATTACCTCTCAGGAATTCAGGGGGAACCTGATAATGAAAACGGAAATACAGAAGTCCGGCATATGTAATAAAGAATATAAGATTCAGTTATTTATCAATGGGAATAATGTATATGGATCAGATTTTCAGACAGGGACCCTTTGCTCAAATGGCCCGTTATTTGATAACTTTGTAAAAAAACCATTAATTGAGATTACTCTGGTTACTATTTATATTCCTGTCTTTACCGCTGACGATTTCAGCGCAGACCAATTCTGTCAGCAGCCCGCCTGACACACTGCCTGATAATTTCTATCTTCTTAATACAGTTGAAAGGGAAGGAGAAGCTCTTCCGGAAATAGAAATAAAAGAGGTTGTCATCATCGGCAGGGAGTCAAAATCGAAGAAATTCCCTTTCAGCAAATACCAGAGGCTCGTGTCAAATCTGAAAAAGGTCTATCCCTATGCCTTGGTTGTCAGGGCACAGCTCAGCGATATAAATCTTAAACTAACGGAGCTCCCGGACGACAGGGAGCGCAGAAAATATCTCCGGCAGGCAGAAAATTCACTTTTTGGTGAATATGAGGACGATATCAGGGACATGACTATAACACAGGGAAGGCTTCTCATAAAGCTTATAGACAGGGAGACAAGGAACACATCATTCGAACTCATAAGGCAATACCGGGGGAGTCTTTCTGCAGCATTCTGGCAGGGAATCGCAAGGATTTTCGGCACAAACCTCAAAGCGGAATATGACCCTTACGGCGAGGATATCATCATCGAAATCATTGTCACGGAAATAGAAAGTGGTAATCTGTGATTCATTCGAAAAAAGTCAGTGATGAAAAGGATTTTTATTGCCGTTAAAACCCCTCCCGAAAGCAACCTTTTACGAATGATGGCATCTGTTAAGTCATCAACAGGTGCTGAAAGAATCAGATGGGTCGATCCCTCCAGCCTTCATATCACTCTGGTGTTCCTCGGAGATACCGAGGAGAAAAGTATAGCTGACATTTCCCGGGCTCTGAGTGTCTCCTGCCTTCGGTTTGGAAGCTTTGAGTTTTCTCTGCTAGGAACCGGTGTTTTTAAAACCTGGAGTGATCCGCATGTCGTATGGATCGGGATTAACCCGGCAGAAAAACTTCAGGAACTGAATAAGATCATTTCGGGAAATCTGATTAAGGCGGGTTTCTGTGAGGAAGAGAGAACGTTCAGGCCTCATCTCACCATCGGGCGGATAAAGTCAGTAAGAGACAGGGAAAACCTGAAGAACATACTGGGAGAGTACAGGGATACCCAGTTCCAGCTAGTGAAGGTCACAGAAGTGATTTTATATGAAAGCATCCTACGGGATACAGGCCCGGTATACAAGCCGCTGGGGAAGTTTCCACTTTAAACCTTCTTCGGGCATTCTTGCAGAGGCCGGCTCAAAATGGTTCATTCGTTCCCCACCCATACTTTACAGGGCTTATTTCTTAACAACATATTTAAAGGTTTCCTTTTTTTTCCTTTCTTTACCCTGTAACATGTTTTGTAAATAATGACTGATACATTTCTGACCAGGGGAAAGAGGAAGAAACTTGTTGAGGAGCTCCGGAAAAAAGGGATAGACGATGAGGAGGTTCTCATGGCAATAAATAAGGTTGAGCGCCATGAGTTCATGGATCCTGCATTTCTTAATCATGCATATACCGATAAGGCTTTCCCGATATCATCAGGACAGACCATATCCCAACCATACACGGTTGCGGTCCAGACATCGCTTCTGAAAGTTAAAAAGAGAGACAGGATACTTGAGATAGGAACAGGCTCAGGTTACCAGGCTGCCATCCTTGCTGAAATGGGTGCCAGGGTTTATTCAATTGAACGCCACAGGGAGCTTTTTCTCAAAGCCCAGATAACTCTTGCTACTCTTGGATATACCGTCGATTTCTTTTACGGCGACGGATATGAAGGCAAACCACAGTATGGACCTTTCGACGGAATTCTTATTACCGCTGCCGCCAATGAGGTACCTGAAAAACTGCCTCATCAGCTCAGGATCGGAGGCAGGCTTGTTGTACCAATTGGCAGAAGTGAGATGCAGACAATGACCCTGGTGGTAAGGACCGGTGAAAATGATTTTGACTACTCTGAGCATGGAACATTTGTATTTGTCCCAATGCTCAAAGGAACCGTTAACAGCTGAAAATTATATATGGAGGTTTATAAATTCGTATTTAATCCGATAGATGCAAATACCTACGTTATAACAGACAGGTCAGGTGATTGCGCAGTAATTGATTGTGGGTGCTATGATCAGGGCGAGTTTGGAGAACTTAATTCTTTTCTGCTGGAAAAGAAGCTAAGGCCTGTTCTGCTGCTCAACACACACTGTCATCTCGATCACATCTTCGGCGACATTTATATGCTTGGGGCCTACAATCTGAGGGCATTCTGTCACAGGGAGGATATCCCCAACAGGAGCTACGCCCGTACTCATGCCGGGTTTTTTGGCCTGATAATGGAAGATCCTCCCGAGCCGCAGGGTTACCTTTCCGACGGACAGATTGTTTCATTTGGAGAAACCGAACTTAAGGTTATTCATGTACCGGGTCATTCAGCCGGTTCTGTCGCTTTCCACTGCGAAAAGGAAGATGTTGTTTTTTCAGGCGACACCCTTTTTGCCGGGAGTATAGGAAGAACGGACCTCCCCGGAGGGGATTTTGAGACAATTATCAACAGTATCAGAAACAGGCTCTTTACCCTGCCTGGCAATACGATAGTGTACCCGGGTCACATGGAAGATTCATCGATTGGCATGGAAAGAGACACGAATCCCTTTTTTATTGCAAATTGAACCTTTGTTTTTTTTAGTTAGTGTTATTTGCTAATTTCACAAATTGCCAAATAAGATTTCCCTTTATTGTAACAAACTAAATTTTAATCATATGTCATCTGATACTTTTGCTTCCAGACATATAGGCCCGCGCAGCGGTGACGTGAAGCTTATGCTCCGTAAAATTGGTGTTGAAACCCTGGATGAGCTAATAGATAAAACAGTTCCGCCTGCAATCAGGATGAAGAGTCCGTTAAAGATGCCCAGGGCAATGGGAGAATATGAATACCTTTCTCACATCCGTGATCTGGGATCAAGGAACAAGCAGTTCAGGTCATTCATCGGACAGGGTTACTACGGTGTTGACGTTCCTTCAGTGATAATCCGTAATGTTCTTGAGAATCCTTCCTGGTACACTTCCTATACTCCCTATCAGGCTGAAATATCCCAGGGCAGGCTGGAGGCACTCCTGAACTTCCAGACCATGATAATCGAACTTACCGGGATGCAGATCGCCAATGCTTCTCTTCTTGATGAGGCAACGGCTGCCGCTGAGGCGATGATAATGATGTTCAATGCCCGGTCAAGGGCAGCTGTGAAAGCCGGAGCAGACAAATTCTTCATTGATGAAGATGTCTTCCTTCAGACCCTTGACGTGGTTTCAACACGCTCTGAACCTTTGAATATCAAGGTGGTCAGGGGCAGATTTGATGAAATAATACTTGACGAAACCTATTTCGGCGCCCTGGTTCAGTACCCTGCTGCTTCAGGAAGAATTAATGATTATGCTGATTTTACTTCACGGGCTCATACGGCAGGTCTTCTTGTCGGAGTGGCTGCAGACTTGATGAGTCTTGCCATTCTGACTCCTCCGGGAGAATGGGGAGCCGATATCGTTGTAGGGTCAAATCAGCGCTTTGGACTTCCTATGAGTTTCGGAGGACCTCATGCCGGCTACTTTGCAACACGCGATGATCTGAAAAGAAGCATGCCGGGCCGTATCATTGGTGTTTCGGTCGATGTTCACGGGAATAAGGCTCTCAGAATGGCACTGCAGACAAGAGAACAGCATATAAAGAGAGAACGTGCAACCTCGAATATCTGTACAGCCCAGGCCCTTCTTGCAACAATGTCAGGAATGTATGCACAGTACCATGGCCCGGAAGGACTTAAAAAGATTGCAACGAATATCCACAGGTCAGCATCAACTATCAGTACCAGTCTTAAAAAACTTGGTTACCTCGTTCCTGACAGCCTTTTCTTCGATACCGTTCAGGTGATCCCTCATGAGGGAATAACCCAGGAAGACATCAGAAAAATAGCTTTGTCTTCAGAGATAAATTTCTTTTACCCCGGTAACGGTCGTATTCTTATAAGCACCGATGAGATTACGTCCCTGGATGACATAAATAAAATTGTTGGGATTTTCGCCAGGGCTGCAGGCCAGAAAGCTGAAAAGGTCGAATCGCTTGTTGAATGTAACTGTCTCGAAGACAAATTTCTCAGAAAATCATCATTTCTTGGGGCTTCTGCCTTCAACAACTATCACAGTGAAACAGAGATGATGCGTTATATCAAGATGCTAGAGAGAAAGGATTTTTCACTTACACATTCCATGATATCTCTGGGTTCCTGTACCATGAAGCTCAATCCCGCCACAGCAATGTTTGCCATGAGCTGGCCTGAATTTGGCAACATTCATCCCTTTGTTCCTGAAAACCAGGCAGAGGGTTATTACATTCTCATGGATGAACTAGGGGAGGCGCTTAAAGAGATAACCGGGTTTGCAGCGGTTTCCTTTCAGCCAAATTCGGGAGCAGCCGGTGAGTATGCCGGACTTCTTGTTATACGGGAATATCACAAGGCAAGAGGGGAAGGCCACCGGAATATTGCACTCATCCCTTCTTCTGCACACGGAACAAACCCGGCAAGTGCCGTAATGGCAGGAATGCAGGTTGTCGTTGTGGAATGCGATGAAAAAGGGAACATCGACGTTGAAGATCTGAGAAAAAAGGCAGGTGAGCATAAGGACAACCTTTCATGTTTCATGATAACCTATCCTTCTACCCATGGCGTTTTTGAGCCTGCAGTTACATTGATGATGGAGATAATTCACTCAAACGGCGGACTTGTTTATATGGATGGAGCAAACATGAACGCACAGGTTGGCCTCACAAGTCCGGGATTTATCGGAGCGGATGTCTGTCATCTTAATCTGCATAAGACCTTTGCCATCCCGCATGGAGGAGGCGGTCCCGGAATGGGTCCTATTCTCGTAAGTGACAAACTGGCGGAATTTCTTCCCACACATCCCATTGTCAGCACAGGGGGAAAGAATGGAACGAAAGCTGTTGCATCGGCTCCTTTCGGCAGCGGACATGTGCTTTCCATTTCCCACGCTTACATCCTTATGATGGGAGCTGAGGGCCTTACTGAAGCTACAAGATTTGCCATTCTCAATGCCAATTATATCTCAGCCGCACTGAAGGACTGGTACAAAACTCTTTATACCGGCAATACAGGCTTTGTGGCTCATGAGCTTATTCTCGACTGCAGGAATTTCAAGGCTGATACCGGCATTACGGAATCTGATATTGCAAAAAGGCTGATGGACTATGGTTTTCATGCTCCAACCCTGTCATTTCCTGTTCATGGCACTCTGATGGTTGAGCCTACAGAATCTGAATCGCTCAGGGAGCTTGACAAATTCATTGATGCCATGAGATCGATACACGGTGAAATTGAGGAGATAAAGAATGGTAAGGCCGACAGGGAGGACAATGTCCTTAATAATTCGCCGCACACTGCAAAAGCAGTTACTTCCGATGAATGGAAACACTCATACGACAGGCAGAAAGCTGCCTTCCCCCTCAGATGGGTTGAGGAAAACAAGTTCTGGCCATCGGTCGGAAGAATCGACGCGGGGTATGGCGACAGAAATCTTGTCTGCACCTGTGAGCCGATCGACTCCTACAGAATGGAGATCCTGAAGCTGGATTAATCTACCGGCTTCATTTTTTCCCCGGTTTAACCCGGAACATAAGATTTTAACAAGTATCAATTGTGAGAAACTCTTCCTGGAACGATCTGACAGCACTTATTAGTGGGAAGTCTATTGGCTTCAAACCGGTCGGATTCATTATCGACAGTCCATGGATTCCTGGATGGTATGGGATTTCTTCACTCGATTACTACACTTCCGACGATTTATGGTTAAGATCGAATCTCTCAGCTGCAGAGAGATTTCCAGATGTGTGGTTTATGCCAGGATTCTGGTCAGAATACGGTATGTGTTCCGAACCTTCTGCATTCGGGTCAAGAATGGTTTTCAGTGAGTTCAGCCTTCCTCATGCCGAAAGGATAATTAAAGAAATTTCTGAAGCGAAATATCTTCCCGTTCCCGATGTAAAAACCGACGGACTGCTACCTTTCATGATAAACAGGTTAAAAAACAACCATTCTGCGATACGGGAAGCTGATCATGAAATCAGATTTGCGGTTTCCAGGGGTCCTTTCAACATCGCAAGCTTCCTTATGGGAACGACTGAATTCATGATGTCGCTTGCCCTCGACCCTGAAGGATCGCACAGGCTGATCGAAAAGATTACGGATTTTGTCTGCAACTGGCTTTCATGGCAGAGAGAATCCTTCCCGACAATTGATGGAATTCTTCTTCTTGACGATCTTATTGGTTTCGTTGGTGATTCGGAATTCGATGAATTTGTGACACCATATTTCAGAAGGATCTTCAGCACGACCGGCACAAGTGTCAGGTTCCTGCACAACGATGCTGACGGGCTGATAACGGCGAGAAACCTTAAGGAGATGGGGGTCAATATGTTCAACTTTTCTCATAACCATTCTATTGGCTCGATACAGAAGCTCGCCGGCCGGGAAGTGGTTCTTGTTGGCAATATTCCTCCAAGAGATGTCCTTGCCGAAGGCAAGCCTGAGGATGTGTCAGCGGCAGTGACAAAAGCTTTCTCCGAAACAAGCGAATACAGCAACATTATATGGTCTGCTGGAGGGGGGATGCCTCCCGGTGTTAAGGATGAAAACATATTGGCATTTATAAGGGCAGTCAGGAATATATAACATAAACAGGAATATGAAAAAAACAATAACATTAATGATCGTCGCAATTATTGCGGCATCATGCGGGCAAAGCGGAGGTGAAAGGCAATCTTCAACAAAAGACCGAACTGACATGAATGAGAACTTTGATGTGAAAATTTTAACAGTTGACCCGGGCCATTTCCATGCCGCCCTGGTCCAGAAGACAATGTATCCTCAGGTGTCTCCGGATGTTCATGTCTATGCACCCGAGGGTCCGGATGTGAAGCAGCACCTTGGAAGGATAGAAGGTTATAACACCCGTGCCGGTAATCCTACGGCATGGAACGAGATAGTATACCTCGGCGATGATTTCTTTGAAAGGATGATATCCGAAAAGAAAGGCAATGTGGTTGTTCTTTCAGGTAATAACAGGAAGAAGGCAGAATATGTTACAAGAGCTGTCAATGAGGGGTTGAATGTTCTGGCTGACAAGCCTGTGATAATCACCCCTGAGGATTACCCGCGACTGGAGGAAGCTTTCAGGACAGCCTCCGGGAAGGGAGTGCTGATCTATGATATAATGACGGAAAGGTTTGAGATAACGACAATACTTCAGAAACTTCTTTCTCTTGATGAGGGTGTCTTCGGAAAGCTCGAGACGGGGTCGAAGGATAATCCGGCTGTTTCGAAAGTAAGTGTTCATCATTTTTCAAAGATTGTCTCAGGATTGCCGCTGCAGAGGCCTGCCTGGTTCTTCGACGTTGAACAGCAGGGAGAAGGCATTGTTGATGTCACAACTCATCTGGTCGATCTTATCCAGTGGGAGTGTTTTCCCGAACAGATCCTTTCTCCTTCCGATGTGACGATGGAATCTGCAAGAAGATGGCCCACTGTGATTACAAAAGAGGAATTCAGTGGAGTAACCGGGCTCGACGATTTCCCTGGCTATCTGCAAAAAGATATCAGGGACGGGAAACTCCATGTTTACTCAAACGGAGAGATGATTTACAGGCTTAAGGGAATCTGGGCCAATGTATCGGTGACATGGAACTTCATGCCTCCTGCAGGAGGAGGTGACACCCATTATTCGGTTATGCGGGGGACCAAATGTGATCTTGTGATAAAACAGGGTGCCGAAGAGAACTATGTACCTACATTATATGTTGAGAAGATAAAGGGCTTTACCCCTGAAGAATTCTCGGGTCAGCTGAAAACGGCATTAGTCAGACTCCCCTATGACAGTCTGGAGGTAGTGCCGGCTAAAGGCAATTCACTTAAAATTAGCATACCTTCAAAATACAGGGTTTCTCATGAAGAGCACTTCGGACAGGTTACCCGGAAATATCTTGAATATCTTAAAGACGGAAAACTACCCGACTGGGAAGTGCCGGGAATGCTGACCAAGTACTATACGACAACAAGTGCACTAAAAAAGGCAAAAGAATAGATAAAAGCCTCTCAGGAGAACAGACTTTCTATTACCATCGAATAGAGGTCAGCCAGATCAATTCCGGCAGCCTCAGCCTGTTTGGGAATGATACTTTCGCGTGTCATTCCCGGAACAGTATTTATCTCAAGAAAGAATGGCTTATTGTCGATAACAATAAAGTCGACCCTTACAATTCCTTTGCAACCAAGGTGATCATAGATTTCGGAGCTTAATTCCTGTATGCTGCCTGAAACCGTGGCAGGCAGATCAGCAGGGGTTATCTCTTCTGATCTTCCGGGGGTATATTTTGCCTCGTAATCGAAGAATTCATTCTTGCTGATTATTTCAGTTACAGGAAGTATTATTGTTTTGTTCGCGGCTTTTACAATACCGCAAGCCACCTCTCTTCCTTTCATAAAGCTTTCTACCATAACCTCGTCACTCTCTTCGAAAGCCCTGTTGATTGCAGGGACAAGTTCCCCGATATTTCTTACCTTGCTCACCCCAAAACTCGATCCGCTGTCGTTGGGTTTTACAAAACATGGCAGACCGGTAGCACCGGCTATCACCTCAGGATCAAAAGGTCTGGCCTTTCTGACAAGAATGTTCCTTGCCATCGGCACTCCGTATTCCTTAAGATACAGCTTGCAGGCCTGCTTGTTGAAAGTGATCGAAGAGCAGAAGGGGTTACAGCTTGTATAAGGGATCCTGAGCATATCGAAGTATCCCTGAAGCAGGCCGTTTTCTCCGGGGGTACCATGGATTGCAATGAAGACGGCATCAAACTTTATGTATTCATCGTCTGTTTTCAGTGCAAAGCTGTTCTTGTCAACTGAATGCACCCTTCCCCGGGGATCTTCCCAATACCAGGTTGTATCCTTCATCAGGATGATATAAGTTCTGTATCTTCCCGAAAGTACTTTTTCAACTTCCCTTGCACTTTTTACGGAAATCTCAAATTCAGAGGAATCGCCTCCTGCTGCAATTGCTATTGTTTTCATGCGGTAAAAGTTATCTGCCAAAATTATGGATTTTGTGAAATGATTTTACATACTGTGCCAAATGTTTCATGAGTACTGACTTGTCCGGAGGCCGGACTCAGAGGCAATTTTCATCCGGTAAAGCCAGAAAAACCCTGGCCCCGGCTCTTAGAAAAAAGATGTTTTTTGCTTCCCTGCATCATGAAAATACTCTTAATTGTCAGAGATTATTTACCTTTGATGAAATTTCATAAAACAGCAAAAAATGAAAAAAGGTTGCATAATATGGATTATTGTCGGGGTTCTCGCCGCACTCGTAATCCTTGGGATAGTATCCTGGGGCACCGGGATATATAACACTATGGTTTCTCTTCAGGAAAAGGTCACAAGTCAGTGGGGTAATGTTGAAACCCAGTATCAGCGCAGGGCCGATCTGATTCCGAATTTTGTGAATACCGTAAAGGGAGCAGCAAATTTTGAGCAGGAGACGCTCACAAGGGTCATCGAGGCAAGGGCTAAGGCGACGCAGGTGTCAATAGATCCTGCAAATATGACAGCGGAGAACATTCAGCAGTATCAGCAGGCTCAGACTGAATTGAGTTCTGCTCTTTCGAGGCTGATGGTTGTCGTGGAGCAGTATCCCGAACTGAAGGCTACACAGAATTTCAGGGATCTTCAGGTTGAACTTGAGGGAACGGAGAACAGGATCTCTGTTGAAAGAAGGAAATTCAATGAGACAGCCCTGGAAATGAATACATACATCAAAAGATTTCCTCAGAACCTGTTAGCCGGGATGTTCGGCTTTACTGCAAGGCCCTACTTTGAATCGATGGAGGGAGCAGAAACAGCTCCTGAAGTAAAATTCTGAGGAGGTTCCCAAAGATGGAAGTCAAAGCCTCGACCTTTTTTACAAAGGAACAGCAGGATCAGATACGCGATGCCATAAAGCAGGCGGAGTTCGAAACATCCGGGGAAATCCGTGTCCATATTGAGACATCACTCTCGGGCAGTGTACTTGACAGGGCAGCATGGATCTTCCATAAGATAGGCATGCATACAACGGATAACCATAACGGCGTTCTTTTTTACCTTGCTGTCAGGAACAGGGAATACGCTGTTATCGGAGACGGCGGTATAAACGAGAAGGTTCCTGAGGACTTCTGGGATAACATAAAGGATACCATGCATCTGCATTTTGAGAAGAGTGATTTTACCCTTGGGCTCATTGAAGGAATAAAAATGACCGGATCGAAGCTCAGTGAGCATTTCCCCAGGCAGAAGAACGACGTAAATGAGCTTTCCGACGAGATCTCGTTTGATACTCCTGAACAAAATCCGTGAAATGAAACAAAGACTTTTTTCAGCTTTTGCCGGTATAATTGCTGTTTTTATTCTCCTTTCAGGAAGAGCTGCAGCTCAGGAGATCCCTGATAAGCCTTTCCCCCCGAGGCTGGTGAATGATCTTGCCGCGATATTACAACCTCATGAGATCGATGCTCTTGAACAGAAACTGGTGGCTTACAACGATTCGACTTCGACCCAGATTGCTGTGGTAACCATAACTGATCTGGGTGGATATGATATTGCCGATTATGCTCAGCGTCTCGCAGAGAAATGGGGTATTGGCAGAGCAGGCAACGATAATGGGGTGATCATACTGGTAAAACCAAAGATGTCAGAGTCCGACAGGGGAGAGGTTAATATCTCCCCCGGTTATGGGCTTGAAGGCGTGATACCCGATATTGTTTGCGCGCAGATTATTGACTATGAAATGATTCCAGAATTCAGAGAGGGCAATTACTACAGAGGCCTGGACAAGGCAGCCGGAGTACTCATGTCGCTTGCAAGCCGCGAATTCCCTGCCGACCAGTATGGCAGACAGGTTTCCTCAGGCGGAGGGCTGGGCGCTTTTCTTTTCATATTGTTTATCATATTGCTTTTCATGTTCATCCGAAGCAGCGGCGGATCGAACCAGAAGCATATCAGCCGAAATGGATTGCCTTTGTGGGTGCTTCTTTCAATGATGAACTCGGGAGGAAGCAGGCATAGCGGCAGCTGGGGAGGATTCTCGGGAGGCAGAGGCTTCGGCGGCGGAAGCGGTGGCGGATTTGGTGGCTTTGGTGGTGGCAGCTTCGGCGGCGGAGGCGCCAGCGGCAGCTGGTAGAGACAGGAGAAACACCATTAAGGAAACAAAAGTTACAGAATTTATTGCATACCCTTAAAGGCTTTACTCCGGATCAGGAATATTTCTTCCAGAGGTATAATCCCTCCATTTTCTTATGACCTGTTCCATATCGTCAGGCAGGTCCGAATCGAACGATAATCTTTTCCCTGTAACAGGATGATCAAAAGCCAGCGATTTCGCATGGAGAGCCTGTCGTGGTAACAGAGCAAAGCAGTTCCTTATGAACTGCTGGTATTTGGCGTATGTTGTTCCCTTCAGGATCCTGTCGCCTCCGTATTCGTCGTCGTTGAAAAGAGGATGCCTTATGTAACTGAAGTGAACCCTTATCTGATGTGTGCGTCCTGTTTCAAGCCTGCATTCAACAAGCGATACATACCCGAAGTCCTCAATTACCTTGTAATGTGTTATTGCGGATTTACCCTGACTGCCGTCGGGGAAGACCTGCATTATCTTCCTGTCGCGCAGGTTCCTTCCCACATTACCGGTAATAGTGCCTTCGGCCGGATCCGGAATACCCCAGACAAGAGCAAGGTATCTCCGTCCCGTTGTCCTGTCATAAAACTGTTTTGACAGTCTGTTCAGGGCAAACTCGTTCTTGGCTACAACAAGCAATCCCGAGGTGTTCTTATCTATCCGGTGTACAAGTCCGGGCCTGAGCTCTCCGCTGCTGAAAAGCGGCAGATCCCTGAAATGCCACATAAGTGCATTCACGAGTGTTCCCGAGTAATTGCCGTAAGCCGGATGGACCACCATACCCGGAGCCTTGTTTACAACAACAACATCTTCATCTTCATAAATGATCCTTACCGGGATATCCTCGGCAATAAGCTCAATCTCCCTGGGCGGATTAGGCAGAACAATCTGAACAATATCAGAGGGTTTTACCCGGTAGTTGGGTTTGACCGGACTGTTGTTAACCAGAATGTTACCGGCAAAGGCTGCATCCTGTATCCTTGTTCGTGAAATGTTCTCTATCCTCGTCGCCAGATATTTGTCGATCCTCAGCAGTGATTGTCCGGGATCGACTACATACCTGTAGTGTTCATATAATTCCTGCTGATCATTTAGATCTTCTTCTGCCATTTGTTTCTATGGTCTTTTTATCAGTCTGAAATAGCCCGATCTACCTGACCTGCTTTTTATGATCACGGTGTAGATTCCCGGCCTGAGTGATGATATATTCAGGCGTTCCTGGTAAGGTTCGTTCAGGAGCTCGCGTCCCTGAAGATCGATAACCGAGATGCCGGAAGGTTGTGGTAAAGATATATCGTCATAATCTATATTTATGTAATCGGAGGCGGGGTTGGGCCATATTCTTACCACGGTCCTGTCTTCAGGAAAAGGTATGTCGTCTGAGGATGTTGTTTTCACAGGAGGCCCGACAACCGGCCTAATCATTATGCTCCCTTCTTTCTGCGACTGCTGCCATATTCCGTTAAGCCAGAAATATTGCCGTCCCCTGTGGGGAGTGTTGACATCAAATCCAACATTAAGGAAGGTCTCGCTCCTCTGTCTCCAGCCAATGTAGAAAATTCCGTCGACCATAATTCCGTCGGGAAGAATGTAGGTTCTGAAACCATTTACTGATTCTTCAGGTTCAACGATCAGGTTCTCGACCGAATAGATCATCTCGCCCGGAATACCGTTGTTGTCGTTCCATATTGCCAGGTCGAAGGCCCTTCGGTTTCTGTTCATATAACTGTCGTTGAAGCAGATGTTAATAGCCCTTACCGTATCCTGAATGAATGACCGGAATCTGTATGCTGCCATGGCATTACGCGAACCCTGGCCGTTAATTCCATAACCTCCTTCAGCCGTACCGTCGTCGAAGGCAAAATAATTGGAGAAGACCTGGTGATAGGTTATAGTATCATTTGTCTTTGGATCAAATTCGTCGGTTATCAGGTATGAAGTTATTCTGAAAAGCGCCGAGTCGCTGTTGTTATTGTTGAAGGTATATATCAGGCCAGCATTGTAATCGACGTCGGTTCCGGGATCAATGTTTGACGCCCCAGCCGAGAATGAGTGTGTAAGGTTTCCCGTGTGAATGTCGCGGATCTCGAAGTTCCTCGTGACATTCCTTGTGATATTGTCGTTGTTCCTGTATTTTACAGGAATGAATGCTCCCATTTCCTGAAGATAGACCTGTCTGAACTGTTTCCAGGGCATCGCCTCATGGGTTTTAAGTACCGTTCTCATCGGTGTTCTGAAGGCCACATCACGCATAAGGGTGTCTCCGGCATTTCTGTTAAGGTCGAGAAGCACATAATCGATATTCCAGTGGTCGCAGTTGCCAAGCATGGAGGGTTCATTGAAAGATGTACTGAGCGTAGCCCAGTTTACGAATCTGAACATAAATCCCTGCCTCAGGTATTTCGGGTCATCAATTCTGATTATTGCAGGAATGAATGCCGATGTATCCACTGCCTGGGTTTTCCAGACAGAATACCACCTG
>JAVEZS010000006.1:45645-111072 GCA_034002885.1 Bacteroidales bacterium
GTTGCCTCAGCACTGTAGTCGGGGTTCTGTTTGTAAACAAAAGCATTTGCCGAGTCAGTGCCGTTGACAACCGTGTTGTCGTAAATTGACGTAACGAGAGTCAGTGATGCACCGAAGATCCTGTCTTTTGCTGTTTCAAGACCGAGACCGATCAGATATGGTACTGATGTTCTCTGGTTGCTGAGTCCCTTTCCGAGAACGAGATCGATAACCGATCCTTTCTGTATCGAATCGCCCTCCCTGATATTTCTCCCGTTGTAAAGCTGCTCAAGCACCACATCGAATGATATATCAGGAACATACCTGGGTGTTCCCATTTCAAGTCCGGCACCTTCTATCAGAGCCATTGCCTGCCTCTTGGGGAGGTTAACAAGATTTGGCATTGCAACCATTTCAGGGCTAAAGGCATTAATGGTAAGCATTACATTTCTCCACTTCTTTACCCTGAAGCCGGGTTTTGGGTTTTGTTCGGCAATACATCCTTTCGGAACCTCGGCAGTATATACCGAATCAATTATCTGATAGCGGACCCTTGCCTTTCTTGCTGTTTCGATTGTTCTTTCCATTGTAAGCCCCTTAAAATCAGGGACTGGCCTGCTCTGACCATGCCGAGTATAGAAATTGAGCCATATAAGAAGGGCCATCACAAGTCCGACCACAATTACTGCAGCTATTCCGGTATTTTTCAGGAATGTCTTGCTAAAAATGAAGTTTTTAAAACTCATAACGGCTCTCCGGCTTTAGTTATAACGCAAAGGTATGTATAAAATTATAAAGGGAATCGCGTTCAACGGCCGCATATCCGGCATCGTTAATAAGTCTGATTATTTCATCAGTTGTCATTGCCGGATTTTTCTCATCCGATCCGGCCATTGAATAAATCCTGGTCGTATCCTCAATTGTGCCGTCGAGGTCATCCGCTCCGAATGAAAGGGCAATCTGTGCCGCTTCCCTTCCGGTCATTGGCCAGTAAGCTTTTATGTGGGGAATATTATCAAGAAAGATACGCGAAACCGAATAATTCCTCAGGTCCTCGATGATGCTTGTCTCTCCGGTTTCCGACATGCGGTTGTTTTCTTTCCTGTATTTCAGGGGTATGAAAGCATTGAATCCGGCTGTTCTGTCCTGGAGATCACGGAGTCTGTTCATGTGGCCGATCCGGTGCCCGTAATTCTCGATATGGCCATACAGCATTGTTGCGTTTGAAGGTATGCCAAGCCTGTGAGCTGTCTCATGTATCAGCAGCCACCTGTCGGCATCGCACTTTTCAGGGCATATCCTTTTCCTGATTTCTTCGTCGAAGATCTCAGCTCCACCGCCAGGGACAGAATCGAGTCCATAGTTCTTAAGGAGTGTCATCCCTTCTTCAATCCCCAGTCCGCTGCGGGTAATCATGTAATCCAGCTCAACAGCCGAGAAAGCCTTAACATGAATTGACGGGCGGTGTTGCTTTATTTTTTGAATGAGGCTTCCCCAGTAATGCAGGTCGTGCAAAGGATGAACTCCTCCGACGATATGAACCTCCGTGACCGGTTTACCGTCAAATGCACTTACCATTTCCAGCATTTCAGAATGGGAGTACTCCCAGCTTTCCGGGTCATCCCACCGGCGATGGTATGAACAGAAAAGGCAATTGTAGATACACTTGTTTGTGGGTTCTATATGAAAGTTCCTGTTAAAGAAGACCCTGTTCCCGTTAATCCTTCTTCTGACATAAGAAGCCAGAACCCCAAGCAGGGTGAGATCTGCCTTCTTATACAGCAAAAGACCGTCTTCCGGGGATATCCGTTTCCCTTCCAGTACTTTTTCTGAAACTGCCCTTAATTCCGGGTCGTCTGTGAATCTTGCTATGTCTTTCATTTAAGTATCAGAAGCCTGTCAAAGCTAACAAAAAAAAAGGTGCCTTATACCGGGGCACCTTTTACGTAGTATCAAACCTTTAATTATTTCAATCTGAGTTCAGTTGAGACAGTAAGTTTTTTTCTGCCCTTAGCCCTGCGTGAAGCAAGAACCCTTCTTCCGTTGGCAGTGGACATCCTTTCCCTGAAACCATGCTTGTTCGCTCTTTTTCTTCTTGAAGGCTGAAATGTCCTTTTCATATCAGTTGTCTTTTACTTGAAATTAGTTGTCTGTTTTGAGATCGCAAAGATAGTTATTTTTTGTATAAATACAACACGTGCCGGTTTTTTTTGAAAAAATCAGAATGTAAGATACACTATCTTCTTTGTTTCGAAGAAAGGCTCACTAAAAAACTCTCTGATATCCCATATTCTGGCCTTGCTGCTGATTTTTTCCGGTTCCCCCATAAGATCTCCGCCCTTGAGGTAAAAGATCCCGTTTTTCAGACTGTTTTTGCTGATATCCGAAATGTTTTTACCCGTCATTTTTACAAAATCAGGAAGAGAGGTGACAGCTCTGCTAACAATGAAGTCGTATTTTCCCTTTTCTTCCTCGGCTCTTCTCCTTACTGCTTCGGTATTGGAAAGTCCCGATTCCAGGATAACCGACTGTACGACCTTTATTTTCTTTTCTATTGAATCGATAAGAGTGAAGTCTGATCCGGGAAACATTATCGCAAGCGGTATTCCCGGGAAACCTCCACCCGTCCCAACGTCGAGTATCCTGGTTCCGTCGGTGAAATTTATTATCCGGGCCAGTGAAAGTGAATGGAGCACATGGTGCAGGTAGAAGTTTTCGAAATCCTTTCTCGAAATAACGTTGATCCTGCTGTTCCAGAATGAATAGATCTGTCGGAGCTCGGTGAGCTGGCTGATCTGTTTTTCTGTAAGCTCAGGAAAGTATTTTATGACAGGTTCGATCACTAGCTGTTGCCGGTTTTTATAAATATGTTATATAACAGGTTTTTTGCCCTGTAAAGCTGTGCCTTGACGGTTCCGATAGGGAGTTTGAGTTCATCGGCAATCTCCTCGTACGAATACTCTTTGTAATACCTCAGTTCGATGAGAGTCCGGTAGCGTGGTTCAAGCTGGTTTACAATACTTCTCAGGACAGCGATCTTCTGGTCGTTGATAAGGGCTTCTTCGGGATCAGGAAGGTCGGACTGAATATTTACCGTGAGGTCGTCGAGGTTGTCCTGAATCTGATCGAGAGGAGCTGGTGTGAGCTGTTTCTTCCTTATAAAGTCTATGCAGTTGTTTGATGCAATCCTGAACAGCCATGTGCTGAAAGCGAAATCCGGAGTGAAGGTGTCAATATTCCTGAATGCCTTTCCGAATGCTTCAATGGTAAGGTCTTCAGCATCGGAGGCGTTGTTCACCATTTTTACAAGCATAAAGTAAATTGAGTCGCGATAGCGGTTCAGAAGCATTGAAAATGCTTTCTCATTGCCTTTCTTCGCCATTTCAACCAGAACCAGATCGTTTTTTGCCTTTTCCGATAGTGTATTATCTAATTCCATATGGTTTTTGCACTCTTGTCCCTTTGACTTCCTATGTAGAACAAGGCATTAATAACTGGTGACAAGATATCAAATAATAGAAGACAAGGCAACAGCCCTGGTTCGTTGAAACGTCTTGAATTGTGGAAAAAAACCAGATGAAGCACTATTATCCTTACAGCAAAGAGGCCGAGAACGTATGGCCAGAGAAATAGTCCGGAGATCAGGACAGCGAATGACACATAGAAAAGGACTCTGCTGAATGGTTCGGCCATAAGCATCAGTCTGTCCCTGAATTTATAATAATTGGCAGTCGTAAGGTGTCTTTTCTTCTGTTTATACAATTCTCCGGCACTTTCAGCGGACACCGACCTTGTATGAGATCCTGGCCGGAATTCTACCTTAACATTCCTGGCGGAGGCGTTGGCATTAACGAAAAGGTCATCATCGCCTGAGGCAAGGTGGGTATGTGAAGAGAATCCCTTTTTGCTGAAGAAAAGAGATCTCCGGTAGGCGAGGTTCCGTCCCACTCCCATATAGGGATTTCCTCTGATAGCCATTCCCAGATATTGCATTGCTATCGTCATGCAATCATACCTTATGTATTTGTTCAGCAGACCTTTTTCTGATAAATATCCTCCGTAACCCAGTACAAAGCCGGTATTGCTGTCAAATCCTGAAGCCATTGTCCCCAGCCAGTTTTTGCCATCAGGTCTGCAGTCAGCATCGGTAAAGACAAGAAGCTCGTTTTTTGCTGCTTTTATTCCGATAAACTGAGCGAACTTCTTGTTGTGGGTGAATTTAGGATCCTTAAGGATATTTGTTATCCGCAGATGCGGGTACTTTTTCATATACTCGGCAAGAACCAGATAAGAGTCGTCTTCCGAGCAGTCGTTTACAACAATTACCTCATATTCGTGATAATCCTGCTCAAGGACTGCCGGAAGGAACCTTCTGAGGTTAACTTCTTCATTCCTGGCACAAATAATAACGGAAACCGGGACTTTCACCGGTAACTTTTCCGGATGTTTGTATAGTGGAGGAGCCAGATAGTAATAAAGGTTATAGAAAGCCTGAATAAGAAATGAGATGGCAAAAAGTACTGAAAAAGTAATCAGGAGCGGATTGTCATGAAGTGTCATTTGACCTCTGAAATTGCCTGCAATATTAATAAGATAATCTGAAAACCAAAACTGAACACGTATTAACATTTTTATAAAAACGGACTGAAGGGCCTAAAATTTTCCGACATAATTTTCAACAGCAGGTTGAATGAATTACCTTTGGCCTCCGGAAACAGGATATGTATGTTTAAGATCACAGGCAGGGAAATTGGAACCAGGGCAAGGACAGGAGTTCTTGTTACCGCCCACGGTGATATTCCCACACCTATCTTTATGCCGGTTGGTACTGCAGCGACTGTTAAGGGCATTCTACATAAGGATCTAACAGATGATATCGATGCCAAAATAATCCTTGGCAATACCTATCATCTGTATCTGCGCCCGGGAACGGATATTCTCAAAGCGGCCGGAGGACTACACAGGTTTATGAACTGGCAAAGGCCGCTTCTGACCGACAGCGGTGGCTATCAGGTCTTTTCCCTTTCAGGCAACAGAAAACTCACTGAAGAGGGCGCTCTTTTCAAATCCCATATCGATGGTTCGGCTCATATCTTTACGCCAGAAAACACTGTTGATATACAGAGGATAATAGGAGCGGATATAATGATGGTTTTCGATGAGTGTGCTCCCTTTCCATGCGACAGGAGATATGCCGAGAAATCGGTTGCTCTTACACACAGGTGGCTTGAAAGAGCTGTTGCAAGGTTCAGGGAAACTGAACCCCTGTGGGGACACGAGCAGTTACTTTTCCCGATAGTGCAGGGCAGCACGTATGACGATCTCAGAAAGATATCTGCAGAGAAGGCAGCATCGGCTGAAATGGCGGGAAATGCTATCGGAGGCCTTTCTGTGGGAGAACCGGCGGAGGAAATGTATCGGATTCTGGATGTTGTAAATGAAATACTTCCTGAAGATAAGCCCCGTTATCTTATGGGTGTGGGCACTCCGGCAAACATCCTCGAGGCCATCGACAGGGGAACCGACATGTTCGACTGCGTGATGCCCACAAGAAACGGAAGGAACGGCATGCTCTTCACCAGCGAGGGGATAATCAACATAAAGAACAGGAGGTGGATAGATGATTTCAGCCCCATCGATCCTGCAGGACCATCATCGGTAAGCCTGGCATTTTCGAAGGCTTATCTCAGACATCTGGTTCTTTCGGGCGAGATACTCGGATCACAGATCGCCAGCATACACAATCTTGCGTTTTATCTGAGACTTGTTGGCGAAGCACGAAAAAAAATCAAAGAAGGTAACTTCAGGAAATGGAAAGAACATATGACCAGAAAAGTTTCGACCAGGCTCTAGGTTCTCTACGGACGAGGATCATCGACTGGTATATCATCAGGAAGTTCCTGGGGACCTTTTTCTTTTCACTTGTGCTCATACTTACTATTGCTGTTGTATTCGATTTTGCCGAGAAGATTGATAACTTCATGGAGAAAGATGCACCCGCCAGGGCTATAATCTTTGACTATTACCTTAATTTCATACCATATTTTGCAACTCTCTTCTCTCCGCTTTTTGTTTTTATATCGGTCATATTCTTCACATCAAAGATGGCCGCAAACACAGAGATAATAGCAATCCTCAACAGCGGAATGAGTTTCAGGAGAATGTTGTGGCCGTATTTTCTGTCGGCATTTGTGATCGCTCTCTTCACTTTCCTTCTTACCAACTTTGTTATTCCAAGAGCTAATCTCGACAGGATGGATTTCGAGGACAAGTATTATAAACCCTCTAACAGGAGGACTCCGGTACTTAATATTCACCGGCAGGTTAGCCGGAATGTGCTTATATACATGGAATCTTTCAATCCCATAAGTCAGTCGGGGAGAAATTTTACAATTGAAAAATTCAATGGGGATGGTAAGCTTGAGTCGAAGCTCAGCGGCAACATGGTCAGGTACGACACTGCCTCCAGCAAATGGGTTGTTGTAAACTATTACCTGCGGGAAATTTCCGATGGCAAAGACAGGATAATAAGCGGAGACCGCATCGATACCACCCTTGTAATCAGTCCCGAAGATTTTTCAAGAGGACCCGGTTTTGTTGGCACAATGACCTTCGACGAGCTCAACGATTACATTGAACAGCTGCGGCTTCAGGGCTCCGATGAGCTTAACCTTTTTCTCATTGAAAAACACAGGAGGATTGCAAATCCTTTTGCAGTGTTCATACTGACTCTTATTGGCGTTACACTGTCGGCCAGAAAGATAAGGGGTGGGATCGGAATGAATATCGGGATAGGACTTGCACTTAGTTTTTCTTACATTCTCTTTATGCAGTTCGCTTCCCAGTTCTCTCTCAAGGGAACACTGGGACCGATGACAGCTATGTGGATTCCCAACATATTGTATGCCTTTGTTGCACTGGTTTTATATAAACTTGCACCGAAATAGATGCCGTCGATAATGAAAAATCATATCTTGCGGTCATAATTAATTTCCATTCCGAAATTTAATCTTATGTATCATGGCAGTTGACAAGAAAATAAAAGAGCTGCAGGAAAAACGGAAAAAAGTACTGCTGGGAGGGGGAGAGCAGGCCATAGAAAAACAGAAAGCTATGGGTAAACGCACTGCGCGTGAAAGGATCATGGCTCTTCTCGACAGGAATTCATTTATCGAGTACGATATGTTCGTTGAGCATGACGCCCGCGATTTTGATATGGATAAGAAATCACTTCCGAGCGACGGGGTGATTATCGGGTCAGGTTCAATAAACGGTTCCCCCGTGGCTGTTTTTGCACAGGATTTCACCGTTGCAGGAGGTTCACTTGGGCATATGCATTCAAGGAAAATTGTCAAGATAATGGATCATGCCCTTAAAATGAGGATACCTCTAATCGGAATCAATGATTCAGGAGGTGCCCGGATTCAGGAAGGAGTAAATTCCCTTGCCGGTTACGGGGAGATCTTCTTCAGAAATACAATATCGAGCGGTATAATTCCCCAGCTATCTGTTATTCTGGGCCCATGCGCCGGAGGCGCTGTCTATTCACCAGCCCTTATGGATTTCGTCTTTGTTGTGGACAATATCTCCAAGATGTTCATTACCGGACCTGAGGTGATAAAGACAGTCCTTGGGGAGGAAATATCAATGGAGGAACTGGGAGGGGCAAGGGTACACAGTGAAATAACCGGCAATGCCCATTTCTTTGCTGAGAGCGAAGATGAGTGTTTTGAACAGATTAAGAAACTCATTTCATTCATTCCCGCAAATAACACACACAACACAATCATTGCTGAAACACTTGAGCCCGACGGCAGGTTCAACCCCGGGAAGATTGTCCCTGACGACCCCACACTTCCTTACGATATCAAGGATGTTATAAGGTCGATAGTTGACAAATCGGAGTTTTTTGAGATAATGGAGCTCTATGCTAAAAATATTGTAATAGGATTCGGAAGGATGGGAGGCAGGACGACAGGCTTCGTCGCCAACCAGCCTCTTGAAATGGCAGGGGTCCTTGATGTCGACTCTTCAGATAAAGCTGCCAGGTTCATAAGGTACTGCGACGCTTTCAATATACCGATAGTAACTCTTGTCGACCTTCCCGGATATCTTCCCGGTGTTGACCAGGAACATGCAGGCGTTATAAGGCACGGAGCAAAGATCCTGTATGCTTACAGCGAAGCAACCGTTCCCAAGCTTACTGTTATACTGCGGAAAGCCTATGGAGGAGGATATATTGCCATGAGTTCAAGGCATCTCAGGGCTGATTTTGTTTTTGCCTGGCCAACAGCTGAGATTGCTGTTATGGGACCGGAAGGAGCGGCCAACATAATTTTCAGGAAGGAAATAACCTCTTCGGATGATCCGGAAGCTATGCGGAAGCAGAAAGTGGAGGAGTACAAGGCTAAATTTGCTAATCCATATGTGGCTGCATCACGTGGTTACGTCGACGCCGTCATTGAACCAATGGAAACAAGGCGCTTCCTTCTCCACGCTATGGAAGTTTCGCAGAATAAGGTGGTAAAGCTGCTCGATAAGAAACACGGAATTCCACCTTTTTGAATTTTAACCTAAAATCATTAAAAGGATGCAGGAATCTGACGATCTTGGTATTATTAACATAAATGACAGCCTGTACAGAACCAGGCTCAGCAAAAAATTCAGGAACAGGAAGCCCTACAAACCTTCCGATCCGGGCATTATCCCGAGTTTTATCCCCGGGACAGTGCTGGAGATACTGGTGAAGGAAGGGCAGAAGGTGAATGAAGGGGACGACCTGATAATACTGGATGCTATGAAGATGCAGAACAGGCTCAAATGTCACAAAAGCGGTAAAATCAAAAGGATTCTGGTAAAAAAGGGAGACAGAGTGTCGAAAGGTACCTGCCTGATCGAGATAGAATAGCTTCAGAAAAGGCCGTTGAAGATCACATCTTTCATTACGTAATCAGGCAAAACAGGCTTATTCCTGAAAATCCCGTATACTGTCGATCCGCTTCCCGACATTGAGCTGTAGAGTGCTCCGCAGTCATAGAGAGTCTCCTTTATATCCCTGATCTCAGGATAAACAGGGAAAATGGTCCTTTCAAAATCATTAACAATTGTATCCTTCCATTCTTCCACCGGCCTGAGCAGGAGTGCTTCGAGACGTTCAGCCGGAACAGAGGGAATACATCCTGCATAGGCATCTTTTGTTTTCACTTCAATTCCCGGATTGATAAGCACTCCATGGAAGCCATCAAGGATTTCTGCGGATGGTTTCAGTATCTCCCCCCTTCCGGATGCAAAGGCAGGCAGGCAGTCGATGAAAAAGGGAGAGTCACTTCCAAGACCTGCTGCTATCGGTTTGAGATCGTCGCAGCTGAGCCCCAGGCCGAAAAGCCTGTTCAGGGTCTTCAGCATGAAGGCACCGTCTGATGAACCTCCTCCCAAACCTGCCCCGACAGGTATATTCTTGTGCAGATGGATCTTAAGATGCGGTATTCCGAATTCATGACGGATCTTCTCCGCCGCTTTAAGAACGATGTTCTGGTCCGTTTCCCCCGGTACATGAGTACCCGTTATTGTAAGGATATCACTGTTCTGCCCGCCCGCGCCTTGAACAACCTCAAGGGCATCGAAGAGACTTACAGGATAGAAAAGCGTTTCAATATCATGAAACCCGTCACTGCGTCTTTCAATAATATTAAGCCCAAGGTTAATCTTGGCTTTCGGGAAAACCAGCATTGCAATGGTGTTTAATGCAAAAATACCATTAGGTATTGATTTTATGGCAATAAATCCATTATTTTGGATTTTCAACAAGTTTTAAACATTAAAATGTTTGTAATAAAAAAAGGACTTCCTGAATTATAGAAGACCTAATCTTTACCTTTGGTCAGCCGGCAAATGATCCGGCATTATTTCATAAAAGATCAGTAAATCAGCGTATTATATTGATGGCGAAGCAACGACAGAATATCCGTCAGGCAGTTACCCCTCTGCCTGACTTTGGCAAGGTGCCTCCTCAGGCGATAGATATGGAAGAGGCTGTTCTTGGGGCGATAATGCTTGAAAAGGAAGCAGTTATAACTATCCTGGATATTCTTAAGCCCGAGAGTTTTTACAAGGAAGCTCACCAGAAGATCTTTAAAGCTGTGTCTGACCTCTCGTCGCGGGAATATCCGGTCGATCTCTACACTGTCACAGAGGAACTCAGGTCGCACGGTGAGCTCGACAGCGTGGGTGGGCCTGTCTACCTTACCCAGCTGACCTCCAAGGTAGTATCGGCTGCAAACGTCGATTACCATGCAAGAATAGTAGCGCAGAAGTACATACAGAGGGAACTCATAAGGGTCTCAACGGAGATCCAGAACAGGTCTTTTGACGATTCGATCGATGTTACGGAACTTCTCGATTTCTCTGAAAATGAGCTTTTCCAGATCGCTGAAGGAAACATAAAGAGGGAAGTGTCCCCAATCAACGTTGTTATAAAGGAAGCGATAAGGGAAATAGAAGAAGCCGGCAAAAGAGAGGACGCTCTCGTGGGTATTCCTTCGGGTTTCACAAAACTCGACAGGCTTACTTCAGGATGGCAGAAGGCTGAACTTGTCATTATTGCTGCACGGCCCTCAATGGGAAAGACTGCCTTTGCACTGTCAATGGCCCGTAACATGGCAATAGATCATGGCAAGAGAGTAGCAATCTTTTCCTGCGAAATGTCGTCGATTCAGCTGGTAAACAGACTAATTATTGCCGAGACAGATATTCCCGGTGAAAAGATTAAGAACGGAAGGCTCAGTGAAGAAGAGTGGAAACAGCTTGACTCCAGGATAAAGAAGCTTGTCCAGGCTTCCATCTTCATCGACGATACGCCTGCAATATCAATATTTGAACTAAGGGCTAAATGCCGTCGCCTTGTTGCCCAGCATAAACTTGACATTGTTATTGTTGACTACCTTCAGCTTATGTCAGGTCCTGAAAACGCCGGAAGCCGCGAGCAGGAGGTGAGTACCATCTCGCGCTCGCTAAAAAGCATTGCCAAGGAACTCAATGTCCCCATCCTGGCTCTTTCCCAGCTCAACCGCTCGGTCGAGATGAGAGGTGGAACCAAAAGGCCTCTTCTTTCAGACCTGCGCGAATCAGGCGCCATTGAGCAGGATGCTGATATGGTTGTCTTTATCCACAGACAGGAGAAATTTGGAATACCGACCTTCGAGGACGGTAGTTCAACAAAGGGTATCGCCGAAATAATTCTGGCTAAGAACCGCAACGGACCTGTTGATGATGTGCGACTGAAATTCAGGGAGGAGAAAGCCCAGTTCCTCGATATTGATGAGTTTGAATTCGGCGAAAGCCCTGGTATCTCAGATAGCTCACAGAGCATTACGCTCGGGTCAAAAATGAATCACGATAAATTCCACAGGGCCGGGAATGGCTTCGACGACGAATCGGACCTTCTCAATGAACCTCCGTTTGCGTGACAATCTGCATCGGATTGCTCAGGTATGGAAAAGAGCGCTTGCCGGATTGTAAATGGCAAACGCGGTTTGTAGTCAGTTGAATCTAAGGGCCAGCCTTATGCCGAAACTACGGTACTTAAGGTCATCAAAGCCTGCGAATATACCCACTTCACCGAGAAGGAAAATCTCACTAAGGCTGTAGCCTATCTCGGTGTAGGTTTTGTTGTATCTCGAACCGAGGAATGAGAAAATTAAATTCTCCCGTACAAGAGTGTTGCTTAATACGGGCAAAAGTTTCAGAAGCAGGTATGGTGTGGTGTATCTGAAATGAGCTTCTCCGAAGAGTTCAGGTGTGCTTAACGAATAGTAGCCGGGAAGCTTGAAATCATCGCTGTAGTCATTGAAAATCAGTTCCACAGGCTGTGTGTTGAAATGGAAATAATCGTTGAAAGTGAGGCTCCTGTTGTCGGTAAAAACACCAGCTCTCAGCGTCCACCGGAACTCACTGAAAGCACCTGTCTCGCGCTCCTGGGTTACCTGAAAACGAAACATGTCATAATGTCGGTAACCATTTCCGGGAAAGGTTTTTTCATTCATCCCGTGCTTCCAGGTAACTGAGAAAACAGGCTTGTCCGATCCCATCGGGATCCTTTTCTGGTTATAAACTCTGTATTTCTGGAAGGGTGTAAATGTAACATTTGTTACAAATTCGAAATGCTTCTGAAGCTCCGGAAGGATTTCATTATAATTATTTTCGGTGAGATACCGGTTATCGGGTATGTTAGGCGTATATTCCTCATCCTTTCTGAATATTGAAAATGATGAATTGTTCTGAAGCCTCTTTCTGTTTTCGTAACCTGCTGAAAATTCAAGCTTTATCCCGTTTTTTCGCTCCGTTTCAAAACCGAATGTCAGGAAACTGCTCTCGTATAGTTTCATGTAGTTTTCCCTAAGAAGAAGAGATGTCATGCTGTTCAGGAATGGACTTATCCCGGTGGCGCTTGAAATATCCCTGCTTATTACTCCGCTCCTGATGTAAACGCGGTTCCTGTTCATCGAACCGTAAGCCAGATCGCTGTTAATCCTCCACATAAGCTTTTCACGGCTGAAGGTGTAACGTGCTTCGGGGTAGACCGAGAAAGTAGCGCCGCGGTTAATTGCCTTGTTCAGTCTGAAGTCGAGGCCGTAAATGAATCCGTCGACTGTATTGAAGCTCAGGCTTCTGGGATTTACAAGTCCGTTATAGGTAAAACTTAATCCTGTGGTGTCTGACCAGGTCCTCCCTTCAATTACTGTGCCTATGGACCTCATGAATGCTCCCTTCCTGCTGCGTACTGAAATTACACCAGTATCAGAAGGCTGGACGTTTCTTGTTGCGAGCTCTGATATTATGCTGTCGCGGACCTGAAGACTTCTTCTTTCCATTTCAGACAGGGGTATGGGTCGTATCTCTTCCCAGTATGCACTGTCGCGTTTCCCTGCACCTTTATCAATTATCCTTACGGTGTTGTCCTTTATCTCAAGAATGTTCTCAGCCGAGTCGGGCCTGCTGTTTTCCGTCTCCTTTCTCGTGAGCTTCGAAAGCCTCACCATATCCCTGTTGGTAAGTTCCTCCTTCTGAAGTATCTGTTCGATTTTACGGCTTGTTTCTGATCTTGCAGTATCAACAGCACCTGCAGGCGGCAAACCTGCAACAATGTCTTCCGGTTTCTGGAGCTTGTCGTTTGGCAGCACAGCGGAATATTTTACTGAGCTTGCATATCCGGCATCAGCCCTGAATCCCATAATGCTGAGTGCAATGTCGAACTGATGGCTTACAGGCATCCATATCTCCTTTTCGACAGGCGTGTAAAGTTCCCTTACACGGATAGTACCTGCAAGATTCTCATTGGTAAGGTCAACACTGTGAAGGCACCACAGGTCCTCAATCACATATATCGTTCCCATGAAGAGCTGCTGGCTTTTTCTTTTCGGCATTACCGCAATCCTGTTAACAGTATAGTCTCCCTGAAGAAATACTCCCTGGTAGCTGAAATTATAGTGAGAGAAAGCCTGGGGCGACAGGGGAGAGATAGCCATATCAACCAGGACGGGCTGATAAAAACTTGCCTGAATGTACTGCATGGGAGAGAATTCGTTGCCCTGCTCAGGGAAGGAATTATTGTAGGAGATCACTCTCTGAACATATTTATCAGGAGCTGTATATTCCACCTCATTAAATGATTCCATCATGAATGAGTCCCCTTCCTTTATCTGCTGCGATTCCCCTGAAGATTTTCCTCCGGCTGTGATCGACATGTTATCTTCCGTCGACGACATCCGCATTGATCTTTCGATTATCCTGGGAATCCTGTTGATAACCAGGTTTCCCTTAAGATAAACCTCTGCCTTGTAGTAATTGATATAATTCAGATAATAGGGAGCCATACCTATTACTCTTCTCATGATGTAATATGCGGGATCCTCACCCGATGGTGATATACTGACTTCCGGAATATCATATATCTGTTCAGCAAGAATAATATTGTGGGCGATGTCCTCATTTTCAATGGATATCATTTCCAGCAAGGGCTCATATCCCAGACTCTGGTAACTTACCATGTAGCGTCCCGGAACCAGCCTGATTTCATAAAAACCCTTTGAATTGGAAGTTGTACCCTGTCGCAGTTCCTGAATGTAAACCGTTGCAAAGGGAACAGGGTTACCTGACTTATCTTTGATTGTACCGTTTAGTTTCTGAGCACTGAGCGTATTCAGACATGCATTAGCCAGCAAAAGAAGCAGGATTGAAAACCATTCCGGGAATACATCCTTCATATTATTCTTCAGTATTTTTGTCTGGTCCTTCTTCATTATAACCAGCCACAACAATTACCACCTCACCTTTTGGCTGATGAAGCCTGTAATGTTCAGCAACTGAAACCAATGAGCCCCTGACGTTCTCCTCATGGATTTTTGTCAGCTCCCTCGATACGGAGGCATCACGCCCTTGTCCGAAAAAAGAGGCAAGGTCATCCAGGGTTCTTACAAGACGGTAAGGGGATTCGTAGAAGATCATGGTCCTTTTCTCCTCTGATAATTCAACCATTCTCTTTCTTCTTCCTTTTTTCGGAGGGAGGAAGCCTTCAAAAACGAACCTGTCACATGGGAGTCCCGAGTTGACAAGGGCAGGGACAAAAGCTGTGGCACCCGGAAGAGTCTCAACCTCAATTCCCCTTCTAATGCATGTCCTGACAAGAAGGAATCCCGGATCCGATATGGCGGGTGTTCCTGCATCGGATATAAGAGCAACGGATGTCCCGGCTTCGATCCTTGAGCATATCGACTCCACACTCCTGTGCTCGTTGAACTTGTGGTGCGATTGCAGAGGTGTGTTTATTTTATAATGATTGAGCAACTTTCTTGCTTCTCTTGTGTCTTCCGAAAGAATAAGGCCGACCATCCCGAGTACCTCTGCAGCCCTGAATGTAATGTCTCTCAGATTGCCTATGGGAGTAGGGACAACATAAAGTTTACTCATATGTGGGCAGCTTTCTTTTGATCAGGTCCAGAAGCTGTTTTACCGCTTCATTATCAGTGTCCCGGCCTGAAAAACTTACAATGACAGATTTGGCATCTTCAAGGCTTGAAACTGATTCCAGTCTGTTTATAGCCTGGTTGTATGACTCGTGGTTACCGTCGAAAATCTCCCTGATAAAAAGAAACTTGTCGTTTATTCCTATTGCCTGATTAAGGCTTGAGAGAGGTTTGCTCTTCAGTACTTCAAGCAGATCTCCGTCATGCTTCAGGCTTCCGAGTTTTTCATTAAAGCTCTCGGGCCTGTCGGTGAAGCGGTCGGCAATAGTAACTGATTCATTGCCTTTCTTTTGCTGTGCAGCAGGCGGCGGTTCCTTTTCAGAGGGAGTTGAATGAATAACTGATTCATCAACAATCTGTTGCTCTTCACGGGTGGCAGGTTCTTCTTCCCGGAAGGAAGGAGGCTCTTTCCTTTGCGTCTCAGGTGTATCATCTTTCACCGTCTCCGGGGCTTTATCCTCAACACTGTGAAAGGGAGCCCTTTCTCTCTTTTCTTCTTTCTGTTCATTTGCATCTGCACGTAGAGTTTTGAACAACGCAATTACCTCAGATGCACTCTTGCATTTCGACTTTGCCAGTTCAATCTGAAAAACCGGTACCTCGCGATATTTCCTGAGATCATCAATGATTTCCTGTGCTTCAGTGAGATCTTTAATGATAATATCAATAGCAGCATTTAAATCCATCCATTTGATGTATTAATGAAACCATTTCCTTACTTTGCAAAAGTAAATATTATTCATAAGTCATAACGGTATTAGGTTACATTTAACTTATACTGTTGTTCAATAAGGGTTATGGAATTTCTTGAGAATACAGGTAAGGCAGCCGGCCGCAGGGGATGGGTTGAGGTTATAACGGGCTCAATGTTCTCAGGAAAGACTGAAGAACTTATAAGAAGGCTGCGCCGTGCAACATTTGCAGGGCTGAATGTACAGATCTTCAAGCCGGCAGTAGATAACAGGTATTCGGAGAAAAGAGTGGTTTCGCACGATGAAAAATCAATAGTTTCAACCCCTGTCGATCATCCCTCGTCCATCTTGCTGCTTTCAGGTGATGCTGAAGTTATTGGCATTGACGAAGCTCAGTTCTTCGATGAATCTCTTCCTGGGGTTTGCAGCCAGCTGGCCGACAGGGGTGTAAGAGTTATTGTTGCGGGGCTTGATATGGATTTTATGGGGAATCCTTTTGGACCGATGCCAGCCTTACTGGCTGTTGCAGAATACATAACAAAGGTGCATGCGATCTGCACACGCTGCGGAAGCCTGGCGCAATACTCATTCCGGAAATCAGAAGATCACAGGGTTGTCCTTCTTGGGGAAAAGGACAAATATGAACCCCTTTGCAGGGATTGTTTTAATAAAGCCATGAAGAGGGAATAGAATGGATTTCAGATCAGGCGATATTGAACGGATAACCCGCGGAACCCTTTATGGCCCTTCTGATCTTGTTGTCAAAGCATTGCTGACCGACAGCAGGCAGGCCAGTTATTCGGAAGACGCTGCTTTCGTGGCCATTAAGGGTGTCAATCACGACGGGCATAGTTTCATTGATGCCATGTTCAGAAAGGGAGTAAGGGTATTCCTTGTTGAATCTCTCCCTTCAAAGATGGACCTTTACTTTGATGCTGCCTTTATTCTGGTCCCGGCTACTGTTAATGCCCTTCAGCTTCTGGCCGCTGAAAAGCGCAGGTCATTCCGATCGGTAGTAGTGGCTGTTACAGGAAGTGCAGGAAAAACCATAGTCAAGGAATGGCTTGCAGACATTCTGAGCCATACGGGCCCTGTGGTCAGAAGCCCCAGGAGTTATAATTCACAGATTGGTGTTCCTCTTTCAGTATGGAAGCTGGATGATAAATTCAGCTACGGGGTTTTTGAGGCAGGGATCTCCCTTCCGGGAGAAATGGACAGACTGAGAAATGTTATAGAACCTGATCTGGGAATAATAACCAATATAGGAGATGCACACAGGGAAAACTTCAGCAGCGATGAGGAGAAAGCCTCGGAGAAGCTCAGGCTTTTTACGAAAGCATCGACGATAGTTTACTGCAGCGACAATCTTCTTCCCGGAAGGTTGATAAAGAAGGATCCAGTTCTTGGCCGGAAAAGGCTTGTCGACTGGTCGTTAACAAACAGTGAAGCAGTAGTTTATGCTTCAAGAATAAGCTCTGATGCAAATACTACACTCCTCGGAATTACTTTTAAAGGAAAAACCGGAAACTATACTGTCCCGTTTACCGACAGGGCTTCTGTCGAGAATTGCATTACTGTGGCATCAGCCTGCCTCGCCATGGGCATTGACCCTTCCATTATAGCCAGTGGACTGTCGGGATTATCGTCGGTTGCCATGAGGATGGAGATTAAAAACGGGATAAACAACTGCCAGCTGATTGAAGACTACTATAATTCTGATCCGGGTTCGCTCGTGATGGCTATTGATTATCTGAGGTCACAGCTTAACCGTAAAACTACCCTCATCTTATCCGATTTTATGCAGAGCGGGCGTGATGAAAAAGAGTTGTACAGCGAGGTGGCGGCTCTGGTCAGAAGTGCGGGAATCGATCAGTTTGTCGGAATAGGCGGGGCATTGGTCAGAAACAGTTCATTCTTCGATGAAGAAGCTGAATTCTATTACTCTACCGATGACTTCATACGCAACTTCGACAGCAGGGATTTTTTTAATGAGGTTATACTGTTAAAGGGCGCCAGGACTTTTGAGCTTGAAAAAATCGCACGTCTTCTCGAACAACAGGCACATATTACGGTTCTCGAAATCAATCTCGATGCCATATCACACAATCTGAATGAGTTCAGGAAGCATCTCGATCCCGGAACAAGGATAATGGTAATGGTCAAAGCCTTCGCCTATGGTGCAGGACCTTCTGAAATTGCAGGCTTGCTTGAATATCACCGGATAAGTTATCTCGGCGTTGCCAACACCGACGAGGGGGTTGAGCTCAGGAAGGCTGGTGTGACGATGCCTGTTATGGTCATGAACCCCGACCTCTCCACTCCCGGTATAATGATACAGAATAACCTCGAGCCTGAGGTATACAGTTTTTCTTCTCTCGCCCGCTTCACCGAAGCGGCATTGCGCTACGGGCTGGATAACTATCCCGTTCATCTTAAGATTGACACCGGAATGCACAGGCTTGGATTCATGCCTGAAGACATTGACGAACTGGCCAGGCGTCTTAAAGACCTTTCCTGTATAAGAGTGATGTCGGTTTTTTCTCATCTCTCGGCCAGTGATGATCCGGTATTCGACAGTTTCACCCATCAGCAGGCAGGGATTTTTAACACTGCAACTGAAAAGATAAAGCAGGCGACAGGATATACATTTCTACGGCATATTCTCAATACTGCAGGAATACTGCGTTTCCCGGAATACCAGTTCGAGATGGTCCGCCCCGGCATAGGCATCTATGGAGCCGGAGAACTGGGGGGAGACTCCCTCAGGCATGTGAGTACTTTCAAAACAAGGATTTCTCAGGTTAAACGTATCCCGGCAGGCGACCCTGTGGGATATGGCTGCTCGGATGTCTCGGAAAGGGATCGTGTCATTGCCATTCTGCCGGTCGGCTATGCTGACGGACTCAGCAGAAAACTGGGAAATGGCAAGGGATACCTTTTCATTAAAGGGAAAAAAGTTCCGCTTGTAGGCAATATCTGCATGGATACATGCATGGCTGACGTCACCTCTCTTAATCCGGAGGAAGGCGATGAAGCCGAGATATTCGGCAGCAACATTACAATAAACGAGTTTGCCTCTCTTTGTGATACAATACCTTACGAGGTACTTACATCGATCCCCGCCAGGGTAAAACGGATCTTTTACAGGGAGTGAACATCTTTACTGCCCCGACTCACTGATCTCCTCAAGCTTCTTCAAATCGAGGATAACGATTCTCCTTCCGTGAACTTCAATAAGATTATCATCTGCAAAACCGGATAATGTCCTAATGGCATTTGAGGTTGTCATGTTCGACAGATGAGCAAGATCTTCTCTCGAAAGTAAAGCCTTCAGGGTTCTTCCGTCTGTATCAAAACCATAAATATCTCGTATTATAAGAAGTGATTCGGCAAGACGAGCCCTGACATGCTTCTGAGTCAGCGAAATAAGCCTGTTATTCGAAAATATCAGGTCTTCCGAAACAGCCTTGATGAATTTTATCCCGAGTTCTGCATTATGCCTGAGGATCCTTGACATTGCATGCTTTTCAAATACGACTATTGAAGTCTCTTCCAGTGCCTCCACGCTGTAAGGATAGGGATTGTCGGAAAAGAGTGTCCTGAAACTGACAAAATCCATTGGTTTAAGGATCTTTATTATCTGCTCCCTGTTCCCCGCACCTATACTGAAAAGCTTGGCACTTCCTGATACAAAACAGATTATGCCCTTAGGTCTGGATCCTTCAGTAAGGATTAACTCCCCTTTCTTGAAATTCATGACAAAATGATGCTGATCGAGCATCTCCTTTTCTGACAGGCTTAACACCTTGAAGATTGAAGATGCTCCTTCGATGCATATTTCAACACATGGATCTCTGTACTGCATTTCAAAGGATTTTGTTTACAAAATCCCAAAGATAGCAAAAGAATGTGGTAATCTATAAATTAACATTTTTTAACACATTCAATTACAGATACTTGTAAATCAATGTCCCGTATTCTAGTATTTAGCTGCAAGGGGCATTTTTCTTCCGTCGCCGAAGGATTTGGATGAAACTCTTAAAACAGGTGGAGCCTGATATCTTTTATACTCGTTGTTATTGATCATCCTCAGAACCCTTTCCACCAATGCTTTGTCAGCTTTCCCCGGATCAATCTTGCTGGCAGGAAGCTGAAGTTCGATGTACTGGTACAGGATGGGATCAAGGATACTGTATTCGGGAAGTGAATCTGAATCAAGCTGCCCGGGCCTGAGTTCAGCAGAAGGAAGCTTCTTTATGATGTTTTCAGGTATAATTTCCCGTTCCCTGTTAATATGAGCAGCAAGCCTGTAAACATCAGTCTTGTAAATGTCTCCGATCACTGATATTCCTCCTGCCATATCACCGTAAAGGGTTCCATAGCCCACGGCAGCTTCGCTTTTGTTTGAAGTATTGAGCAGCATAAACCCGAATTTGTTTGAAATTGCCATCAGGATTACTGCTCTTATCCGGGCCTGTATGTTCTCTTCCGTAACATCCGCTCTGATGCCATTGAACAATGGTGCCAGGACTTCCTCGAAAGCAATGAAAGGCTTGTCAATGCCAATTATCTCGTAGCTGGTCCCGAGCTGCCTGGCGAGAACCACTGAATCTGAGACTGAATGATCAGAGGAATATTTTGAAGGCATCAGGACAGAAAGTACGTTTTCAGGACCCAGTGCTTCGCATGCGAGGCACAGGCAAACCGCTGAATCGATACCTCCTGACAATCCGATTATGCTCTTTTTAAATCCTGTCTTTCTGAAATAATCCCTTATTCCCGTAACAAGGGCTTTATGTATCAGGTCGATCTGACCTGGCATTTTGTTCTTAAGATCTTCTTTGCAATTCAGAATCTCGTCGAGGCTGAAGGTTTCAACCGTCTCTTCAAAAAAACCGAGCTGGCGGCAGATCCTTCCCTCGGGGTCTATGACCAGCGATGCCCCGTCGAAAATAAGTTCTGTATTTGCACCGGTCTGATTTGCTGTAATTAGCGGGATATTGTATCTGGCTGCCTTGGAAGTAAAAACTTTTTTTCTTGTTTCGGTCTTTGTATATGAGAATGGAGATGCAGATATATTGATAATAATATCAGGATTTTCTTTTGACAGTTCTTCCATTGGAGATATCGTGTAGAGCCTCGATTTCTCAAATTTATTTTCGAAAGGTTGTTCATCCCAGAGGTCTTCACAGATGGTTAGGGCTATCCTCAGACTCCTGAAATGGAATATTCTGAATTGTCTCTCCGGCTCAAAGTACCGGTATTCGTCAAAGATATCGTAAGTAGGAAGAAGTGCCTTGTTTACCTGGAAGATGATCCTGCCTCCTGAAAGAACGAGAGCAGAATTGAAAAGTTTTTTCCCCTCCGGTCCCTTATTGAATGTCGGACACCCGACAATAGCGGTAATGTCAGTGCACTCCGATGCTATCTCTTCAGCAGTAAAAAGGCATTTCTCAACAAAATCGATCCTGTCGAGGAGGTCGAGAGGCGGATAACCCGGGATACACAATTCTGAAAAGACAATAAGGTCGGCCTTTTCATTTCTGGCCCTTCTGATAGCGTTTATTATCAGCTCCTTGTTCCCTGCAAAATCCCCTATTTTATAGTTGAGCTGCGCGATACTGATTCTCATGGTAACTCAGATCAGAATTTAACGCCGAAGATGAACTTGATGAATCTCTGCACTGCCCGGTCTGTTATCTCTCCATCATTGTCAACCGTTGAATCGAAGATATTGTTTTCGTAACCGAGTCCGACAACAAGTGCACCTGACTGTCCAATTGCATATTCAAGACCGGCATCGAAATGATATCCTGCATTCAGGCGATCCAGCTCCTCCATCGCTCCCTGACTTTTAACACTTAGAGATGGGATATCTGCCACTCCTCTTATAATTATTTTAGGATCGATACCGAATCCTGCAAAATATGTGAAATTATCTGATCCGTCGGTTTTGATCTTTATTCCGAAAGGCACTGAAAGGTATTGCATATGGTATACAACGGTCGATCCCTCGCTTAACACGGAAGTGTTTCCGGGGAATCTGAAAAAGGATGGATTGATGTATTTAAGTCTTGCACTGGTATTTGTTAATGAAAGTCCGCCTTCAAAGTACCAGTTGTCGGTGAGATGTTTTTCAGCTCTTATGCTGAAAAGAAAGCCAGCTCTTGCTCCCCTGTTCTCTACCTCATCAACGTTGCTTTTGAACCAGGATATAACCGGAGCAGCATATGCACCGAAGCTCCACTCCTGGGCCGCTATCCTGCCTGCAGGAAGCATCATCACAAAAAAAGCCAGGATCATGCTTCTCATTCCGTTTGAATTGCTTATTTTCCGCATAATGTTATAAATTATTACTTGTAGTTAGCATTAAGGCCGCTTTTGTTCCGTTATTCAAAATTAATAAATAATAACAGACAGATACGATCTGAATCAAATGTTGGAATTAAATCAAAAGTGTTTATTTTAGCCGGCAGACATAATCATGAAAGCACAATATAAAATACTGATTTTACTGATGGCCCTCCTGATGTTCTCAGCCTCATGCAAAAGGAATCCATATAAGGTGAGCCTTTCAGGCATCGCAGCTGACGTGAATATTACAAGGCTGGAAAAGGAACTTTTCAGTATTCAACCTGAAGAGATCATTGACAGGCTGCCATTACTTAAGGAAAAACATGATACGATACTTCAGTTGTTCAGCTATGCAGTTAATACAGGCAGCATTGATGATCCTTTGTACGGCGAGTATCTGACTGCCTTCTGTACCGACAGGCAGAATAATGATGTTTATGGGATTACAATGGAAGTTTTTCCAGATATTGGCCCTGTTGAAAAAGAGATTGAGACTGCTTTCAGGCACTATCGTTACTATTTTCCCGATCGCAAGGTTCCGAAGGTATTTACTTGTATAACAGGATTCAATGCCAGCATAATTACGATGTCGGGTGTGCCTGTCCTGGGAATAAGCCTTGATAAGTACCTTGGACCTGATTGCAGTTATTATCCCGGCCTCGGGATCTACAACTACATGACAGTCAGGATGACACCCGATCATGTTGTTCCGGATTGTCTCTACGGGTGGGCGGCGTCAGTCTGGGATTACTCCGATATGAAATACCCTGCTGATAATGTGCTTGCACAGATGATTCACGAAGGCAAACTGCGATATTTCACAAGATGCATGCTTCCTGATCTGCCGGAGGAACTAATCTTCGGATTTACACCGGAACAGATGAAATTCTGCAGGAACAATGAAGATCTGATGTGGCAATATCTTATTGAGAACGAACTTATTTTCAAGACCGATCAGTTTACGATCCGCAAGCTCACCGGAGAAGCACCCTTTACCTCTTACTTCAGCAATGAGTCGCCAGGCAGGGCAGCTGTATGGCTGGGATTCAGGATTATCGAATCGTATATGTCGGGAAACAGGAAGGACGGAGCTCTCGGATCTCTTATGGACGATGTGAATATTCAGGAGATCCTGGAAAAAGCTAAATATGATCCTAAATAAGAAAGAGGCCTTTCGGGCCTCTTTCTTATTTAGGTTGTAATACTATTCTGCAGGATGAATTGCTTCTACAGGGCAGACATCGGCACAGGCACCACAGTCTGTACAGATATCCGGATCAATTTTGTAGATGTCACCTTCAGATATCGCTTCAACAGGACATTCATCAATGCATGTTCCGCAAGCAGTACAATCTTCACCAATTTTGTAAGCCATTTCTATTAATTTTTTTGGTTAATTATTACATCAATTCCGCAAACATATTCTAATTTTTTCAAATGAAAAAGAATATTTGTTATTTCCTTGATCTTTAATTGATGTGCTAAAATCAAACATTATGCCAAACAGCATTTTAGTCCGTAGCTCTAAAAGTCGAGGCTGAATGAAAGATAGAATATTCTCGGCAGGATGTAACCGTCCTCTATTCCCCATGCCCAGTCAGCTCTTATGAAATAACCCATCAGCTGTGCTCTTAATCCTGCGCCGAAACCGGACACAATGGGTGCCTTGTTGGAATCGACCACTACCTGTACCGGGCCATTTTCGTAAGTTTCGGTGTCATAGGCATTCTCTCCCGACCAGGGGTTGACACCGGTCCAGGCCGTGCCGATGTCATAGAATCCGACAACCTGCAGGCTGTTAAGAAAATTCGATTTCAGAGGATGGCCGGCGAAATATCTTACGAAAGGCCATCTGATCTCACTGTTGATAAGTGCAAAGTTGTTACCGTTGCGCGCATTCTGGGAAAATCCTCTCAGGTTAGTCGCAATTGCCTGGAAGCCATAATTCTGATTCGGGCTTACAGGTATCGTGTTGTCGAACATAGGGTACTTGTTAAAAAGGTATCCCATCCAGTTGTCGACGCCTCCGAGGTAGTAAACGAGTTTCGTTGGTCCGAACGATGAACTTGCAGCAAAGCGGTTTGCCCATATCAGTTCACGATGGATCCTTATGTATTTCCTGAAATCGCCGCCGATAACAAACATGTCAGATTTGTTTTCGGTGATCTGTCTGTAATATTCCCCGAAAACCTTGAAGCGTGTCCCGAAGTATATATTTACATTCCTCTTCCTTGTGTTGTCGAAGATAACCTCTCCCTTCAGGCCTCCCCAATGCTGGGAAAAGCTCTCGGAGATCAGGGATGTAATGTCCTGAGCAAGTGTTACGTTCCTGTCGTAGCGGTAGGAGAGGGTCCCCTTGAGAGCCAGAACAGGAGTAATCGGCTTTGCATATGAGATATAGAAGTTATGCGTGTGGGTCTTGAAAAGGTCATACCCGTCGGAACTGAAATATCCCTGACGATGAAAAATGAATTGCTTGTCGAATTTTCCTTTCAGGCTTTCAAAGCTCAGAAGGTACTCATTACTGTCAAAATCACCGGCAAACCTGAATCCGCCAGTAATCCTGTAGTCCTCAAAAAGGTCGAGAATACCTATTCTTGTAAGAAGATTAATTCCGGGGTTGTAGTATGAGCTTCCGCCATTGAAAACCTGGTATGAATTGTTAAGGAAGGTAAAGTCTACCTGGTTGGCAATATAATTGTTATAGAAGGATGTTTCATAAATTCTTATGAGTGGAATAGGAATTTTTGCAGTGTCAAGGTCGATGTCCATGTATTTTTTTCTCCACTGCTGCTCGTAGAAGTTCTGTTTCTCCTTTTCAAAAATATAGTGACTGATGTTTATCGGTTCATTCTCGTTGAAATAGTATTCGTAAAGTGGTTTTGTAAGAGTATCTCTCCTTTTTTTGTCCTCGGCGATTATCCATTTTCGGATCTCATCAATGCTGTCTGCCTTGAACAGGAGTCTGTCCTGTTCCTTCCTGAAATTCGTTTTTATGATCTCGCTTTCAGGTATTTTCTCTGATATGGCAGGCGAGCCTTTTCTGAGCCTGTATCTTCCATTCCTGAATATCACTTCCCCGTATTCATCCGAACCGTTCTGGACCGACTGGTGACTGATATTTCTGTCGTAGTTGGTTACCGCGTCTGATTTCAGGTAATACATGTAGTGTGTCGTCGTATCGATAAAGCTTATCGCACTGTCGAAAACAGCTGTATACCTGTTCAGGACACCATTATAGTCACCAATGTACGTTATGTTATTGCCGTCGGTGGATGATGCCTGATACCTGCTGGAGTATTTCCCTTCAGCAAGGCGCAGGAGGACATTGTTCCTTTTTTCGATGTCGTATGTAAAAAGATCAAATGTGGGAGCAAGCTTCTCAAAAGGGTCGGCATCGTTTACAAGGGTGTCAGTCAGCCTGTTTGAAGAGAAAATGATCTCCTTTCCGGAGGATCCGAAAAATGAAGGCTGAAGGTCATCGGCAACATCCCGGGTTATCTGGTCGTTGATGCCTGATGCTACGGTATGGATATAAATGTCGGTTATGCCATCCTTTACCGCTGACAGAATGATCCTCGTTCCCTCCGGGGAATATGAGAAATCAAGTACCTTGTCGAAGTAAAGGAAATTCCTTTTTTCTGTCTTCTCCTCTTCGGTCCTGTAGAAATATATCACCATTCCGGCTTTTTCCTCGTTGATGTATGTCAGTATCCGGCCTGAGGGATGCCAGCCGATAACGGGGTAGGTATTGTCGGTTTTGTGCTCGTATCTGGGTTCAGCCCTGAAGATCACACGTGTCTTTCCCGAAGCCTGGTCGTATAGCCAGATCCGTTTTCTTCCCCAGTCGTTTGTAACATAGGCTATGAATTTCCTGTCGGGACTGATCTTCACCTGCTGGTATATCTGCTCGTTTCGCGCTTTTCTCAGGGTGTTCTCATCTCCCGGAAGATTGCGGTCTGAGGCATATTCCTCGTTGTAATAGTCCTTCCATTCACCGATGAGGTCCTTGAGCTTGACCCCAAGTACATAAAGGAAACCGTCATCAATATTCCTGTATACTTTTGTAAGGTAAATTATATTCGGTATAAGGGCATCACCATATTTTCTTCCAATGAATCTCCAGAATGAATGGCCTGCATTTATGGCATCGTCAAACTCAAGGTGATTGAGGTTCTTATATTTGCCTGATCTTATTCCATCCTTCACACGGTTCTCGGTTTCATAATCCCAGCCTGAGGATACATAATTTACCAGTCCTTTAATGTACCATTCAGGCATGTAAATGGTGGATGAACTCGAAATTCTGTCCCTGAAATCGGCATTGTAGAGCATCTCTTTGATTATCACCTCGGTGATTGATGCTGCTATCTGTTTTTGGTAGGCTACATGATCGCCCTCGTAATAAAGCATCACCTTGTTGTTGATAATCCTGCTGTATCCCCCGGTGTTGTAACTTTCGTCGTCGAAGGTAACGAGACCGATGTTGGATTGCCGGTACTCGTTATTCTTGTTATAAATAACGAATATCATGCGTTTTTCAATGTCATAGTCGAAGTAACCCTCGATCTCATCGAGTTTTTTCTGAGCGTAGTTTGCCGTGAACTGGGCAAGGTCCCTTCCAAATTCGTTGAAGTAACAGTCAAAATCGTCGAACCGGTAGTATGACCAGTAATAATTGTAATGCTGCACCCTGTTTTTTCCGAACGACATCTGATGCCCGTTGTAGAACTGGGCCTGTGCATTCAGCAACAGGAAGGCAGTAAAAAAAGTTATAACGAGTCTGTATTTGTTTCTCATCATCAACAATCTGACCTGGCAGAATGGTATAAACAGCCTCAAATAGTGTTCCAAAAATTACTCTGCCAGAGAGCAAAACTAAAGATATTCTGTAAATATTCCGGATAAAAAAGAAACTTTCTTATTTTTGCTAAGCAGACCATGTTTAATATTATGGTCTGAAATTTGTTAGACAGTTAGTACATTAATTCAAATAAAATTGTCAGTTATACGTTTAATAATATCACTATATGCCTTATTTATAAGGTCCGGTTTAATTTTTAACAAAACTAAAGAAAAATGAAGAAATACTTTTTGATCCTTTCACTGGCATTTTTATCAGTTTCGATTTTTGCACAGCCGGTGATGAAAATATCCGCCAGTGAACACGATTTTGGTAAATTCAAAGAAGAAGCCGGCAAACAGAAGTTTGATTTTGTTGTTATGAATACAGGCGATCAGCCCCTGGTAATAAAAAACATTGTTGCCTCATGCGGCTGCACTCAGCCTGAGTGGACAAAAAGCCCTATCGCACCAAAGAGCACAGGAATTATCACAGCTATTTATGACCCTGCCAACAGACCAGGGCCTTTCAGTAAGACACTTTCGGTTTACACCAATTCCAAACCCGAAGTTATGGTTGTCGTCCTGAAAGGCGAGGTCATCCCCAGGGAGAAAACGGTTGAAGAACTCTTTATGTTTCCTGTTGGTACGGTTCGCTTTGAAAGTAACCATCTTGCTTTTACCAATGTCAAAAAGACCGAGAGGAAGATCAGGACCATGCAGGTAATCAATACATCAACCCAGCCGGCAAAGATCGAATTTGAGAATGTTCCGCCGCATCTGACAATCAAGGCAAACCCTGTTACTCTTAAACCTGGCCAGAAGGGACTCATCGAAGGCACCTACGATGCTACAAAAAACCAGTCGTGGGGCTATACAACTGATATGCTGAGACTTAAAATAAACGATATTCAGGAGAAGAATGTTTATTATGCCGTGAGCGCAAATCTTGTTGAGGACTTCTCGGGTCTTACAAAAGATGAACTTGCAAATGCACCGGTCTTTGGTATAGATTCAAAGACCTTTAACCTGGGCAAGATCCAGGGGTCAACCGCAAACAACGTGGAGTTTAAATTCACGAACAATGGTAAAAGCGACCTTGTAATAAGGTATATAAAGGCATCATGTGGTTGCACTGCTCTGCAGCAGGGAGTCCAGGGCCAGGCCATAAAGCCGGGAGAGTCCAGTTCAATAAAGGCGGTCTTTAACTCGGGAGGATACAAGGGCAAGGTGACAAAGGCTATCTATGTCTATACCAACGACCCCAAAAACTCTGAAGTGGTTCTTATGGTAAGTGCAGAGGTTGAACAGCCGACGGCAAATAAGTAAAGGATTATCTGAAAAACACTAAAAGACAGAAGGGTGTCGGTACAATATCTGGCACCCTTTTGTTATTTTTAACTGACTAAAGCACTGTTATGGACAGCGGTAAAAAAGAGAAGGCAAAATCGTTGAAGGTTCTCAAAGGCATCCAGCAGCCGCCCAGTATAAACCCGGAAGTGGTTATCAGGGTGGGAAGCAGAAAGAGGAAAATCTATTCTGTGGATGATTATGTTTCGGGAATACTATCGGGAAACAGAACCATACTTAGCCAGGCAATCACTCTTGTTGAAAGCTCCCTTCCGGAGCACTTCGAAACAGCTCAGGCAATAATAGAGAAATGTCTTCCCTCGAGTGCCCGGTCAGTAAGGATTGGAATAACCGGAGTCCCGGGTGCCGGCAAGAGTACTTTCATAGAGGCATTCGGTCTTCGCGCAGTGGAAGGGGGAAGGAAAGTAGCTGTACTCGCTGTCGATCCCAGCAGCCGTAATACGGGAGGAAGCATACTGGGAGATAAAACAAGAATGGAAAAGCTAAGTGTCCATCCAGATGCCTTCATAAGGCCATCGCCTTCGGCAGGGACACTTGGAGGGGTTGCAAGGAAAACAAGGGAAACGATAATCCTGTGCGAAGCTGCAGGTTTCGATACCATCCTGGTGGAGACTGTTGGGGTCGGACAATCGGAGACCGCTGTCAGTTCAATGGTTGATTTTTTCCTTCTTCTCATGCTGGCTGGCGCCGGCGACGAGATACAGGGAATAAAACGGGGTATAATAGAAATGGCCGATGCAATTGCCATAACGAAAGCTGACGGTGAGAACATAATAAATGCCGGTAACGCGAGAGTGATGTTCCAGAATGCACTCAACCTTTTCCCGCCGCCAAGGTCGGGATGGAAGCCCATGGTCCTTACCTGTTCAGCTCTGAAAGATACCGGAATAGAAGAAATATGGAAAATAATATGGGATTTTGTCGATCTCACAATGAAAACCGGATACTTTGAGGAGATCCGTAAAGAGCAGGCTGTAATGAGAATGCACGATACAATAAACGAAGCACTGGGATTTTCCTTCTACAGCCACGAAGATGTCAGATCTCTTCTTCCCGAAGTGGAAAAACAATTGCTGAAAGGAACAATAACTTCCTATAAAGCAGCTATGTCATTGCTTAATAAATATTACAAAAAATGACATTACTGTATTATTTTAATATCTTTGCGCGAATTTAAAAGGTTCACAAATCAATAATTTAAAAGGAAAATGAAAAGAATACTGACAATTTCGGTACTGATCCTCATAGTGGCTGCCTGTTCAAAGGAGCCCCGTTATGTTATAAACGGCAAGATCGATGGTGCCGACAGCATTACCTTCCTTCTTCAGAAAAGGGAAGCAGGCCGGATGGTGACAATCGACTCGGTAATGGCTCTTAAAGGAAGCTTTAAAATGAAGGGCGGAGCTGTCAGATATCCGGAAATGGTTCTTCTGACCGCCATGGATACAAGGCTCAGAACCTCATTTTACCTCGAGAATTCGGAAATAACAATTACAGGCAAACTCGATTCTCTCTATGCAGCTAAGATAACAGGATCGAAAAGTCACGATGAATACAATGGCTTAATAGAGTCAAGTAAGGTTTTGAACGACAAGTATACCAGCCTTTACAACGAATACCAGTTAGCAAGCCAGAAAGGAGACACAGCAACAGCTTCACGCCTTGAAAAAGAAGCTGTTTCACTGGAAAAGGAGATGACAACACTCCAGAAGGACTTCATCCGTAACAATCCTTCTTCATTTGTTGCTCCTTCTATCCTGACATCACTTAGCTATGAAATGGAAGGCGACGAGATTGAATCATTTATCACAGCCATGGATACTGCTGTTGCCAATACCGACATGATTAAGGACCTGAAAGAGAGAGTTGTCAGGATGAAATCTGTTGCAATAGGACAGAAGGCTCCCGACTTTACACTCAACGATCCGGAAGGAAATCCGGTATCATTGTATTCAAAACTTGGTCCGAAGCTTCTTCTCGTCGATTTCTGGGCAGCATGGTGCGGCCCCTGCCGCAGAGAGAATCCCAACGTCGTAAGGGTCTACAATGAATTCAATAAAAAGGGATTCGATGTATTCGGAGTATCCCTCGATCAGAAAAAAGACGACTGGGTAAGGGCAATTTCAGATGATAAACTGACATGGACACATGTTTCAGACCTTCAGTACTGGAACAGCGCGGCTGCCGCCCTTTATGCCGTGAATAGTATCCCCGCCAACTTCCTTCTCGATGAGAATGGTGTCATTATAGGCAAAAACCTTAGGGAAGAGGCTCTTTATGAGAAGGTCAGGGAATTGCTGAGCAAATAGAGAAATTATTTCTGATAATGGCCCCCTCAACTTCGACGGGTATGAAAACAAGAACCCCGGATGATTCGCCATCCGGGGTTCTTGTTTTTAAAGTGTATGCGCTGAGACCTGTTATTCATCACCTTTCGTGAATTCCTCTCCGGGTTTAATCTCTTCCAGAATAAAGCCGGTTCCCCTTACGGTCCTAATGTCAATGTTTCTGTCGTCTGAGATATACTTTCTGAGCCTTGATATGAAAACATCCATGCTGCGTCCAAGGAAATAGTCATCTTCACCCCAGATCTCGGTGAGGATGTCTTCCCTAGCAAGTATCTTGTTTTTGTTTATTATGAAGTATTTCAGCAGCTGGGCTTCCTTCAGTGTAAGCTTCTCTTTCGTATTGCCGCAGATAAGCTCAAGAGTGTTGAATTTCAAAATAGTGTTCGATATCCTGAACTCATCGTTTGTCGATGAATAGGCTCTTTTCAGAATGTTGTTAACCCTGAGGATAAGAACTTCCGGATCAAAAGGCTTTGTTATGTAATCATCAGCTCCTATCTTAAGCCCTCTTACAATATCCTCCTTGAGGCTCTTTGCCGTCAGGAATATGATAGGCATTTCCGGGTTGGCCTGCTTGATCTTCTCTCCAAGGGTAAAACCATCCATTTCCGGCATCATTACATCGAACACGCACATGTCGGGTTTGTTCTGGCTGAAAAGCTCCCATGCCTCCTTTCCGTCGCGTGCCAGAATTACATCAAATCCGCTGATCGAAATGTATTGCGACAGGATATTCCCGAAATCCCTGTCATCTTCTGCCAAAAGAATTTTCATAACCTCAAGATTAATTTAATAGGGTATTGTTATTGTAAATATACTACCTTTTCCGGGTTTGCTGGCAACCGTAACATCACCTCCATGGGCCTCTGCTATTTTTTTCACATAATAAAGCCCGAGCCCCAGACCTTTGTATTTATGAATATTCCCGGAGGAGGCTCTGTAGAACTTGTCGAAAACGTGCTTCTGGTCATTCTTTCCTATCCCGATTCCGTTATCAGCAACCTTTATACTGACTGAATTGTTCTCGGTGAATCCCTCAATTTCGATCACCGGCTCTTTGTCTGAATATTTGACAGCATTCGATAGAAGATTGTTTATCATTGTTGTAAAATAGACTGTGTCAAGCTCAATCTCGCGCGCGTCGAAATTGTATTTCTGGGATATGGTGGCAATGCTTCCTCCTCCCGACCTGAAGCTCTCTACAATATCGTTCATGAAATTACTGATATTTACCTTTTTCTTGTCAAGCTGGAACTGGGTCCTTTCCCACATGCTTATCTCAAGTATCATGTTTATCAGCTGATTCAGGTGAACACTCTGTTTCCCTATCATCTTCGCAGTCTCAAGTATCTTGTTCTCGTCTGATCTTATAAGGGGAAGCTCCAGAGTCTTTCCTGCAACTGTTATTGTAGAGAGAGGCGTTTTGAGTTCGTGTGTCATGTTGTTGATGAAGTCAGTTTTAAGGTTTGAAAGCCTCTTTTCCTCCATCAGATTCTTGTAAGTAATGTAAAACAGCGTTACCACGACCAGAATGCTCAGGATGCTTAATGCAAGAGAAGCAGATGTCTCACGCAGGACTATTTTCTGTTTGTCGGTGAAGTCGATGAAGTAGTCAAAGTCGAGTCTGTAATAGTTACGTTCCGAACGATCGGCTTTCACAAGTATCTCTGACGACATTCGGGCGGGCCTTTGTCTTCCTTCGGGTACCTGTCTGCCTGTGGTGTCGCGCCTGACCGGCCTCCGGGCATTATACTCCTCACTGATGTAGACAGGGAAACGGCGATCATTGCTTATGAGTTCCAGGTAGTTGATAATTATTTTATGTCTGAAGTTCTTGTCGACTCTCCGGCGTTCAAAATAATCGGAAATCAGGCCTGAAAGGTCCTGTTCCTCATTCAGAACAAATCTTACAAAGTATAGAAAATCCTGCTTTTTAAGTTCAATGGCGGCTGAATCTGTCATATTGGAAATCTCCGCAACAGCTTTTTCTGCGAAGTTGTCTATCATCATTCTTGCTGTATCAAAACCATCGGTTCCCAGCCGGCGGTTTATTGAAGTAAGAGCATCCTGTGAGAAAAGGCGATACCTGAGATTGAACATCTCATCCTTCTGTCTCCATACTCCATTAATTATAATCAGCTGGACGGTAATGAGCAATATTATCGAAATGATCCCGAGAATGAGGACAGTATTTCTTTTTTTCATAGCTTGCCTTTTGTCCCTCAAATTTATTTAAATTATCAACACGAACGATTTGAAGCCCAAACATTAACCCTGCATTAACCCTGTGTTAACAAAATATAAGTTATAATGGCATTAACTTTGAACCAGGATAAATAAAAACAGGGTAGTCATGAAAAAGATCAGGTTTATAATTTTGGCAGCGTTGCTCATTTTCACTGCAGCTTTTCAGGGCAGGGTAATGGCACAGGAAAAGAGCAAGGAGGAAATTGAGCGGGAAATGAGAATTAAGGAAGAATTCGACGCTCAGAAAAAAGCTATTGCAAAGCAGAAGATCGATCAGGAGGAATTCCTGAAGGAGATGCAGTCGAAGAATGAGGAGATCAGAGAGGCTATGAAGGAAGCGAGGGAACAGCTTGAAGCTTCTGATAAATACAGGGATGCAATGCACTTCTACTACAAGGGTGATCCTTCGAGATCGATGGAGGAGGCGTTTGACGGCAATAATTTCATGTTTATTCCGGGTTTTGAGAGTTTCAGGATGAATCCCTACAACTCCGACAGTGAGAGTTCGTCACTTACGTACTCCAGAAACGTAAAGGAGACCTCGTTCAACAAGAATTTAAGCTTTGATGTTGAGCCAACAGTAAAAAATGTTGTGATGGCCATTAACGGCAATTGCAAGGCTGGGGAGATCAAAATCAAGATCATTATGCCTGGTGGAAAGGTTTATTCAGACATAATGATTGATGAATCCGGTAATCTTAACTGGAAGAAATCCTTTATGATATCTGAAGATGAGAACAGGGAAAAGTCAGGTGAGTGGAAATTCCAGGTTAATGCCTCAAAGGCAACGGGATTTTTCAGGATATCTCTTCAGACCTATTAGTTTTTCATTCCTTGCAATAAGAAGGCCGGAAGAATATTCCGGCCTTCTTTTATATCCTAGTTGATTGCAGCTGAGGCACGTCCGCCTTTAACGCTCTCCACTCTGACAGTAAATTTACTGCCTCCCCTGACAATCCATTTTACGTTTACCTGCTGATATCCCCCGATATTTTCCAGTTCAAGCCTCCCGGGGTTCATTTTCTGTTCCCTTGCGAGGTTCCTGTCCTTGTCGGTAACTATCATTCCGGCAACAACACTGCCTCCGTCGATATAAACATAATCTGGAGGATCGATCTTATACTTCAGGTTATTTCCCGAGTGTGTTGGCATCAGCTGGCTGTTCATCACAGTTGCACTTACCTCCCTGAGTCCGCCTCCTATATCTTTGACTACTAAATCTTTAATCTCCAGCTTAGGAGTAACCCACGCATTGTAAATACAGAAGGCAGCATTCCGGTGTGCATCGCTTTCAAGCAGAAATCCCGGGTGGATTCTCCCGAAATTCTTGTTGAATCCGCCAACTTCTACCTTCCCGTAAACAGGATGATCGACCTCCTGCCACGAGACGAACGCGTCCTCAAAAAGAAGCAGCCTGTCAAACTCATATGTATCGGCTTCCGCCGTGTCGTTGTACATCAGGAAGTTATTCCAGAGTTCGTTCGAGAATACGTAGCTTCCCATGGCTCCATACCACCAGTCAAGTTCACCTCCGTAAACGGTGTACATATCCTTCCATATGGTAATGAATCTGTATCCGGAAATGATCTTCTCGCCTTTTCTGCCAATGGTGTTGATAACGTTCTCATCGGCACGGGTAAAAACCTCAGCCCCTGCTCCCTGAATTGATGGTCCCCTCAGTATAAGTCCGCCCGAGTTGTGAAACGATTGTGAGCCTGCAATGTTCCTGTGCTGTAAACCGAAATCCCTTACGGCCTGATTTTCGGGGTATGTAAAAGGATATTTTCCGGCGCCCTGCTGAACATATGCCGGCTCCCAGTTAAAACCGTAATCCCGGTTTGGATCATATCCTCCAATTCCATCCTCGTTCACAAGACCGTCTCCATCGTTGTCAATTCCCTCCTGGCCCAGCAATTCATACTCACCTGTTTTTCCGGGTTCTGCAGGAATCATTCTTCTTGGATCCTTCGGGTCTGCATCATGCGTTCCGTACTGACTCTTCCTTCTCATCATGCTTATGATACCGTCGTTGTTGAGGTCATCCGGCTTGTCTTCATCATACAGGCCGTCCCTGTCGTTATCCATGGGAACAAGACCCGACCTGGGGGAGCTTGCTGTATTGGGTTCATCCATGAAATACTGACGGGCATCAGGATTAATGGTCGGGAGAATATAGAAAGTTTTATCCTTCAGAAGCTGATTTATGAACTTGTTCTCCTCGAACATCTCACACAGGTACCAGGCAGTATAGAGAGCCATCTCAGTACCCTGAATTTCATTCGAGTGGATGTTGCCGTCGATATAGAAGGCAGGCTTATGATCTGGGCTACCTGTACTTCTGTCTGTGATCGTGAGGGCGATGATATCCCTTCCCTGATAAGATTTTCCGGCCGATTCCATTGTCACAAGTCCGGGATGTTCCTTTGCAAGCTTCCTGCATAAATCAGCAATGCCGTCATAGGTATAGTATCTGTTCCATGCTGCCTCCACCTTCGGTTTTGATGGTGAACCTGCGGCTTTGAAGAAAAGCTCGGCATTCTGCGACCTGGCCTGAAGTCCTGCTGACAGGATAATGGCAATAGCTATTGTTCGTTTTAATATTTTCATGATAAGGTTGATATGTGATTTCATGTAATGCTCTGTTTCTCAGATAGCATATTTGAGTAGTATTTATTTCAGACCGACAGGTAAGCTTATCGTTCCCACAGCGTCAGATCCGGCGCTTATCCTTACAGTGCCTTTCCCCGAGATAAGCCAGCTGAATTCAGCTGATTCGTCACCCAGAAGCCTTCGTATTCTCTGGACCTTTGATCCGCTGAGAATGGTCTGGCCTTTTGACGGTTCAAGGTTAATCCTCATGATCCTTGTCCAGATATTCTGATCTCCGATCTCTGCGCATGTTGCAAAAAGACCTTTATTATGGACAAGCAAGCTGATCCTGAAAATGTTTTCTCCAGCATTTTCGGATTTCAAATCAAGGAATTCCAGTTCCGGATGCATTGCTGCAACTTCAGTTATGAACTCATAATGCGACTCGATAAGTCCTGGAAGCGAATCGGCCGGTGGATTAATAAGCGCAAACGGTTTCAATCCTCCCACTTCGACCGTTTTTCCCGGGAAGTCGGGATGGTCGGTAACGGTCCATGGTACAAACAGCTCACTGCTCTTTTCGTTTCCTGATTTTTTGAGTAGTTCCGCTCCCGCGTTTTTCCCTTTCTCGTAACTGAACCACCAGCCGGGAGTACTGAAACTGTAGCGGCCGTAATGAAAATAGGCCCATTCCATGAAATTGCCAGGTTCTGAAACAGGTGCCGGCGACCCCTTTAGACCTGTAATGCTGTGATATTTTTCTGATACCAGCCGGTTTATTGTTTCATCCGATTTCATTATTGAGGTGATCTTTGTCCTCTGCATCCTCGTGAAACCCTGGTCCGGATCCTGGTTCTGCCGACCAGCATCCGTCTGCCGGTCGGGGGCTTTCATTGGCTGACCGAGATTATCCTGAGGTCCGAAAGTAATAACCGAATAAACATTGAACCTGTCGAAAAGGAAGTCGGCGACAGCCTTTGTTTCGGGCTCAGAAACCGGATATAATCCCGTACCTGCTCCAAACTCCTCATAGTTATAGGTGAAATTCCTGTTGAAGCTCACTCCTCCGGCACCATCCTCATTGAACTTTCCATCTTTGTCATTGTCGGTGCCTTCCGTGAAAACATGATAACTTCCTGTCTCTCCTTTTGAAAGGTCGGCTTCTGCCATTATCCTCTCATCTTCACTGCTGATCAGATATTTCCCTGCAGGATCTTTAATGCGAATAAGGGTTATGAGCCCGTCTCCGTTGAGGTCTTCGCAGGGATCCTCGTCAGTCTGGAAATCCCTGTCATCATCGGTCGGGCGTGAGTTGACACTTCTTTCATACCGAATAGGAGAGGAGAATTGTGACGAGGCTTCGGGGCTGGCATCGGGAATAACATAGAAAGTCATTTTTTCGAGAAGATCTCTGATCTGGTTTTTTGTTGAATTCTGTAAGATCCTTGTTGCAAAACCCAGGGCAAGCTCCCTGCCAGGGATATGCTTGCCGTCAACTCCCGAAACGACTGCCATTGCAGGTTTGCTGTCCCTGTTCCCTGTGCCGATAGAGATAAGCCAGATGTCATTTCCCGCAGAGGTCTTTCCAAGCGATCTCACTGTGCAAAGCTGAGGGTATTTTGTTCCAAGTTCCCTTATCCTGGATGTGAGTTCACTGTTGCTGTGATACTGAGCCACTGACGGAGCCGGAAAGAAGGCTGAAAAAAGCAGGATTCCCACGGCAGAAAGTAATGATTTTTTCTTCATTCGCGTACTTTATTAATTCGTTCAGACAGGTTTGTGAAATTATGGTTTTAAAAATAACGGATTATTTATTAGTTGTAGCCCGATGAACGAAAAAACCTGATTCAATTCCGGAACAATCTGATCATCAGTTGGGCTGTATACAGCAAAAGTACCGGAAGGGATGCCTTCTGAAAGAGTCGGGGTTATTTTATTGAGCCGGTACAAACCTTTTAGCCTCTTATATGTTATTTTTGCATACTTAATGAACTGATCCCACAATGAAACGGATTACCTTCCTGTTGATTCCTGTAATGTTTCTTTTTTCATGCGGAGGAAGAAATGAACCCGGTACCAGAACTGTCTCGGTCAGCATTGCTCCTTTCAAATATTTTGTTGACGAAATATCGGGAGGAAGTTTTGAGGTAAACGTGATGGTGCCTGCCGGAGCCAATCCGCATATCTACGAACCTTTTCCGGGGCAGATATCAGCGTTGCGCAAGTCAGAAGCCTACATCAGTAATGGTTTCCTCGGTTTTGAGATGGCCTGGCTTGAGCGGTTTTACGAGATTAACAGGAATATGAAAAAGCTTTCCCTTGGCGACAGCATTGAGCCGCTTGAAGCTGACCACGATCATTCCGGAGAGCATTCTGAGAGAGCCGATCCGCATTACTGGATGTCGCCAAAATGTGCAATGAAGATGGCCGGAGCCGTAAAAGACCTCCTCATTTCGCTCGATGCCGACCGGAGCGGGGAGTACAATGTCAACTATATGAGGTTGCTGGAAAAAATTGTTGCCGCTGATTCTATGGCCGCTGAGCTTTCACTTATCCCGGGTTCCGGGAAATTTATGATATATCATCCGAATCTTGCTTACCTGGCAAGGGACTACGGACTGACAGAGATCGCTGTGGAGCACGACGGGAAGGAACCGTCGCCCTCAAGGCTGAGAGATCTTATCGACATTGCTGAAAGGGAGAAAATTAAAACTATATTGGTCCAGAAAGAATATGATCCCAGGAATGCTGAGGCAGTAGCCGGGGAGACGGGGGCAAAGGTGGTGGCTATCGATCCCCTGTCGGCCGACTGGTACTCAACTGTTACAGGTATCATTTCTCTGCTAAAGTCGGATTTTGAAGAGGCATTAAAAACGGAATAGGATGCAGGATCCTCTGCTTATAATGAATTCAGTCACTGTTTCTTACGGAAACAATGCTGTGCTTCAGGATGTTACCCTGAGGGTTTACAGCAACGATTTCATCGGGGTCATAGGTCCCAACGGAGGAGGTAAAACAACTCTTCTCAAAGCAATTCTGGGCCTTGTCAGGCCTGTCAGCGGAACAATATCTTTTTCGGAAGGGCTGGAAGGAAGCAATACAATCGGATACCTGCCCCAGATATCTACCGGCGATAATTTCTTCCCTGTTACAGTAAGGGATGTGATCCTTTCGGGTCTTATGATGCGAAAGGGGATCATGTCGGGGATGTCGGCAGCAGACAAAAAAAAGGCCGACAGGGTTATTGAAGAACTTGGTCTGGTAAACCTTGCTCATTCATCCCTTAGCGAACTATCAGGAGGACAGCTTCAGAGGGTCTTCCTTGGAAGGGCTGTCATAGGAGACCCCAGGCTTCTTCTCCTGGATGAACCGGGTAATTTTGTTGACACCAACTTTGAAACTGACTTCTACGAGAAACTGAAGAATCTTAACAGGAGGATGGCGATAATGATGGTTTCTCACGACATAGGAACCATTTCATCACACATTAAGTCATTTGCATGTGTTAACCGCCGTCTTAACTATCATCCGTCGTCGGAAATCACTAATGAGCAGCTTCTGGCATACGGATGCCCTATTCAGCTGATAACCCACGGTGAGGTCCCACATACGGTCCTTAAAAAACACTGAAACTTGGAAGGAAGCATCTTACAATATGATTTTGTCCTGAAGGGTGTGCTGGCTGCCTTATTCGCCAGCATTACCGCCGCACTGGCAGGCACTTACATAGTATCCAGACGTATGGTTTTTCTTAGCGGGGGTATCGCGCATGCCTCTTTCGGCGGAATAGGAATAGGTTATTTCGCTGGCATAAGCCCGGTTCTGGGAGCCGGGATCTTCAGTGTAATCTCAGCCCTCGGCATCGAATACCTGTCAGTGAGGCAGAAAATCAGAGAAGATTCGGCGATTGGCATCCTGTGGGCTTTCGGTATGGCAACAGGGATAATTTTCATTTACCTTACGCCAGGCTATACTCCTAACCTTATGAGCTATCTTTTCGGAAGCATATTGACGGTATCATGGGCCGACATTATTGCTCTGTGCATCATGTCGGTAATTCTGATAGTATATTTTGCTGCGTTTTACCGGACTATTCTTTACATGTCGTACGATGAACAATACGCAAGAACTTACTCGCCTTATGTGAGCCTTTTCAGGTATATCACTACTGCTCTCATAGCCCTTACAATAGTTCTCAATATAAGGATGGCAGGGGTTGTACTGGTAATATCACTTCTGACAATTCCTCCAAATACAGCAATGTTGTTCACAAAGGTCTTCAGGAACATAATCTGGCTTTCGGTCCTTATAGGGTTTGCGGGCACTTCGTCAGGTTATGCCATCTCATATTACGCCGGTATACCGGTCGGAGCAACCATAATCTTCACTCTGGTTATAATCTGGATTCTGGCAAAACTTGTTGTGCGTCTGGATTCTGTAATGAAGAACGGGAACAATAAAGTAAAGATTAGTAATAAAAATTAAATAAAAGAAAGATGGATTACGACATAATTATTATAGGAAGCGGCCCCGGGGGTTACGTGGCAGCTATAAGGGCATCGCAGCTTAAAATGAAGGTTGCGGTTGTTGAAAAATCCGAAATAGGAGGAATATGCCTTAACTGGGGTTGTATTCCTACCAAATCGCTGCTAAAGAGTTCACAGGTGCTTGACTATATAAAACATTCATCCGACTACGGTATTAGGATAGAGGGAGAGGTGAAACCCGATTTTAATGCAATAATTGCCAGGAGCAGGTCGGTTGCTGAAGGCATGAGCAAGGGTGTTCAGTTTCTGTTCAGAAAGAACAATGTCGCGCTGATAAACGGCACAGCCGCACTTGCTTCGAATAATACAGTGGAGGTTACTGACGGTTCAGGAGAAAGAAAAATTTATAGTGCAAGCCATATTATCCTCGCAACCGGAGCCAGATCGAAGGAACTTCCCGGTTTAAGTCAGGACGGAAAGAAAATCATCGGTTACAGGGAAGCAATGAATCTTGAAAAACAGCCAGAATCGATGGTAGTGGTAGGCTCCGGAGCCATAGGAAGCGAGTTCGCATCTTTCTACCAGTCGTTAGGGACAAATGTTACGCTTGTGGAATTCATGCCCCGGATTGTTCCTAATGAGGATGAGGAAGTGTCGAAACAACTTGAACGGTCATTTAAAAAGATGAAGATGCGGGTACTTACTGACTCATCAGTTGAGTCAGCCGATACCAGTGGCGAAAAATGCATGGTAAAAATAAAGACCCCCAAAGGATTTGAGGAGGTTGAGGCCGATATCGTCTTTTCAGCCGTCGGAGTCACAACAAACCTTGAAGGCCTTGGACTTGAAAAGGCCGGAGTTACCACTGAAAAAGGAAAGGTAATTGTGGACGATTTTTACCGGACTAACGTTGAGGGGATCTATGCAATTGGAGATATTGTCCACGGTCCGGCCCTTGCACATGTTGCATCGGCTGAGGGGATAACCTGCGTCGAGAAGATTGCCGGACTCGATCCGGAACCCGTCGATTACGGTAATATCCCTGCCTGCACCTATACCAATCCCGAAATAGCATCATGCGGACTTACGGAAAGCGCAGCACGGGCAGCTGGCTACGATATTAAAGTCGGCAAATTTCCATTTACCGCATCAGGTAAGGCAAGTGCCTCAGGTGCAAGAGACGGTTTTGTGAAACTGATTTTCGATTCGGTTTACGGTGAACTCCTCGGAGCACATATGATAGGAGCTAACGTTACGGAAATGATATCTGAGATCGTTGTGGCACGAAAACTTGAAACCACTGCCCATGAGATAATTAAAGCAATCCATCCCCATCCGACAATGTCGGAGGCTGTCATGGAAGCTGCAGCCGCAGCTTACGGTGAAGTTATTCACCTGTAGACGCAACCTTTTACCGTTTTTTTGCATCAATCTTAAGAGAATTGCTGTATTTAAGACAATTTTTATATATTTTTATATTCTCAATAGGTAATTAGCCTTGCCTGAAATATTAAATATAATTAAAGGTTGTCTTGACGGCAACAGAAGAGATCAGGAACTTCTGTACAGGAGACATGCGGCAAAACTTTTTGCTGTGTGTCTTCAGTATTCAGGTAATGATGATGAGGCAAGGGATATTCTTCAGGAAGGATTTATTAAGATTTTTGAAAACCTCATCCATTACAAGAATGAAGGTTCTTTTGAAGGCTGGATGAGAAGGATTGTGGTGAATACAGCGCTCGAGAAATATCGGAGCAAGCATAATCTCTACAGGGTTGACGATATAGATCTGATCCCTGAACCCGACGCTGATCCTGAAACGGAAGACTATTCCGGGCTTGAGGCAGTTGACCTGCTTGATATTATAAGGGAACTTCCCCCGAAATACAGGATGGTCTTCAACCTTTACGCCATAGAGGGTTATTCGCACAAGGAGATAAGTCAGATGATCAGTATATCAGAAGGTACTTCCAAATCCAACCTGTCGAGGGCACGAATAATATTACAGAAAAAGGTAAACTTATACACCGGGATTAATAAAAAAGCAATAAGTGGCTGACAAAGGCGCAAATATTGATCTTCTTTTCCGCAACGGGCTCAAGGATTTTGAGGTCCTTCCTCCGCCTGATGCATGGAACAATATTCTCCCCGTGATAAGGAAAAGAAACAAGCCTCTCGTTTACCTCAGGGCAGCAGCCCTCATTGCGGTTCTTCTATCACTCAGCTTCATCGCCTATCGTTACGGCATAATTATGAATTCAGGTAATGAGGACCGGATGATAGCCGTCAGAGACAATCCGGTTCAGCGTACAGGTAATAGTGCAAGGCCAGGGATACTCAGAAGAATGCCGGTGATCTCCACTGTCAGGTACCGGAATGCTGAGAGAATGACGGCACTGATGCAGGAAGATAAGGAAAATGTGACAGATGATGCAGTGGCAGCTCAGGATAACAGCCTTCAGGAAACAGCATCGGTACTCTCCGGAAATACTGCTCTTCTTATTCCTGAAATGTTCAATACATCTTCAGCTTTAAGCAATAAGATAAACACCATCACACCCGAATCCGAAAATTCTGATTTTGAATTATTCCAGAGTCCGCGGATAAGGGAGGGGAGACGATGGTCCCTTATTGCAGGAGCATCGCCGTCTTACTACCTTCATAACGACCTCTCAGGAACCGAGCTTTCCAATCAGATGAAATCCGGAGAGCAATCGAGATTGTCATATTCAGGAGGCGTGGGTTTTGCTTACAGGATCAACAAAAAACTGAGCATCCAGTCTGGAGTTTACTATGCTTCAGTTGGTAACGAAGTGTCAGGTATCAACTCTTTTGCCGGATTCAGGCAGTTTGATTATACAAAGGGCGATCGTAATTTCATGGTTCTTACATCAGCAGGGAGAATCTATACCGAGAATGCCGATGTCTATCTTGTCGACAAGGCCGGCGATCGCGTACTGACCCGTTACACCAACGACGTATTCGACCCCTTCAAATCAAATCTGTCGTACCTGAACAATTCTCTTTACCAGAATTTCACATACATCGAGATGCCTGTCATGCTCAGATACAAGGTAATCGATAAAAGCATTGACTTTAACCTTATCGGGGGATTTTCGTACAATATGCTGGTCAACAACTCTGTTCATACCATTATTGACGGAAACCGTTACAGTGTGGGTAAAACAGACGGCCTTAATCCCTTCATAATAAGCAGCGCAATGGGTATGGGAATTGAGTACAGCCTCTCAGATAAATTCTCCCTTAATCTTGAGCCTACATTCAGGTATTATCTCAATTCCTTCTCCGATATGTCCAGCATTAAGATACATCCCTACTCTTTCGGTGTCTTTTCGGGTCTCTCATACAGATTCTGACAAATCCGGTTTTTTACAGACTTCTTTCCTCTTTTCCTTCCCATCTCATAATTTTTGGCATAAGTGCGGGTTATTATTAAGTGGTAAAAACATTACCTTTGCATTTTGTTTCAAACAAGTAATTCTTTATTATGCCAGGATTAAAAAAACGCTCCGTCGCGGCAGGAGCAGCAGTTGCTATTTTTGTTGTTTTTGCATTTTTTGTCAGCCAGGGTTTCAGGGGGTTTTTCAAAAGCGGAGATCCCATGCCTCACAGCGATTCCATTCCGAAAGTATTTAACAGGTCTTACAAGCTTCCCGATGATGTTACCTTTGCCGGGGAAAGGATGCCGCTGGAAAATTTTGATACACGCGAAAGTCTTGAAAGGGAGCTTATAATGAGCGCTTACAGGCATTCCTCAACGATAATGATAATAAAGAAGGCAAACCGGTATCTTCCGGTTATCGAGAAGATTCTTGCTGAAAATAATATTCCCGACGATTTCAAATATCTTGTAGCTGCCGAAAGTGAGTTCACAAACGTTGTTTCGCCTGCAGGGGCAACAGGCTTCTGGCAGATAATGAGGGCAACCGGACTGGAATCCGGGATGGAGATAAACACCATCGTTGACGAGAGATACCATCTTGAAAAATCAACCATCTTCGCCTGCAACTTTATCCGTAAATCGTATGAGAGATACGGTAACTGGACACTTGCCGCCGCCTCATACAACGGAGGCCGGGCTTCGGTCGACGAGCAGATAAGGATCCAGAAAGAGAACAATTACTACGATCTGCTCCTTAATGAAGAAACCGCAAGATATGTTTTCAGGGTGGTTGCATACAAACTTGTTATCAATGATCCTGCAAAATACGGGTTTATCATTGATGAAAGTGATCTTTATCCCGAACTCGACTACTATGAGGTAAAGGTTGATACTGCCATTGCCGATTTTTCGGCATTCGCTAAAAAATTCGGGACCAACTACAAACTGTTGAAGTTTCTTAATCCATGGCTTCGTAAACCACATTTTACTCCCAGGCCAAACAAGGAATATCTTATCAAGATTCCGGCAGAGGGGATGCGTTCCCGGGGGGTTATTTATGCTGAGGACTGATTTACAGAAGAGAAGGCAGAAAAATGAAGGATGAAATCAGGGTACTTGGAGCCAGAGTCCACAACCTAAAGAACATAGACGTTACGATCCCCCGCAACCGTTTGGTGGTAATAACCGGCCTGAGCGGGAGCGGGAAGTCATCCCTCGCCTTCGATACTATTTATGCAGAGGGACAGCGACGTTATATGGAGACCCTCTCTGCCTATGCACGCCAGTTTCTTGGCGGAATGGAACGCCCTGATGTTGATAAGATTACAGGATTGAGCCCTGTAATATCCATTGAACAGAAATCGGTAAACAGCAACCCGCGTTCCACAGTCGGCACAATAACCGAGATATATGACTTCTTCCGTCTGCTGTATGCAAGAGCTGGCGAAGCTTATTCATGGGCCTCTGGCGAAAAGATGGTCAAATACACTGATGATCAGATACTGGATCTTGTTAACCAGAGGTTTGCGGAAAGGAAGGTATATTTTCTTGCACCACTCGTTAAGGGAAGAAAAGGACATTACAAGGAGCTGTTTGAGCAACTGAGACGGAAAGGTTTTCTTCATGCAAGGATTAACGGTGAAATCAGGGAGATTACTCACGGCCTTAAGCTCGACAGGTACAAGACGCATAACATCGAACTGGTTGTCGATAAGTTCAGGGTAGGGGAGATAACCGGGAAAAGGCTTCACGATTCGGTGCTGATGTCCCTCGACCAGGGCGACGGAGTAATGATGGTCCTCGATTCAGAAGCAGACGAGCCGCGCTACTTCAGCAGAAACCTAATGTGTCCGGTTACAGGAATTTCATACAACGAGCCCGCCCCCCACACCTTCTCCTTTAACTCCCCGGTGGGTGCATGTCCACATTGCAACGGCCTTGGCGAAGTTTCAAGCATTGATATCAGAAAGCTTATTCCTGATCCGGAACTGAGTATCAGGAAGGGAGGAATAGAACCTCTGGGAAAGTACAGAAATGTATGGATCTTCTGGCAGATAGAGGCAATCGCGGAAAAGAACGGCTTTACTATCGACACCCCTGTAAAGGATATCCCTGAGGAAGCTCTTAATAAAGTGCTTTATGGCTCCGATGAGGTTCTGAAGCTTTCGAACACTCCCCTGGGAATGACTTCCAACTATTTCCTGACATTTGAAGGTGTGGTGAACTTCGTCGGCAACCTTGAAGCAATAAACGGCAAGAAGAATGGAACAAGGATAAAGGACCAGTATGTTCAATATGATGTTTGTCCTGAGTGCAATGGCACAAGGCTTAAAAAAGAAGCTCTGTTCTTCAGGATCGACGGGAAAAACATCGGAGAGCTTGCCGCCATGGATGTAAAAGACCTTTCACGCTTTCTCGTTGATATCGAAGACAGGATGACTTCAAAACAGAGGATAATCTCGGCTGAGATACTGAAGGAGATAAGGGCCAGGCTCAGCTTCCTCATGGAAGTAGGGCTTGAATACCTCTCGCTCAACAGGGGAGCAAGGACTCTCTCGGGAGGTGAGAGTCAGAGGATAAGGCTTGCTACACAGATCGGATCAAAACTGGTTAATGTGCTTTACATTCTTGATGAGCCAAGTATTGGATTGCATCAGAGGGATAACAGACGTCTGATAACTGCTCTCAAGGAGCTGAGGGATTCGGGAAACTCAGTTATTGTTGTTGAACACGACCGCGAAATGATAATGTCTTCGGATCACATCATTGATATCGGACCGGGAGCGGGACGGCACGGAGGACAAATAGTAGCCAGCGGAAACGCTGAAGAAATAATGTCGACTGATACCCTTACGGCAGCTTACCTGAAACACGAAAGGAAATTCAATATCCCTGAAGCAAGAAGAAAAGGAAACGGGAAATTCCTTATGATACAGGGAGCTTCTGGTCATAATCTGAAAAATGTTGACGCTTTCTTCCCTCTTGGCACTCTGATATGCATCACTGGTGTTTCGGGCAGCGGGAAATCGTCACTTATAAACCAGACCCTGCATCCGGCTCTTGCACAGAGGTATCACCATTCGGGCAAGCCGGCACTCCCCTACAGGGAAATTTCAGGTATCGAAAACCTCGATAAGGTTATCGAGGTCAGTCAGTCGCCCATTGGAAGGACACCGAGATCCAATCCGGCAACATACACGGGAGTTTTTACGGATATCCGCAAGCTTTTCGAACAGACCACCGAAGCCAGGATAAGAGGATTCACTGCAGGCAGGTTCTCATTCAATGTAAAGGGTGGAAGATGCGAGGGATGCGAGGGAGCCGGCGTTAAAACAATTGAGATGAACTTCCTTCCCGATGTTTATGTCAACTGCCCGGAATGCAACGGTAAACGCTACAACCGCGAGACTCTCGAGGTCAGGTATAAAGGACAGACAATAAGCGATGTGCTGGATATGACCGTTGACAAGGCTGTCGCTTTTTTCTCAAACGTTCCCTCTATATACCATAAAATAAAAACACTTCAGGACGTCGGGCTTGGATATATCCGGCTGGGCCAGCCCTCAACGACATTGTCGGGAGGAGAAGCCCAGAGGGTCAAGCTTGCCACAGAGCTGGCGCGACGCGATACGGGAAAAACTCTGTATATCCTTGATGAACCGACAACAGGCCTTCATTTCGAAGATGTCAGGGTTCTCCTCGATGTACTTGACAAACTCGTTGACAAGGGAAACACTGTGATCGTCATTGAACATAACATGGATGTTATCAAAATGGCCGATTACATAATCGACCTGGGAAAGGAAGGCGGTAAAGAGGGCGGTGAAATAGTTTTTTCAGGTACTCCTGAACAACTCGCCCGGTGCAGCAACAGCTATACAGGTTTATTCCTTAATCCTGAGCTCGCGATTTAGAATTATTTATATTTGGGTTTTAAAGAAAGATATATGAAGAAGGATAAGCAGGAAGATCTCGTCAGAGAAGCCTTTGAACAAAGACCCTGGAATGAGATACACACAACCGATTCGTGGAGAGTGTTCAAGATACTCTCGGAGCTTGTCGAAGGATTTGAAAAGCTTGCCAGGATAGGGCCCTGTGTATCGATCTTCGGCTCGGCAAGGACTCATTATAACGACAAATATTACCGTCTCGCAGAGGATATAGCATTCAAGCTTGTGCAGAATGGCTATGGCGTAATTACCGGCGGAGGACCCGGAATAATGGAAGCTGCCAATAAGGGAGCAAAAAGGGGAAACGGTAAATCGGTGGGGATAAACATAGACCTTCCGTTTGAACAGCAGGCTAATCAGTACATTGATTCTGACAAGCTGATAACATTCGATCATTTCTTCGTCCGCAAGGTTATGTTCATGAAGTACGCTCAGGGTTTCATTGTCCTCCCCGGAGGCTTTGGAACTTTTGATGAGCTGTTTGAAGCTATAACACTGATTCAGACGCGGAAAATAGGAAAGTTCCCGATAATACTCGTCGGAAAGAAATACTGGAGCGGACTTATTGACTGGATAAAGGAGGTAATGCTTAACGAAGAACAGAACATTTCCCCCGAGGACCTTGATATTTTTATGCTCGTGGATACTTCTGACGAGGCAGTGGGATGCATATCAGAGTTCTATTCCAGGTATCTCCTCAGCCCGAACTTTTAGTTTATCTTTTTCTGAGCCTGTCGAGTTCCCTTTCGGAATCTTTTCTCTTAAGGGTTTCCCTCTTGTCATATTCCTTTTTCCCTTTGGCAAGGGCGATCTCCGCTTTCGCCAGACCCTTTTCGTTGATAAAGACTTTTATGACGATTACAGTTAATCCTGATTCCTTAACCTTCCTTTCAAGCTTCCTAAGCTCACGCGAAGTGAGAAGCAGTTTTCTTTCCCTGAGAGGATCGTGATTGTTGAGATTTCCCCACCAGTACTCCGCTATGTGCATTCCCCTTATGTAAAGCTCTCCTCCCGTGAACTGACAATATGAATCGGTGAGAGCAGCCTTCCCCTCCCTTATCGATTTTATTTCCGTTCCGGTAAGCTTGATACCGGCAGTGTATTTCTCGAGGAACTCATAATCGTGCTGGGCCTTCCTGTTCCTGATCACTATGTCTGACTGACCTCTCCTCATCCCGACCTGCTAAGCAAAAAGTGAATAATATATCTTCTCTGCCACAAATCTCAGAAAACGGTTTGAAATTAGCCAGACTGCTATATAAAGTGCTGTCGCTATAAGAAGAAGTTGGTATTTCTTCTTTTTTGGGAGTCCCGCAAGCCTGTCAATCCCGGCCCAGCAGATATAGATTCCGTATAGTGCCAGAACATTGACAAAAATAAACGATTCGAAGAGTCTGCTGATAATCTGACAGAGAAGCAAAGGAACCGAAGATAAGGCGGTAATCTTAAAAGCATACTCAAAGCCTGCGTCCGATCTGTATCTCCTGAGCGCTTCCTTAAGAAGAACTGCTGTCAGATAAACAACAGCAAAGAAAAGCAGGAAATACTTTAGTCCCGTCAACACAGAGTATATCTGATTCAGACCGGTATCGATAAAAAGCAGCGATCCCAGGTATGCTGACAAAGAAGCCGGAATAATCAGGGGAAGAAGAAGGTTCAGCGATATGAATCGCGATGTCCTGTTTTCTGTAACTATCGTATCCCACTCATATTCAGTGTTTACTATAATATTCTTTATGGTCTTAACCAGGAATTTGAAATCCATAATGATCAGGATTAGTCAGGCAAAATTAGTTAATTTTACGATAATAATGGTATAAGTCCTGTTGGTACGCGAAGATGGCTGAGAAAGAGGGATTTAGATATAACATGCTTGTAATAACTGGTCCGACAGCTTCGGGGAAGACCTCTCTTGCAGCAGAAATGGCTTTTCTGTTGGGAGGAGAAGTCATAAGTGCCGATTCACGGCAGGTTTACCGTGGCATGAACATCGGAACAGGTAAGGATTACAACGATTATGTGGCAGGGGGAAAAAGGATCCCCTGCCATCTTATCGACATAGCCGACCCGGGTTACAAGTATAATGTATTCGAATATCAGCGTGATTTTACAAGGGTCCTGGCCGATCTGGAAATGAGGGAGGTATTCCCCGTGGTTTGTGGAGGTTCAGGGATGTATGTAGACGCCGTTGTTTCGGGTTACAGCCTTAAGGAGGTACCTCCAGATCCTGTACTGAGGTCTGAGCTGGAGAAAAAAACCATGCAGGAGCTGACCGTAATTCTGGCATCCTTCAAAAAGCTTCACAATAAAACCGATCTGGATTCAAAAAAGAGAGCTATCCGGGCCATTGAGATATGCCGGTATGAATCAGTAAATCCCGGAAGGATAACTGAAGGCCCTTCCGTGAAACCCATTGTTGCAGGAATCCTTTTCAACCGTGAAAGGAGGAGGGAGAGGATCAGCAGCAGGCTGCGGCAGAGACTTGCTGAGGGAATGTGCGACGAGGTAAGCGGTCTTCTTGAAAGAGGAATTGATCCTGAGGCTCTTATTTACTACGGCCTTGAATATAAGTATATAACGCTTTATCTGACTGGCCGGTTGACTTATGATGAGATGTTCCGTTCGCTTGAGATCGCCATTCACCAGTATGCAAAAAGGCAGATGACATGGTTCAGGGGTATGGAGCGCAAAGGTGTTGACATCCACTGGATTGATGGTGAATTATCAATGCAGGAGAAGACTGAAGCTGTAATGGCTCTTCTCAGAACGTGAACGTCTTCTGAAGCCTATTATAAGTCTACTTCAGGTAGGTGTCGAGCCATTCGAAAAACTCCCTTTGCCAGATAATGGCATTCTGTGGCCTCAGGACAAAATGTGTCTCATCCTCGAAAAACAGCAGCCTGCTGGGAATGTTATTCAGCTGTGCTGCCTGGAATGCTTCAAGACTCTGGGTATAGGGAATCCTGAAATCGTTGGCTCCGACTATTATAAGAATGGGTGTATCCCATTCCGCAACCCTCAGGTGGGGTGAGAAACTGTAGCTTTTGGGATTGTTCCAGTAAGGTCCTTCAATATCCTTGTTGGGGAACCATAGCTCCTCGGTACTTCCGTACCAGCTTGTGAAATTGAACATTCCGCAGTGTGAAATGAATGCGTTGAAGCGTCCTCCGTGGACCCCTGCAAGATAAAACACCGAAAAGCCTCCGTAGCTTGCACCCACTGCTCCGATTCTGTTCCTGTCGACATAGGGCTCCGCGGCCATGGCATCCGTTGCATCAAGATAATCCTGTATGTTGGCACCTCCGTAGTCACCGGATATCTGTTCCTTCCATGCCTGTCCAAAACCAGCCACTCCCCTTCGGTTTGGAGCTATTACTATGTATCCTTTTGCAGCCATCATCTGAAGGTTCCACCTGTACGACCAGAACTGGTCGAGGGTCGACTGCGGTCCTCCGTTGCAGAAAAGAAGTGCGGGATATTTTTTCGACGGATCAAAATCCGGAGGGAAAACAAGCCACATCTGAAGATCCATGTTATCCTTCGTTTTGACATATCTTTCTTCAACCTTGCCCATCTTCACGGATTCGTAAATATGACCGTTTACGGAGCTCAACTGTTTTATTTCACCGTTTGAGATATTAACGTTCGATACTTCAGTAGCCATCGACATGGAAGTAAGTCCCGAGATGAGCACCCCGGAACTCAGTCTGACAGGTCCCATATTGTGTACTCCATCAGTTACCTTTACCACATTGCCTGATGTCAGATCGGTTTTGAAGATCTGGGTGGCACCCATATGTGAGCAGGTGAAAAAGATCGTAGAATTATCCTCCCATGAAAGGTTTGCAACATCAAACTGCCATCCTTTAGTAAGCCAGGTACGGCTTTTTTTTGCAATATCATAAACAAAAAGGCGTTCGAGGTCGGCTTCATATCCGTTGCGCTCCATGCTCTGAAAAGCTATTTTGGAACCATCAGGGGAAAATACGGGGCATCTGTCGTAACCCGTGTTGCCTTCACTGATATTGATCTCCTTTCCTGAAGAGATTTCATAAAGAAAGATGTCCGAATTAGTACTTCTCGCGTCATCAATTCCCCTCAGTCTCTTGGAAGTGTAGGCAATGTATTTCCCGTCGGGGCTCCAGGCTATCTCACTTTCATCATAGTATGGTGCTGTGGGAGCTTCAAACTTCTGATCCTTCATAATATCCTTTTCTCCGCTCACCTTTGACCCGTCAAAGCCTGCAGTGAAGATGTGGCTGTATGAATAATCGCTCCATGCATTCCAGTGGCGGTACATAAGGTCATTTATTATCCTGACCTTTGCTTCCTGAAGGCCGTGCTTTTCATTTGCAGTCTGATCGAGTTTAACCCTGCGTGTAAAAAGTATCCTTTTTGCATCGGGAGAGATGCTGAATATCTCAAAATCGGATATCCCATCAACCTTTTTCTTATCCGACCCGTCGGCATTCATTGTCATCAGGTCTCCTCCCTTTGCATATGCTATCTTTTTCCCGTCACCGATCCATTGAGGCGACGATCCTCCGTCGTGGGTAAGTCTTAGAGATTCGCCACCGCCCGAAGGCACACTGTAAATGTTTGTCATTCTTGCCTCAGTCGGGAGATCGTAGTTTGTAACTGTGTATAGCACAGTGGATCCATCGGGTGAGAGAACGATAGATCCCACCCTTCCGAATTTCCACAAAATTTCAGGTGTCATCACTCCCCCAGCTTTTTCTTCTTCCGTAAGTGAGGTGTTGATTGCCGGTAACTCTTCCCGGGGTGATTCATCTTCTGTATCCTTGTTCTGCATGCAGGATATCAGTGACAGGAAAATAAAAAATGTGATTATCCGCGGATAAAGATTGAATTTCATTATTGACCGGTTATTTTGTTATTGTTTTCTTAGTGCTTCGGAGATTTTCAGTTTCAGTTCATCATACAGTTCGGGATTATCCCTGATGATCTGCTTAACGGCATCGCGTCCCTGTCCGAGTTTAGTTTCGCCATAGCTGAACCACGATCCGCTCTTCTTTATTATGTCGAAATCGACTCCAAGATCAACTATCTCCCCAAGCTGGGATATTCCTTCTCCGTACAGGATGTCGAAATCGGCTTTTTTAAACGGAGGAGCAAGCTTATTCTTCACTATTTTGACCCTTGTTCGGTTCCCAATTATCTCTTCCCCATCCTTGAGCTGGTTGGTCCTTCTGATGTCGATCCTTACCGAGGCGTAGAATTTCAGGGCATTTCCTCCGGTTGTCGTTTCCGGATTTCCGAACATCACACCAATCTTTTCCCTGAGCTGGTTTATGAAGACGCACGAGGTGTTTGTCTTGCTTATATTAGCGGTAAGCTTACGGAGAGCCTGTGACATAAGCCTTGCCTGCAGACCCATTTTCGAATCTCCCATTTCACCCTCTATCTCGGCTTTTGGGGTTAAGGCTGCGACCGAGTCGATCACTATGATATCGAGAGCGCCTGAACGAATAAGGTTATCAGTAATTTCAAGGGCCTGTTCCCCGTTATCCGGCTGTGAGATAAGAAGGTTTTCGACATCGACGCCCAGTTTTTCTGCATAGTTCCTGTCGAAGGTATGCTCGGCATCAATGATGGCTGCTATTCCTCCGTTTTTCTGTGCTTCTGCAATTGCGTGAATGGCCAGGGTGGTCTTTCCTGATGCTTCAGGACCGTAGATTTCTATTACGCGTCCCCTCGGAAAGCCCCCGATACCCAGCGCTGCATCGAGGCTGATGGAGCCGGTTGGTATTACCTGGATATTTTCTATCGCATGGTCACCCAGCTTCATTATTGTTCCTTTACCGAAATCCTTCTCAATCTTACCTATTGTGACCTCAAGTGCTTTAAGTTTCTCCTTGTTGATCTCTTTTCTTTCGCTGCTCATATTACTGGTGTTATTATTGATATAGTTTGAAAATCTGTTCTGAATGATTTTTTGTATCCACTTTTGAGATTATTTTCTCAATAATACCTTTCCCGTCAATAAGAAAGGTACTTCTTACTATTCCCAGAAAACTTTTTCCATACATTTTCTTTTCCCTGTACACACCGTAATCTTCAAGTATTTTCCTGTCGGTATCGGCAATCAGCGGAAAAGGCAGCGAAAATTTCTCTGCAAAGGACCTGTGAGATTTTTCACTGTCCATGCTTACACCCACAACTGCAAATCCCCTGGAAATAAGTTCCTCATGGTTGTCCCTGAGGTTGCATGCCTCAGCGGTACATCCGGGAGTGTTGTCTTTCGGATAGAAATAGAGAACCAGTTTCTTTCCTGCAAAGTCGGTCAGCCTGATGAGTCTGCCTTCCTGATCCTTGCCTTCAAAATAAGGAGCTTTCATGCCCTCTTTAAGCTCTGCCATAGTGAGATAATTTTGTAATTAGGGGTAAATTTACGAAGTTTGAACTGTTTTGGTATTAATTGGCAATATTTATTATCAACATGGGTAAATATCACTGACCTGCTTGTATCTTATCAGGAAAGTGCTGACCTTTGGATTATTGCAAATATATGATAGAATGAAAATCAGTAAAATATACTATGTTCTGCAGGTCCTGATCGTGGTCTTGTTTCAGACCTCATTTAATGAGGTTTTTGCCCAGGAAGAAAGGAAAAAGCCTTCACGTCAGGCTGCCATGGAAGCATTCTCGAAAGGCGATTATGAGAATGCATACAGTGAATTTCAGATGCTGCTCGACAATTTCTCGAGAGACCCTCTTTACAGATACTATGCCGGCGTTTGTCTGGTAAGGCTTAACCGCGATCCCGGGCAGGCACAGATACATCTTCAGGAGGCTCTTAACGGCTCGATTGAAATAAAAAGCGTACCCGACGACGCCTGGTTCAACCTGGGACGGTCGCAGCAGCTGGCCGGCAGGTTTGCAGAGGCGATAGAGTCGTACAGGGTTTACGAGTCGAAGGCCGGGAAGAAGAAAGCCAGGGATATGGAGATTCCTGAGTACATAAGGGAATGCAATGAAGGAAGGGGTAAACTCAGGGAGCCGTTGGGAATGCAGAAGGGAATAGCCGCAGCTGAGGTGAAGGCAGCCCCTGCGCCTGCCGTTAAAGCCCAGCCTGTTAAGGAGGATGCCCCGGAAGAGGTTGATAAGATGCTTACACAAGCCATGGATTACCAGGTAAAAGCTGATTCCCTTGACGCTCTGGCCGCCAGATCGAAGAAGGAGATAGTCAATATTCCGGCTGGTCAGCAGAAGGCTGAGAAGGAGAGGGCAACCGAGATGCAGGCAAGGTCAGCTGAGTTTCAGAAACTGGCCGATGCAAAGCTTGCCGTAGCGGCTGCTGATGATTCAGCCGGAAAGCCTGCTGCCGTCACGGTTCAGCCTGAACCAACAGGAAAGACTACAGGCATCTTCTCCGTTTTCAGTATAGAAACGGATCCGGTCAGAAGCCGTAATATAAGGATCTCGTTTGATCCCGAACTTCCTTCAGGACTGATCTATCGTATCCAGCTCGGGGTCTTCAGCAAGACACCTGAAATATCATTTTTCAGGGGACTGTCGCCTGTGGCAGGATTTTCAATCGCGGGCAGCGGTGCAAAGAGATATTTTGCAGGGATGTTCCGCAGGATGGGCGATGCTGCCGCTTCCCTTAACAGGGTGAAGCAGATGGGATTCCGTGACGCCTTCATCACTGCAGTTCTGGACGGGAAAGCGGTTTCGGCTGAAAGAGCGGCCCTTCTTGAGAAAGAGTGGGGCACAAAGCCGCTTGTGACTGTTGTGGAAGCTCAGAAGCCCGCCAGCCAGGAAGCTGCCACACTTGTCTTCAGGGTTGAGCTTTTACAGTCAGCGGTCCCTCCCGGTGATTCTGAAACAGAGAGTTACAGAAAGGTGGCCGGAAACAGGGGCTTCGAGATTATTGAAAAGGAAGATGGCACATTTGTGTATCTGATAGGGAAATTTATTACTTTTGAGTCGGCTTCTGAATATGCCGGACTTCTGAACCGGAACGGTTTCAGGGAGGCTAAGGTGGTGGCATATGCCGGTAGCATGGAGATACCCGTTGAAACGGCAAAGCAATTATTTGAAAAGCAGAAATGAAGGAAAAAACTCTACACAGAGACGACAGGTTAAATAGCGGGGGAGTAAAGCATTCGCTTGTGCTTTACAATGATGAGGTTAATACCTTTGATCATGTAATTAAATCGCTCGTTGAGGTTTGCGGCCATGATGCGGTTCAGGCCGAACAGTGTGCTCTGATTGTGCATCTCAGGGGAAGCTGCGAAATAAAACTTGGTATAAAGGAAGTGCTTCAGGCAATGAGCAGGTCGCTCAATGCCAAGGGACTTAATTCCAGGGTAATGGATATGTAGATTATAGGCACCTTTATTTAACATGGATTATTCCCTGCGAAATATCCTTGAAAGGGCAAGATCAAAAAACCCGAAAATTACTATTCCGGTCATTGCATAAGGTAACCATTCAGGTAAACTGATTGCCGGCAATGAAAAATCCGTTATGCTGAGGAAAGCCGACAGCGGTTCTCTCACTTTTTCACGGAACATTGAGCCTGCACCTGACGTATCACCTGACGGAATAAGTATCGCAGCGGCTAAAAGTATTGCCGTGACCACTACCGAGATCAGTATGATTTTCTTTCCTGCCGGGTTTCTCTCCCTGGCAAGGCCCGACTCAATCCGGATCCTCGTCATGGTTTTTGTGGTAAACCCCTCCGGAGCTTTCTCAGTCATTCCGGTATTGAGGAAATTCCTGAGAAGATCATCATCATTTAATTCCTGACTGGTCATTTGAGTAAATATTTTTCATTTCAGCTTTTCTTATTATACCGGCCATCTTCTGCCTTGCCCTGAAGAGCCTCACCTTTATGTTGTTCCTGCTGATGCCGGTGATTCTTGAAATTTCTCCGGCTTCGAGCTCCTCATAGTAAAACAGCGTTATCAGCCCCCTGTCCTCTTCAGAGATATTCTGAAGAGCAAAATTAACCAAAGAATTCCTGTATTCAAGCATCGATTCCTCCTCATTTTTTCCTGCCGAGATAAAGTCGATGGCATCGGCCGGAAATTCATCGAGCGACAGCATGTTTTTCTTCCTGCTTCTGACAAGCGATACGGCAGTGTTATAAACTATCCTGTAGAGCCAGGTTGCAAAACTGCTCTTCATCCTGAAATCCTTAAGCGACCTGTAGGCTTTCATGAAGGCATCCTGGGCAATTTCTTCCGCCTCTTCCCGGTTCCCGCATATTCTGAAGGCAAGGTTGAAAGCCTTATCCTTATGAATATCCACGAGGCGTGAAAAGGCGTTCATGCTTCCTGCAAGCACCTGTCCGATGTAGTATCTGTCGCTTTTCGTGTCCATTCAGACGCTTTGACGCACAAAGTTACAGCCTGGTTTCGTGCAAAACCAGATAATTATATAAAAATAATAATGCCTCACACGGAATCCCCGGACACATCACCGGGATCTTACGGATAGTTCAGGACTGGATATTTTTTACGAGCATTTTTAATTTATGAGGCAATCTGTTTTTCCGGCCCCGTCTGCTTTAATTACCAGCACCGCCGGCACTGACTTTACAGGTAATACCTCCTTCCGGGCTGGTTGAAAACATATATTGTATGGGGTAAAATAGTTATTGTGATACAGTAAATATTTATTGTATCACAATAAAAAATCTAATGGAATTATCGTTTTTCCTTCAATCCGGCAACCATCTTCTGTATTCTGAAGCGTATTTGATAATCATTCTCTTTTACTGATAATAGATACCTGCTAAAAAAAAGTCAGTATACTGTAACCTGTAACATAAATAATGTGTCTAATGGGCAAAACAGGTTCTGATAATTAATACATGAAAAAATGGAAACACTGATTGGTTTTATTGCTTTCTTCGCCACGATCTTCGGAATAATGTATGTATTCTACACAACCCGTAACAGGGAGCGTATGGCTCTTATTGATAAAGGTGCTGATGCAAGCCTCTTCAATACCGGGAAGACGGCCGGAGCCGGAATCAAGTGGGGCAGGCTGGCCCTGAAGACAGGAATGCTCATGATCGGCATAGGCCTTGGTATTATTGCAGGTGCGATACTCGAGTCAATTAATGCATTTCCCTCTGATGTGGCAGGCTATTTCTCAATGATCTTCATCTTCGGAGGTCTTGCTTTGGTGGCTTTTTACCTTATCGAAAGGAAAGCGAAATAAAAAACCAGAAACCAATTGCCTGTAAACCCATTCCCTGAGCCAGGGAGTGGGTTTTTACCTTTCATGAACATCAGTTTGCCTCTCCCGGTAATCGCCGTTTGTCTAAATAATTATCTGATATAATATTCTATCATTTTTCTCACTGATTCGCGGCATACGGAACAATAGCCCCTTGATCCGTTGCTTTTCATCCGGCAGTCCATCTCAGGTCTGAAGATTCCCTTAGCCGAATAACCACCGCCTTCAAACAATCCTGTAACACCTTCATATTTCTCCGTTGAAGGAGTGGGAACGGGTGTCCCCGCCGGTATCATGTTCTTCCACTTTTTGCCGAAGTTAACCATTGTGGTTATGTTGGGCTCCCAGGGTTCCGTGCCCAAAGGATAGAATTCCTCGTATGCTACTTCAGATGAGTAGTATTCATCGGCAAGTCCGGCGAATCCGTGACCGAATTCATGGACGAAGACCTTCTCCGAAAGCGGATGACGTGCCGTTGTTCCGCTGTAGTAGTTGTAAACGCCTCCACCTCCGTATCTCTCGCTGTTGATCAGGACTACGATATTGTCGTGGGGCGCTGCAGCTGCATAGTCATTCACCGATTTTATATCCTGTGTGGTAAGGTAACGGTCGGTTCCGAAGGTGTAGAAGCTTGAATTAAGAATGGTGTTCTGGTAAATCTTCTCTCCCGGAACATCCGTACCCGACTCTTCTGAAGGAGCTTCTACCGCCCATATATTGAATCTGTCGCGGTATTCACCGAAAGGGGCTTCAGCGAAAAGTGCGTCAGCCATCCTCCTGACGTCTTCCCTGAAAAGTGGCATTTCATCCATTGTATATCCTTCGGCAACAAAAGCAATATCGACGCTTCCTGAGGGATCTCCGGTCCCATAAATCCTTGTTACGGCTGCTTCAGCAGGCTTTTCCTTCCTTATATAAAAATCAGCAGGATCGATAGTTGTCTCGTACAAATTTCTGAAGACTCCGTCCCTGTCACGGATGCTGATAACGAATCTCACCATGTTCTTCGGAAATGGCATTGTGGCTACCTCATAGAAACTCCTTTCCATTTCCTTTGCTTCACTTGTAGTCTGCCACTCCTGGTAAAGTGTGCAGAACCCCCTGGAGTATATCAGTTTGTTTCCTTCACTATCAAAGAGTTCATATTTGAAATTGCCATAGTCAAAAGGGTCAATGAGATTTGTTCGCGACCCAGCAAAGAAGGTCTCTTCCTTCATGCCAGCAGGATAAACAGTTGTCTTCCTGCTGTCGCCTGCAAACATAAAATCGAACCTCAGCACCTTATCGGTGAAGTACCTGTCAAAATCTGTCTGGCCGCTGAGTGCGAAAGAGCAGAACAACAAAACCGGAAGTATTGTTTTTCTTATCATTTTTCATGGATGATTTATTTGCGTAAAGCTAAAAATATTCATCAACAAGGATAAAGAATTTAACTAATTTTGCTCCGGATCGTTCACCTGACCTTTTCACGGATGGTTGAATCATGGCAGTAAGAGTTCCTGACACCGATAATTATCCTGGAGTGAAGGCGTGAATTATCCGCAGAAAAAGCAGCTCATATACTGTTTGTTGCAGATACTTATACAGTATTGAAACAAAGGTGCATCCTGATTGTTAATATCAAAAAAATACATCATGGCCGATCTGAATACAAGAATAAGCGATTTCGTCTGGAAAAACCTTAGCGAGAAGCACGTTAATGGCAGACAGGATCCCTTCTGGGAGTCACTGAGCGCAACCGGAACGGAGTTATGGCTCGATACCGGCGACATAGAGGAAGCCGAAGCTGTATGGTCGTCGGAAATGAGTGCTCTGACTACAAATAATACCCTGCTTAACAACGAGATACAGAAAGGTATCTATGATATCTTTGTTTCCGAGGCAAAGCACATCCTGAATGGTCTTCCTGTTGAGGAAAAAGTAAAGGAAATAGCTTTCATTCTCAATGCTCGTCACGGTCTGAGGCTGGCTGAAAAGTTCGGGGGATATGTAAGTGTTGAGCTTCATACTGATACGGCCCACGATATAAAGGCAATCGAGTATTATGGAAAAAGGTTCCATGAGATATGTCCCGATCATTTTATTGTAAAGGTGCCTCTTACTGCGGAGGGTCTTATTGGGGCCAGGCGCCTGAAAGAGGCAGGTGTGAAGATTAACTTCACTCTTGGTTTCAGTGCACGGCAGAATGTTCTTGTTACAAGGTTTGCAAAGCCGGATTATGTCAATGTATTCCTTGGCAGGATAGGGGCTTTCCTGATGGATAACAAGCTGGGCGACGGATCGGGTGCGGGAGAGAAGGCTACTATTTCTTCGCAGAACTGGGTTACGGGTATCTCGGCTCTTAACGAGTGGCAGACCAGGCAGATTGCGGCAAGCATAAGGCATCACAATCAGCTCGAGCTTCTCGCTGGAACGGATGTATTCACAATTCCTCCTAATGTTGCCATGGAAGGGAAAAATAAGCTTGCAGGCAATTTCAGTTCCCGTACACATGAGAATTATGAAGCGGTGCTTTATCCTTCTGCCGCGGAGGCAGGTATCGGGAAATTCTGGGAAGTTGACGATAATGTACTCAACCTTGCTGAAAGGCTGTCTGCAAATCCTCCTTCCTCAGGAAAGGAGCTCATTCATATTGCTCATGAAGAAGGTTGTGCCGATATGTTCCCTGTCCTTTCGAAGCAGGAAAAGGAATTGATCTCCGAAGGAGGCAAGATACCTGTTTATTCGGTGTGGAGCGACAGGATCAGGGAAGGAAGGATTGCTCCCGATACTCTTCTTACTCTTGCCGGCCTGGCCTCCTTCACAGCTGACCAGGCTAAACTGGATCAGAGGATACTCGGCATAATCGGCTGATCATGATTTACGCTGCCTTATAATCTCATACATCAGGATCCCGGCAGCAACCGAGACATTAAGTGAACCTATATTGCCCGTCATCGGTATCACCACATGATGATCGGCCATTGAAAGTAATTCTGGTCCCACTCCTCTGTCTTCCGATCCCATGATAAGGACTGCAGGACCTGTCAAGTCTAGCTCCGAGACTTTTGTTCCCGTCTTTTCACTGGCAGCAATTATCTTCAATCCTGATTCTTTCAGGAACTCAATGGTGCGTGTTATGGCTTTAACCCTGCAAACTGGAAATGAATGGAGCGCTCCGGCCGATGTTTTTACAGCATCGGCATTTATTCTTGCCGATCCCTTTTCGGGTATTACTATTGCGTGGGCTCCAAGGCATTCTGCGCTTCTGACAACAGCACCGAAATTCCTTACATCCGATACTCCGTCGAGAACAATTATCAGGGGATCTTCTCCTTTTTCGAAGACAGAAGGCAGTAGGTTTTCAACCGACTGGAACTCAACAAGGGAGATCCATGCTATAACACCCTGATGGTTTTTCCGGGTTACGAGGTCCAGCCTTTCAGCAGGCACAGTCTGATATGGTATCCCGTATTTTCTCACCTCGGTCATGAGTTCATGATAGAGTGAACCCTGCAATCCCTGTCTTACAAGAAGACGGTCCAGCTGCTTTCCGGCTTTCAGGGCTTCAAGTACCGGGCGCAGTCCAAAGATATAATCGGTTTCCTTTTGCATTGTTATCAGAGATCTTCCGGATTGTCGAGACGGAAAACGAGACCCTTTCTCCAAGCGGCAACAGCTTTGTCCCAGTGGGTTACGAGTGTTTCGCTACGGGCAAGGTAGTAGTCGTTTTCCGAAAAATCGTTGTTTCTTACCCTGAAGTTGAACCACAGATAATCCTCCCTGAGCCTGAACCGTCCACCCCACATTGACCTGAGGACAGGCCTGCGGTAGCCCCAGCTTTCACCTTCATTACTTTTATATACTTTGTCGGGAGGACCGTACATTATATAGATCATTCCCCTTTCTGTTCTCCATCCTTCCTTGAACGATGTGAAATAGTAATTTGAATAAAGAACCCTTGTATAGTATATCCTTATCAGCTCTCTCGATTTTTCAATATTACCTCCGCATTTAATCCAGAATTCATCGAGGGCGACCTTGGGCTTTGCAGCGGAACGCATAGCTGACATTTCTTCATCTGAAGCAAGGTAGGCAAGTGGTTCTATCATCACTTCGGGAGTTGTCATTCCGGGAAATGCCTTGCCGAAGTTGAAAAAGGAAAATCCTTCCTGCGATTCACGGTCAACGGTGCAGAAATACACTCCTTCTTCCGGAAACATTAAAGGCAGTTCGCTGGAATAGGGCATTGCCATTACTGTATCAGGAGGGTAATCAATAAGCCTTTCAGGGAGAAGGATAGAAGGCGGATATGGTACCACCTTAAGAGGTTGGTAAAAGAAAATAAAAAGCGAATCGGCCGGCAGGGAGGGATAAAGCAGGTTGACATATTCATTTTCCCTTATTACAGGGTTGTGAAGCTCATTTTTGGCGAAATGGCCTCTCGCGATGTAATTGTACCGGTTAAAGTACGACAGGGTATTGAAGTTAACGAACGACTGGATGACTTCAGCCCTTAACTTGTCGAGGATCTTCACTTCGGCAACATATGACGAAGCCGGCTGAACTCTCATCGGGATCTTGTAAACATACTCCTGTCGGTTGTCCTCTTTAACCACATCGGCATCGACATAGGCAGTGTCGGACAGTATTCTGCCGCTGGTTGTGTTGTAGAGCTTAACCGTTATGAGAAGTTGCGCCATCGGTACTCCCCTGGGGTTAGCCTCCGAGAAAAAGAGATCGGGAGCAAAGAATTTGACAGAAAGCACAGAAGAAGCCTCAGATTGGTTGAATACGCTTATGCTGGGCTTTATTGAGCTCTTGGTGGGATTGTAAAGGTACGACAGGTCCTTCGTGTCGACGGTGACTCTCTGGGTAGTGCTGCAAGAGGTGATTATCCCGCTGACCAGTGTGGCGAAGAAAAGAATCGCCATGGTGCCTGCTGAAATTATCCGTCTCATATCTTTATCTTAAAAGGGTTTAAGCCTGTTTTACGCTCCATTGTATCCTTACCCTGCACAGTTCCGTGCTATCATTTGTACGCACAATGGAATGATAAGATACCTTCTCATTCTCTTCCGGCTGTGCAGTCACAATGGCTACCGGATCGTTGAAGTGCGATTCGGCAAGATAGTTTATTTCGGCCGATAACGGAGCATTGTTCATAATGAAATCAAGGTCATAGCAATCGGTTACCCATTCAAGGTACCTTGCATTATTAGCATGAAAGTTAACATCCAGATCGCTGACCCTTACGCTGAACTGGCGGGTAAGCTTCGAGTCCGGAGGGAGAGCGCCGATTTTGGATGCATTTCTGGGGAGTGCCGTTTCACTTTCGGGGACAAAGTTTAGTCTGTTCAGGTTGTTGTCAGGCCTCTGTATTCGTTTTGTAGTATAGTCGACAATAAGCCATGAAGATGTTGCCATGGCAATAATACTACCGTCTTCCTCCCTTGCAATGAAATCTCTCAGGGCGAATAGCTTTTCTGTTCCCCTCGGCCAGGTCCTGATGCTTATTTTATCTCCCATTGCGGGCCACTTGTCAATAACCGAGTACATCCTGGAAAGAACCCAGAAATTGTTGTCTTTCATTAGTTCATCCCTTCCATAGCCCAGAGCAATAGCATGTTCTGAGGCAATATCCTGAAAGAAGTCGAAGAGAGAAGAAAGGGTTAGCTTTCCGTCGGGCCCTGATTCGTAGACATGTATCCTGTAATCCTTGTTAAATTCCCTGAGCTCCATTATAATTCATTGTTTTTAAGGTACTCATCCACGTCGTGTGAATATTCAGTCCAGCGGTGCATCTCCTCATCGAGATTCTTCTTCAGTTCCTGGTAACGCGTATAGATTCCTGCGCTTTCGGGTGAACTGGCTGCACGATGCAATTCGTTGTCGAGCGATGATAGTTCCTTTTCCATTCTTTCTATCTCCTTTTCAGATTCCTCGAGTCTCCTGCGCAGCTTTCTCAGGTTTCTTTCAAAGTCTTTCCTTTCAAGATATTTTTGTTTTGCCGAAGTGCTGTCTCCTTTTATTGTCCCCGGAGCAGGCTTGTCTTTTCTTTCTATATCCTTAAGGTTCAACAGTTTTTTTCTCCTGAGGAAGTCATAGATCCCTCCGAGATGTTCCCATATGCGGTTATGCCTGAATTCATATACCTTCGACACCAGTCCGTCGAGAAAATCCCTGTCGTGAGAAACCACAATTAGTGTGCCATCATATTTCAGGAGAGCCTGTTTCAGGATGTCTTTCGATCTCATGTCGAGATGATTTGTCGGCTCATCGAGAACGAGCAGGTTGCAGGGTTCGAGAAGGAGTCTGACCAGTGCCAGGCGCGATCTCTCTCCGCCAGAAAGGACCTTAACCTTTTTATCTATCTCCTCCCCCCTGAAAAGAAAAGCTCCAAGCATATCCCTTATTTTTGTCCGGATCTCCCCAGTAGCTGCATTGTCAATAGTCTCAAAAACAGTAAGTTCTTCATTCAGGAGCTCGTCCTGGTTCTGGGCAAAATACCCGATTCTGACATTATGCCCGGTTTTAAGTGTCCCCTGATAATCAAGTTCTCCCGTTATAATTTTCGATAAGGTCGTTTTTCCTTCTCCGTTACGGCCGACGAATGCTGTTTTTTCACCTCTTGTGATCGTAAGGGAAATGTTTTTCAGAACACAAAGCGGTCCGTAGTATTTCGAAAGGTTTTCGGCTTGCACGACGACAGTCCCCGATCGCGGGGAAGGAGGGAACCTAAGGTTCATCGAGCTTGCATCTTCATCATCAACTTCCAGCCTTTCAAGCTTATTGAGCTGCTTTATTTTTGACTGGACCTGAACGGCTTTTGTAGCCTTATATCTGAACCTTTCAATAAATTTCTCGGTGTCGCCTATCATTTTCTGCTGGTTTCTGAATGCAGCCAGCTGTTGTGTCCTCCTTTCCTCCCTGAGTACAATATATTGCGACCATGGAACGCGGTAGTCGTAAATCCTTCCCAGCGATATTTCTATGGTCCTGTTCGTTACATTGTCGAGGAAAGCCCTGTCGTGCGACACCATCATCACGGCGCCGTTGTATGAAGCGAGAAATGATTCGAGCCACTGTATCGATTCTATGTCGAGATGGTTTGTAGGTTCATCAAGAAGAAAAATTGATGGTTTTCTCAGAATGAGCTTCGCCAGTTCAATTCTCATCCTCCAGCCACCACTCAGCTCTTTTGTCGGTCTCTCGAAATCCTTTCTTTCGAAACCAAGCCCTGTGAGAGTCTGTTCCGTATCAGCGAGATAGGAATCTCCTCCATGAATCCTGTATTGTTCCTCTGCCTCTGTGATCCTGTCGCATAGCTTCAGGTAGCTTTCAGAATGATAATCGTCCCTCTCTGCTATCTCCCTGCTGCATATTTCTATCTCTTCCGACAATCCTTTAAGATCGGCGAAGGCTTTTAAAGTTTCGTTCATTACAGTTGTTGTATCATCAACAGCCATCTGCTGGGGCAGATATCCTATCGTAACCTCTTTCGACATGTCAACAAGGCCTGAGGAAGGGCTCTGCAATCCTGCTATAACCTTGAGGAGGGTTGTTTTTCCTGCTCCGTTTCGTCCTGTGAGCCCTATCCGGTCCTGTTCGTTGATCAGAAAGGAAATATCAGAGAGGAGATCAAAGCTTCCAAATGTGACTGAGAGATTCTGTACCGATACCATAGTCCGCAATAAACCCGACAAAGATAGAAAAAGTATGTCAGGCTGTAAAGAGGTGGGTATTGCCCTATGATATATCTTTACAGCGTTAAGTAAGTTTAGAGACCGGTTTAAAACAGGAGGTCATCCATGAAAGGATTTTTTCTTAAAGGAAGGAGCTGGATAATAATATTATTGGCCTTCTTCGTACTCTTTTCCTGCCGGAAGGACGAGGAGAAGTCATATGAGTACTTTGTAAGCAGCTCACAGGTAGCTTCTTATTCTGAAAC
>JAVEZS010000007.1:0-108377 GCA_034002885.1 Bacteroidales bacterium
CAAAGGAATACCAGTCGTTGTTGTGAAGCCATGCTCTGTGATCCGGATCAACATTATCTTCCAAGCCGTCAAAGTTATCATAAAAAGTTTTACGAAAACCATATTCAGCTTCAAGTCCGAGGTTTTTGTGGATATTTATCTTGAAACCGAGCGAAAATGGAATTACGGGGACGTATGTTGGGGAGTTGTTATTTATAAATGAAAGCCCGGCTCCACCAGCGACATATGGAGTAAAGTTCCATTTCTTCATCTGTGTGGAATATGGCAGGAAATTAAATTCAAACTGTAACCCGAAATCTATGACGCTTCCTGAAAACGAAGTATCTCTGGCCTGCTGGAAAGCGTTATTGAAGTCCCTGTCGGCAGCCTGAATGCCTCCGGCGAAGATATTAGCCCTAAGAGCCTGGCGCGGGTTGAAATTGTATCTGTAAAAAAGGCCTCCTGCTGGTCCGGGGGAATAAAACAGCCTGTTGGTATTAATATCGCCAAGATATGAAGCAACTCCTCCGAAAATGCCATAGTCAGCATTTCTCTGTCCGAGAACTGATAATGAAAAGCTAATAAAAAGAAGAAAAACCGTTATCTTTTTCATCCAAACTGATCCGGCAATTTATCATCTGAAAGAAGGCCAACCCTTGGGTCCTGTTTTCATCTTATAAGTAACGGTGAAGTTAAGGAAATAGTACTTATCGTTGACTTTGTTGGGCAGAATATCCGGGTCAAAACCGTCGATATAGTCCGTGTTGGCCCATCTTCCGCCAAATTCTACACCAAAGTTGATGTTCGGGCTGTATATCAATGTCGCTCCTATTCCTCCGGGGACCACCAGGGAGAAGCCATTGAAATCAGTGCTTCCCGGTTCGCTTATGCCTCTCTGTTCAAGGGCGCTGTTTGGGTTCACGGAATAGGCGGCGCCTCCAAGACCTGCATAAGCGTAGAAGTCGAGAGAAGAAAGAAGGGCCCATAAGCTCTTACCCTTGAGAAAGAGATAGCTGCTCTCGTATTTGTTCTTAATAAAAAAATATTCCAGAAGAAGGGCAGGCTCAAACAGGTTTGTGACGGCTTCATAGTCGCGGCCTTCGTTCGATCCTCTGTCGTCCGTGGCATGTAGGTTGGCATAGGCAAGACTGAGCCTCAGATTAGTGGTCCGTCCCATCCTGTATCGCAGGCTTCCGTTCACATTAAATCGGGTTTGCCTGTAACTCAGATCCTTGAATCCCAGAATGTTTTCACCATGTGTGTAACCTCCGATGTCAGGAAATGTAAAAGACGGGCCAATTCCAAACTGAGCCTCCCAGGTTTTTAGCTTCCATAACTGGGCATCAGATAACTGAACTGCAAAAAATAATATTGCTACGACAAGGAGTGATCGTTTCATTTCAGTTTGAGTTAAATTGCAGATACAAATATAATAATCTAAAATAAATCAATGCGTTTTAGGGCAACTAATTTAGTTTCGCCTGTCGGCGCCCCACATCAGTTTATTCCTGAGTGTACTGAAGAAATCCATTCCCTCAGGCATGACTGTTTTAAGCTTCCTGTCGGGACGGACAATGCAGATGTCTTCCCCAAAAGGCATTCTCCTTGACCTGAAGTCACACGTTGCCATGAATTCATTCGAACGCCCCTCAACCGTCATTCTCAGTTCACTTGCTCCCGAGATCACAATAGGCCGGATTGTGAGGTTGTGTGGGGAAATTGGAGAAATAATAAGGCTTTCATCATCAGGTGACAGAATCGGACCTCCCACGCTAAGGTTATAAGCCGTAGAACCCGTTGCTGTTGAAACAATAAGTCCGTCAGCCCAGTAGGTGTTCAGATAGGTATCATCCACGAAGACATTGATGGTTATCATACTTGGATCAGCCTTTTGAACCGTAATTTCATTAAGAGCGGTCGATGATTCCCTGTCAAAGATTCCGTCGGGCTTACTGAATTCCACGAGCGATCGTTCGACAATCTGATATTTCCCGTCACACAGTAGTCCCACTGATTGCTCGATATCCCCTTCCGAGATATTTGCGAGGAAACCCATTCTCCCGGCATTGACTCCGGCTATTGGAATTCCCAGATCCCTTACTTTCAGCATTGTTTCCAGGAAAGTACCGTCTCCGCCCACACTAAGAACAAGATCGGGCATCTGCCTGAGATTGCCTATTTCATCAAAGCTCTCAATAAGCGAAGTATAAGTGCAGCCTGGAATATTAATGCTTCTGTGGCAGAGGTAGATTCTTATTCCCCTTCTGCAGAACTCGTTAATAAGTCTGTTTATCCCCTGAGCAGTCCTGGGATTGGCTTCCTTGCTGTAAACAGCTACTGATCTGAGCATAGCTTAAATGTTCAGGTACTTCATCAGAAGATCAAAACGTTCTGAATAAAATCTATCCATCGAATCATCGGATGTTACCCAGGTCTTGACGTCATAGTTATATCTCTCAAACGTGCGTAAAACCGATGCAATATCGTTTGTATTTACTTTTATTGTCACTTCAAGTCTCGTCGAATCAGGGGGTGAGGTTATATAAAGGCTCAGGACTTTTACATTATTCCCCTCAATTATCTGAGCAATCTGGGATAAAGAATAATCGCGCTCCGTGACCTCGACAACGATTATTCCACCCTGCTGGTCCATTGATGATATTCCAGCGAGATATCTCACCAGATCGTTGGCAGTTATAACTCCCTTATAGTGCATTTTATCATCGAGGACAGGAACTACAGTCAGTTTAAGCCTTGCTGCAAGCCCTATTACCTCAAACAAATGCTGTTCAGTTGTGACGTAAGGTTTAAGAAGAGTAAGCTCATGATTGCCAATAGGTTCTTCGGGCAGGTTCATATCGTAGATATCCGTGTCGGAAATCAGGCCGAGAAAATCCTGGTTGTTGACTATTGGCAGATGTGAGATCCTGAAGATTTCCATCCAGTTGAGAGCTGTCTGACCTGAATCGGAGGTCTTAACTGCCGGAATAACATCTGAAATCAAGTTCTTGGCAACCATAAAATGTACCCTGCATTTTAAATTTCATCTAAAATAAGAAAAAAAAAGCCAGTTGTTGTATTTTTGTTTCACATTACAATACGGACAATCATCTTTTTTATTATGACAAAGCTAAGCGTAAATATCAACAAGATCGCCACACTAAGGAATGCGAGGGGGGGCAACATTCCAAATGTCAAAACTGCTGCAATTAATTGTGAGCTGTTCGGGGCTGAAGGAATCACGGTACACCCTAGGCCGGATGAGCGTCATATAAGATATAAAGATGTACTCGAGATAAGGCCGGTGATAAAGACTGAATTCAATATTGAAGGATATCCCTCCGACAGCTTCATGGATCTGGTCCTTGCAGTAAAGCCGGACCAGGTAACACTGGTACCCGATGCCCATGATGCAATAACTTCCAATGCGGGATGGGATGTAATGAGGTACAGGCTTTTTCTTACCGATATTGTTATTACCCTGAAAAAAGAAGGAATAAGGACATCTGTTTTTGTGGATACTGCAACAACAAATATTGAGGAAGCGGCTAAAACGGGAACCGACAGGATCGAGCTTTACACAGAACCCTATGCTGCTGATTTTAACTCTGACGCACGCTCAGCTGCAGAACCTTTTGTAAGGGCAGCGGAATTAGCCCGCGATCTGGGTCTTGGAGTAAACGCCGGTCACGATCTAAACCTCGACAACCTACGTTACCTGCATCAGAACATCCCCTGGCTCGCAGAAGTGTCGATTGGGCATGCCCTTATATCCGACGCCCTGTACCTTGGCCTTGAGAACACCATTCAGATGTACAGGAGGCAACTGGTATAGTGATTATTCCCGATGAGGTTGTTTTACAGAAAATACGGAACGGGGGCTCCTCTGATAATACTCCACGGACTTTTTGGTTCATCCGACAACTGGATCACTGTCGCAAGAAGCCTCTCCGGAAGATTTACAATTTACCTTCCCGATCAGCGCAACCACGGACAATCACCTCATTCAGCGGTTCATGACTACGGATCGATGAAAGATGACATTGCCAGGTTTGCCGATGAACTGGGTCTGGAAAAGTTTTTCCTCGCCGGACATAGCATGGGAGGAAGAACAGCCATGAAATATGCACTTAACTTCCCGGAAAGAATAAATGGATTGCTGGTTGCAGATATCTCTCCCTTCAGGAACATGGAAAGCTATCATGAGGACAGGGAGAAACACCTTGGAATTCTTAATTTCATGCTGAGCGCTGACATCTCGGGAATCAGTTCCCGCAGTGCTGTTGAATCACTTATGAAGCCAGCTGTAAGCCAGCAGAAAACCAGGGACCTGTTAATGAAGAACCTGAAGAGGCAGCATGACAATTCTTTCTCCTGGAAGCTGAACCCTGAGGCTTTGCTGCAAAATCTTGAAAAGATCATGGACGGGATAGTGGACGATCTCCCTGAGAAAACTTCTGTTACAGGATTTCCGGTTTTTTTTCTCAGAGGCGAAAGATCGTGGTTTATCAGAGAAAGTGATTTTTCAAATATCATGAAGCTGTTTCCCGGAGCTGAATTCATTACGATACCGGGTGCCGGTCACTGGCTCCATCACGATAATCCCCGGGCCGTAACAGAATGCTTTTTTAGGCTTCTCGACGGCTGATTATCACAAGGGGGTTACACTTTCCACATTTTCCCCGTTTATCTGTGGCAAATTCAGGAATCTGAGCAAGACCTGGGCAACAGCCAGAACATCCTTTTCACAGTATCTGACAATCCGCTTCAGTTCTCCCTCATTATAATAAAGATCAGCGACCATGCCGCCGTCGATATCGTCCTTTGGTGACCGGATGTTGAGAACCGACGTCAGAAGATCGAGAGAGGTGTAACTTTTAAAATCCCCGAATTTCCAGAGATCCATCGTGTCGATGAGTTTAATTTCCCATGGTTTCCTTCCTGCAGTATCGAGAAGGTCAGGAATCGTAATTCTGTTTATTATCATCCTTCTTGAGATATAGGGATAATCAAACTCCTTACCGTTATGGGCACACAAAAGGGTTTCCCTGTTCCGCGAGAATTTTGCAAGCATCGAAGAGAAATCTGAAAGGATATGGTTCTCATCGTCTCCATAGAAAGATTTAAGGCGGAAAGAAAATGGATCCTTCCCAGTTATTACTCCGGCAGAGATACAAATGATCTTGCCAAATTCGGCATAAATCCCTGCCCGGTTATAAACATCACCTGCTGACTCCTCTTCGCTTCTGAAGTGTTTTGATTTCTTTTCCCAAAGAATCTGAAAGTGTTGTTCAAGGGCATCAAAGGAAGGCGCCGAAGGCACAGTTTCAATATCTATAAAGATTATATCCTCGGGCCTGACGCCCTGCAGTATTTTCATTTCTTAAAGGTGTTTTTCAATTATTGAAACCAGCACTTCTATACCAACCTGGTTTTCACCCCCTCCGGGAATTATAATGTCGGCATATCTTTTTGTGGGTTCAATAAACTGAAGATGTGATGGTTTAACAGTATCGTGATAGCGGTCGAGAACCATCATCACCGAACGGCCCCTCTCGACAATATCTCTCTGAATAACCCTTCCGAGGCGGTCGTCGGCATCTGCATCGACAAATACCTTAATGTCGAACAGATCGCGCAAAACCGGATCAGCAAGAATAAGTATCCCTTCCACGATAACCACCCTTGCCGGTTTTACTGTTATTGTCTCCTTTGACCGAAGACATGTCAGATATGAATAGATAGGCATCTCTATGCTCTCACCACTCCGGAGCTTGTTCAGATGTTCGGCCAGCAGCGAAAACTCGAGCGAGTCGGGATGGTCAAAATTAATTTTCTGTCTTTCTTCAAGAGAGATATTTCCATTATCCCTGTAATAGGCATCCTGCGGAATAACAATCACTTTCTCATTCGAAAGCCTTTCAATGACCTTCTTAACCACTGTTGTCTTTCCCGAACCGGTGCCGCCTGCTATACCTACTATTAGCATTTATTACTATTTTTGTATATTCTTGTTTTTCAAAAATAACAATTAAGTTTAAAGAACAGAATACAACAGCCTCAAAGATCAGGCTGAAAAGGTTAACCATTGCTGAAATTACACGGAGCACATATTATAAGTCACTCCGGATACCGTTTCGGCTGTAACAATATAAAGATAATGTCAGAACTATATCCGCTGAAATTTGATCCAATACTTAAGGAAAAGATTTGGGGAGGCCCTTCGCTGGAAAAAAACTATGGCAAGAACCGGGGTACACTCAAAAATATCGGAGAAAGCTGGGAGATCTCGGCTGTGTCAGGTGACCTTTCTGTTGTAAGCAACGGTTTCCTGGCCGGCAATAATATCGAGGAGATAATTGAAGTTTATATGGGCGATCTGACCGGAGAAAGAATTTATGAAAAATTCGGCAATGAATTTCCTCTTCTCATAAAGCTTATTGAAGCCCGTGAGGATCTTTCGGTTCAGGTACATCCCGGAAATGACCTCGCCAGAAAAAGGCACAGGGCATATGGGAAGACAGAGATGTGGTACATACTTCAGAGCAACGAAGATGCAAGGATTTATACCGGTTTCTCCAGAGAGGTCAGCCGCGAAGAGTACCTTTCCGCACTTGACAAAAACAATATTGCCGCCCTCCTAAAAAAAGAGACAGCATTACCCGGGGATGTTTTCTTTACACCTGCAGGTACTATACATGCGATAGGCTCAGGAATAGTCCTCGCAGAAATTCAGCAGACATCGGATATAACCTACAGGATCTCGGACTGGGGCAGGGTCGACAATAACGGCAAAAGCAGGGAGCTTCATAATGATCTGGCAATTGATGCCATCGACTTTAAGTCTTCAGGGAATTACAGGATCAGAAAGGATCACGAAAAAAACATTCCCCTGAAACTCGTTGGCTGCGAGTTCTTCAATGCATCACTAATCGATTTCAACGAGGCTATGGTCCGCGATTACAACATTTTCGATTCATTTGTTATTTACCTTTGCATTGAAGGGGCATTCATCATCAGATGGGAAGGAAGAAGTGAGAGGGTGACAAAAGGAGAGACTGTTCTCCTTCCTGCAGTTCTGACGGACGTCACTCTCATACCACAGCCGGAGGCCGGTATCCTCGAGATATATATCGACAATATCGATACTGATCATTGAACCGATTAAAAACACATAACGCCATGAATAAACTAATAATAGGATTTCTTATACCTGCTTTTCTTCTTCTGGCTTCAGGATGCAATGGCAGAGGTTCTTCAGGAAACCCTTCAGCATTGGAAGCTGACAGCATATCCGTCCCGGATACGGGTTATACAGGGATAAAGCAATATTACAGCGGGACGAAAATTGTTAAGGAAGTGACTTTCCGCAACGGAATAAAGCACGGCGAAACGAGAACCTACTACCCTGGAGGTCAGCTTTACCAGACATTATGGTACGAAAACGGATTGCGCGAGGATTCATCAAAGTGGTATTATCTTGAGGGACAAGTCTTCAGATCGACACCTTATGAACGCGACACGATCGACGGTACGCAGATTCAATATTACAGGAATGGAAAGATAAAGGCCAGACTGGGTTACCTGAATGGTTTCAGGACTCCCCTTCTTGAGGAATTCGCACCAAATGGAAGCCTTGTCAGAAACTATCCTGAAATTACCTACACGCTCGACGACAATTACTCTGCTGCGGGCAGAGTAAGGGTTAACCTGGCAATGTCAGACAACTCTGAAAAAGTTAAATTCTACAGAGGTGAATTTTTAAACGGAGTATTCGATTCCACACGTTGTGAAAGCATCAAAACTGTAAATGGCAAAGCACTTCTGGACCTTAAAAAGACAGGTTCCGCCGAGCAGGGATTTGTTGGAATTATAGCCTCGGCCCGTACGGCCTTCGGGAACAATAACCTCATTTATAAAAGGATTGAACTGCCTTACAACGATCTTAAATAATACCTCCAGAGATGATTATCCACTCAGCCGCATACCTTCGGAGCAGCCCCTCACTGAAGGAATGTCCTGATCCCCTGCAACCCGAGTTCGGCTTCATCGGCCGTTCAAATGTCGGTAAGTCGTCGCTGATAAACATGCTCACAGGCAATTCTCATCTTGCAAGAACTTCAGGCAGCCCCGGAAAAACCAGAAGTATAAATCATTACATTATCAACGAACGCTGGTACCTGGTTGATCTTCCAGGTTACGGATATGCGAAAGTTCCGGTTTCAATGAGGGAAAAATGGGTAAAGAGAACAGAAGAATATATTCTGGGACGGGAGAATCTGATATGCCTTTTTGTTCTTATCGATTCAAGGCTCACGCCTCAGAAATCCGACCTGAATTTCATGGAATTTCTGGGAGTAAATCAGGTGCCTTTTGCCAGGATATTCACCAAGAGCGACAAGGTATCTTCAGATGCTCTCAGGAAAACTGTCGTCAGCTATGACAGCGAGATGCTTCGAACCTGGGAATCACTTCCTCCTTCCTTTGTAACCTCGGCTGTTGATAAAAGAGGAAGGGAAGACATCCTTGATTTCATAGATGATACTTTAAACAATTTGTCAAAATCAGGATGATTTCCTGCATAATTTCTATTTTTGTACACTGAAAATAATAAACAAGCAAAACCTCGTTACAATGTATGGCAAGGCACCAATGAAGATTTTCTCATGCCGGGGATCGCGGCATCTGGCCCAGAGAATAGCGGATGAGCTAGGTATTGAACTGGGCAAAAGTTCAGTGACTGAGTTCAGCGATGGTGAATTTCAGCCATGCTTCGACGAATCGGTAAGGGGCAACATGGTTTTTATTATACAGTCGACAAATCCGCCGGCAGATAACTTCTTTGAACTTCTTCTGATGATCGATGCTGCCAAAAGAGCTTCTGCATACAAGGTAATTGCCGTCATTCCATACTTTGGTTTTGCCAGGCAGGACAGGAAGGACCGGCCCCGGGTTTCAATCGGATCAAAGCTTTCAGCCGACCTTCTGGGTACCGCCGGTGTCGACAGGGTAATAACGATGGACCTTCACGCTGACCAGATACAGGGATTCTTCAATGTTCCGGTTGACCATCTATTCGGTTCGGCAATATTTGCCCCTTATATTGAAAATCTCAAACTTGAGAACCTTACTGTTTCCGCTCCCGACATGGGCGGCTCAAAAAGGGCCAATGCCTATTCAAGACATCTTCAGTCGGAAATGGTCCTTTGCTACAAGCTTCGAAAAAAACCTAATGTAGTCGAAGAAATGTCAATAATAGGAGAAGTGGAAGATCGAAACGTGGTTATTATTGATGACATGATCGATACAGGAGGAACTCTCGTTCTGGCTGCACAGAAGATGAAGGAAAAGGGAGCCAGAAGCATAAGGGCATTCGCCACACACCCAATACTTTCAGGAAATGCTGTGGAAAGAATAGACCAGTCGCCCATCAGCGAACTTGTTGTTACGGATTCGGTCCCCTTTGCAAACAAGTCAGACAAAATAAAAGTTCTTTCTATCGCCGGGATATTTGCCAGGACGATCCAGGCAGTCAACTTCAATCAGTCTATAAGTACAAATTTTGTATTCTGAATCCTTTGTAATATATTTGCACTCCATTTTTTAAATGTTAAACGTGTAATGGGAAGTTATTATTCCAATAACTTTGAGTAGCACAATAATTTACATCAAATGAAGACACTCGAAATCAAAGGATCTGCAAGAACAGGACTTGGCAAGAAAGATTCAAGGAATATCAGAAGAGAGGGAAATGTCCCATGTGTGATTTACGGAAAGGATGAGAATATCCATTTTTTCGTTCATGAAAACAGCTTCAAGAATCTGGTATATACCCCCGATGCCCACATTGTCAACCTTGACCTTGACGGTAAACTGTTCCGGATCGTTATGCAGGATATACAGTTCCATCCCGTGACTGACAAGATCCAGCATGTTGATTTCTTCCAGATCAATGATGACAAGCCAGTAGTGATTAGTCTTCCGATAGTGATCACGGGCGATTCAATCGGAGTAAAGGCAGGAGGAAAACTGAGAATTAAGAAGAGGCATCTCAAGGTAAAGGGTTTTGCGAAGGATATCCCCGAATCCCTTACTGTCGACATTACAAATGTCAAGGTAAACCACTCGGTGAAAGTAGGAGATCTTTCATATGATAAGGTTGAACTTATTGATCCAAAGATCACAACCGTTCTCACCGTTGCAACCTCCCGCGTTGTTTTGAAGGAGGAGGGAGCTGAGAAAACTGAAGCCGAATCCGGTGAAGGTGCTGCTCCGGCAAAATCCGAATAAAAAAGGGAAAGTCCTTTTTCAATAATATTCAGGCACAATGAAATATCTTATAGTTGGCCTGGGGAATATCGGTGACGAGTATGCAGATACCCGTCACAATATTGGTTTTACCATCCTCGATGCACTTGCAGCTGAAAACGGGATACAGTTCACCGACCTGCGGTACGGCTACCTTTGCGAAATCAGACACAGGGGCAGGATTCTCGTCCTTCTCAAACCCACAACCTATATGAACCTCAGCGGTAATTCCGTAAGATACTGGATGAACAGGGAAAAGATACCTGTTGAGAACCTTCTTGTCGTTGTGGATGATATTGCGCTGCCCCTTGGAAGCATAAGAATGAGGCCAAAGGGCAGTGATGGGGGACACAATGGGCTTGCCCATATAAATTCTGTTCTGGGCACAGCTGAATATGCCAGGATCAGGGTGGGTATTGGCAGCAGTTTCAGTAAAGGTTACCAGGTAAGTTATGTACTCGGCAAATGGACTGCTGAGGAGAGAAGATTCCTCGACGAGAGGATCTCAATTGTGAAGGAAATGATAAAGTCATTTTCATTTGCCGGAACCGAGCTAACGATGACATCCTACAACAGACAGGCCAGACTTCCCTCCCACTCAAGCCCTCAGAAGGAAGAAAAAGTCAAAGGAGAGCAAAAGAGAGACTCAGGTAATGACGGAATCTAAAGAGGTTCGCATCGACAAGTTCCTTTGGGCGGTAAGGATCTTCAAGACTAGAAGCATTGCTTCGGAAGCCTGCACCAGGGGGAGAATAACGATAAGGAATGTTCCCGTCAAACCATCAAGGATTATTTCGAAGGGTGAAATTATCAATGTAAGAAAACCTCCTGTCACCTACACATACCGTATCATTGAAATAACCGGCAATCGATTGTCGCCCAAACTGGTCGGCAACTATATTGAAGATCTTACCCCCGAAGATGAAAAGATCAAGTCGGAATTGAAAAATTCAGGTTTTGTGAGCTACAGGGAAAAAGGTACAGGAAGACCAACTAAAAAAGAAAGACGTAACCTCGACCGGTTCATTGAAGATTTTGATAACCTCCAATAGGTGGTAAAAAGACGTATTATTCCCTGCAAAGAAAATAATATGCATAGCGTCATAAGCAACAGATGTCATTTTTTATAACTTGCGAAGACCTCTAAAAACCTATTTTATTGAATAAGAGGGCTGATTTCATCCGTCAACCTGATCATGGGCAAGGAAAACATTGAAAAATATTCAGCTCGGTATGCTTTGCTGAAACGTGTAGCCGGCTTCTGGCACCATATTATTTTCTACCGGAAAGTTATCGTGCTCGGAGTTGAAAATATTAATCCCGGACACCATCTGATATTTGCCCCCAATCATCAGAATGCCCTTATGGATGCTCTTGCGGTTCTCTTTACCCATAAAGGGCAGCCTGTCTTCCTTGCAAGAGCCGACATCTTCAAACGAAAGCTGATTGCAAACATTTTGTATTTTCTTAAATTACTTCCTGTATACCGTATAAGAGACGGATTCAGCACCCTGAAGTCAAATGATGAAGTGTTCCTTAAAACGATCGATGTGATCAGGAATAAAAACGGGCTTGTCATTCTGCCTGAGGGCGATCACGCAGGATTCAGGCGACTGCGACAGCTGAAAAAAGGAATATGCAGGGTGGCATTTCAGGCTGATGAGGCAACAGGATTCGGCCTTAAAATAAAGATCATACCTGTCGGAATAGAATTTTCAAATTATACGAGGTTCAGACAGGTTCTTACCGTGGTCTACGGGAAGCCCATAGAGGTCAGTGAATACCACCAGCTTTACAGGGAAGCCCCTGAAAGGGCCCTTAATGAACTGAGAAGAAGACTTTCGTGCGAGATAAAAAGGGTGATGGTCCATATTGAATCGGTTGAAGACTACGAGGCAATTGACGAGCTGAGGAGCATTGTAAACGGAAAATACAGTGATGATATCAGAAACCCCAAGGTATACAGGGACCGCATTCTGATAGAAAAGCTGAACAAACTGAAAGCATCTGATCCTGAAAAATATAGTAAGATATGCCTTCTCAGTCTTGCCATTAAGGAGAAAACGAAGCTGCTGAACATCAATTACCGGCTTCTGAGGAAGAAAAAGCATTCTCCAGGCTGGCTGATTGCCGGTATTGCATTGCTTACAGTTACCTTTCCTCTGTGGCTGTTTGGAAATATCTTCACCCTGACGTTTCTTACTGTACCCGGACTGCAAATCAAAAAAATCAAGGACCCTCAGTTCCACAGTTCCGTGAAATACGGAATGTCACTGGTTCTTGCTATGATATTTCTTCCCATTTACCTTATCATCTGTCTGCTTATTTTTTCTCCATGGTGGCTGGCAATACTGATATTTCTTCTGATACCTGTCTCGGGGATTTTTGCATGGAATTATAATATTCTCTTCCACAGAATAACAGGAGGCTTCAGGATTAGAAAATATGACTGGGAAAAGAATCCTGATTTTCTTCTGCTCAGAAAGGAACATAATGAACTCTTAACTCTGATAGCGGGTTTGAATGATGAAGAGTAAGGATCCTTTCAGGGGCAGAATAGCCTGGATAACAGGTGCATCTTCCGGAATAGGGGAAGCTCTTGTGTATGAACTGGCCGGACGGGGCGCCAGACTTATAATATCCTCCAACGACGCTGATGGTCTTCAAAGGGTAAGAAAGGCCTGCGGAGCCTCCCGGGAGATGGTTACCTGTGTTCCTTTCGACCTTTCGGATAGCCAGGGTATAAAGGAAATAGCCGAAAGGCAATTACAGGAGGCTGGTGGAATAGACTTCCTGTTCAATATAGGAGGGATCAGCCAGAGGGCAAGAATCGAGGAAACGCCTTTATGGCTCGACAGGAAGATATTCGAAATCAACTATTTCGGGACAATTACCCTAACAAAGGCTGTTTTGCCTTATATGCAGAAGAATAAATCCGGACACATCCTTGCAACAAGCAGTATAACAGGCCGGTTTGGTTTTCCTCTCAGGTCGGCTTATTCTGCATCAAAGCAAGCCCTCCACGGATTTTTTGAAACACTTTACCTCGAAAACAAGCAGAATAATATCAGGACCTCTGTAATAATTCCCGGACGGGTGAGAACGAATATCTCGTTTCATGCTCTCGACGGAGAAGGAAGGGAACATGGCAGGATGGATGATGGTCAGGCTAACGGCCTGCTGCCAGCCAGTGCAGCAAAAATAATATTAAGAGGAATAGTTAAGGATAAAAGAGAGATTCTGGTCGGCAAATGGGAGCTTTCATTGCTGTTCATCAGACGAATTTGCCCTCCGTTATTTTTCAGGATCGCCGACAGGATAAAATCAACATGAAAATTAATCAGATTACGAAATGAATTCATATCAACTGGGAGGAATACAGCAAATAGGGATCGGGGTAAGGAACCTCAGAGAAGCATGGGATTGGTATATAAGGATCTTTGGCATGGACTGCCGGATATTTGATGATGAGACTGAAGCCAGGTTCATGCTTCCATATACCGGAGGAAAGCCCCAGAGCCGTCATGCCATACTTGCCCTTAATCTTCAGAGCGGAGGAGGTTTTGAGATCTGGCAGTACAAAGGCAGGGAACCGGTAACAATCAGTGAAGAGATACTTTTAGGCGACCTCGGTATATTACTGTGCAAGATTAAAGTAAAGGATATTGATGAGGCGTTCTCTCACTTTAAAGCCAACGATTGCACTATCCTGGGCACCCCTGTGAAAGACCCGGAAGGTAAAATGACGTTCTTCATAAAGGATCCCTTCGGAAATATCTTCCAGATAGTGAGCGATACCAGGTGGTTCATGAAGGAAGGAAAAGTAACCGGAGGAGCATTTGGCGCTTCTATCGGCGTCACTGATATCGACCGTTCGGCAGATGTATATTCCGGTATTCTGGGATACGACCAGGTTGTTTATGACATTAAGGGGACCTTCCCCGACCTTGCCAGTCTGCCAGGAGGCAACAATGAGTTAAGAAGGGTTCTACTGAGAAGATCTAAACCTTTTTCGGGATTCTTCAGTGATATTTTCGGACAAAGCGAGATAGAGCTTATTAGTTCGACCGGCAATCCTGGCAAAAGGATCTACAAAGACCGATTCTGGGGGGACCCGGGCTTTATACATCTGTGTTACGATATGTGGGGAATGGACAATCTGAGGGAGTTCTGCCGCAGCAAGGGATTCCCTTTTGTTGTCGACAGCAAGGAAAGCAGGCAGGGAAGCAGTTTCGACATGGGAGAAGCAGCAGGTCATTTTTCATATATTGAAGATCCAGACGGTATTCTTATTGAATTCGTCGAATCTCATAAACTGCCTGTGATAAAAAAACTGGGATGGTATCTCGATCTTACAAAAAGGCGGATTTACAAACCTCTGCCGAAATGGATGGTAAAAGCACTAAGATTCTCAAAAGTAAAAAACCCATGATTTTGAATTCAGAATGGATGGAAAGGACAAGTTCGTCAAAGCTCTTTTTCCTTCATATCCTGAACCTGCCTGAATACCCTCATGAAGTTACCGCCCCAGATCTTTTCTATTTCGGCCTTTGAGTAGCCGCGATGCAAAAGCTCAATCGTAATATTTTTCATCTCTGCCACGCTTTTGCAACCCTCTACCTTTCCCCCACCGTCAAAGTCGGTTCCGATTCCAACATGGTCGATTCCGGCAACCTGCACAACATGATCAATATGATCTGCAACATCCTTCACTGTTGCAAGCTTTTTGTACTTCTCCCTTATTTCCCAACGCTCAGTCCTGTAGGCCTCCTTGTCCTGTTCCGACAGATTCTGGTAGTCCCCATACTTTTCCCTTAGCGCTGCAATTTTTGCATCCAGCTCCGGATTGGGATCAGGTGTCTTTATATAGTCGCTAAGTATACAAATCTGGATCACACCCATATTATCCCTCAGCGCCAGAAGCATATCATCAGAGAGATTACGCGGACTTTCGCAAAGAGCCCTGCACGATGAATGTGAAGCGATAACGGGAGCTTTCGAGACTTTGAGAACGTCGTAGAATGCTTTATCGGAAATATGAGATACATCAACAATCATTCCTATACGGTTCATCTCAGTAACCACTTCGCGGCCGAATGCCGAGAGCCCGTTATGCTCCGGCCCGGCAGAATCGGTGGATGAGTCGCAGATGTCATTATTACGTGTATGGGCCAGGGTAATATATCGGGCACCCCTGTTGTAAAATTCACTTACCCTCGACAGGTCCTTTCCTACGGGATAACCGTTCTCAATTCCGATAAAAGCCGCTATCTTCCCTTCTTTCTTAAGCATGTAGGCATCGTCGGGACTTGTCGCAATTGAAGCCATTAATGAGTTCTTCCCGACATTCTCGTGAATTGTCTCAAGAACTTTTAACGCATATTTATAGACCTCGGTATAGGCTGAATCGTTCCTCGGGCCCTGACTTGTAAATACAGCAAAGAATTCAGCATCCAACCCACCCTCAATCATCCTCGGAAAATCGACGCAACCTTCTTCATGTCGCTGACCAAGATCGAAACCCATTTCCACCATTCCCATCGGAGTGTCGCAATGAGTATCTATAGTAAGTACCCTCCTGTGAATATTGTCAGCCACCCTGGCCATCTCCTTCACATCATCGCCGCACCCCGCAAGAATGAGCATTGTAAAAGTAAACCAGATTATTTTTTTCATATTCATTCGGATGTTTTCGAATGCAATATAAACAAAATGGTATATCAAAAAGCCTGATATATAGCATTTAACACTATTTAACTAAGAAAAAAGCCCCCGACGTTGCAGTCAGGGGCAGCCATGAAAAGAATGGAAAATTGCTTTTGGACAGTAAAAGCTTCTTTTTAAAGTATGGCACTTTAAATATCCTGGTTTGCTTTCTTTTCTGTATTAAGGAATTAATTACTCTCCAGCGTTTCGGTCTTTATGATTGTAAACTTAAGTTTTTTTTTAGAAATATCCAAGGAAAATCCTGATCATAACAAAAGGCTGCTGCTAGAATAAGTATTGCACGCACTGAACGGCGATGCGATAAAGACCTGCTAAATCCTGTTGGCACCATGTTTCCATGGTGGCTAAAGTATTTTAGCCTGAAATGTAACATTGCCGGTTCAGATCCGTCTTTAGTTAAATCCTTTTAAATGCTTCGACAATGAATCACAGATTAGTTATTGTTACGGGACTTCTGGTTCTTTTCTATTCAGGAACAGCTGCACAGGAATCCATTGGAAAGAGAAACTACTCAAGGACCCTGCCTGCCGGAAAGGAGGTAAGGCTTGAAGTCAACAACCGATATGGAAGTATAATAATTGATAACTGGGACCTCGACTCTGTAATGATATCAGCCACAGTTGAAGCGACAGCACCCGACCGGGCAAAAATGGAAAAAATGCTCAACGGCATTGATATAGATGTCCATGAAGAAGGGACATCTGTTGTGGCGGAAACTCTCTTTGACAACGAAGCCAGAGTACTTCTCGAAACATTCAAGGGATTTACCGGAAAAATAATAAATTACAATTCCACGCTGGAGGTAAACTACCAGATAAAAGTACCTGTCCGCACCGACGTAAAAATAAGGAACCAGTTCGGTGACATCAGTATGGGCGATAACGACGGCAATGTCTCAATCAATCTTTCAAATGGCAATTTCAGTGCAAAATCCCTGAACAGCATATCTGAACTTTCGCTTGATTTCGGAGAAGCTGTAATTGAATCGCTTAAATCAGGAAAGATCATTACCTCCTTCTCAAAATTCAGGATAGCGGAGTGTGAAGATCTTTCGGTAAGCAGCACATCATCCGACTTCAATCTTCGCAAGGTTAAAGATCTGCATGTCAACTCCAGACGTGACAAATTCTATATTGATAAGCTTCAAGGCATTAAAGGATCCTCTTATTTTTCAGAATATTATGTTGGGGACATGGAGGGAGGAGCTGATATTACCCTCAGGTTTGGACAATTTGAAGCTGAAGGGATAAGGAACATGGATCATCACAGTTATGTGACAACAAACTGCGATCTGTCGCTCGAATTTGATCCTTCAGAATCGTTCGAATTCGAAATAAGACATACTAATTCCTTTATTGTCATACCCGACAGATTCAGGCAGGAAAGAAAAACCATTGATGACGAAAGGAAAGAATATCAGATAAGCGGTGGAACAGGCAGGAACAAGGGATTGCATGAGGTGAGGATAGAGGCCACCCGTGGCAACATACATCTGAGGTAAACCCGGGATAAAACAGTATCCCCGGTTTGCACAAAGTCTTTAAAGGCCTGAAAGGGAAAAAGCTTCTTCTCTAAAATGACGATTGGATTATACCTGGTATTTCCCGCACAGGATATTTTGCCCTGAAATTAGCCATGCCCTCTTCAAGCCATTCTTTGTATTCCGTAGTATTAAGATTGGTAGGCATTGGCTTGTTAAGCGGATTCCCTTCATGATCGGTTATTACGTATAAAGGAAGGGCATTGGTCCTGAATTTTGAAATTTCCAGATCCTCATTGATTTTCCCGATAGTCTTCTTGATCTTGCCATCGACGGTGGAAGTGATCCATTTGCTTTCCGGAAGGACTGTTCTGTCATCAGCGTAGAGGGAGACGATTACAAACTCGTTCCTGAGCAGATCGAGTATCTGTGGATCTGACCAGACTTTTGCCTCCATGATCTTACAATTTGCACAGGCATGTCCCTTGAAGTCTAGCAGCACCGGCTTCCCCAGTTCACCCGCACACCTGAGACCCTGTTCATAATCGTAATAACCGCTAAGTCCATGGGGCATTCCGAAAAGATCGCCATAGAGTGGAACTGAACATTGTTCGCTGGACGTAGTTGTCGCTGCAGATGGTGAAGAAGCTATAACTCCTGCATCAGCGATCCTTGAGAGATTGAATTTCGATGTCTCGGGAGAAGGCAGCAATGCCGATAAACCTTTTAAGGGAGCGCCAAACATTCCGGGAATGAGATAAACGACAAACGAGAACACAGCTATTACAAGGAACAATCTGAAAGTACCAATGTGCTTAAGTTCGCTGTCGTGTTTGAATTTTATCTTTCCCATGAGATAAAACCCGGTCAAAGAAAATAATGTGATCCAGATCGCAAGATACACGTCTCGGGTCAGTATCCGGAATGAGTATACGCTGTCGATTGTCATAAGGAACTTAAGACTGAATGCAAGCATAATGAATCCCAGCACGACCTTGACTGAATTAAGCCAGCCACCTGATTTTGGCATTCTGCTCATTACAGAGGGAAACAGAGCAAAGATCGTAAAGGGGAGGGCAAAGGCAAGTCCGAAACCGAGCATACCTATTGTTGGTCTGAGGACATCACCTGAAGCAGCTTCAACGAGCAATGCTCCAACTATAGGGCCTGTGCATGAAAACGAAACGATTACAGTTGTAAGACCCATGAAAAACGAGGCTATCAGTCCTCCCCTGTCTACCCTCGAATCTGCTCCCGAAGCCCATTTGTTGGGAAGGACTATTTCAAATGCTCCGAAAAATGAAGTCGCAAACGCAACAAAAAGTGCAAAAAAGAGGAGATTCGGGATCCAGTGCGTACTCAGGGTATTAGCGAAACCAGCACCTGCACTGGTCAGAGATACAAGTATACCCAGCAAGGTATAAATCGATACTATTGAAATTCCGAAAATAAGAGCCTTAAGGACAGATCTGGCACGGTTTTCCGATCCCTGAGAAAAAAATGCGACTGTCATGGGTATCATCGGGAAAACACAGGGTGTCAGTATCCCCGCAAGTCCGGCAAGAAATGAAATAAGGAAGAACTTCAGGAGACCACGCTGTCCGGGAACCTCGACTCCTGCATCAGCTCCTTCAGCGGAAGCTGTTCCAGCAGTTCTGCCTGCCGGGTCACCGACAACAATTGTAAACTCAACATCCTTCGGAGGTGAGCATGTGGTATTGTTGCACGACATATAGTTTACAACACCTTCAATGGTAAATGATGAATTACCGGAGATAAGCTTCTGCCTGAATTCAGCCTTATTGCTGAAGGATTTGATCCTGAAACCAAAAGCTTCATCAAACAACTCCTCAGGCTCTGTCGCCTCGAAAGTATTTCCGTCGGGTTGCACACCCTCAGGAAGGCTAAAAGTAAAAGTTGTTGGTATCGGACCACCCTCCGGTACATCCATTGAGTAAATATGGGAACCCTTTTCGATTAAAGCAGTGAACACAAGCTCATAGCTGTTCAGGTCCTTCTTTTCGTATGAGAATTCCCATGATACCGGATCATAGATCTGAGCGGTAGTTTTCAGCGATAAAAAGGCCAGGATTGTTAGGAAAGTAGTCACTCTTCTGATCATAACAGATTACATTTTGATACAAAAATAATAAATCAATATGATTAACAGAAAAGTGTTCAGCTTGTTCAGCTCCTATCCGTCCTTAAGTCAGGTCTATTTCGTTACCCTGTCTGTCGTAGAAATGATATTCAAGCATATGATATGATGTAACTGCCTGAATCTTAAGCATTATCTTGTACTTAAGGTTCCACCTCCTGAATACAGGGTAAATACCTTTTGTAAGATATGCTGCCACGAAAGGATGAACGTTGAGAAGCAATTTCCTGGTCATGATCTTGTCGACGATGAACGACAACGCTCTTTCCAGTTCATCAGTAAAAAGTATTGTGGGCCGTATCTGTCCTGAACCAAGGCAGGCAGGGCATTTTTCATCGGTTACAATGCTCATCTCGGGTCTGACTCTCTGGCGGGTTATCTGCATCAGCCCGAATTTTGTCAATGGCAGGATGTTATGTTTTGTTCTGTCGTTTGCCATAATCTCTTTCATCCTGTCGAACACCTTCTGTTTGTTTTCGGAGGTCTGCATATCGATGAAGTCGACCACGATAATCCCTCCCATATCCCTCAGTCTCAGCTGACGGGCTATTTCCGACGCGGCTTCCATATTAACCTCTACAGCATTAGCCTCCTGGTCGTTACCCGACCTGGAGCGATTACCGCTGTTAACATCAATCACGTGAAGGGCTTCGGTATGTTCGATAATAAGGTAGGCTCCGTGCTTAAATGATACTGTCTTTCCAAAAAGGGCCTTTATCTGCTTGTTAACCCCGAAATGGTCATAGATAGGGAGGGTCCCTGTGTAAACCTTCACAATCTTTTCCTTTTCAGGAGCAATCTCCCTAATGTATTTTCTTATGTCCTCAGCAAGGACTGCATCATTTATGTGAATATTGTTAAAAGTCACATTAAGCATGTCGCGTAGAATGGTTGAGACCCGGTTCATTTCACCGATGAAAAGCCTTGGTGTCCGGGTGTCTTTTCGGACCGTGTTAAAAGCAGACTCCCATCTTTTTACCAGTTCCTTAAGCTCGGAATCGAGAACAGCAACCTTTTTACCCTCGGCAACGGTTCGAACGATTACTCCGTAGTTTTTTGGCTTAATGCTTTGTACGAGTGTCTTCAGCCGGTTCTTTTCCTCATTGCTCTCAATCTTTGAAGAAATGGAAACCTTGTCGGAGAAAGGTATAAGAACAAGGTTACGCCCGGCAAGGGAAATTTCAGAAGATAGCCGGGGGCCTTTTGTCGAGATTGGTTCCTTGGTTATCTGCACGATAACTGTCTGGCCCGATGAAAGCACGTCAGTTATCTTTCCGTCCTTGTCGATATCCTCATCCGCCTTTATCTTGTGGAGCGGAGTCACTCGGCCTTGCCTCTGAATGGCAGAGGCGTAATATTTCTGCTGCGTTCTGAATTGTGCTCCAAGATCGAGATAATGAAGAAAAGCATCTTTTTCATAGCCGACATTGACAAACGCAGCATTGAGCCCGGGCATTATCTTCTTCACCTTCCCCAGGTAAATATCACCTACAGAGAACTTTACCGTTCTCTTTTCCTTATTTAGCTCGGTTAATTGCTTGTCTTCCAGTAATGCCAGAGAAACCTCAGAAACGCCGGCATCAATAATCAGATCCTTACTTACCACTTCACTATATTAATCGGAGTTAATATATGACATTCCCCTCATAATTATACTAATAAACCTAAAGATCGTAGGACCTTTAGGTTTAGTAACTTAAATAATGACTACCCTTCTACTTCTACTTCTTCTTGTGTCTGTTCTTCCGCAAACGCTTTTTGCGCTTGTGGGTAGCCATCTTGTGTCTTTTTCTTTTTTTACCGCTTGGCATATATAATTATTTCTTAACGTGTGATTTGACTTTATTTATAAACGATTTGGCTGGCTTGAATGAAGGAATATTGTGAGCAGGAATAATAATTGTTGTATTCTTTGAGATATTCCTTGCAGTTTTTTTAGCTCTTTTCTTAACTATAAAGCTTCCGAAACCTCTCAGGTATACGTTATTACCATTAACCATTGAATGTTTTATAGTGTCCATTAGGGCTTCCACAGTCTTTTGGACCGTCACCTTTTCAATACCAGTGTTTTTGGCAATCTCATTAACAATGTCTGCTTTAGTCATTTTCGTGAAGTTTAAAATTGTACAAATTATTTTGAGTATTCGTTTTTTCAGTCCTGCAAATATAAAAATATTATTTGTTTATATTGAAACACTTAAAGAATAATTTTTCCCGTAAAAATAATATTATTGCCTAAAATACAATGAAATAGACAACCTTTTGCAACAAACTTATGATAAAATACATATCGGCAGCAGTCGGATTCAAGGCTTTTCATAGTTTTACAAAGCGTTGAATATATGTAATATCCGTGAATAATGCACTGCCGGATTGCAGCATGCTGAATTTTTATTAACTTTACAGGTGTTCCTAAGAATATATTAATAATCATAACTATATGTCAATCAATAAGGTTATACTTGTAGGAAATGTTGGAAAAGATCCTGTCGTCCGCTACTTCGACAAAGGTGTTGCCAAGGCAACTTTCCCTCTTGCCACAAGCGAATCCTACACAAATCAGCAGGGAGAAACCATTACAACTACCGAATGGCACAACATTGTTGTCTGGAGAACCATGGCGGAGGTAGCTGAAAAAACAGTAAAGAAAGGATCTCAGCTCTATGTTGTCGGTAAAATAAAGACCCGTTCGTATGTAGACAAGGATGGCAATAACAAGTACATAACTGAAATACTGGCTGATACATTTCTGGTGCTAGATAAGAAACAGGGTTCTGCCCCGGCTGCACCACAAAGCGACATGAACAAAAGCACGTCTTCCGAACGTGATCCTTTCGGACCGGAAATAAACGAGCCACCGGCAGGATACCAGTCTGCAAGCGAAGATGACCTGCCCTTCTAGCAGGATTCACTAAAAAAGACGGAATTGGAACCGGAAATATTACTTAAATCATTTTCATTTCTGACAGGTCCTGTAGTAGCTGCACCTGATTTCAAGCTGATAGCCGGACTGGCAATATTAGTGTTGCTGCTTATCTTTTCAGGCCTTATGTCGGGTTCGGAAGTTGCATTCTTTTCGCTCAGTCCGGATGATATCGAGAAGATGAAAAGCAACAAGTCGAAAAAAGCCTCAAGGGTTCTCAGGCTGCACGATTCGCCAGATAAGCTTCTGAGCACGATACTGGTGGCCAATAATACGGTGAACATTGCGATAGTACTCCTTTCCGCTTTTCTGAGTTCAATGATGTTCGATTTCAGTTCGAACCCCATACTGGGATTCCTGATCGAACTGGTTGGAATAACCTTTCTCCTTCTTTTTTTCGGTGAAATCCTTCCCAAAGTATTCGCCACAAGGAACCAGTTATCAATGACTCTTTTTATGGCTTATCCTATGACGATTCTGGAAAAGGTATTCAGACCAGTTACCTCTCTTCTTCTTTTTTCAACCTCCTTCGTAAGAAAACGTCCGGGGGCTAAGCATTCAAACCTCAGCATCGACGATCTCTCGGATGCTCTTGAACTTGCATCCGATAACATAAACGAAGACGAGAGGATCCTAAAGGGAATACTCAATTTCGGCAATATCAACGTAAGCGAAATAATGTGCCCGAGAATCGACGTAACAGCGATCGACATAAAGTCCGGGTTCAATAAGGTAAAATCAATAATAATCGATTCAGGATTTTCCAGGATCCCTGTATATACAGGTTCATTTGATTCAGTAAAAGGCATACTTTACGCCAAGGATATACTTCCCTATACAAACAGCCCTGACAATTTCAAATGGCAGGCGCTCACCCGCCCTCCCCATTTTGTCCCCGAGACAAAAAAAATAAACGAACTGCTTAAAGAATTCCAGATCAGAAAAATTCATATGGCGGTAGTTATTGATGAGTACGGAGGTACATCTGGAATAATAACGCTTGAGGATGTGCTGGAGGAAATAGTAGGCGAGATAACTGACGAGAGCGATGAGGATGAAACCATGTTCCGAAAGATTGACGACAAGACCTATGTATTTGAAGGGAAGATCCTTCTCAATGATTTTTTCAAGATCATCGGAACCGAGGGTGATCCCTTTGAGGAGGTCAGGGGAGAATCAGAAACCCTTGCAGGACTGATTCTTGAACTTACAGGAGAGATACCTCAGAAAGGGAAGGTCATTACATACAGCAACTTCAGCTTCAGGATTGAGTCGGCCGACAAAAGAAGAATCAAGGAAATACGCGTTGAACTAAAGAATGAAAATGAAAATACTCCTGAAGGTTAAAGTATCCCTGCTGTTTTTTGCAATTGTTTTTCTCCTGGCTGCAGGATGCAGGGAAGTTCCAGTGCCAAAGCCCAAAGGCTATTTCAGGATCGATCTGCCTGAAAAGCAATATACCCTGTTCAACGATCCGACACATAGGATAGCGGTCCCTCTTTCATTTGAATACCCCCTTTACAGCAAAATTTCAGGCGACCAGAGTAATAAATCGGATCCCGGATGGTTTAATATTGAGTTTCCCGGTTACAGGGCCAGAATTTACCTTACCTACAAGGAAGTTAATGATGATCTGGCTGCCCTTATCGAACAGACCTATACAATGAATGTCAAGAATCATATCACCAAGGCAGATGCAATAGATGAAATGCTGATCAACAACAGCAAAGAAAAGGTTTACGGGATCCTCTACGACCTCAGGGGGAACACGGCAACAGCTGTCCAGTTCTATGTTACCGACAGTACAAGGCACTACCTGAGAGGATCTTTGTATTTTGAATCGGAACCCAATGCTGATTCCCTTGCACCCGTTATCGATTTTTTCAGGGAAGATGTGGTGCATCTGATCGAGACGCTCAAATGGAAGTAAATCATTCAATCTTACAGAACCAATGGGTTGCATATCAAAACATTATCTGAACGAATTCACAATTCTTGGTGTCTGGAAGATAGAAGAGGATCTTAAAACGCTCCTCGGTATGGTTGAACTTGACACGGACGATAAAAAAAAATATAAGGATTTTACAAGCACTTCCAGAAAACTGGAATTCCTGAGCGTAAGAGCCTTACTCGCTGAGCTGCTTGGCAGGGAAGCAAGGATAGTCTACAACAAGAACAACAAGCCTTTCCTGAAGGACGGGTCAATGTTTATCAGCATTTCACACTCCAATAAGCTTACAGCGATACTGCTGAGTTCAGATGAAAAGGTCGGAATTGACCTTGAATACATGAGGACGAACATTAACAGAATAGCATTCAAGTTCATTAACAGGAATGAAAAAGTAACAAGGAAACAGGAAGACCGGCGTTACCATCTCTATGTTCACTGGTGTGCAAAGGAGGCACTTTACAAGATTTGCGACAAAGAAGGCATAAGCATAAAAAAGAACCTTACAATAGAACCTTTTGAGGTGAAGGAATCAGGTCAGATAAAGGGAAGAGTCACTTCTGACAAGATCAACGATATTTTCGACCTCTTTTATACCAGGTACGACAATTACGCAATTGTATGGACAAAAAAAAACTATGACAAAGGATAATTTTCCAGGGAAAAAAAGTATCGCATTACTCCTTGATCCGGATAAAACCACAGAGGAGGGTCTGAAGAAGATTCTCGGAATAGCTTCCGGATGCAAAGCAGACTATATCCTTGCGGGAGGCAGTTTAACCTTTAGCAGCGTAGATGATCTGATTGATTCGGTCAGAAAGCTTTGTTCTATACCCGTAGTTCTTTTCCCGGGCAACCTGCTTCAGCTAAGCCTCAAAGCCGATGCAATACTCCTGCTGTCGCTGATCTCCGGAAGAAATCCGGAACTTCTTATAGGCAATCACGTAATTGCAGCACCATACCTGAGAAGTGTAAGGGAAAAACTGATCTCAGTAGGATATATCCTCGTTGGTTGCGGGAAAAAGACCTCAGTCGAATATATCAGCCAGACTGATGCAATACCCTCAGATAAACCGGAGCTTGTTGTTGCAACGGCACTTGCAGGCGAGATGCTTGGGCTGAACATGATCTACCTTGAAGCTGGAAGCGGGGCTGCCAATTCTGTTCCCTATGAACTCATCCGCTCAGTCAGGATGAACATAAATGTCCCCCTTGCAGTGGGAGGAGGTATCAGAACAGCTAAGGAAATTGGAGCTGCTTTCAATGCAGGGGCAGATCTCATAATTCTGGGCAACGGATGCGAAAATAATCCGGACCTTCTCAGAGAAGCCTGTTTTGTAAGGGACAGACTATGATTCCTGCTAATCTACCTGAAAAGCTCGGGCATCGGTTCGCCGGTACATGCATTGGGGTAAGGAACCCGGCAGAGTGAAGATAAGGTTGCTGCTACATCTGTCATGTTTACTTTTCGCATCACTGTGGAACGGTTCACTGTCCATCCATACCAGATCAAAGGCACATGGGCATCATACTCGTAAGGCGAGTTATGGTTTGTAAGCTGATCTCCCTCTTTTTCAACCCAACCGGGATGCAGTGTGACAATAACATCTCCCGAACGCTGAGGACTGAAATTATTTACTATCCGTCGCAAATGCCCGTTACCAAAATCATTCGCTTCAAATGCATAGTACGGATAAGCTGATGCTACACCCGAAAACTGTATGAGAAACCGGGCAGTTTTCTTCTGAATGTCCTCGAGCGGAATCCTGGCATCTTCAATAAGAGTTCTGTTTAGAAAGATCTGCCTCTCAGAGAATCCTTTCACCCAGCTGCCTTCACCGTAAAGTGCATTTAGGTAGCTTCGAAGAAGCTGCAAGGCCTGGTTCTGCATGAAATAACCTGCTGGAATTCTCATATCCTGCATTACTGAAGGAATCTCCGAAATACCATGAGCAGATGTGAAATAGATAAGTACGTTCTTCTTTCCGATCTTATCGTTCAGATAGGTAAGCAGGGTCTCAATATTCTTGTCAAGCCTGAGGATGGCATCAGCCGACTCAACCGATGACGGACCGAACCTGTGACCAATGTAATCGGTTGATGAGTAGCAGACAGATAGAAAATCAGTAACCTCATCAGTTCCCAAAGCCTCCTTTTCAATCAGTCTGACAGCAAAATCGGTTGTAAAGTTGTCGCTGAAAGGCGTTTCTCTCAGAAAAGCAAAATTCCTGGGGGAATTCCTTCCTGATTCCTTGCTTAGCTTGCTTATATCGTAAGGAAAATAATTAATTCCGGCGAAACCTTTCTCGAACTTATTTGAATCTGGCAAACACTGGGAATAGTCTGATTTTTCCCTCAGAATATTCCATTGCGAATTAAGATATGATTCGGAATGCATGAGCGCATTGAAATCGTTAACCCACGATGGCAGCTCCTTTAAATAATAGGTTGATGACATCCATGTCCCTGTAGTATTGTCATACCAGAAAACTCCGTCAGCAGCATGCCCGACAGAAAGGATGGCCGAATACTCCTTCATGCCCACTGAGTAAATCCTCGAATTCTTTCCGGATGCTATCTTAAGCTCATCAGCAAAAGTAGATGCATTTAGATTTACAGGCGAATGAAGCCCCGATTCATAACTTCCTCCGACCGGATTCACAGAAACATCCTTGGTGCAGTAAATGAATTCATCTTTGAGGGGAGCATACCAGCTGTCGGATGTTATTCCGTGATATGATGGTTCTGTTCCGCTTGCAATCGTCGAAAAACCCGGAGCCGACTGGGTAAGCATATAATCAAAGGAAGCATTGCGATAAAAAGTTCCCTCATTTATCAGTCGTTTAATCCCATTCTCCGATAACTTGTCCCTCAGCCTCTCAAGCTGGTCGAATCTAAGCTGTTCCACCACTATCCCAACTATCAGCGCCGGCTTGTCAGGGGGCAAATAAGCTCCCTGGCCGTACATGTTAACAGTCAACAGACAAATTAAAAACGGTAATAAAAGAATCTTTCTCATCATGGTCAAACTCTTCATAAATTTAAGTAACGGCACATAAAATGAGCCTTCCATTGCTATTTACCAAAGCCGCTAAAATAACGCTTTATTATTTTACAGCCAAGAACCAGCCTCCGACTTTCAGAAGTCACTTATCACAAGGAAGGTTCCTGATGCACTCTGACCGTTCTCCTGATTCCTCAGAAAGACATAATAAATCCCGGCAGGGAGAGGTGAAACATCTATACCCTCCAAAAGAGAACCTGATGGGCTCTGTTCAAAATCGGCCACCCTGATCCCTGATGAATTGTATACGGCAATTCTGATCCTTCCTGTCAAATTATCCGGAAGTACCACATTTACATGGTCTTTGGCAGGATTGGGGTAAAACAACGGGGATTTAACCTTTGGATGACCTGTGTCTTTTTCAGGTATTAACCCGACAGGGAGGTACGTTGGTTCCCGATCCTTTACGAGGATGTCGTGGAGGACAGTATCCCTGTAATTCTCCGCCTCGTATGTAATGTCATAAGTTCCCGGGGTAAGAAAGCGGATGTAGAAACCTGTGGCAGAATCAGAAATGATAAAAGAATCTTCAGTGTCGTGCCCGGATATTGATATTTTCGCAGAAAGGGGCTTTCCGGTTTCTGAATCGCTAATTATTCCCCTTACCCCGAACAAGGCATTCTCAAGGTAACCTAGCAATGATCTGTAGTTGTATTGCCACAGATTATCGAGATCCGCGGCAGGGGTAATAAAATTTGTATCAAGTTCAACTGTTATCTCTCTGCCGCGGAGATCATAGGTAACATAATCCTGCCGGCCTCCGTAAACAGGATACCAGTCATAGCCGTTGGTAACTCCGTTATCCATAAAGTCCATATATCCTTTCCTCGCATATTTATGAGCCGTATCAGCCCATGCCCTTCCTGTCTGGTAGAACCACCACGAATCAGAATGCATGTATGGCCATCTGTCCCACGGATAGTTAATAACCTCTTCGCCTGAGTGAAAATTTGCAGACAAGGAAAAACGGTTCTCCTGAAGAAAAATCATCATATCCTCTGTCTCCTTCTGCCTTACAACGTTCGTTTGAAGCGGGTCGGGAAAATTCCTGTTAAGATCGTAACCTGCAGCGTTATGTCTGACGGGAGACTCAATTATGTTTCCGCTCCTGTATGTACCATCGGGGTTGGCAAGTGGATTTATCCAGATCTCCATGTTGTCGACAAGATTCCTGACTCTGATGTCAGACGGATAGCTTTTAAGAAGATAGTCCGCCAGCTTGAGCATAAGAATAAATCCTCCGGTTTCGTTTCCATGAATTGTTGATGAATAAAAAACAGTGGGTTCCGCTTCCTTTTCACCGCAATTGGCTGATATTTTAAGAGCAAGAATGAGCCTGCCGTTAATGCTGGTGCCTATTGTGTCTAGAATACAAATACCGGGATATGCTGAGTGAAAGTGCCTCATTATCGAATCATACTGAGTATATGAAGGATATGTTTCCCATTGCATTGCCTGCGACAAACCGGAAGCAGTAACAATTCCCTTGGGGCTTACCCTTTCGGCTACTGAATAATCATAATTGCGGGTAAGGAACCAGTCGACTGAAAGAGGCGAGAGGATTATTTTAACCTTGCCATCTCTCACTGAATATACGGATACATTTCGTGTCAGCAGATCAAGTTCCGCATGCCCCGGGTAGGACATCTCAACCTCCGCCTGTCCAAGGGTCGATACTATCCGGCGCAGCCTGTCGTTTTCAGGATTCTTCTGTGATAATGAAATAAGTGACAGCGATAACAAAAGTGCGGGCAATATTGCGAAGCGCTTTGTCATGGAGCTTTTAAACGTTAAACCTTATATGGAGGATATCGCCATCTTCCACCACATACGATTTACCTTCAATAAAGAAACGGCCTGCTTCCTTGCAGGCATGCTCCGATCCGAGTTTCATAAAATCGTGATATTTCATCACTTCGGCCCTTATAAATCCCCTTTCAAGGTCGCTGTGAATAACTCCTGCAGCCTGGGGTGCAGTCATTCCTTTCTTTATGGTCCAGGCCCTGATCTCTTTTGGCCCCACCGTAAAGAAAGTCTGAAGATTCAAAAGCCTGTAGGCTGCTCTTACCATCTTGTCGACACCCGGTTCATCAAGTCCTGCATCTTTCAGAAAAGCAAGGCGGTCGTCCATGCTTTCCAGTTCAGTTATCTCAGCCTCAACAGCACCAGCTATTACAATTACTTCTGCATCTCCTTCTGAAAGAGCTTCTTTTACTTTGTCGACATAGGTATTTCCCGCAGAAGCTGATTTTTCATCGACATTACAGACAAACATAACAGGTTTCATAGTCAGGAGATACAGGTCATCGACATATTTCCTGTCCTCCTCTTTAACCTCCAGAGTCCTTGCATTATTAAAATTACCTATATGATCCCTGTAACGTTTCAGGACCTCTATCCCGTGCCTGGCGTCCTTATCTCCCGCCCTAACAAGTTTGTCGAGTCGTTCCAGCTTCTTTTCGACCGACTCCATGTCTTTCACCTGGAGCTCAAAGTCAACGCTTTCCATATCCCTCACCGGATCGACCGATCCGTCGATATGCGGCAGCGATTCATCATCGAAACACCGGAGTACGTGTATCAAAGCATCGGTATTCCTGATATCTCCCAGAAATTTGTTCCCAACGCCTTCACCCTTGTTCGATCCCCTTGCCAGTCCGGGTATATCAACAATTTCGACGGTTGTATGTACGATCTTCTCCGTTACCTGATGCTTCCTGAGTTCATAAAGCCTCGGATCGGGCACCTGAATTACACCTATATTCGATTTTGTTGCACTGAATGCAAAAGCATTCGTCTCTCCCTTTGTATTCGAAATACAGTTAAAAATTGTTGTTTTACCTGTGTTTGTGATTCCTATTATTCCGCATTGTAGAGCCATCAGAGTTCCCGCTTTTGTTACCACTGCAAATTTATCAATAATCACGTGATCTCAACAATGGAAACGGGGAAGAACGGGAAATCTGCTGATTTTTAAATTCAGGTACGGAATCTTTTACGCAGATTAAGAGTGTTTAAGGTTTCAGAAATTCAGGCAGCTCATCGGGAGAGATCCTCTTCTGATCTCCTGTTACCATGTTCTTCACGGTGAGCAGGTTGGTTCTTATTTCCTCGTCGCCTGCCATTACTATAAAGGGGATTCCTTTCGAATCGGCATACGATATCTGCTTCTTCAGCTTAACTGCATCGGGATATATTTCGGAGCTTACGCCAGCCTCGGCAAGCCTGTCCCTTATCTTAATTGCGTGCAGGGCTTCCTTTTCACCGAAATTAAGAATGAGGACCCTTGTCAGGGACTCATTTCTTCCATCAAAAAGGTTGAGCTGGGTAAGAACATCATAAATACGATCGGCTCCGAACGATACACCAACACCCGACACTCCGTCAAGTCCGAAAACTCCGGTAAGATTATCATAACGACCTCCTCCGCAGATGCTTCCTATTGCAACATCCCTTGCCTTGACCTCAATTATGGCGCCTGTATAATAATTAAGTCCCCTTGCAAGGGTAAGATCAAGTTCTGTTTTATTCTCAAGCCCGGCATCCCGGAGATATGAGAAAAGGAGGCGCATTTCGTCAACTCCTTTAAGTCCGGTCACTGAACCTGAAAGGATGGTTTCAAGGTCGTTGAGTTTTCCGTCTGTTGTACCGCTCAGCTTTATTATAGGCTGCAGCTTCTCTATTGCAGCTGAGGCCACTCCCCTTTCGGCGAGCTCGCGGTTAACACCTTCAGGCCCGATTTTGTCGAGCTTATCAACAGCCACCGTAATGTCCGTTATTCTTGCCGATTCATCAAGTATTTCGGCGATCCCTGATAAAATCTTCCGGTTGTTGATCTTAATGACAACCCCTATCCTCAGCCTTTTGAAAACCTCATCGATTATCCTTACCAGCTCATACTCATTCAACAGTGAATTGCTGCCGATAACATCAACATCACACTGAAAAAACTCACGGTATCTTCCCTTTTGAGGCCTGTCGGCGCGCCAGACAGGCTGGATCTGATATCGCCTGAACGGAAAGACTATCTCATTGCGGTGCTGAACCACATATCTTGCGAATGGCACAGTGAGGTCGTATCTCAGACCCCGTTCGCAGATCATTGTTGCTATCTTTGACGATTCGCGACCAGCCAGGTCCTCATCAGCAACAGAGGAGAGAAAGTCTCCGGAATTAAGAATTCTGAAAAGCAGTTTGTCTCCCTCTTCCCCATATTTTCCGAGAAGCGTGGAAAGATTCTCCATAGCCGGTGTTTCAATAGGCTGATATCCATAAAGCCTGAAAACATTTCTGACAGTTTCAAAAATATAATCGCGCTTTATCATTTCCTCCGGCGAGAAATCGCGGGTTCCTTTAGGTATTGAGGGCTTCATTATGTATTATCTGAGAAACGGATTCAAAACTAAAAAGACAAAAGTAAGAAGATAAAAGGAGAAAACAAGAGATGATGAAGAAGCCCTTTACTAAGCGGGATCGGCAAAATCATGTAAAAAAATTTTCACCAGCTCATTCCGTGCTGAGCCAGAAATGTAAAACATGTTCCTTTTCTCCCTGATCAGTTATGAATGTTATTTAAAACCCTCAGTATTTCTCGGGAACGAATGTCTGGTCGGTAATGGGAGGTCGGACATAAGCCAGGTCTCTCTTTAAAGGAGGCAGCTTGAAAGGTTTCCTTGTAAGGTCATTGTAGGGAATCAGCGAAAGAAGGTGATCAATGCAGTTAAGTCTTGCCCTTCTCTTGTCGTCGGCTGGCACAACATACCATGGTGACTGCTTTGTATCGGTATATGAAAACATCTTATCCTTAGCCATTGAATATTCGACCCACTTGTCGCGCGATTCTATGTCCATCTGGCTGATCTTCCATCTTTTTGTCGGATCGTTGATCCTCTCCTGGAACCGGTTTTCCTGCTCGCCGTCGCTTATTGAGAACCAGTATTTAATAAGAATTATACCTGAACGGATCAGCATTCTTTCGAACTCGGGGCATGATCTAAGGAACTCTTCATACTCCTCACTTGTACAATAACCCATAACCTTCTCAACGCCTGCCCTGTTATACCAGCTTCTGTCGAAAAGAACTATCTCACCACCTGAGGGCAGTTCTGAAACATAACGCTGAAAATACCATTGCGATTTTTCCTTTTCCGTAGGTATACCGAGAGCAACTATCCGGCATATCCTGGGATTAAGACAACCTGCAATTGTTTTTATTACACCGCCTTTCCCGGCTGCATCGCGCCCCTCGAAGATGACAACAACCCTAAGCTTATTTGCCTTCACCCACTCCTGGAGTTTAACAAGCTCTATTTCAAGCTTACGGAGCTTCTTTTCATACTCCTTGCTCTCCATCTTCTTATGCTTGTCGATCTTAACGTCGTGATAGAGATCTTTCTTTTCAAAAACCTCAATCCGTGCAGGTTTTTCCTCTTGATGCTTTTTCATGGGAAGATGTTATAAATCAGATCAGAAATATACAAATTTCCGGTCTCATCATAAAATTTCCCGTCTAATATGTTACTGGATGAAAGGGATTGAAATCGGGTAATGGTAATCCTCTCCCTTAGATGCCTTGACGCTGGCTATAATAATGCATATTACCTTCAGTATCCATAGAAATCCTATTATCGGGAACCCAATTATAATAAAGCATAGAGGAATTGCCAGAATGGTGTACAACAGTATTGAGATCTGAAAGTTAAGAGACCTCTTCCCGTTAATGTCAATCCAGGTTGAATCATCCTTCCTGGTTAACCAGCAAATCAGTGGACCAATTATTCCTCCGAAAGGGAAGACAAAGCCTGCAAAAGCGGAAAGATGACAAAACATCGCCCAGTTTCTTTCGGTTTCTGATAATTCTCTGATCTCGTTCATCGCTTTCTTTTTTTATAAAGACGTCAGCCTTCCCTTTTTGCTGCATTTAAAACCTTTCCAGACGCTTAAGATCTGCAGGGAGCAGACCGCCCGGGTTAAGTCTGTCAATGTTATGTTCATTATAATAATACATCTCCTGATCGTCGGTTCCAAAAAGCATTTTAAAGCATATTCCTCCGCCGGAACTACCTTCCGGGCTCACTTTATGAAGAATGAGCGTATTGGGCCTCTTTTCCCTGATGGCTTTGACAATCTCCTCTTCTCCAACTATTTCAATAGTGTACTTGTATGATGTCCTCAGCCTGGACTGATCATCAATGGAGGGTGCCAGATCTTCCTGTCTTACAAGTATCTTCCGCGATTTTACCTCAGGAGTGTTCCTGTTGTAATATCGCAGGTACCTCCGGCCGGTTAGCGCAGGATCTTCGGATATCTTTTTTGCATGATTCTGCATGAACAAAAGCACCGGCCCCATCATGTTTCCATACTCCATGTCGTCGGCTTCGGCTACCGAAAGAGGAACAGCGCATATCTCAGGCATCCCGCCAAGTTCAGCAACATCCTTCCCCTGAAGAAGGTTTATGTAATTGTAACGCGTCCCTGACTTATCCTTTTCAAAGCTTGTTTCAGTCAGTATTATAAAAGAATAAGCAGCATCAGCTCTTCGTGCCTCAAATTCTGACTGGTCTATTATCTCAAAGGGAGTAATAGTCCAGTACTCCTTTATTCCCCGTGAAATATAGGTGTTATATACAGGATTGCCGTTCGCGAGAACAACACATGTTTTTGATAAAATAAACTGCTTTATTTCATCCCCGGAAGGAAAAGGTGCCTGTCCCGAAATCACAAACGGGAGAACTGACAAAACCAGCGGGATAAGTGTCTTTTTCATTGTAACGCCTGGTTTACAGGCACGTATAATGGATTCTTTTCGTTGAATTTCCTTATATATACAAACATAAGCTCTCTCTTCTTTTTATTCGGCAGACGCATAAACTCCTCATAAAGCTCAGGGTCTTTCATCAGAAGGAGTTCTGTATTCTCGATGTCATACTCGAGAATCTTCCCTTCTTCAAAATCGATAAGATACTGCCTGACCTCGCTGCGTCCCACATTCTGCCTGTAAGGAGAATAGTAGGATCCGTAGGGTGAATAATAGTTCCCGTAATAAGGCGAATAGTAAGGTGAATAATAAGGGGAGTAGTATGGTGAATAGTAGGGATCATAATAACCATAAGGATAGTTGTATCTGTTGTCGTAGGATGTCACATCCGCAACGAAATGGCAGATACTTCCAACGAATGTTATCCTGCTGAATCTTCCCTGAAGCTGAATATAAAGTATTCCATTCCTGGAATACCCCCAGATATCGCTCCTGTCAACTTCCTGCCTTATGCCCATTCCGTCGTAAAAATATATTTTCTCTCCGCCCATTAGATTCTTGAAGAAGTCCTTGTCATTATAGTCGGTTGATGTGAGAATTTTAGCCTTTGGAATCGGCCGGTTCGTTTTTACCTGCTCAAAATCGAGGTAAATACCATCAATGAATCTGAAATCAGGAGTGTACTTCACCATTCCTTCTTCCTCCTGCGCAGAAACCAGGCTCAACATCCCACCGGAACTGAATACTGCTATAACAAGTAATATCCTGAATATTGTTTTCATAACACTGTTTCCTTTGCTTTTCCGGTTCAAAAATTGTACCACAGGAACAAATTTAACCTTTTACTTTAAAGGTTGAAAATTTCGGGTACTGTATATTTATCATCTATTTTAGTTAAATTTACAATTGATCATCCTTTTTTCTCTTTTAAACATTGAACCACACCCCATTGTTCACATGAATCATATTAACAAAACCTCCGGGGAAGAGATCTCTGACAGAAGGAAGAAGATAGAAACCATTACAATAGCAGCCCTGGTGTGCCTTATCTTCGCAGTTGTTTTCATATCATTCAATGTCAGGCTTTTAGCCGGAATTCTTATAATAACAGGAGCCTCCCTTTTCATACTGGTGACCCGCAAGACCAATGAGCTTATCCGCAATATCGGCGAATCATACAGGGATGCTGTTGCAACGGCAGGAGATAAAGAAGAAGTGATTGCAGCATTCTCTCACAAGATAAGGGAACCCCTGAACAATCTTGTTATTATTTCCGATCTTCTCATGGAGTCAGGTTTGCAGAAGAAGCAAAAGGATTTGCTGGAAACTTTTGTAGCCTCAACAGGGAATATGGTTAGCACTGTTAATGAATTAACAATAGCTTCGGCAGGAACCATAAGTTTTACCGGAAGAAAGAAGGTCAGATACAACATACTCTCCACAATTCAGAACACTATAGAGCTTTTTAATCTCCACAAGAAGTCAGATCTCGACATTGTTTTTAATAAAAGGGACTACTCCGAATTTGAAGCTTTTGGCGATCCGGTAATCCTGAAGCAGATTTTCCTCGACATCTTCAGTTCAATTGAATCGGCAGGACCGGATCATACTGTAAGGGTTTCGGTAAGCGTGCGCAAGGAGAGTGAGGGAGAAACCGAAAAACTGGTCAGTCTTAGGATCCAGACTGATCAGAACAAGGCATTGATTGACGAATCAGGGACAGCAGGCCATCTTGCCTCAAGGCTCATTGCTTTGCACAGAGGTGATTACCGCCAGGAATCAGGAGAAAATATGATGGTCATAGTAATAACAATGCCATTTCAGAATCCCCCTGCCGACACCGCAATAAAAATGAAGGAGGAGAGTGCCGGAAGCTCACTAAAAGGCAGCTCTGGAGAACATAAGGATCTCAAGGACTGTATAATATTATTTGTTGAAGACAATATCATCCATCAGAAAGTAACACTGCTTACGCTTAAGCCACTGGTAAAGAGGATTGATGTTGCATCGAACGGGATAGAAGCGATTGAAAAGATAATGACTGCCGACTATGATATGGTCCTTATGGATATCCGGATGCCTGAGATGGACGGGATTATCACTGCTGAAAAGATTCGCAAACTGCAGGAACCGAAGGGAGTCAGGATTCCTATCATAGCGATAACCGCTGATGCAATGATTGATGACAGGGAAAAGTGTCTGTCAGCCGGCATTGATGAATATATCAGCAAGCCCTATCAGCCTGCCTTTCTGATTGAAAAGATGAAGAGCCTTCTGTGAGCTGTTTAATTACTCAGGGTTGATCGTCGATATAATCAGAGCCATTCCTTAGAAGTTTAATGGCTTTAAGCGACGGGGAAGGAATAAAATCTCCCAGTCCCAGAGAATTCCATTTTCTGTCGATACTTTCAATAGCCGGGGTGGCTGAACACACAACATTTGGCCATCTGCGCGAAAATCCACCCTCCCTGTAATACTTTATCGTCGCATCAATCACCAGCAGGTTACTGACAGGCGTCTTATGATCGCGGACAGGATCGGAATTTCCCAGTGCCTGCCAGGCTACCGTGAAGAGGTCATCAACCGGAACAGTATGGTCCATAATCAGGGCCAGGGTAAACTGCTTATGCACAAAACCCCCGAGATATTCCGTTACAGATTCAACGTTGCCGGGGTCTTCGGAAGGATTTACTCCCAGTATGATAAGCGGGATACCTTCTTCAAACAGGTCAGTGTTCATCATTCTGATGCAGGCTGGAATGTGATCCTCTAATCCGGCTGGCTTCTTCACCTGATCATCCGGTAATAATCCAGCATTTCCGGAGCAAGCCTCCTCAGGTAATTTTAAAGTAGCGTCGATGGCTGCCTTGCCCCCGTAGGAAAAAGTGTCGGACGCATGGTCAAGGACATCAAGAGGGCCATACTGGAAAATAATATCCCTTTCAGGTGAAGTATTACGCATGATGGTTCTTGCAAGAGCCTTATAGTCTCTGATATCTGTATCGCTGCTTACCACTGCAAGGTATTTTGTGAACATCATCTGACCGGCGCCCAACAGTGAGTTGACAACTTTTTTGCCCTGGCCGGGGTATTTCTTATCAATCTTTACAATTGTCAGATTATGTGCTACTCCAGCTTCAGGGAGGTGGAAATCGGTCACCTCGGGTTGAATTGCCAGACGCACAGGCGTCAGAAAAAGCTTTTCCGTTGCTTTAGCGAGCCACGCATCTTCCATCGGAGGTATGCCTACCACTGTTGCCGGATAAACAGCTTTTTCGGAATGTGTTATACAGGTTACATTGAAAACCGGATAGAGATCAGCCAGTGAATAGAATCCCGTATGGTCGCCGAAGGGACCTTCCATAAAGAAGGGCTCCGAAGGGTCAACATATCCTTCGATGACAATATCTGCATCTCCGGGCACATAGAGGTCGTTTGTCAGGCATTTCACAAGACCTACTTTCCTTTTTCTGAGGAAACCTGCAAGGATATACTCGCTGATGTTTTCAGGGAGGGGTGCTGTAGCACAGTAAGTATATACAGGATCACCTCCGAGGGTAACACTCACAGGCATTCTCCTTCCAGTTTTCTTCCATGCCTCAAAGTGTGCAGCTCCGGTTTTGTGTCTTTGCCAGTGCATTCCCGTTCTCTTTTTGTCAATTATCTGCATCCTGTACATTCCTGTATTGGTGCTTCCTGTTTCAGGGTGACGGGTATGGACCATTGGAAGGGTAATAAATCTTCCTCCGTCGTGCGGCCAGCATTTTAGTATTGGGAAAACCGAGAGATCGGGTTCAGCAGCGACTACTTTCTGGCAATCTCCCCTTGATTGTGAGCGTGACGGAAAAAAATTTCCCATTTTTATGAAGAGGGGGAGCGATTTTAGTTTTCCGCTCAGGTTCCCTGTCGGTTTTGCAACAAGGTCAAAAAGTCGTTCTATCTCGGCCGCTGCAGAGGTGATATCATCCCTGCCAAGGGCCAGTGCCATTCTTTTATCAGAGCCGAAGGCATTTATCAGCAGGGGGAAATCAGTTCCCGTATTTTCAAAAAGAAGTGCTTTCCCATTGTTTTTGGTTATTCTGTCGGTAAGCTCGGTTATCTCCAGTATGGGGTCGACAAAGGTCTTTATCCTCTGAAGTTCACCGGCTTTTTCAAGTGTTCTTACAAAATCCTTTAGTCCTGAATAGGGCATTTTATTCTTATTATACTGGTAAAGATATTTAAAACGGAACAGACAAAGCGAATATGGGTAACGATAAATAGGATTGCAATTCAGGGATTTCATTGACAGGGGGGTATAAAACAATAATGGGAACTATTCCTTGTCGGATTAGTTCCCATTCACCATTTGCAACCGAAGCCGCTCACGGCGTCAGGCTACTGTTATTGTGGCCGGCTGCAATTCCTGATTCAAGACCCTGATTTGCAACCCGGGGCTTTCGGGTTTTGCCTGTTACAGCATAACCTTACTGCTGTCCTTTCTCCTGCCGAAGCGGGATTCCGGGACGAAGTGTCATTCAGACTCTGATATCATTTCCCGGAGGATCTGAATCAGTTAAGGGTATTCAGGAGCCGAAGCTCTTTGTTCCCCCTGGTCCTGTGACTTAATCGCTGAAAGAACGTTTCCGGTTTTCTGCGGTTTACCGGGCATCCTTAACCTGAGTTAATTATCCCGGACTTCGGCTCTCCTGATGTGCAGTCCCGAAGGTCTGAATGATCCGGATGTTACTCCAGTTAAGGAGTCTTTTCCGGGTCCACATCATTTGAGCAACCTTTTATCGCTCACCTGATAGATCAAATATAATATAAGAAGAGCATAAAACAATCGGGTAGGGATTCATAGTTGTACACGGGATTTTAACAAAAGTTATCAACAATTGTTAATAACTCCGGAGGTGCAGGAACAGAGGGATTATGATGACGCAAGGATTAAAAAGAATAAGGGAGGCTGCCGGAAAACTGCCTCCCTTAGTGAAGTAATAGAAGCTTATTTTTTATAGCCGTACACAGCCAGATCGCCAAGCATTTCCTCTATCCTGAGGAGCTGGTTGTATTTGCATATTCTGTCGGTCCTGCTGCATGAACCGGTCTTAATTTGTCCGGAATTGGTTGCCACTGCTATATCTGCAATAGTAGAATCCTCGGTTTCGCCTGAGCGGTGTGAAGTTACTGTTGTATAACCGGCCCTGTGAGCCATTTCGATGGCATTCAGGGTTTCGGTCAGTGATCCGATCTGATTGACCTTGATGAGGATGGAGTTTGCACAACCAAGGTCTATACCTTTCTTCAGGTATTCAACGTTGGTAACGAATACATCATCACCCACAATCTGAATCTTTTTCCCGATCCTTTCGGTAAGCATCTTCCATCCGTCCCAGTCGCTCTCAGCCATGCCATCTTCAATTGAATCGATAGGATATTTACCGGTAAGCTGTTCCAGGTAATCAACCTGTTCCTTTGAGGTTCTTCTTGCGCCCTTGGGACCTTCAAATTTGGCATAGTTGTAGATTCCGTCCTTATAGAACTCGGAAGCTGCGCAATCGAGGGCGATCATAACATCAGACCCGGGTTTGTATCCTGCCTCTTCAATTGCCTTGATGATTGTTTCGAGAGCATCTTCGGTTCCTCCAAGAGTGGGTGCAAAACCTCCCTCATCTCCCACTGCTGTGCTAAGTCCGCGTCCTTTAAGAACTTTCTTAAGGGAGTGAAAGACCTCGGCGCCCATTCTGAGTCCTTCCCTGAAATTCGGAGCGCCCACAGGCCTGATCATGAATTCCTGGAAAGCAATAGGTGCGTCGGAGTGTGATCCTCCGTTTATTATGTTCATCATCGGAACCGGGAGTGTAACTGCGTTAGATCCACCGATATACCTGAAGAGTGGCAGTCCGTGATATGCTGCTGCTGCCCTGGCCACGGCAAGGGAGACTCCAAGAATAGCATTGGCCCCAAGGTTGCTTTTGGTCTTTGTTCCGTCAAGCTCGATCATCTTTTTATCGATCCCGGCCTGGTCTGTAACATCCATACCGATAACCTCTTCTGCAATAACGTTATTTACATTATGAACAGCTTTCAGAACACCTTTGCCAAGGTATCTTGACTTGTCTCCGTCGCGGAGCTCAAGAGCCTCATTTTCTCCCGTTGATGCTCCTGATGGTACGGCAGCCCGCCCCTGATAACCGCTTGCGGTCTGAACATCAACCTCAATCGTAGGATTTCCGCGCGAATCAAGAATCTCACGTGCATGTACACTAACTATTTGTCCCATTGGAATTTATTTTTTTATTAAACAATAATGCAAGATATATAAAAAAAGGGATACAGCTGTTTACCATATCCCTTTCAATAGAAATTATTTCATTATTCTTTATCCCCTGATTCGGGATCTGTATCTCCTGAACTCGTTTTCTCTGGTGCTTCTTCAGCTTTTGCTGCAGCTTTCTTGCTTTTTGCCGTCCTGGGAGCTGAGGATTTTGCAGCCGTGGCAGTAGTTTCATCAGAAGCCTTCTTTCCTGGCCTTCTTCTTCTTGTAGTCTTCTGCTTGGTGCTATCCCCGCCTTTCATAGCCTCATTGAAGTCAACAAGCTCAAGTATGCACATCTCAGCATTATCTCCTATCCTGTTGCCTGTTTTGAGGATCCGGGTATAGCCTCCGGGCCTTTCGGCTATCCTGGGCGAGATCTCCCTGAAAAGCTCAGAAACAGCGGTTTTATCCTTGAGGTAACTGAAGACAACTCTTCTTGAGTGTGTTGAATCTTCTTTGGATTTTGTAATAAGGGGTTCCACAAATGTCTTCAGCACTTTTGCCTTGGCAGTCGTGGTGGTGATCCTTTTATGAAGGATCAGTGAAACAGCCATATTTGAAATCATCGATTTCCTGTGTGAGCTTGTTCTTCCGAGGTGGTTAATTACTCTTTGATGTCGCATTTCTCTATATCCTTAACCAGTTTATTAATCTTTATCTAACTTATACTTGCTGACATCCATTCCGAATGACAGACTCATTGATTCAAGCAGTTCGTCAAGTTCCGTGAGTGATTTCTTGCCGAAATTACGGAATTTGAGGAGGTCGTTCTTATTGAACTTCACCAGGTCGCCAAGTGTCTCTACCTCTGCAGCCTTAAGGCAGTTGAGAGCTCTAACTGAAAGGTCGAGATCAACCAGTTTGGTCTTAAGAAGCTGTCTCATATGCAGTACTTCCTCATCGAACTCCTCATTAGCCATTTTGTCGTCCGAGTCGATGGTGATCTTCTCATCGGAGAAAAGCATGAAATGGTATATCAGAATCTTTGCTGCTTCCTTAAGAGCCTCTTTAGGGTGAATTGAGCCGTCGGTATCAATTTCAAGGATGAGTTTCTCATAGTCGGTTTTCTGTTCAACCCTGAAATTCTCGACCGAATATTTCACATTTTTTACCGGTGTGAATATTGAGTCGATTGCTATGAGCCCAAATTCACTGTCGGCAGGCTGATTTTCCTCTGCAGGCACATATCCTCTTCCCTTTGTTATGGTCAACTCCATCTGGAGCTTGACATCGGGTTCCATTCTCAGAATAACAAGTTCAGGATTAAGCACCTCGAAACTGCTCAGGGCGTTGTTGAGGGCTCCGGCCTTCAAGATTTCCTGGCCTGACAGCTTTACGACAATCCTTTCGTGTTCAACATCCTCAACAGTCCTTTTAAAACGAACCTGTTTCAGATTGAGGATTATCTCAGTCACGTCTTCAATAACGCCCGTTATTGTGGAGAATTCATGATCAATTCCTTCAATCTTTACAGTAGTTATTGCAAAACCTTCGAGTGAAGAAAGCAGAATCCTTCTAAGGGCATTACCAACGGTTATTCCGTAACCGGGTTCCAGAGGACGAAATTCAAATTTGCCGAACCTGTCGGTTGCTTCCAGCATTATTACTTTGTCGGGCTTCTGGAATGATAAAATGGCCATAGGATTTATCTTATATGGTTATTTTGAATATAATTCAACAATTAGCTGTTCCTTTATGTCTTCAGGAATATCTGTACGTTCAGGTACATTCATGTACTTACCTGCCATCTGTGTGTCGTCCCATTCAAGCCAGGGCATTTTGGAGTATTTCCTTGTTGTAAGCGAATCGACGATAACCTCGAGCGATTTGGATTTCTCGCGGACACCCACAATATCACCCGGTTTAAGCTGGAATGAAGGAATATTAACCACTTTGCCGTTAACCGTGATATGCCTGTGCGAAACGAGCTGGCGTGCTGAAGCTCTTGTCGGAGCTACTCCAAAGCGATAAACAACATTGTCGAGCCTTGCTTCGAGAAGCTGGAGAAGGACCTCGCCTGTAACGCCTTTAATCCTCTGAGCTTTCTCAAAGGTATTGCGGAACTGCCTTTCCAGAATACCATAGGTATACTTGGCTTTTTGCTTCTCCCTGAGCTGGATGCCATATTCCGATGTCTTTTTTCTCTTCTTGTTCACCCCATGCTGGCCGGGAGGAAAATTCTTCCTGTCGAGGTATTTGTCCGGACCGTATATAGGGTCTCCGAATTTTCTTGCTATTCTTGATTTTGGGCCAATATATCTTGCCATCGTTCTTTTATTTTATCAGTCAAATAATCTTTACCGTCACAAATTATACTCTCCTTCTTCCTGGCGCCCTGCATCCGTTGTGAGGCATGGGAGTAACATCGACTATTTCAGTAACCTCGATTCCGTTGTTGCTGATCGACCTAATAGCTGATTCACGTCCGGCGCCCGGTCCTTTAACATACACCTTTACTTTTCTCAGGCCAAGATCATAAGCCACTTTGCTGCACTCTTCCGATGCCATCTGAGCTGCATAGGGGGTGTTCTTTTTCGATCCCTTGAAGCCCATCTTACCGGCTGATGCCCATGAAATGACCTGACCTGAATTATTGGTCAGAGTAACTATTATATTATTGAATGACGAGTGTATATGAGCCTGACCGGTCGGTTCAACCTTAACGATCCTTTTCTTCAATGCTCCGGTTTTCTTTGCCATGTTCTGATTATTTAGTAGCTTTTTTCTTGTTAGCAACAGTTTTCTTCCTTCCCTTACGGGTCCTGGCGTTATTCTTGGTACTCTGTCCTCTTACCGGCAGGCCAAGACGGTGACGGACACCACGGTAACAACCGATATCCATCAACCTTTTTATGTTCAGTTGTGTTTCGGAACGCAGCTCGCCTTCAAGCTTATAGTTGTCGTTCAGTATCCGGCGGATGGAATTGATCTGCTCATCAGTCCATTCCTGGACTTTAGCATTGCGATCTACACCGGCTTCGTCGAGAACTTTCTGAGCCGTGCTTCTTCCCACACCGTAGATATAGGTCAGGCCGACCTCGCCTCTTTTGTTTCTTGGTAAATCAACACCAACAATACGTGCCATAAAATATTACTTTTCTTAAATGAGTTGCAAAATTAATTAAAATTATCCCTGCCTCTGTTTGAATTTGGGGTTTTTCTTGCTTATTACATAAATGCGCCCCTTGCGTCTGACTATTTTACAGTCGGCGCTGCGCTTTTTAACGGATGCTCTTACTTTCATTATCGTATAATTTCTTATTTATATCTGAATGTTATTCTTCCTTTGGTCAGGTCGTAGGGCGACATTTCAACCTTTACCTTGTCGCCGGGAAGGATTTTGATATAGTGCATCCTCATCTTTCCCGAGATATGGGCTGTTATCACGTGTCCGTTTTCAAGTTCAACCCTGAACATGGCATTTGATAAAGCTTCGATGATAGTACCGTCCTGTTCGATTGATGTTTGTTTCGACATACGATTACATTTTATTTAAAACTTCTTCTATAAATTCAAAGGTTGTTAATACATCTGCCCTGCCTTTATCTATCGCCACTGCATATTCAAAATGTGCGGAGGGTTTACCGTCGATGGTCTTTATTGTCCATCCGTCCCTCATCTGCATAGTCTCCTTTCTTCCGAGGTTTATCATTGGTTCGATGCATATCACAAGGCCTTTTTCCATTTTGGGGCCTGTTCCCCTTCGTCCGTAGTTTGGTACTTCAGGGGGTTCATGAAGCCTTTTCCCAAGACCATGTCCGACCAGTTCCCTTACCACTGAAAAACCACCGCTCTCAGCCTTCTGCTGCACAGCCCATGAGATGTCGCCAACTCTGTTTCCTGCACATGCCTCCTTTACTCCTTCTTCGAGCGATTCCCTTGTAAATGAGAGAAGACGTCTGACGCTTTCATCTATTTCTCCGACCGCGAAGGTGTACGCACTGTCGCCATACCAACCGTTAAGGATAACCCCGCAATCGATCGAAACAACATCTCCTTCCTTCAGTTCATAACCGGAAGGTATACCGTGAACCACCTCTTCGTTTACTGATGTACAAAGAGTCGCGGGAAATCCTCCATATCCCTTGAATGCCGGCGTTGCTCCGTTATCCTTTATAAAGGTTTCTGCCGCATCATCAAGAGACAGGGTGGTCACCCCGGGTTTAATGAGAGAAGCTACCAGCGCAAGTGTTTTCGACACCAGCAAATTGCTTTCTCTCAGCAACTCTATCTCTTCATCAGTCTTCAAATACAACATCAAAGAACGCTAAACAATTTAAATTGCTGTAACAGCGCCTGATCTTCCCTTCACACGGCCCGACTTCATCAGACCGTCGTAATGCCTCATCAGAAGGTGACTCTCTATCTGCTGAAGCGTATCAAGAACGACTCCTACAAGGATAAGCAGTGAAGTGCCACCGTAGAACTGTGCGAACTGCGGAGTAACCTGTGCCTGAACAGCTATCGCCGGAAGGATGGCAATAATGGCTAGGAAAATGGATCCCGGAAGGGTTATCCTCGACATTATCGTATCAAAGAATTCAACGGTCTTTCTCCCGGGTTTGATACCCGGAATGAATCCGCCGTTCTTCTTCATATCTTCAGCCATCTGCACCGGATTAATTGTAATGGCCGTGTAGAAGTAAGTGAATAATATTATAAGTACTGCTGTCACGAAGTTATACCAGAATCCGTACATATTGGAGAATGCAACAACGAAGCCCGAACTTGAATTTGAATACCCGGCTATAATTATAGGAAGCATCATAATTGCCTGGGCAAAGATGATAGGCATAACGCCTGCGGCATTCACCTTCAGTGGTATGTACTGACGGACGCCTCCGTACTGCTTATTGCCGACAATACGACGGGCATACTGAACGGGAACGCGTCTTGTACCCTGAACCAAAAGGATTGTTGCGAGTATAATAGCGAACAGGATGATAATCTCAACTATGAGGGCAATCGGGCCACCGGCACCGTTGATCCTGGTGCCTGCCTCAAAAACGAAGTTTGCAGGCAGCCGGGCGACGATACCTATCATGATAAGAAGTGATATCCCGTTGCCAATACCCTTGTCGGTTATCCTTTCACCAAGCCACATAACGAACATGGTCCCGGCAGTAAGAATAACCACTGATGAGAATTTGAAAAAGAATCCGTTTGCAAGGACGAATGCAGTTCCCGGCAGCTGGGCCGAAAGGTTGACAAGATATGTCGGAGCCTGAAGGAGCAGGATACCCACGGTGAGGTATCTTGTATACTGGTTAAGCTTTCTTCTCCCGCTCTCGCCTTCCTTCTGCAGTTTCTGAAAATAAGGGAACACAATTCCGAGAAGCTGAACAACGATTGATGCCGAAATATAGGGCATAATCCCCAGTGCAAATACTGAAGCCTGCGAAAAAGCTCCCCCGGAGAACATATCTAGAAGCCCCATTATCCCTGATGAGGTCTGTGATCTCAGGTTTTCAAGCTGTGAAGGGTCAATACCGGGCAGGGTGACATATTTTCCTAGTCTGTACAGAGCTATTATTGCAACTGTATAGATCAGCCTTGCGCGAAGATCCTCGATCTTGAATATATTCTTTATAGTCTGGATGAATCTCATGAAGCTAGAGTTTTACGACGATGCCCTCCAGGGCTACTATTGCCTCTGCAGCAGATTTACTGAATGAATGTGCGTGGACCTCGAGTTTTCTCTCGATGCTACCCTTTCCGAGAATCTTTACAAGGTCGTTCTTAGAAATGAGACCTGCTTCGATAAGGGTTCCGACATCGATCCTGTCGAGGTTGTTCTTCTCGGCCAGTTTCTGCAGGGTTGACAGGTTAATTGCCTTGTACTCCTTGCGGTTGATGTTCTTGAAGCCATATTTCGGAACACGTCTCTGGAGAGGCATCTGACCTCCTTCAAAGCCTATTTTCTTCGAATATCCCGAACGCGATTTTGCGCCTTTATGCCCCCTGGTGGAAGTTCCGCCTTTACCGGACCCCTGGCCGCGGCCAACACGCTTGCTTTTCTTAACTGATCCCTTTGCAGGTTTTAAGTTACTCAAATCCATAACTTCTATATAAAATCGTTTATACCTTAAATATTTTCAACTATTACCAGGTGTCTTACTTTTTCAACCATTCCAAGTATCTGTGGTGTGGCTTCATGTTCAACACTGTGGTTCAGTTTACGGATTCCGAGAGCTTCAAGAGTTCTTTTCTGCCTCTCGGGTTTGCCGTTTTTGCTTTTTACCTGGGTGATACGAATTTTTGCCATTGTGGTTTCTTTCTTATCCGTTAAATACTTTCTCAAGAGTGACACCCCTGTTTTCTGCAACCGATACGGCATCGCGCATTTCAAGAAGTGCAGCAAAGGTAGCCTTAACAAGGTTGTGAGGGTTTGACGAGCCTTTTGATTTGGCAAGCACGTTTTTCACTCCGACACTTTCCAGCACAGCGCGCATTGCACCTCCTGCCTTAACACCGGTACCGGGAGTTGCCGGCTTGACGAAGACTTTTGCACCGCCGAACTTGGCAACCTGCTCATGAGGTATTGTACCGTTTATAACAGGAACCTTTATAAGGTTTTTCTTTGCGTCCTCAATTCCTTTTGCTATCGCAGTGGTAACCTCACTGGCTTTACCGAGGCCGTGTCCCACGATACCATCTTCATTCCCGACTACGACAATAGCTGAAAAGCTGAAGGTACGTCCTCCCTTTGTGACCTTGGTCACTCTCTGGATGCTCACGAGCCTGTCTTTCAGTTCGAGATCGCTGGTTTTTACTTTTCTTATACCGTTTCCCATATTATCAGAATTTTAAACCGCCTTCGCGGGCAGCATCAGCCAATGATTTTACTCTACCATGATATTTGTAACCTCCCCTGTCAAAAACAACGCTTCCTATTCCTTTTTCAAGGCATTTCTCAGCGAGTGATTTACCGACAAGCTTGGCCTGTTCTGTTTTCTTAATCCCAGTTTTTGAAGCTACTTCCTTCTCCCTGGAACTTACGGAAAGAAGGGTTACGCCCCTGATGTCATCAATAAGCTGGGCATAGATCTGTTTGTTGCTGCGGAAGACTGCCAGACGTGGTAGTTCAGCTGTCCCGCTTATTTTCTTACGGATTCTCAGCCTGATCCGTGTTCTTTTTTCCAATTTGGTTAAAGCCATGATTTTACGATTTTTCGCGGATTAAACACTTGCCGACTTACCAGCTTTTCTCCTGACAGATTCTCCGACAAACTTGATGCCTTTTCCCTTGTAGGGTTCCGGCGGGCGAAGAGATCTGATTTTTGCAGCCACGTGTCCGATAAGATGTTTATCGATACTTGTGAGTGTTATAATCGGATTACTCCTTCTTTCGGTTCTGGTCGCAACCGTCACCTCGCCTGGCAGCTGAAGAATGATATCGTGTGAATAACCAAGGCTCATCTCGAGAAGCTGACCTTTTGCCTCGGCACGGTAACCCACTCCAACGAGTTCAAGTTCTTTTTTGAACCCTTGCGACACACCAACCACCATATTGGCGATAAGCGCCCTGTAAAGACCATGCAGCGATTTGTGATTTTTCGATTCCGAAGGTCTTTTCAGCACGATAGTGTTGTCCACCACTTCAACCTCGAGGTCTTTGCTGATGCTCTGGCTCAGCTCACCCAAAGGTCCTTTCACACTGACCACATTGGCATCGCTCACTGTAACAGTGACACCATTTGGCAGGTTTACAGGTAATTTTCCTATTCGTGACATTAAACTATCCTCCTAATTAGTATACAAAACATAATACTTCACCACCAACATTTTCCTTTTTTGCTTCCTTGTCGGTCATTACTCCCCTGGAAGTTGATATAATTGCTATGCCCAGTCCGTTAAGTACGCGCGGAATTTCATCTGCACTTGCATACTGTCTGAGGCCCGGACGGCTAACTCTTTCGATCTTTTTGATTGCGGGTCTTTTGTTCTTTGGGTTATACTTAAGAGCGATCTTAAGAATTCCCTGAGGGTTTTCACCTTCCACAACCTTATAGCTTAGGATATATCCTTTTTCAAACAGAATCCTGGCAATCTCCTTCTTAAGATTGGATGCTGGTGCTTCCACAACCTTATGACCGGCCATAATGGCATTTCTGATTCTGGTCAATAAATCTGCAATCGGATCAGTCATCTTTTATTCTTTCTTATAGTTAATATTCATTCTCGTTTACCAGCTCGCCTTCTTTACACCCGGAATTAATCCGAAGGAAGCCATTTCCCTGAAAGTAATCCTGCTTATACCGAACTGTCTCATATAACCCCTGGTTCTTCCTGTGAGCTTGCAGCGGTTGCGGACCCTGTTCGGGTTTGAGTTACGCGGGAGACGGCTTAATCCGACATAATCGCCCTCAGCTTTGAGTCTGGCTCTTTTTGCAGAGTATTTTTCGGCCAGTCGTGCGCGTTTTACCTCGCGGGCCATCATTGATTCCTTAGCCATATATTCAGTTTTTAGTATTTTTAAAGGGTAATCCAAAATGTTTCAGAAGAGAAAGTGCTTCCTCATCGGTATTTGCACTTGTAACAAAAGTTATCTGAAGACCCATTATTTTTGCTATCTTATCAAGGTCGATCTCCGGGAATATGATCTGTTCGGTAACTCCGAGGGTATAATTCCCGCGGCCGTCGAGTTTTGCACTGATACCCTTGAAATCACGGATTCGGGGAAGAGCCACGGCAATGAGTCTCTCAAGGAACTCATACATCCTGTCTTTTCTGAGAGTCACCATAACACCGATTGGCATGTTCTTTCTCAGCTTGAAATTTGAGATGTCCTTCGATGAGTATGTCTGAACGGCTTTCTGCCCTGCTATGTCTGATAATTCCTTCACGCTGAACTCAAGAAGCTTCTTGTCAGCGATCGCCTGGCCTACTCCCTGATTAAGGACAATCTTCTCCAGCCTGGGAACCTGCATGACGGTTTTATATTCAAATTCCTTCATCAATGCAGGAACGATCTCTTGCTTATATCTGGTTTTTAATGCAGGTGTATACATTACTTGATCTCCTCTCCTGATTTTTTTGAATAACGAACTAATTTATCTTTGTCATTGAGCCTTCTTCCTATCCGGGTTGGTTTTCCCGATGCAGGATCAACGATCATTAGGTTAGAGATATGTATCGGAGCCTCTTTCTTTATGATTCCTCCCTGGGGTGATTTCGCATTAGGTTTTGTATGCTTTGAAACAGTGTTCACTCCCTCAACGATGGCTCTTTCCTTATCCCTGTCTACCTCAAGGACGCGTCCTTTCTGACCTTTCGATTCACCGGTTACCACTATAACCGTGTCACCTTTCCTTATATGAATTTTCTTCTGCATTGCCTTGATTTTAAAAATTACAGAACCTCGGGTGCAAGCGATACTATCTTCATGTATCCGTCGCGGAGTTCTCTGGCTACCGGCCCGAAGATTCGCGTACCCCTTACCTCGTTAAGATTATTGAGAAGGACCACCGCGTTATCGTCAAACCTTATATACGAACCGTCGGGACGGCGTATCTCCTTGGTTGTCCGTACGACCACAGCCTTGCTGACCGTACCTTTCTTGGCATCGCCCGAGGGGAGAGCGCTTTTTACACTGACGACTATCTTGTCGCCGATTGATGCATACCTTTTCTTGCTTCCTCCCAGGACGCGGATACAAAGTACCTCCTTAGCTCCTGAATTATCGGCTACTGTTAGCCTGCTTTCCTGCTGTATCATGACTACTTGGCTCTTTCGATTATTTCAACTAATCTCCAGGCTTTGTTCTTGCTCAGAGGCCTGGACTCTGATATTCTTACCGTATCACCTATGTTGCACGAGTTTTCCTCATCATGTGCCATAAGCTTCTTGGTCCTGTTTACAAACTTGCCGTAAATCGGATGTTTTACTTTCCTCTTAATGGCCACGACGATCGATTTGTCCATCTTGTTGCTGACAACAATACCTATTCGTTCTTTTCTTGTATTTCTTTCCATTGCTGAACTAGCTATTAGATTTCTCATTTAATTCCCTGTGGCGCAGTTCTGTAAGAAGACGGGCAATAGTAAGCTTGGCCTGTTTGATCTTCTGGGGGTTATCCAGGGGTGTTATCGCATGGTTAAGCTTCATCCTGACAAGCATTGTTCTTTCAGTGTCTATTCTTTCAACCAGGTCGGAAGTGCTCAATTCCTTTATTTCTGAAGTCTTCATTTGTGTTATGATTTTATTCCTGTACGTAATCTGTTCTTACAATGAATTTTGTTGTTATCGGGAACTTCTGGGCACCGAGCCTGAGAGCTTCTCTGGCCACATCATAGGGAACTCCTTCAGCTTCGATAAGAATTCTGCCCGGAGTTACAGGCACAACAAAACCTTCAGGTGCTCCTTTTCCCTTACCCATACGAACCTCTGCAGGTTTCTTTGTTATTGGCTTGTCGGGGAATACCCTTATCCATATCTGTCCCTCACGTTTCATATGACGGGTAACTGCCTGACGGGCTGCTTCAATCTGCCTTCCGGTTATCCAGCACTCCTCAAGTGCCTTTATCCCAAATGACCCGAATGCCAGCTGGTTTCCTCTTTGAGCATTTCCCTTCATTCTTCCTTTCTGGGCTCTCCTGTATTTGGTCCTTTTCGGTTGTAACATGGCTCAAAATATGTTATAAAATTATTTACTCTCTAAGTTTACTTTTTTGGCTTACGCTTGAGACTCTTGCTTTTGGCATTTCTTGCTCCGATGTTGGGACTAAGATCTCTCTTACCGTATACCTCACCGTTGCATATCCAGACCTTTATTCCCAGAAGTCCGACTTTGGTATGAGCCTCAGCCAGTGCGTAATCTATGTCAGCGCGCAGGGTGTGAAGCGGAATCCTTCCTTCCTTGTATGTCTCGCTTCGTGCCATTTCCGCACCGCCAAGACGGCCTGAGATAAGCACCTTAATACCTTCTGCTCCCATCCTCATGGTGGATGCAATCGACATTTTGATTGCACGGCGGTATGAGATCTTACCTTCCAGCTGACGGGCAATATTGTTCGCAACAATGTTGGCATCAAGTTCAGGGCGTTTTACCTCGAATATGTTTATCTGAACCTCTTTCTTGGTAATTTTCTTCAGTTCTTCCTTGAGCTTGTCGACCTCTTGTCCGCCTTTCCCGATGATAATGCCCGGACGTGCGGTGTTTACGGTTACGGTAATAAGTTTGAGGGTTCTCTCAATTACAATCTTTGAGATGCTGGCCTTGGCGAGCCTTGCATTCAGATATTCCCTTATCCTGGTATCCTCAACGAGTTTCCCGGAGAAGTCTTTTCCTCCAAACCAGTTTGAGTCCCACCCTTTAATAATACCTAATCGGTTACCTATCGGATTTGCTTTTTGTCCCATCGAATTTATTTTGTTGATTTTTCAACTTCCTTATTCATACTGTCGAGAACCACAGTCACATGGTTTGATCTCTTCCTGATCCTGTAGGCTCTGCCCTGAGGGGCTGTCTGGAGCCTTTTAAGGGCACGGCCGCCGTCGACGCTGATCTTTTTCACAAAGAGATTGCTCTCCTCTATTCTCACGCCTTCATTTTTGGCCTGCCAGTTTGCAATAGCCGACAGGAGAAGCTTTTCGACCCTGCGTGAAGCTTCCTGTGAACTGTATTTAAGCACATCAAGAGCCTTGTTAACTTCCAGACCGCTGATAAGTCCGGTCACAAGTCTCATCTTGCGGGGCGATGTGGGACAGTTCCTCAAAACCGCCTGGTAACTATTCTTGGCAGCTTCTTTTTTCTTTTCTGCCGAAATCCTTTTTCTTGCACCCATCTCTAAATATTTTTCAGGTTTACATTACTTATTACTTGTTACCGGAGTGACCTCTGAAGGTACGTGTCGGGGCAAATTCGCCAAATTTGTGACCGACCATGTTCTCAGTAATGTAAACAGGTATGAATTTATTACCGTTATGAACTGCTATAGTATGTCCGACAAAGTCGGGTGAGATTACAGATCTCCTCGACCAGGTCTTGAGAACTGATTTCTTCTGCCCCTTGTTCATATCCAGGACTCTTTTTTCCAGTTTATAATCAATGAAAGGGCCTTTTTTTATTGATCTACTCATAATATATCAGTTATTTTTTCCTTCTTTCAATAATATGTTTTGCAGAGTATTTCTTCTTGTCGCGTGTCTTGAAGCCTTTTGCCGGAAGACCCTTGCGTGACCTCGGATGTCCGCCGGATGCTCTTCCTTCGCCTCCTCCCATGGGGTGGTCGACCGGGTTCATAACAACGCCTCTGACTCTCGGACGGCGGCCCTGCCAGCGTGTACGGCCCGCCTTGCCCGACCTCTCAAGGTTATGGTCCGGATTCGACACGGTACCGATTGTAGCACGGCATGTTGTAAGAACCATTCTGGTTTCACCCGAAGGCAGCTTAATGGTTGCATATTTACCTTCACGTGCCGACAGCTGGGCAAATGTCCCGGCACTGCGCGCCATTGATCCTCCTTTTCCGGGCTTCAGTTCAATATTATGAACAATAGTACCGAGGGGGATGTCATTCAGGAACATTGTATTTCCTATCTCAGGACTTGCATCCTTTCCGGAAACTATTGTCTGTCCGACCTGCAGTCCGACAGGTGCAATAATATATCTCTTTTCTCCATCCTCATAAACAACGAGGGCAATTCTCGACGATCTGTTGGGATCATACTCTATTGCCTTCACCGTTGCATTCATGCCATCCTTATCCCTCAGGAAATCGATGACCCTGTACATCTGTTTGTGACCGCCACCGATGTACCTCATAGTTCTTCGGCCGTTAACGTTCCTTCCTCCTGATTTTCTGAGCGGTCGAAGGAGGGATTTCTCCGGCACAGCCTTTGTAATGTTATCAAAGGCGCTGATAATCTTGTTTCTCTGACCTGGCGTTACAGGTTTTAGTTTTCTGACTGCCATACTGATTATTAAATATTGCTATAGAAATCAATCTTATTTCCCTCTGCCAGGGTAACGACTGCCTTCTTTGTGGCAGCTGTCTTTCCTACCAGGAGACCTGATTTGGTGTTTCTTGTCTTCACTTTGCCACCGTATCTCATTGTATTAACTGATTCGACGGTAACCCCGTAAAGCTCCTCAACAGCTTTTCTTATCTGCAATTTGTTCGCATTTCTGGCAACGACGAAACCGTAGCGGTTGAACTTGTCGCCCTGGCTTGTCATCTTTTCCGTTACTATCGGTTTAAGCAGAATATTCATTACTTAAATTTTACTGGTTTTTAAAAGTTGCCTGCAAAACGTCAACTGCGCTCTCCACAAGTACCAGAGTTGAGGCCTTCATAATTTTGTATGTACTTAATTCTCCGGCTGTTACAACATCAACCCCTTGTACATTTCGGGATGACAAATATATGTTTTTATTTTGTTCCGGTAAAACAATAAGCGATTTTTTATTGGCAATATTCAGATTATTACCCATACTGATCAAAGCTTTTGTTTTAGGAGCCTCGAAATTGAAGTCTTCCAGAACGATAATATTATTGGAAGATGCCTTGTACGACAGAGCTGATTTACGGGCAAGCTGTTTCATTTTCCTGTTGAGCTTGAATCCGTAGAACCGGGGCTGCGGGCCGAATACACGACCGCCTCCGCGAAAGAGAGGGTTTTTAATGCTTCCTGCGCGTGCCGTACCTGTCCCTTTCTGTCTTTTTATCTTTCTGGTACTTCCAGCCACCTCACCACGCTGTTTTGATTTGTGGGTACCCTGCCTCTGATTGGCGAGATACTGCTTTGAATCAAGATATATGGCGTGGTCGTTAGGTTTAACCGCGAATATTGAATCGTCGAGATTGACTTTTCTTCCGGTTTCCTTACCATCAGTATTAAGAATAGCTAATTCCATTATTTTGTTATTATTACGTAACCACCTTTCGGACCGGGAACTGATCCTTTAACTAATATTAGATTATTGTCAGGCATGAGTTTTATAACTCGCATGCTTACAGACATAACTTTATCTCCTCCTTTGCGTCCGGCCATTCTCATTCCGGGAAGCACTCTTGACGGGAATGATGATGCTCCGAGTGAACCCGGTGCCCGTCCCCTGTTATGCTGACCATGGGTCTGGCCACCAACGCCTCCGAAACCATGCCTTTTGACAACGCCCTGGAATCCTTTTCCCTTCGACCATCCCCTGACGTCAACCCAGTTATCGCTGCTAAAAAAACCGGCAGCGAGAACCTCCCCGACTTTAACCTGATCTTCTGAAAAACCGGTAAATTCAATAAGTTTGCGCTTGGGTGTCGTATTTGCCTTTTTGAAGTGGCCTAGTTCAGCCTTACTGGTATGTTTTTCCTTCTTCTCATCGAAGCCTAGCTGCACTGCAAAATATCCGTCCTTCTCCTTTGTCTTTATCTGGGTAACGACACATGGTCCGGCCTGCAGAACAGTACATGGGATATTCTTTCCGTCTTCATCAAAGACAGAGGTCATCCCCACTTTTTTTCCAATTAGTCCCTGCATCTCTATAAGAATTTTACTGGTTTCACACTTTTATTTCTACCTCAACCCCGCTTGGAAGTTCAAGTTTCATCAGAGCATCAATCGTTTTGGGCGTTGAGCTGTAAATATCAAGAAGCCGCTTGTAGGATGAGAGCTGAAACTGCTCCCTTGCTTTTTTGTTGACAAACGGGGAACGAAGAACCGTATAAATCTTTTTGTGAGTGGGGAGCGGAATAGGTCCGCTTACAACTGCGCCTGTTGACTTAACGGTTTTTACAATCTTCTCAGCGGATTTGTCCACAAGATTATGATCGTAAGACTTAAGTTTGATACGAATTTTCTGACTCATTTTCTTTAAAGAATTTTTCCTTTAGTAATTTCTACAATCCTGTTTGCTATTTCTTCAGGCACCTCCTCATAATGAGAGAACTCCATTGTTGAAGTAGCTCTTCCGGAAGTCAGGGTTCTTAGTACTGTAACATAGCCGAATTTTTCTGCCAGAGGTACTTTTGCTTTAACAACCCTTGAGCCTGCTTTCGATTCCATTCCTTCCACCCTTCCCCTTCTCCTGTTGAAATCGCCAATAACATCGCCGACATACTCTTCCGGAGTAACAACTTCGGTCGACATAATAGGCTCGAGAATCACAGGATTGCATTTCGATGCATATTTCCTGAATGCCTGCTTGGCTGCTATTTCAAAAGAAAGGGCATCGGAGTCGACCGGGTGGTACGAACCGTCTTTCAGTACTACTTTAAGGCTTTCCACGGGGAATCCGGCCAGAGGGCCGTTCACCATTGCCTCGCGGAATCCTTTTTCAATTGAAGGAATAAATTCCTTGGGAATATTTCCTCCCTTTATCTCATTAACGAACTCAAGGCCTCTCACTCCGTTCTCAGCAGGCATCATCCTCACTGAAATATCAGCGAACTTACCTCTTCCGCCTGTCTGCTTCTTGAATACTTCCCTGAATTCAACACTTGTTGTGATAGCTTCCTTATATGCAACCTGGGGAACTCCCTGGTTGCACTCTATTTTAAACTCCCTCTTCAGCCTGTCGATAAGAATCTCCAGGTGAAGCTCTCCCATTCCGTTGATTATGGTCTGACCACTGTCGGGGTCGGTCCTTACCTGAAAGGTGGGATCTTCCTCTGCAAGTTTGTTAAGTGCAATAGCCAGCTTGTCAACATCAGCCTGTGTTTTGGGTTCGACGGCAATACCTATAACCGGCTCCGGAAAGTCCATCGATTCGAGAAGGATCGGTTTGTTGATCGCACAGAGAGTGTCACCGGTCTTAAGATCCTTGAAGCCGACTCCGGCACATATATCGCCGGCGGATATCATCTCCTTGGGATTCTGTTTGTTGGCATGCATCTGGAAGAGGCGGTTTATTCTTTCTCTCTTCCCTGTTCTTGTGTTGAGAACCGTATCGCCCGAACGTAATACCCCCGAATACACCCTCAGGAAAACAAGCCTTCCCACAAAGGGATCGGTTGCAATCTTGAAGGCAAGGGCTGCAAGAGGTTCGGCAGTATCAGGTTCTCTTGTGATCTCATTATCGTTTCTTGGATCTATCCCTGTCACAGCACCGATATCAACCGGTGACGGAAGAAATGACACTATAGCATCAAGCAGATTCTGTATTCCCTTGTTCTTGAACGAGGCTCCGCAGAGTACCGGAACAGCCAGACCCAGAACGGTCGATTTTCTCAGAGCAGTTAATAACTCTTCTTCCGTTATTGAATCATGATCTTCAATAAAACGAGCCAGAAGGGTATCATCAACATCTGCAACCGCTTCAACAAGTTTCCCACGCCACTCCTCTGCCTCATCTGCCATGTCGGCCGGAATATCCTCTACTTCAAACCTGCTTGTGGCGATATCTGTGTTATACCACACGAATGCCTTCATCCTTACAAGGTCAATAACACCCCTGAAATTCTCTTCCGAACCAATCGGAAGCTGTATTGCAACTGGGTTTGCACCAAGCTTTTCCTTAATCTGATGAAGCACACTTAAAAAGTCAGCACCGGCCCTGTCCATTTTGTTGACAAAAGCCAGCCTGGGAACGTTGTATTTATTTGCCTGCCGCCATACTGTTTCCGACTGAGGCTCCACTCCGCCAACAGCACAAAATACAGCTACTGCACCGTCGAGAACTCTCAGTGATCTTTCCACTTCGACTGTGAAATCAACATGGCCGGGGGTATCAATGATATTTATCTTGAACTCCTCTCCGTTATATTTCCAAAAAGTTGTTGTTGCAGCTGAAGTGATTGTTATTCCTCTTTCCTGTTCCTGAATCATCCAGTCCATCTGGGCATTCCCGTCATGCACCTCTCCCATCCTGTGGGTACGCCCCGTATAAAACAGGATACGTTCCGTCGTGGTGGTTTTTCCGGCATCAATATGGGCCATGATTCCGATGTTTCTGGTATATTTCAGGCTGTTCTCCATTCTTTTACCTCAGTTTTGACTACGGCCGGCAGATTAAAATCTGAAATGTGCGAAAGCCTTGTTGGCTTCTGCCATCCTGTGAGTGTCCTCCTTTTTCTTGTAAGCGCCTCCCTCAAGTTTATAAGCTGCCATCAATTCTGCAGCAAGTCTGTCAGCCATTGAATGACCGGTCCTTTTGCGGGCGAAGGAAATCATATTCTTCATGCTTATGCTTACTTTCCTGTCGCTGCGGATTTCCATAGGCACCTGAAAAGTGGCACCTCCAACCCTGCGTGCTTTTACCTCAACCTGGGGAGTTACATTATCAAGAGCCTGTTTGAAGATCTCAAGGGGAGTCTTACCCTCATTCTTGAATTTCTCGCCGATTATGTCGAGTGAATCATAGAAAATTTTAAAAGCAAGATTCTTTTTACCACTATACATAAGATTGTTCACAAACCTTGTTACATACGGATCGTGATATTTGGGATCCGGTAACATTATCCTTTTCTTTGGTTTTGCCTTTCTCATTATCTTACCTTTTTAATCGTTATTTCTTTGGTCGTTTTGCTCCATATTTCGACCTTCTCTGTGTGCGGCCATCGACTCCTGAGGTATCCAGAGCTCCGCGGACGAGGTGATACCTTACTCCGGGAAGATCCTTCACCCTTCCGCCTCTGATAAGGACTATTGAGTGTTCCTGGAGGTTATGACCTTCTCCGGGAATATAAGCATTGACTTCCTTCTGATTTGTAAGCTTTACCCTGGCCACCTTCCTCATAGCTGAATTGGGTTTCTTTGGTGTCGTTGTATAAACACGAACACAAACACCCCTTCTCTGAGGACATGAATCCAAAGCAGGAGCTTTACTTTTATCGATCAGTTTTTTCCTGCCTTTCCTTACTAACTGCTGAATTGTCGGCATAAATAGTATGATTTTTACATTAAATTTTACTCAAAAAATCGGTTCGCAAAGGTATTGTTTTTATTTCTATATCAAGCAAACTCATTCACATTTTTTTCAGCAGGCACCCGGTCATGTATGCAGTCATAGTGATTTTCAATGACAAACAGTGCCGTCAGTGTCTTTCAAAACAGAATATCTTACGAAGAAATGTAAGTTATCAACAGGCTCCTTCCCGATCTTTCCCGGTGAAAAATCATTTTCTAAACTTACGGTGAAAGAAAAACCGGTACTCCTGAGTTTCAAAAAACTGGTGCAAAGGAAATAAAAAATTTGTAATTACGCAGCCTTTACTGAACAGTTTTTAAAAATTTGTTATTTTTGTGCGCTTAAAATCCCTGAATATTATAATATAACCCACACAGAAGATTATGAAAACATACCAGACTGACCAGATAAAGAGCATTTCTCTTCTCGGCAACTCCGGATCAGGAAAGACGACCCTGGCCGAGGCAATGCTCTTCAATGGCGGAGTAATCGAACGAAGAGGTACTGTTGACGGGAAGAACACTGTTTCAGACTATCGCCCGATCGAACAGGAAAACGGTAACTCAATATTCTCAACTGTACTTTATACTGAATTCCAGAACAGGAAGATCAATATTATTGACACTCCGGGCCTCGACGATTTTAGCGGCGGAGTAATATCCTCACTGTTTGCGACCGACTGTACCGTTATGACAATCAACGTTCAGAACGGTGTTGAAGTAGGTACAGAAATCCATTTCCGTCATGCCGAGAAGGTTCACAAACCGCTTATTCTGGTTGTCAACGGTCTCGATCACGAAAAAGCCAATTTTGAGAAATCGCTGGAAATGATGAGGGACAGGCTCGACAACAACGTTATCCTCATCCAGTACCCTGTTAACGAAGGTCTTGGTTTCAATTCAATAATCGACGTCCTAAGGATGAAGATGTACCAGTATCCCAAGGACGGAGGAACTGGCAAGCTTGCTGACATACCCGCCGACCAGCTGGAAAAGGCACAGGAACTTCACGCTGCCCTGGTCGAAAAAGCAGCTGAGAGCGATGAGTCTCTGATGGAAAGCTTCTTCTCCAATGATACTCTGACGGAAGAGGAAATCAGAAAAGGTATTGCCAAAGGGATACTGACAAGGGGAATGTTCCCTGTTTTCTGCGCTTCTGCAAAGAACAACATAGGAGTTGATCGCATAATGGAATTCATTGTCAGCGAGGCTCCTTCGTTTACCGATATGCCTGCCCAGGTCAACAGTAAGGGCGTGAAGGTTAATCCTGATCCTGCAGGTCCGGCATCGGTTTATATTTTCAAATCATCGATAGAGGAACATATCGGTGAGATAAACTATTTCAGGGTTTATTCCGGAAAAATAACCGAGAACCTCGACGTGGTGAACAGCAACAACGGCATAAAGGAGAGGCTTTCGCAACTTTATATCTGCGCAGGCAAAAACAGGACGCGTGTTCCTGAACTCTGGCCAGGCGACATAGGAGCTTTCGTGAAACTGAAGAATACAAAGACAGACCACACCCTGAATTCCCCCGGAAACGACTGGAGATATGAAGGCATAAAGTTCCCGGAACCGAAATACCGCACAGCAATAAAAGCACAGAGCGAAAGCGATGATGAAAAGCTCGGGGAAGCACTCAACAAGATCCACCTCGAAGACCCCACAATAAATATCGAATATTCAAAGGAACTGAAACAGATACTGGTCCATGGTCAGGGAGAATACCATCTCAACATTATGAAATGGCATCTCGATAACATCTATAAAATACCAACCAGCTATAATCCTCCTAAGATCCAGTACCGCGAGACAATTACCAAGGCTGCACAGGCAGACTACAGGCACAAAAAACAATCGGGTGGAGCAGGTCAGTTCGGAGAAGTCCATATGATAATAGAGCCTTATACCGAGGGATCATCTGAGCTTTCAATGATGAAAATTGCAGGCAAGGAAATCAAACTCTCAGTAAGGGCAAAAGATGAGATAGATCTTGAATGGGGAGGAAAACTCATTTACGTGAACTGTATTGTTGGAGGCTCGATCGATGCACGCTTCATGCCTGCCATACTCAAGGGAATAATGGAAAAGATGGAAGTTGGCCCGCTTACGGGTTCATATGCCAGGGATATCCGCGTTTACGTCTACGACGGCAAAATGCATCCGGTCGACTCAAATGAGATCTCTTTCAGGCTCGCCGGAAGAAATGCCTTCTCAATGGCCTTTAAAAATGCAGGTGCCAAGATACTCGAGCCAATATACGATGTTGAAATAATGGTTCCCTCCGACAGGATGGGTGATGTGATAAGCGATCTTCAGGGACGCCGTGGAATGGTTCTCGGAATGGCCAGTGAAAAACGTTTCGAGGTTATCAAAGCCAGGGTTCCTCTTGCAGAGATGAATAAATATTCAACTGCTTTAAGTTCAATTACAGGAGGCAGGGCAATGTACACTATGAAGTTCTCCGAATACGCCCAGGTACCTTCCGAAGTACAGGAAGCTGTTATAAAAGCATACTCCGAAGAAGAGGAGGAAGAATAAAAATAAAGAAAAACCCCGGCTCACCGGGGTTTTTTCTTGTTCCATCATCACCTGCTTAAAAGGATATCCCAACAAGAATAAACAATTTATCACTGTCGGGATTCAGTACAACCTGGCCAGTTACAGGGATGGAGAACCTGTCGGTCACTACTATCTCCTTCGATACTTCAAGCCCGGCATTACACACCCTGAATCCGCCTCCGCCGGTATGCCATCCGTCGCCGGCACCTGCAAATATCCTGATACTTGTAAAGGAATAAGCTATTTCAAAGTATTTGTCGCCCCCGTAGGTTCCGATACCACCGGCCTCGTTGACAATGTAATTAACATTCATCGAGAAACCTCCGCGGACTATGCCCATACTCAGTTCCAGTCCGTGACTTCCGTCAGCTTTTGATGTTTCTGAAAAGGAAAGGTCAGGAAGGTAATAATCAGTTGCTCCAAGGCTAAGTCCACACGGGAACGAATAGGAAATATAAGGATCAGCTTCTGAATATCCTCCGGCATCCACGGAACCCCAGACCCCTATCGCCAGTCCCCCGCTTGTGAATTCAACCGAAGGCTGAAATGCCGGACCTGTTCCGAGTTTTGATCCCCTCCATATGTAATTGCTGTAAAGATCGGCAGATACATCAAATCTCCCTTTCCTTTCTTCCTGAGCCCAGGCCTGCAATGGTAAAGAACATATCATTAAAAACAATATCACTCCGGCAGTCAAATACTTTTCATCCTTCATATGTGTTTTCTTAAAAGATCCTCACAAAAGTACTATTTTTAAAACATACCCCCTTATTTTAGTTAATAATTTTAATATTTTATCCTTTTTTTCTTACAATACCCCATAAATTACATAGGAATATACCAAAATTCACAGTTTTTTTAACAAACACCTGATACTTGTAATATTGTAAAAAAAAGGCTGCCCGGTATTCCTGAGCAACCTGTACACTGCCTTAACTGCCAGCTCCTCCCGGGAGTCAGCCTTCAGCAGTGAATAATTCATTGCAGTCGGGCTGACAGCGGGAACGATCCGGTGATCATCCTTCGATCAGACAGCCCTTTCAATATCCCAGACAAAAGCCCTTATTCCGACCTCTTCATTGATCTGGTCAATTTTCCTGACAGCCGACAGAACGTCATCGACAAGTTCTCCTGGAATGACAGTCATTGCTATTTTGTTTATTTCGGGCCAGGCATGCGTACCCAGATGGGGAACTCCTGTATTGCTGCCTCTGCCCTGAACATTCTCCCAGAGAGAATAACCTCTTATCCCGAGCTTGTCGAACAGGTACTCCACCCTTTCGGTGTGAGCCTGGTTGAATATTATCATTACAGCTTTCATCTTTTTTGAATTATGATTATTTGATTTTAACCCTGAGGCAAGAAATAAACCAGCATATCATTATAAGAACCATTATCCCGGCAGTAATCATGTAACATGCTGGATCCATTGTCTTCAGCTATAAGGAACTATTTTTTATTCCCGTTCTTTTCATTCAGGAAATCCATTTCTGAATAAACGGCCAGGTGTCTGTTGCGTTCCCCTTTCCTTGCAAAGAGAACGTAGATGACAGGTACTACCACCAGAGTAACAAGCGTGGAGAATACCAGCCCTCCGATAACCGCGATACCCATGGGTTTCCACAGTTCCGAACCTGAACCTGAGCTAAGAGCCAGCGGAAGCATTCCGAGAATGGTCGTCGCAGAGGTCATAAGCACTGGCCTGAGCCTCGATCTTCCGGAAAATTCAACGGCTTCATAAAGCTCGTGTCCTCTCTCCCTCATGAGGTTGATAAAGTCGACCAGCACTATCGAGTTCTTCACAACGATACCGATAAGCATAACGGCTCCGATTGCAGAAATAACGCTCAACGTAGTGTTGGTTAGGAAGAGAGCTATAGCTACTCCCGAAAATGCAAATGGAATGGCTATCATGATTATTACAGGCATCTTGAGCGATTCGAACTGTGATGCCATCACCAGGTAAACCAGGATCAGACTCACCAGTATCAGGAATGCAATATCCATAAAAGCTTCCATCTGTTCCTCAATGGCTCCTGAAATCTGAACCATAACACCGTAAGGTATACTGGTCTCATCAATAATCTTTTGAATCTCGGTCTGAAGAACTGTAAGCGATTCCTTGTAAGGCGTGAATGAAACCATAACTATCCTTTCCCTCCTTTGCCTCTGAATGCTTGGCGGAGCCCAGTATTCCTTGATCTGGGCAATCTCGGCAAGTCTTATGACCTGTCCGGCCGGGTTGGTGATGCCTATATTCTCGATATCAGTCAGCGTCTGCCTGGCTTTCTCCTCAAACCTGACCACAACATCGTACTCGTCGCCCGCCTGTCTGAGTCTGGTGGCAGTCATACCGCCTACCCTGTTCCTGATTGCCATCGAAACGGTCGCAGTGTTCAGACCGTTCGTTATCATCTTGTTCTGATCAAGAATTATCTGAAGTTCAGGTTTTGATTTATCCCTGCTGATCGTCACATCCTTTGCTCCCGGTAGTTGCCTGATCCTGGCTGCAATTTCCTCGGCAACTATATTGGTTTCCGAGATATTGTAACCATATATTTCAACATCTACGGTGTTGCCCCCGAAGGAGCCCATATCTTCAGAAGTGCTGACCGAATAGTCAGTTATCTCAGGGATTCCGGCCAGGTCGGCCCTTATCTCTTCAGCAATGGTGATAACATCCTTCTCCCTCTCGTCAGGATCGACAAGACTGAGTGTATATGTAATAACGTGAGTTCCTCCGGCTCCGAACATCGATGAGAAGCCTCCCTCATCATCGACACCGGTCGATGACGACAGCAATTCAATCTCAGGGTATTTGGCCTGAAGAATCTTGTCGATTTTGTCGGTCGTCTTCATTGTCTCATCTACCCTGGTTCCCGTCTGCAATTCCACTGTCATTGTAACCTGCGACTGGTCGGCCTGCGGGAAGAACTCAGTATCAATGAACATGAACAGAAGCATTGATCCTACGAAAACCAGAATTGCAGCGATAACTGTAAACCTCTTGTGGTGTAGGACCCAGTTGATGGTTCTTCCATAGAAGCCATCAAAGGAGTCCAGCCACTTACGGATACTCCCGTCATATGTCCAGAAAGGTGCGTCCTTCCTGATCGGATACCATTTCAGCAACAGCGCGCTCATTGTAGGTGTCAGGGTAATAGCAGCAATCACCGATGTAAGAATTGTGATTGTAACAAGCATACCGAGCTGTTTGAAAAGAACGCCTGTAAGGCCGGTTACGAATGTCAGCGGGAAGAACACGGCCACTACTGTAAGCGTTGATACGATGACGGCCAGCCACACTTCATTGGTTGCATAGATGGCGGCCTCTCTCGGCCTGCTTCCCCTCTCCACATGTTTTGTTATATTCTCCAGTACTACAATGGCATCGTCAACCACCATCCCGATGGCTATCGAGAGCGATGTCAGCGAGATTATATTTACCGACTCTCCCGTGACAAACAGGTATATGAATGCCACAACGAGTGATATCGGGATTGTTACAATTATTATAAGTGTTGCCCTCCATCTTCCAAGGAAGAAAAGCACTACCAGAATAACGAATATTCCCGCGTACATAAGGGTCTCGGTAAGGTTGTTCACGGAGTCCTTGATAAAGGTTGCGCTGTCGAACATCTTTTCTATCCTGACATCAGCCGGCAGATCCTTTTCAAGGGTCAGGAGAGCTTCCTCTATTTCCTTGGTTACTTTTACAGTATTCCCTCCGGACTGTTTCTGAACAAACATTGTCATGCCCTGACGGCCGTTGACCCTGGTATCGAGCTTGGATTCGCGGATTGTATCGCGCACCACTGCCACATCCCTCAGGTAAACATTATTGCCGTTATAGCTGCTTACAACGATATCCTTTATGATATCGCTCTCCGGGAATTCTCCCTGTATCCTGAGAGGATAATCGGTCTGGCCCATTTCGATATAGCCTGCAGGCAGGTTCATGTTCTCGGCTGCAAGTACCCCCCCTATCTGTTCAATGGTGAGGTGGTAGGCTTCCATTTTCCTCGGATCGACATCAATGTAAACCTTTCTTCCGGGTACTCCTGCCAGGCTAACAGATCCGACACCTTCGATCCTGTTAAGTGGATTTACTATTTTCTCATCCAGAATCTTCTCCAGACCCCTGTAACTCTCCTGAGCCGTTATTGCATAGAAGATAATGGGCATCATGCTGGAGTTGAATTTCATGACGGTTGGCTTTTCGGAATCCTCAGGAAGATAGTTCTCAATGAAACTGAGGTTACTCCTGATGTCGTTTGTAGCCTCATCGAGGTTTGTCCCATATTCAAAATTCATGAATATCACCGAAAGTCCGTCGCTTGAAGTTGAAGTCATCTCCTTCAGATTGGCGACAGAGTTAAGGGCATCCTCTACCGGTCGTGTAATATTGGTTTCAATATCCGACGCGCTTGTCCCGGGGTACGTGGTGACAACACCCACGAACGGAAGTTCGATTTCCGGGTAAAGGTCAACCGGCAGCTGTGTCAGTGAATATAGGCCCATAACCATCAGCCCGACAAAAATCAGGATGGTTGTTACAGGTCTGTTGACAGAAGTGCTGTATATGCTCATCTTATTTCTTTTGTATAACTTATTGAATTATCTCAAGCTTATCCCCGTTAAGAAGTTTCGACTGGCCCTCCGTTACAAGTCTGCTCCCCTCGCTCAGGTTATCTGAAATAATCTCAAGCTGGTCGTCAAATCTTTTTCCTATGGTAACCTCGATCCGGTTTGCGATACCCTGATCCTCGGTGAATACGTAACGGATGTTGGTCCCCTCCTGCATCAGAACCGATGCTGCAGGCACAACGAAAGTCTCAACTTCTCCGAGGTCCATCGACACTCTCACGAACATGCCGGGTTTCAGAAGATCATTCCTGTTGGGAAGCTCTATCTCGGCAATAAAGGTCCTGGTTGCAGAACTGACAGTCGGAGCTTTTCTGAATACGGTTCCGGTGAAAACCTGATTGTTGTAAACGTCGGCTTTAATGCTTGCTTTCATGCCCCTTTTTACAAGGGGATAATACTGTTCCGAAACTGCAACCTCAACCTTCAGAGGATTAACCTGCATCAGTGTAACTACAGCAGACCTTCCTGTTGTAGTTGTGGGTGTTCCGGAGTAAATTTCGCCGTCTTCGAAGTATTTTCCCGTTATTATCCCGCTGAACGGAGCTTTCAGGAGAGTGTTCTCCTCCATGAAATCCACATTGGTCTTAGTAACGTCATATTGAGTCTTGAGCTGGTCATACTGCTGCTGTTTTGCGCTTCCGGTGGCCAGTAGCGTATCGAGCCTCGAGAGGTCCTTCTCAAGGCTGGCCAGTTGCAGTTTGAGCTGGTACAGCTGCGAACGGTCCATCAGGAACAGCTGATCTCCCTTGTTAACCCTGTCGCCGTTTTCTACATAAATCTTTTCAATCCTTCCCGGAGTTGCCGGAGCCATGTTGACCTCCTCAAACGGAAGAACAGTGGCAGTGTAATCGATAGTCCTTGAGATTTTGGTCTTTGCAAGAGTCTCAACCCTCACCGGCACAGCTGTCTTTTCCGAAGCCTGGGCTATTCCGGAGGCGGCCGGATCATTTCCTTTGTTGGGTGAACAGGCTGTAAGTATCAGCCCGCCTGCCAGAACTGCCTGAATTGTTCTTAAGTATTTCATTGTTCCTTTTTGTTATTTCGTGTTTAGATATTGTTTAAAAGCTTGTCGAGTGCGACCTTGGTCTGAAGGAGGTCCATAAGGGCAGTGAGGTAATTGCTTTCGGCCTGCAGATACTGGTTGCTCGCTTGCGTGAGATCGATGCTGGAGGCCATTCCCTGCCTGAACTTGTTTTCTGTGCTCTCATAAACCCTCTTCGATACTTCGAGATTATCCTTCTGACTCATGTACTGAAGGTTGGCATTCACCAGGTTGTACCTGAGCTGACTTTCCTGCAGCAGAAGCTGTTCGGCGACCAGCTCCTTTGTAGTCCTTGCCTTTTTAAGATTGATCTGTGCCTGCTTTATCCTTGAATATCTCTGGCCTCCGGCAAAAATCGGAACCGAAAGGTTGAGACCGACCATTGAGTTGTCAAACCATTGCTGGTCGTTTATCTTGTCTCCCATTCCATTCTTGCCGTAGTTGTAAAAACCTGCAAGAGTAGGAAGTGTCGAAGCTTTCTGCGATTTGAGAGTTAGCTCCGAGATCATCTCCTGTCCCTCGACGAGCTTAAAGTCGATATTCTGCCTGTGATCAAATTCCTGCGACAACAAGACCTCAACGTTTATTGCTTCAGTCAGACTCTCAAGGGTTTCAGTCAGATTTAGAACTGTCCCGGCCGGGACACCAAGCTGAAACCTCAACAGATTATAATTCAGTTCTATAGTTCTCTCAAGGGCAGTCTTGCTGTTCTCCACCTGTGTTACATTTAATACCATCTGGTCGACATCGGTCGATTCGGCCATACCAGCTGAAAACATCGACCTGGTCGATTTCATTAACTCGTTCATGTTTACTATATTCTCCTCAAGCAGTTGGAGCGACTTTTCAGAAACAAGGATCAGAAAATATGCAGCGCTGACTGATTCCTTCGTATCAAGCTCCGACTTCTGAAGACTTTGCTGTGACAGTTTCTGGACAAGCCTGTTTGTTTCAATGCCGATATAAAGCGGGGCGTTGAAAAGCAAAAGGCTGACATCCATAGATGCGCTTGTGTTGAACTGGCTCCCGAAGGTGACCGGTATCTTTGTCCCGGGCTGTCCGAAGAATTCACCGGGCAGAAGGGTTGTCATAAGCTTCAGGTTGTCGGCAAAGGTCCCTGATAAACTGACTTGCGGAAGAGCAGCTGAGATTGTTTCCCACAAAGCTGCCTTCGATGCCTCAACATCGGCGCGGGCATTTATCACCGCCTTGTTGTGCGACAGGGCATAATCCTGAGCCTCCATAAGGGAAAGCTTTAAGACGTCCGTACCCTTCTGCGCAAACACTCCTGTCCAGGACAAACAGGACATAAGCACTGTTCCTATCAAAATTTTCCTTTTCATATGCTTCCTATTATTCATCTTTAATCTGTTATCACTTCAATTCGTTGATTTTTGCCTGGCGTCATACCTGTTTATCAGATCAAGACCCTTCTGGGTGGATATTCCCCTGAGAAAATTGATGTAAAAATTCCTGACGGAGTTGATGCACTCCGAACTGTCGTATGGAAGGATGTCCTTGTCGTTCGACATCTTCAGGACCTCTGTCATCAACCGTCCGGTTGCCTCCACATCGATATCCTCCCTGAAAACACCCTCTTTGATACCTTTGTTCAGGATCTCCTCATTGTACGAAAAATAAGGAAGCTCCTTGATCATGTCGGTGTAATCGCCGAGATCTTTTTTAACCCTTTTCATATCAAGATGAAAAGCAGGCGACATCTTCTGAAAATGCTCGAACATAAGGTCCAGCATCCTGAAAATAGCTTCAATTATATCCTTCGATTCATTAACATATTCAAAGAAAACTTCTGTCTGCTTTTCCAACATCCATTTCAGAACACCTCTCAGCAGTTCCTCCTTGTCACTGAAAACCTCATAAATAGTCCTTTTGGAAATACTCATCCTTGAAGCCAGCATGTCCATCGTCACGGCTCTTATACCGTACGTCCTGAACATCTCTGCAGCTTCTTCGAGTATTCTTTGCCTGTAATCCACTTTTGAAAATTAGACCCGCAAAAATGAGAAAACTTTTTTAGTTTTGAAAGTTTTCTTTGTTGAATTCCGGATAAATTCAGTAAAAACACGAAATTTACCGGTGAATGGAGAACAGTACGAGATACAATACCTGAATGGCAGATTAAAAGTTTTACCATATAACACTGATAATAAATATAATAGTATTAAATGCCGGGGTTCAGCCACTATAATTAAACTTAAAAATGAAAAACAGGAGAATCATTTACCAGGTCGATGCGTTTGCCAGCGAACCCTTTAAAGGCAACCCTGCAGGAGTCTGTATACTTGAAAAAGAAGAGTCAGATGACTGGATGCAAAAAATTGCCGCGGAATTGCATGTTTCAGAAACAGCTTTTATAGTTCCCGGAAAAGACGCATATAAAATAAGGTATTTTACTCCCGAATCGGAAGTTCCGCTGTGTGGGCATGCCACTCTTTCTTCTGCACATATAATGTACGAAACGGGGATTATCGCTGCTGAGGAAGGAATTGTATTCAGCTCCCGGGCAGGGATCCTTAATGTGAGAAAAGCAATCGACTGGATTGTGCTCGATTTTCCCGCTTACGGACTTGTTAAGCATCCTGTGCCCTCCGACCTCCGGAAATATCTGGGTACAGAGCCTCTTGAGTATCACCGAACAGCTCACGGCTGGGCTTTTGTGCTTCTCTCCGGCGAGGAGGAAGTCCGCGGTCTTGAGCCCGACTTTGCAGCCATGAAGAAATCTCCGTATGGTGATCTTATTGTCACGGCGTCCTCATCCGATCCTGAATACGACTTCTGCGTAAGATGCTTTGCCCCGGCGCTGGGGATTAACGAAGACCCGGTGACAGGCTCCGCTCACTGTGCCCTGGTTCCTTTCTGGAGTAAAAAGACAGGCAGAAGGGAGTTTGTTTCACACCAGGTATCGGCAAGAGAAGGAGTTCTGAAAGTCTCTCTGAACGGAGAGAGAGTTGATATAGCCGGACAGGCAGTCACAATATTCAAAGCCGAACTCAATTTATGAAACTGGTTCCGGAGAAAAACCGATACGACCAGATAAATCAGGAATCACGGAATACTAAATAATCATCAAAGCTATGGAAAAAAATCCCGAAACTATCATCACTGAACTTGGCCTTGAGCTGCCGCCTCCACCCAAAGCCATGGGTGTTTATAAACCTGTACTAATCATCGGCAGCATGCTTTATGTCTCCGGACAGGGACCCCTGAAATCCGACGGAACCCTTATCAAAGGAAGGGTCGGTGCCGACCTGTCACTGGAAGAAGGGAAGCATGCAGCAAGGCAGGTGGGACTATCGATGCTTTCGCTCATAAAATCCAGCATAGGCGATCTTGGAAAAATAAAAAGACTGGTAAAAACACTTGGAATGGTAAACAGCACGCCGGATTTCGGAGCCCATCCTGCTGTCATCAACGGATTCAGCGAACTGATGTCCGACGTCTTCGGTTCCGACAACGGTGTTGGAGTGAGAAGTGCGGTAGGAATGTTCCTCCCTAACAATATTGCTGTTGAAATAGAGGCAATGTTTGAACTGAAGGACTGAGAATGGGAAATGATACGGAAAACCTGGGACACTGGTATGTGATCTCAAATGCCGGAGAGGTAAGCTCCCCTGCCCTTCTGGTATATCCTCAGCGTATAGAGGCCAATATCGCACGAATGATTTCCATTGCCGGCGATGTACGCCGGCTGAGACCTCATGTTAAGACTCACAAGACGCCTGCTATTGTAAGAATGCTGACAGATCAGGGTATCAATAAATTCAAATGCGCAACCATTGCAGAGGCGGAAATGACAGCAGGCGCCGGGGCAACTGACATCCTCCTTGCACTTCAGCCGGTCGGACCGAATATTAACAGGTTCTTTGAACTTAAAAGAATATTTCCTTCAATAACCTTTTCCTGCATCGCCGATTGCGATACAGTGATAAGAGAATTGTCAGAACGTTCGGCAAGCCTTGGTCTCGTAATTCCGGTTTGGCTCGACCTGAACACCGGAATGAACCGGACAGGTAGTATTCCCGGCAAACAAGCTGTTGATCTTTACAGGCTTATATCTGAACTTCCCGGACTCACGACTGGCGGTCTTCACGCCTACGACGGACACATACACGATAATGATCTGACAGTCAGAAAGCAAAAATGTGATGAAGCTTACAAGGGGGTGACCTACATGATCAGTGAAATAAGCCGCTTCCAACCTGGCAATATTAATGTTGTGGCAGGAGGTTCACCCACCTTTGCCATACATGCTGCCAGGGAGGGAGTCGAAACCAGTCCGGGCACCGTCATTCTGTGGGATTATGGTTACGGCACCTCATTCACCGATATGAAATACCTGAGTGCAGCCGTTTTGCTTTCGCGCGTTATCAGCAAGCCTGCTGACGATCTGATCTGCATAGACCTCGGTCACAAGGCTGTGGCCTCAGAGATGCCTCACCCGAGGTTAAAGCTATGCGGATATGACAACTATGAATTCGTAGCCCACAACGAGGAACACCTGGTTATCAGGCTTCCTGAAGCCGGGAAGATGAAGGTCGGCGATGCTGTTTACTGTATCCCGTGGCATATCTGCCCTACGGTCGACCGTCACGACATGGCATTCGTTGTCGAAGAAGGACGGGTAACAGGTCAGTGGCGTATAGAGGCGAGACGAAGGGTGATAAGTGTGTGAGGGCGTAAGTAGTGAAGCGTGAGGCGTTGGGCGTAAGGCGTAAGGCGTGAGGCGTGAGGCGTGAGGCGTGAGGCGTAAGGCGTGAGGCGTAAGTAGTGAGGCATTAGGAAAACCCGTTGGCATCGACAGTACTATTTTGCCCTGCGGCCTGTGCCCTGAATGAACCGTTTGCTGCTAACCAGCAACAAGCAACAAGCAACAAGCAACAAGCAACAAGCAACCAGCAACCAGCCTCACCTGTACAGGTAAACAAAGCCCCGGTATTCCCTGCTGTCGTATTTCACATCGTCCCAGCCCAGTGCTCTTATTACATAGAAATACACTCCCGGGCCTGCCTTTGCCGACGAATTCCCGACATTTCCGTCCCAGCCCTCCCAGTCTTTGAGGACCTGCCCCTCTCCGTAAAAATCGTAAACCTTCATTCCGTTCCTGCTGAAAACCTTTACGCTTATGAATCTGAGCGATGTTTTGTCGACCATGAATCTGTCGTTCATCCCGTCGTCGTTCGGGGTAAAAACGTTGGGAATGGCAAGGGATGATTCCTCAACCTCAATGCTGCTGAATCTCATTGAGTCTATGCAATGGAGGGCGCTTTCAACTGTCAGTTTCACCGAGTATTTGCCAGGGATAAAGTATGTATGAGGGGAAGGCGAACTGAGAACTGAAACTGAATCATCGCCAAATTCCCATTTGTATTTATCTGCCCTCACCGACTTATCGGTAAAGGTAACCTCAAGGGGGGCCTCCCCTTTTGAAGGTTCGGCTGTAAAGTCGGCTTTCACGTGGATCGATTCATAGAAGAATGAGGCTGCCGTGCTACAGCCCATGCTGTCGGTTACGGTGAGCCGGTAGGTAACATCCTCGAGCGGCGGATCGAAGGTTTGAGGGGTTATGTCAATTTCGGGATAAGGTATGGCAGAGACAGGTTCTGACGACCATCTGAACCTTACCCCGTTTGGAAGTCTTATCCTTGCTCCTCCTGTCGGATCGCTGTAGAAAAAAGTATCGACTGCGGCCGTTCCTGTCAGGGCAACATACTCGCAGGTACGGTTCTGTAGTGCCGCTGTCGACCTGGGGCGGTCGATAAAGATCCATCCTGTCAGGCTCGTATTATAACCCGGTCCGCTTATTGACACCCTGTATCCTCCTTCCTCAAGATTTGTTGCCGACGATGATAAAACCCCTGATTCGGTTAGGATCAGTTGTGTAAAGCCTCGCGAAACTTCATTCCATCTGTACCATGTGAAGGTAAAGGGACCTGTTCCACCGGGACTCACAGCGGTAAGTGTACCTGTAGTATTTCCTGTACTGCCACAGAAAACAAACACAGGATCCCTTACTGTTGGTGACGAAGGGTACTGGGTATACCTGACGGTGTTCGATCCGGGTGCAGTAAGCTGACCCGACAGAACGGCCGGAATCATAAGTGCTGTGATGATATACAAGAAGCGCACAGGCATTTATTAGTTGGTGAGAATCCCTGCATAAAGTAGTCCTTGCCGATTCATGCAGAATATTCTCCTGTTTTCATATTAACGGTTACTCCAATTCTTTGTTATAACCACTGGCAATATTAATAAAATCCGCCGATTAGCATGCTGAATGCAAGATAACTGTTGATAAATATACTCATTCAGGGAACGGTTTTTCTGTATTTTTGGCGGCCGTTTTGCTAAATTTGGCCCACCCTTAAAGGACAGGTCAACCATCCTGTTCAGGGAATGATCGATGACTGACAATTACTTAAGCGAACTAAACGAAGCACAGCGCGAGGCGGTGATCAACACTGACGGTCCTGCTCTTGTTATTGCAGGGGCCGGTTCGGGAAAAACAAGGGTTCTGACCTATCGCATTGTGCACCTTCTTAACAAAGGTATTCCAGCCTACAGAATCCTGGCCCTGACCTTTACCAATAAAGCAGCACGCGAAATGAAGGACAGGGTCTCGGCAATAATAGGAGCTGAAGTGGCAAGGTATCTCTGGATGGGAACCTTCCACTCAATTTTTGCAAGGATCCTTCGTATTGAAGGTTCAGTCCTTGGTTACAGGCCTAATTTCACCATTTACGATTCATCTGACTCGCGCAGCCTGATAAGAACGATCATCAGGGAAATGAATCTCGACGACAATATTTATAAACCCGGAGCCATTGCAGGAAGGATCTCAGCTGCAAAAAACAACCTTGTAACGGCAGGAATGTATGCTGCCGATCAGTCGGTACAGGAGTATGACAAGGCATGCCGGATGCCTCTTCTTTCCGAATTATACAAAGCATACTCATCAAGGTGTTTCAGGGCAAATGCGATGGACTTTGATGACCTTCTTCTCAACACGAACATCCTTTTCCGCGACTTTCCGGCAATACTCGAAGCATACCAGGATAAGTTCATGTACATACTTGTTGATGAATACCAGGATACAAATTACTCACAGTACCTTATTGTAAGGAAACTGGCTGACCTTCACCAGAATCTTTGTGTCGTAGGAGATGATGCCCAGAGCATTTACTCCTTCAGGGGAGCCAGGATCGAGAATATCCTCGAGTTCAGGAACCATTACGACGGCTACCGCCTGTTCAAGCTCGAACAAAATTACAGATCCACTCAGACCATTGTGAATGCTGCAAACTCCATTATAGCCAATAATCAGGGACAGATAGCAAAAAAAGTATATTCGAAAAACGAAGAGGGAGAAAAGATCCAGGTCATGCAGGCGATGACCGACACCGAGGAAGGATTCAACATTTCCTCTGATATATTCGACAAAAGGTTCTCACGTCAGCTCAACTGGTCAGATTTTGCTATCCTCTACAGGACAAATGCCCAGTCGAGGATCTTCGAGGAGACCCTTAGAAAAAAGAACATCCCTTACAAGATCTACGGAGGATTGTCATTTTACGAACGTAAGGAAATAAAAGACATTCTTGCATATTTCAGAATGGTGATCAATCCTGAGGATGAGGAAGCCTTGAAACGTACGATCAACTACCCCAAAAGAGGCATTGGCGACACAACCATTCAAAAGATCCTTGAACTTTCCGGTCAGAATAATGTCCCGGCATGGCAGATAGTCTCTTCGGTAAAAGAATACTCCGGATATTTCAACCCGGGAACTGTTAATAAAATAACAGTGTATTCTGACCTTATAAACGTATTCCGTACCGGTGCCGGTGAAGCAGAGGCTTACACAAAAGCAAGGGATATAGCAATGGGTTCGGGAATACTGAAAGAACTCAGAGAGGGAAAATCACCTGAGGAAGTAAGCCGGTATGAGAATATGGAAGAGCTCCTGAATGCCATCAAGATATTCACGGAATCAGCCCTGACCAACGGAGAACCCGCAACCCTTGAGGCCTATCTTGCCAATGTGGCTCTTCTTACCGACCAGGATAATGAGAAGGAAGAGGACAGGGACAAGGTCACACTCATGACCATGCATTCGGCTAAAGGACTTGAGTTCAAATATGTCTACATAGCAGGGATGGAGGATACCCTTTTCCCTTCGCCTCTTTCGGCAGGCAATCCGAAAGAGCTTGAAGAGGAAAGGCGGCTTTTCTATGTTGCCGTTACACGTGCTGAAAAAATGGCAACGCTCAGCTATGCCCTTAACAGGTACAAATGGGGAAACCTCGAAAGAAGCGGTCCGAGCCGCTTCATTAAGGAACTGGATAACAGGTTCCTCGAATTTCCTCAAACCGGAGGAAAGCCTTTCCCGTCGAGGGAACGTGAAGAGAAGCATATCTCCTTCAGGAAGGAGTCTCGCCCTTACAATACCCCTGTGAAATTAAAAAAGATGGAAACAGCTGTAAGGGTCAAAAGTGCGGCAGGTATCTCATCTGACGGTTCTTCGCTGAGTGTTGGAGATACGGTCAGTCACGATCGTTTTGGCAAAGGTTTAATAATCAGTATCGAAGGAGAAGCACCCAACAACACTGCAACTGTCGATTTCAGTGAAGGCGGACGGAAGAAGCTCCTCCTGCGCTTTGCCAGACTTACAAAATTATAGGTCGCTGCTCTTTGCTTTCCCATAACCATATAAAATACCACGCCGCAAACCGGCTGTTATCCGGTTTTGCGGCGTAGTATCATATCTTCAGCGACTGAAGCTTTATTTCTTCCCAGCCTGGCCGAAATTCATTTTTATAAAGGAATACCCAACTGTGGAGACTGAATGCCTGAAATTGTCGTCGATCTCCTTTGTTTCCATTTTCATTTCCATCTTGCCTGTCTTGTCGAAAGATTCAAGTGCAAGCATCATAGATCCGTCAAATTCAGGATGCCCGTAGTACGTGGGCATACCTGCCTTTCCCCAGTTTCTTTTGTCAGCCTTGATTTTAACATCCTTTGTCATCCAGACATTTGAATAACCTTCTTCTCCCTCTTCGACAACCTTGTATTCGTCGCACCTGTATCCGGCAATCATCTTTGAATTTCCTGTCTTAGTGATCGTTGCCGGTTTATCCTGTGCTACCTTCTGGTTTTTGGTCTGTTCCGCCAGGGTTTCATCATCAGGAATTGTAGAGATAATTCCAGTTCCGCCCCCTTCTCCCTGCATAAGCATCATAAAGCATCTGTTCTCGTTGTCAAAGAGGAATGTTGTGGGCACAGCCTGGCTGCTGTTCTCAGGATCAACTATCCTGACCTCAATTCCTGCGTTCAGTGAACTCGCATTATAATATGTGTAATAATCGGAACGTGATACATCTTTTTTGTCATATACTTCCATAATCATGTGTATCCTTCCTGTAAAATCATACTCATCATTATGTTTGATATCTGTTTTACCTCCCAGTACCCCCATTCCAATTCCTCTCGGCCTTGCCTCTGAAGGAGCCTCTCCCTCTTTTCCGGCTGCCGCTGAATCGACTTTGTTCTGGACCTCTTTGTTTATTGCCTTGTTAAGTTTGTTCCTCAGGACGCTTCCAACCTGGGCGTTTGCAACTGCTGTAAGTAAAAAGACAGCTGTAAAAATCAATGTAACCTTTGTTCTCATAATGCTGATGTTTAAATTGAGCCTTAAAGTTATGAAAAAAACCGCTTCAGAGTTTTACAAATTCCACTCTTCTGTTGAGAGCCTTGTTTGCAGGCGTGTCGTTTGGGGCAACAGGTTGGGTTTCGCCCGCGCCGTCGGACTCCATTCTCGAGCCGTCTATCCCGAATGATTTTATCAGCTCATTCCTGACTGCAGCGCCGCGACGTTTAGAAAGATCCAGGTTTGAAGCATCGGCACCGTCGGTATCGGTATGCCCAATAATTTTTACTCTGACATCAGGATTTTCCTGGAGAACGGCCGCGATCTCTTTAAGTGTCCCGTACGATTCGGGTTTTACGACATCTTTATTAACATCGAAATAGATCCCGTATGTAACAAGTTTGCCTTCGGTGATCAGTTTATTCCGCATATCGGGAGCTCCGACAGCAACCCTTACACTGGAAATCATTACAGCGCCAGTTTCAAAACGGATCCTGTCGGGTTTTACACATCCTGCAGGAAGAGCCCGCGGCAGATCAATGATTTTGTTTTGATCCTGATACACCCTGATCCTCGTCTTCTGAACCCATATTGCAATATGGTACTTCTGATTCATCTTTTCCTTGAAATTTTCCTGCTGAACATATCCCGACAATGCTGAAGGACCGCACTCTTCACCCATGAACCATGTATGATAACTGGGCCTGCCAAAGTATTCCACCTTGAACTGAAATCCTCCTTTTCCGGGAGCTGTTCCACCATCCCAGGCTTTGACATTTTTGGCCTGCATCAGTTTCATATGCCAGCCTGACATACCTGGACCCTCAAGTCCACCTATCGGAATGACATCATATTCGATCGTATAATTTTCAGGCAGATTCAAAAGGGCATCAGTCCAGACACATTCATTCATCACAAACTTCATCCATTTCCCGGGAAAAAGATTCGTGGTGACAACCTCGGCCGATCCGTTGGTATTCCAAAGTGCCGGAAAGTCGCCAACTGCATCCTGACTGAAGTCATCAAAGAAAATTACCTTTTCGCCCGGAATAAAATCATACTTTGAATATGTCTGCAATGCTTCCTGATCCTTCGCCCCTGCTGCTTCCTGATCCTTAACGGATCCGGATACTGCCTCATTGGCCACCGGCTTCTCCTGTCCTCCAGCAGCCTGACCTTCTTTTTTTGATTTATCCGATTCTCCCTTGACATCATTTTCAACAGCATCAAGGCCCTTGTCAATAGCCTGATCAGTTTTCTGGTTAAGCCTCTGGTTGACCTTGTTCTCAAGTTTCTTTTTCAGGTCGACCTTTATCTGTCCTTGCACGTTAACAGGTGCATATAACAACAGCGCGGCAACGATAAGTCTCACGATTGATTTCATACAAATGCAAGTTAGTTTGGAAAATTCTGTACTGACTAATCTGACACAACAATTTTATCCCTGTCTACAAAGCTTTTTTATCTTTTTGAGCCTTTTCAGAACGGGTCAATAAATTTATAAAAAATCCCGATATCTCCTAATAATAAGCTAAATAAAAAGAGCTGCAGTTGTCTGCAGCTCTTGAAAAACCTGAAACTTACAGTGAATGTGCAAATTATACCACAACTGCTTCATCAACAGCCGGCTTTTCATGTTGAAGAAGAACCGACTGATAGAGGGTTGCAAAGGAGCTTGAGACCCACATTATGGCAGGAAAGATCCCTATTATGAACATTATCAGTCCAAAAAGAATTATAAAGCAGGAAACGAATCCCATGGCAAAGATCCTCCATCCGTGACCCCTTGTCAGTTTCCAGCTCAGTTCAACTGCCTCAATAGGATCGAGTTTCTTATCCATAACAATATATGAAACGAACACCAGGCGGCATGCGATGATTATACCGGGTATCAGAAGCGCAAAACATCCCAGGACGATAAGCGCCACCACCAGAAGGTGGGCAAGGATTATACTGAGGTAATTCTGCCAGAATCCTTTTATGAGGAGCTCAAAATCAGGCTTGATGCCTCTTACAGCCTGAACAAAGATCATATCTCCTCCATATGTTACCACAGGAGCTGCCAGGAAGGTATAGGCCAGGGCAATTAGTCCGAAGAAGATCCCCAGCATTCCCAGCGCCCCTACTGCAAACAGACCCTGAAGATCATTTCCGAACATATGACCCCATTCGTAGGGGGTTTTAGGAAAATCACCGGCGTCGAATTTATAGTTCAGCCCGCTGAAGGGTGCTGTCAAAATCGCCAGGACAAAGACGACCAGAAGTAACCTCAGAAAATTATCAAGCATTACCTGAAAACCTGTCCCGAAACTATTCCCGAATGTGGGAACCAGTTTGTAATTTTTTCCATTTTCCATAGCTGTTGTTTTAAAAGATTGTTCTATTCGTTTTACATACCAAAATTAGACACCCTTTTTTTACCATACTCAATACTTTAGTAGTGATTGTACAAAATTCCTACTATAGTTTGGATACACCTACTTTAGTAGGGATCCGGGCAGGAAGGGTAAAATTATCAGCCGGCTCCTGTCCTAATCATGGAGAATCTGAATATCTTTATGATCATGATTAAATTTGTCTTCTACCTGACCTTTATCGTTTCGGTTGCCATCACTGCCGCCGGGATCATTCTAACCACAAGGATCAGAAGCAGGTCGAAATCGGAAGCGTTTTCCTTCCTCCTCTATTTTCAGGTCTTCATCTACGCATTCGGTTTCTACGGTCTCTGGGGCCAGGCTGCAATAAAATCCATTCTGTCGTCCTTCTCATCTCCCGAAATGCTTGAAAGGATTTCCGACCTGGCGCTTCTGCTGGGTCTTCCCTTCCTTGTTTTTGCCTGGCTGATGCTTATAAGGTTTTCCCAGAGCCTTGCAGGAATGAAGAAAAGCGCCTTGTTCATTCTGCTGTTCCTCGTTGTCAATTTCATGGTTCTGACAGCAACGGGGTATTTTATAACAGAGAGGGGCACATTCGACACGAAGCTTCTCATCAAGGAATATTTTGTGGCAATGAATATCATACACTATTTCGTTGCAGCATATATTATCCATTTCCGGTGGAAGGAAGGTCCGCTAATACATGATTATGACAGAAAGATAATCGCACCGGTCATTTTTATGATAATGATTGTGCAGTGCGTTCCCCTCTTTCTTTATTCGGGCCAGCCATGGCTGGGAGCTTTCTTTATCTTTATTTTTTTCGTGGGTAACAGCTTCCTCCCTGTTTACTTTACTTACGGTACCCTGCTTCCTGCATTCGCAGAAGAACCTGTTGTTTCCATTCCCTTCAACGAGTTTTGCAGTCGGTATGAGATATCACCCCGCGAATCCGACGTAATCAGTGAAATATGCAACGGACTTAGCAACAAGGAGATCTCCGACAAGCTGTTCATCAGCCTACAGACTGTAAAAGATCACACTCACAGAATTTACATAAAGACTAACGTGAAAGGCAGGGTACAGCTGATAAACCTTGTCAAGGATGCAATCAGGCCGGTGAACTAGCATTGGTTTGTGTTAAGACAGAGTTGCTGGGTACTCGTTGCTTGGTGCTTGGTTCTGGGTGCTGGTTATATCACCAATCACCAACCACCAATCACTGCCAACTGCCTAGTGCCCACTGCCTTATTCACAACCTTAGTCTGGGAATTTCAGATATACAATCACAGGTCCACCACTGAAAAGGATCTCAAACGAATCACCTGAGGCTTCATTAAGTGTTGCCCTCCACCAGCTGTGAAGCTTCAGCCGGTTCATCTCATATCTGAGGCCTGTTGAAGAGACTTCAGTCTCAGGGTCAAGACTGAAAACAGAAATCTGCTGACCCGGGTAGGAACTTATTTTCTTTTTTGCAAGGAGAGGAACAAATATTCCGGTATCTGTTACCATCGATACCTTTATATATAATGTATACTCCGCCAGAAGCGAAATATTTCCAAGAGTGTGGTCTTCCCTCTTCCCGGTAGCGCCAAGTATCACAACCTCGTCAAATCCTTTCGTCCGGCACCAGCGAACAGCTTTGGTAAGATCGTTGGTTTCCTGGTCATCGTCCCTGACAAGCCTGTCGGAGAAACGGTCAAGCAAACCCATATCAAGCGAATCGAGATCACCCACAACAGCTTCAGGCTCAAAACCAGCCTCAGTGAGGCTTCTGGCGCTACCGTCGCAACAGATTATATGACCGGCATTCCTCAAATACTCAAGCGGGATCCTGTGAACCGGGAAACTTCCGTCAGCAAGGATCACCACTCCATCCTTTTTCATAGATCAAACGGCAATTATGGTGCTAAAAGTAACTATTTTTTAGTTGAGGGCTTGCGCTTTTCCGGCCGGAATTACATCAGCGGTTCTGTGCCAGTCTTCCGTTGCTCAGGTCGATCTGCCGCTGCGGTATGGGAAAAGTAACGTCTTCCGGCCCGACAATAGCATTATAATACAGATATAAGCCCCATGGCATGGTTTTTTCGTAGTCAAGGGCCCTGTTTAGTTCTGTAACCGTTATTCCCCACCTGTTCAGGTCGAACCATCTGTGACCCTCCTGTCCGAGTTCCAGTTTCCTCTCCATGTAAAGGGCCTTTAATGCATATTCCTTGTCTGGAAAAGAAGGATATGTTGAAATGTCGTAGTTGGCTGCCCAGGTAATTCCGTCAGCTTCCTTTACAAAGCCGTCAGGGTTTGCTGCTCTTGCCCTTACATGGTTAATATTTTCAGCGGCGCCTGAGAGATCACCAGTTTCAATCTGGCATTCAGCCAGAAGAAGAAGGACATCTGCATAACGGATCATTCTGTACCCGTTTGCGGTAAAACCTGATGTCCAGTTACCTGCTTCGGTATAGATCCCTTCCTGCGACTTAAGGTACACCTGCTTTTTGGGGCTGTAAGGACCTGCATAACTTTGATCGCGCATCCAGTCGGCTCCGGTATGTTCACCCCAGTCCCAGTAAGGGATTCCCCTTCTTCCGACACTCCAGTCAAGCCGCGGATCGAGGGTGCCCTGATCTTCGGTAAAAGGATCCGCGGATCTCAGTCCCTGATCATTTTTTACTGGATTCTCATTGTAGGAGTAATCCAGCAGGGGTAACCCTCCGGATGTCCTGAAGGAATTAACAAACTCCTGCGTTGGCTGGAAAAAACCGCAGCAGCCGGCTGGAGAGTTCCCGGTTTTGTAGGGAAAATTAAGCACTTCACCATAGCCTCCGTTAAGTCCTCCCGAACCGTCGTTCACGGATGTCTGAACCGTATAAACGGCTTCCTGGCAATTTCGGTTTTCAATATTGAAGATCTCACCATAAGTGGTGGCAAGACCTACAGGTTCTCCGGCCGGGTTTGTTCCTTCTAAAGCACTTTTTAAAATAAGAAGAGCTTTTGGATAATCGTGATTCATTTGCATCAGGGCTCTGGCGAGCAGAACCTCTGAAACTGTCCTGTTAAACTTACCTATGGCTCCCATATCATCCGGCAGTAAGGTCCCCTCAGTCAGGTCATCTATTATCTTCTGGCGCACATCTTCCTTGTTTGTCGCATTATATAAAATTATATTTTCATCAACATAGGGTATCTTCTGCCACATCCTCCAGGCCTCAAAATGATACCATCCCCTTAGTGCACGCGCCTGTTGGATGAACAACACTGACTGTGCGGCTGTTATTGATCCGTCCTTTTCAGCCTGATGAACGACCCTTATAACACCGTTGCATCTTGCAACAGCTTCATATACTTCGATCCATTTCATGTTGAGATAATAGGATGAATAACCAGGCCAGGCATCCTCAGAAAAGTTCTGGATTAACAAAATATCATAATTTGAGTCACCGGCATCCGATCCCTTGTTGGCTTCCATTCCCCTTACCGAGCCATAAAGCCAGTTTGAGGATGCGGATTCCCATCCTCCGGCATTCGCTGAAACACCATCCAGCATAGAGTAGGCCCCTATCAGAAGTGCTTCAATACCTCTTTCATTGGCGAGAGTATTTTCGTTAAGGCTGCCGGCAGGCTTCACTTCCAGAAAATCATCACTGCATGATACACAAGTAAAGATAAGCAACAATAGACAGTAGCATTTGACCAAACAATAAAAACCTGTATTCCAATTTTTTCGTATTACTCGCGGGAAAATTGCTGGTGGACAGTACAGACTCTTCATTTTACTTAAATAATGATAAAGTTATGTGAAAATTCACAATACTCATATGGATCTTCTGCCAAACTGATAATATTATTTACCCCTGTTAAACTTTGATGGAAGCACAGTACGGTTTTATACAATATGTTGTATAACATTACAAGTTGAGGTTTATACCTTTCATTATATGCAGATTAAAAAAAAAAGACAGAAGTTGCGTTATATTAAAACAAATGAATAAATTTGTTTACCCTACTAACCCAAAACCTATTTATGCCTATGGAAAATACGGAATAATCCTTTAAACGTGTTTCAGAAGGGAGTCCAAATCTCCCGTGATTTAAATTTTCTAAGTCCGAAAACTTAGTAATCTCAATTTTTTATTATTCTAATCTAACTAACTTAAAAAGTATGACGAAAAAAATCATGCATGTAGTTTCACTATTTGCAGTCAGTTCAAGGACTGCGGTGAGGCTTCTGATTGTGCTGCTGTTGCTGGGAACAGTTCCGACATATGCGTTCAGCGTGCCGGATCCGGGCGACATGCAACAGAAGAGAGTTACAGGACGGGTTACTGATCAGACAGGAGCAGCCCTTCCCGGTGTTAACATTCTCGAAAAAGGTACCATCAACGGTGCCATTAGTGATGCTGACGGAAGGTATGCCCTTACAGTTGCATCCCCGAATTCAGTTCTGAACTTTTCGTTTATTGGCTACAATACACGGGAAGTAACCGTAGGAGCGCAGACAACGATAGATGTCGTTCTTACCGAAGCTGTTTCAGCACTTGATGAGATCGTTGTTGTAGGTTACTCTACCCAGACAAGGAAATCCCTTACGGGATCTGTTGCCCAGGTTGATGCAGCCGACCTTGCAGAGAGTGCAGCCACCAACCCGATAACACGTCTTCAGGGAAAGGTTGCAGGGGTCACAATCCTCAACCAGCACACACCCGGTGAAGGATCTACAATCAGGATCAGGGGTATGACGACCATCAACGACGCCAGCCCGCTGTACGTTGTCGACGGTGTTCCCGGAGGTTCATACTCGCCAAACGACGTTGAAACAATAACAATTCTGAAGGATGCAGCCGCACAGTCGATCTATGGTGCAAGGGCAGCCAATGGCGTTGTTCTTATAACAACAAAGGGTGGAAGGAAAAACCAGAAGATCTCCATGAATGTAAATGTAAGGCAGGGTATCACAACACCAGGAAAAGGTTACGATCTGCTCAATACCCAGGAATGGGCTGAAATGCTCTGGCTTGAAGCTTCGAACGCAGGAATCGCAGGTTACAAGCATGCTCAGTTCGGAAGCGGTTCATCACCTGTAATTCCCGATTATCTTTATCCGACAGCAGCATCAGCAGGTGATGCTGGTACCAGCATGGATCTATATGACAACAAACTGGCTGTTGAAGACGGAGACGACACATATCTCATAACCAGGACCAGTCCCGGAACCGACTGGTACAAGGAATCATCAAGAAATGCAGCCTATAAGGAATACACCCTCGACATAGCAGGAGGTTCGGAAAATACAACCTATGCTTTCCTTCTGGGCTATACCGAAGATGAGGGGATTTTCAAATGGACCGGTTTTGACAGGTATAGTTTCCGTGCCAATGTTTCTACATCACCGGCTAAATGGGTTGATCTCGGTACGAATATCGGCGTTATTTATTCAAACGACTACGGATATCAGGGCGACAACTCCGAATCTTCAATTGTGTCATGGTGTTACAGGCTTCCCACAGCGGTGCCGGTATTTGACGAATCAGGAACAACCTATGCAGGATCAAGGCCCTCAAACATGGGTAATGCCCAGAATCCTGTTTTCCTCCTTGACAAGAACCAGTTCGACTACACCAGGCAGATGAATGTCAGTGGTAACGCTTTCATCAAATTCAACATCCTGAAGAACCTTTCTGTAAAATCCCTCATTGGTATAAACCAGTATGGCAGGCGCGACAGGGATATCGGCTATGTTGAAGTTGCCGCTGCTGAAAGGGGCACATATGACAGCTTTGGGATCAACTCAAGATTCGGATTGAACTGGACATGGACAAATACGATTGAGTATGGTTACACAACAGGTCAGCATAACTTCAAGGCAATAGCCGGTGCAGAGGCTTATGATGATGATTACTGGAGAATGAATGCCAGCAGGGCTCAGTATCCCTTCAAGGATGTCAACTACCTTTCATTAAACACAGGTCTCAGGAGTATTGCCAACTCTGATGAATATTCCCAGTACAGTCTCTTCTCTCTTTTCGGCCGTATCAACTACACATTCGCCGACAAGTACATGGTTGAGGCAGTTCTGAGGCGCGACGGTTCATCAAGGTTCGGAAATACCAAGTATGGTGTATTCCCGGCCGCATCTGTAGGTTGGAGGATATCTGAAGAAGATTTTATGGCATCGACGAAATCATGGCTCGATGACCTCAAACTCCGTGTCGGCTATGGTGTTGTCGGTAACGACCGTATGGGCAACTATAACCCATATACCCAGTTCGCATACAGCGAAGGTAACGCCAGCTATGGAATGTCAGGAACCAACGGCGCTTTAAGCGGAACAGGCTTCAGTCAGACAACCTTCGGTAATGCTGATGTAAAATGGGAAACAACTTCCACCACCAACATCGGTATCGATGCTACCCTTATCAAGCATCTCACAATGTCATTTGACGTATGGCAGCGCACAACAAAGGATATGCTCTATCCGAAACAGCTTCCTCTTGTACTCGGAACCGCTACCAGGCCTTCAATCAACATTGGTGAAATGAAGAACACCGGTATCGACCTTACTGTCGGATACGCAAACAGCGCACTGAACGGTGACTTTACCTATAGCGCAGACTTCGTTATCTCACATTACAAGAATGAGCTGACGAAACTCACCGACGTTGCCACCGACTTCTATCAGGGCTCAGGATATCGCGAGAAATACTACACCAGAACCCAGACAGGTCATGCATTCCCTGAATTCTTTGGTTATATAGTCGATGGTATCTTCCAGTCAAATGAAGAAGCTGCTGCAGCTCCTAAAGCTTTTGGCGAAAACGGTACCTATAACAAAGCCGGTCACTTCAAGTACAGGGATGTTGACGGGAACGGATACATCGATGCAGGCGACCGCACATACATCGGCTCACCTCATCCTGATTTCACAGCTGGTCTCAGTTTCAACCTTGGTTACAAGGGTATCAGTCTTATGACAACACTCTATGCCTCGGTTGGCAACGAAATAGTTAACTATGTATCGAGGTTTATCGACTATACACAGTTCGAATCCGGGAAGAGTCACAGAAGGCTGTATGAATCATGGGGAAGTCCTTATCTTGATAATGATGCTGATGCAACAATGCCTATCATTTATCAGAATGATACTCCTCACCAGGAGCCTTCCACAGCTTTCCTCGAAGATGGTACCTTCCTGCGTATGAAAACACTGAGAATCGGTTATGATGTAAACAGGCTTCTGAAGAATAAATTCAGCTCGCTTCAGGTTTACTTCCAGGGTTCCAACCTGTTTACCCTCACCGATTATCCGGGTCTTGATCCGGAAATCTCGGGCGCCGGTATCAATATGGGAATAGATTCAGGTGCATGGCCAACAAGTAAGCAGTTCATATTCGGAATTACTTTCGGCCTGTAATGTTTTATTTTATGAATAATTAACATAAATGAATATGAAAAGAACGATCAAATTATTATCCATTGCAGTACTTTTCGGCAGTTTGCTGATGAACTATTCGTGCAGTGACGATTTCCTCACTAAGGAGCCTCCGGGGGTAGCTGCAGGTACTGTAATCCAGACCACGGAAGGTGTCGAAGCACTTCTCATCGGCGTGTATGAAAGGATGCAGAATGGCAACCAGTCGATGTTTGGTGCAGCCATGACAAGCGACTGGACCTATGCTGGCGGATGTTCCGACGACGCTTATAAGGGTACCTCTGCAGGTGACCAGAGTAACTTTAACCTGCTCGAGAGGTATGAAGCCCTCCCGAACAATCCCTACATGGAGAACAGGTGGAATGCCTGCTACGACGGTGTAGCAAGGGCAAACGTCTGTCTGGAATTCCTTGCTACAACTCAGGCCGGCCCAACCCCTATTGACCCCGCAAGGGCCAAGCAGATAGAGGCCGAAGCGAAATTCCTGAGGGCATGGTTCCACTTCCAGGCAAACAAGATTTTCGAAAATATCCCTTATATCAAAACCCAGGCTGAACTTGGTGAACTGGCCCCTCAGGACGTTCCCAACACAGATCCGGGATGGGATGGGATAGAAACAGACCTTCAGTTTGCAATCGAAAACCTGCCTGAAACCAAGTACAATAACGAGCCTGGACGTGCTACCAAATATGCTGCACAGGCTTATCTTGCACAGGCACATATGTATCAGAATGACCTGCCTTCTGCAAAACCGCTTCTCGATGCGATTATCAGCAGCGGAAAATTCAGTCTTGCTCCGGAGTATGAATATAATTTCGACATGACACACGAAAACAATGTTGAATCGATTTTCGAACTTCAGTGCAGTACAACAGCAACAGCAACATGCGCCGTAAACGGATCCGGCTGTAACTTCCACCAGAACGGCCCTGCCAGCTGCGGTGGCTGGGGCTTCTATCAGCCTTCAAGGAATCTTTTCGACGCCTTCCAGGTCGATGAGGAGGGACTGCCTGTACTTGATCCGGCAGACCGCGTACACCTTGATACCGACATGGGTATAAGAAGCTCGGACCCATTTACACCTACAACTGCTCCTCTTGATCCACGTGTAGATTTCATTGTTGCACGCCGTGGCGTCGACTTTCTTGGCTGGGGCATACACCCCGGAAATGACTGGATCCGTGAACAGAACAATGGCGGTCCGATGATGACCAAGATATTCATGCACAAGAAATCTGAACAGTCTTTAAATCTTAATGGTTCAGGATTCTACAACGGGAAAAACTTCAGGACAATGCGTTATGCAAGCATCCTTCTCTGGAGAGCTGAAGTTGCTGTAGCCGAAGGTGACCTTGACATGGCACGAGATCTCGTAAACCAGATCCGTACCCGTGCAATGAACAGCACTCCTGTCAAGGGTTTCTGCAGCAGTGATGTTGTCGGAGCCAATCCCGTTGTTGACTGGGATGCACCGGCAGCAAACTACCTCATTAATCCTTATCCTGAAACTGCAGGAGCATATCCCTTCGACAATGCTGAAAATGCCCTCAAGGCCATCCAGGAAGAAACAAGACTAGAATTTGCATGCCAGAATCACAGATACTTCGACCTCAGGCGCTGGGGAATCATTGCTGAAACCCTTAATGCATACATAGCCGATGACATTACTTTCAGGTCATTCCTTACCACAGGAGGGACAGCTGTGTTTAACGCTGAAGAGGACGACTACTGGCCAATTCCTCAGAGCCAGATGGACCTTCAGAAAGGTGTTCTGACTCAGGACTCATCGTATTAATTCTAACATTCATAAACTAACATTATGAACCGGCAGGGGTGCAAAAATTGCATCCCTGCTTTTTTTGATATAACCCTAACAAACGATTGAATAACTCTGGTTGCTGACTGCTGGCTGCGAGCTTCCAGTTAAATAATTGACTAATAAAGGAATATAAATATTCAAAAATCAATCTAATACTATTTTTAATTTAATAATGCAACCAGCACCAAGCACCAGGCAACCAGCAGCAAGAACCTATCACCAGGCAGCTACCCCCAAACAATTCTACACCCATGTTATCATATATTAAATTTCGTTAAATAAACATAAGACGAAATATACCAGGATGATTTATAGTCTAATTTTACGAACCTTAAAAAAGGACCATCCCTGCTTTAATGAGACATACGACAACCATCCTAGTTCTTCTTTCGCTTACGCTATCCACTACCACCACAGCCCAGCAATCACCAGTTTTTGCTCATGTTCCCGGATTTGAGAACCGGATCCGAAGGTATGTCGACTCGCTGAGGATCATCGACACCCATGAACATCTCATCGGACCCGAAATTCTGCGAAAAAGCTACTTCCTCGACTTTACACTACTCTTCATGCAAAATGGCTATGACGATCTGATCTCGGCCGGAATGCCTGATACACTCTTTGATGATGTTTTCAACGAGCCTCTTTCCCCCATCGAAAAATGGAGAATTATTGAACCATACTGGAAAAAATCATTCAACACCTCCTTCAACAGGATGATAATATACAGTATAAGAAACCTATACGGGATCGAAGAGCTTAATGAATCCACTGTGGGTCCTTTGTCTGAAAAGATAAAAAACGCATATGAAACCGGCTGGTTCGATAACATATTAAGGGATTCGTGCAAAATCGATTACATTATCGAGGACGGCAATTACATTACCGGAAAGGATGAATATTTCAGGTATGTAAAAAGATTTGACGACTGGCTCTTATTGAGATCAAGGTTTGGAATTGACTCGCTCGCGATCAAACAGCTCGATCCCATTTATACTCTCGACGACCTCGTAGAATCGCTTACGCTGGCTTTTGAAAATGAGGTAAACAAAGGGATGAAGGCGGTTAAGGTCTTTTGTGCATATTACAGACCACTGTTTTTTGCGAGAACCAGTGCTGAGTCTGCTAAAAAGGTTTTCAGAAATCTTGTGAACGGGGAAGGAGACTACAGAATAACAATGGCCGAGGCAAAATCCCTTCAGGATTACCTCTTTCACCATCTCATGCAACTGGCGGAAAAATATGATCTCCCTGTGGCAGTTCATACCGGACTGCAGGCCGGAAAAGGTAAGGTGTTGGGTGATTCAGACCCGACCCTCCTCACGAATCTTTTCAGAGAATATCCGAAAGTTGAATTTGTCTTATATCACGGAAGTTACCCATACGGGGGAGAGCTTTCGGCTCTTGCAAAGAATTACAGTAATGTGTATATTGATATGAACTGGATTTATTCGGTTTCCCCGACCTACAGTAAAATATACCTCAACGAATGGCTTGAAATGGTTCCGGTAAGCAGGCTGATGGCTTTCGGAGGCGACTGCAATACAGCAGAAAATGTTTACAGCGAGCTTCAGACAGCAAGAAGGATCATTACTGAGGTTCTTTCTGATAAGGTTGAAGAAGGCTATATAAATGAATCTGAGGCAAAGCTGATAGCCAGAATGATACTTCGCGAAAATGCGGTAAAATTATATAAGCTCAACTGAATCTATCTAATCCTCAATGGTTTCTGAAAATCCTGTTCCATTTCATAAGGTAGCATCCACACCTTGTTACATTTCTCATTTGTGAAATACAGATAAGATCTCGAGAATTCATCACTGTTACCGTCGGTCCACAAAGCAAAGAATTCTTTACTGACATTATCGGGATTCCTTACAAAAGAATTGTTATTAATGCTGTTCATGGTAACGTCAATCTTTTTCTCCCACGAGTGGCCATTATCGCTGCTTGTCCACAATGCTATTTCCCCTCCGGTACCATATTTCTGAGGTCCCGGTTCGGTGGGTCCGATAACCCTCCATTCATCATCTTTAATATCAATTGCGCCCCTGTCGAAATTATGCGTCGATTCACATACTTTTGAAAAGACCCATTCATTATCTTTCCTATAAACAACAAACCACTCCCTGGGTCCGCTCACCGGCCCGGGTATATTACCTTTACTCACTATTATCAGTATAACCGGATCACCGTTACTGTCAAAATCTATATCGCTCAGGTGTACAAGCTTTCCTTCCTTTTCAAAATTCTTTAAAAGGGCTTCATTCTCCACTTCCCTTAGTGGAATCTGAAGTCTCCTGCTTTCAATTGTTTTCCATGAGTTTCCGTTATCATCGCTAAGCATGAGGTAAAGGTTCGTCTGCCGGTCAATGTCTCCCCCGGGGAAATAATTAAAGGCAGTTGCTATCCTGCCCCCGTATGACTCTGATATCTGAAGATGTCCACCCATCGATGCAAGCTTACGGCTGTCAGACCAGTCCTTTCCGCTGATGCTTGAAGAGCAGAACAGTTCAGAGCCGTTGCCTGTTTTGCTGTAAAACAGAACAAATCCTTTCTCATCCATGGACCATGGCTGTGGCGAGACCATTTCCATTTCGGATATCATCTCAAAACCATCAATGGAATATGGCGAATTGCTTCTGAAGATAAGGCCCGGCCTTGTCCTTCCATATCCGCTTACAAAGATCCAGATATAACCGTTGACATCTACTGTGAGAGATGAATTGTCATAAGGTTCCTTTACCCCCATCTTGTCGTATACTATCACCGGTTTCGGAACTTTTCCTGACCTGTGGTCAAAATAAGAAGCCATAATAAGCAGATGTCTTTCATCCTGGTCTGTGGTCCCCCCGTAAACAAAAAAGGTCTTTTCTGCCCCTTCGGAGTAAACGGCTATCGGTCTGTGCCTCGAACCAAAGGTGGCTACTCCACCTGAAAGCTTGTATCCGTATTCCTGTCTGGGACCGGTGCTGAACCATATCCCCCTGTACCCGTTCACTCTGGGGTTCTGCGAAAAAAGATAACCAGGACTGAAGAATAAAAGTGGCAAAATTATGAGCAGGGCAGCTTTTTTCATCGTCAGATCAGGCAGGTGATATGCGTAAAAATAACCTTTTTTAACAAATCCCTATATACTCAAACAGTTCTTTTATCCCTGCCGGCACTTAAAGATCTGACCTCACTTATTCCCGAAGGAGCTTCACGAACTCACCCCTTTATCCACGCCGGAGCTACATGTCCTACTTGAAATGGAAATAATACCAGAACGTATCGCCGAAATCCTTCTGCATCCTTTCCTTAAGTCTGGTCTGATCCTGTCTGGCTGCAACATATACGGTGAAGTAACGGCTGAAACGGTCACTTGATTCTGCGCTTAAAGGAAGCCCTCCGAGATCAGGGGCAATACCGGTGCTGTTATAAACAATCAGCGCCGCCTCCTCTAGATATCGGGGTATCCTTGTATAGCCCAGCGACCTGAGTTTACGTATATTGTCAACGGCTATCTCGACATTCTTTGAAAGAAGAAGCCCTGCCAGGTAATACTCCAGAGCCGTTTTATTTCCGGGATGTGATTCAATGATAAGAGGCAGGTTGTTCTGGGGCTCATTGAACTGCACAAAAAAGTTTGTCGAAGGTATCAGCTTTAGCTTTTCCCCGAATTCCGGATGAGCCTGAATAAGTGCAGGATCATTTATCATCTTTTCGAGTTCCGACGCCCACTTTCGGTAGAATACAGTCTTTTTCAGTATGTTGACATATTTCTGTGCCATCTGGTAATCGCCGTTCAGTAGTGAGGTCTTTGCAAGCATCTTAATATTTTCCGGCCTGTATCCGTATACTATCATCTCTTCATAAGCCCAGCGGTGAGCCTCATTTGTTAACCCGATAGCGTAATAGAAATAAGCTCCCCTGCTCAGGTGTACATCTCCCCATGGGAGTATAAGTGAACCATATCCGAAGTCCTGGCTGCCCTCGAAGAGCCTGTCGCACAGTTTACCGGCCTCGGCAAGAGAATAGTTATAGAAGTACTGTCCGATGAGGTTCCGTGCCGGTTTCTTCTCCTGAAATTTTATCGCTTCATCATATTTCCCGGCAAAAACAAGTCTTTCAAGCTCCACTACTCTTGCTGTCTGGGAGTTGTATGCCTTAAGCGCCAAAAAAAGTGCTATAACAACGATCAGACCTGCTGTAACCGTGTAATGCAATGTCTTCAGCTTTCCTGTTGTAGTCCTGGTCACGATCCGGGAGATCAGCGAATACAAGACAATGAACACAACCAGAACAGCAAAAGCTGCTATATAGGCGCTGTTTTCAAGAAAAGGAAGGGGGTAAAAAACTATATTGGCCGGAGGTTCAAGAAAAAGCACCCTTGAAAATATCAGGAATGTAATACCGGTGACGGCAACAAGCAGTGCTGCAAAAATCAGTGAATAATTCTTTTTTTCAGCAAAGAGGATATAAACAAGATACATTCCTGCGAAGACAAGTGAATATCCGCCTGAAACATACCAGAAAAGAGGGAAAATAAGCAATACGGCTGCTTTCCTCCATGGCTTAGCTGACGACACCGCAAAAAGGAAAAAAAGCATTACAAGGTTGAAGCCGATATTATACTCCATAAGGTGATAGTAGTTCGACTGCATCACCATCATAAGTGAGGGCACGACAAACATAAGCGGGAACGATACCTCAGCCCCCCTGATAAGCTTCCTGTTTATATGGCACATGGAAACAGCCGGGAGTGTAAGGAAAAATGCCACAATAAGCGATCCTGCCACTCTCGATGCATAGAACTGTGTAAAAAACCTACCGGCATATTCAACAAGCCCTCCCGGTTTTGCAAGGCGTTGGCTGAGGAACTCCCCTGAAAAGACGAAGAGCGCCTGTGTTTCCTGAAAATAAAGGACGTAATTGGCAACAAAGCAGAAATATGCAAAGGCGATAAAAAAGAATAGCGTTAGAGAAAACCAGATATCCCTTGTTCGCTTTAATGTATCAATCCTCTGCTTCATCACTCATGAATTGATCGTTGATTATCCTTGTTCTGGCCATTTATTTGGCTCTTACTATTAAAGGGTCCTTCGTCTTCCGGCATTCCCGGCTTCGCCCTGAGAGCTTCTTTCCGGGATGCAGCAGCAAGGTCTCGCGGTCCTATCCTTATTTTTCCGTTCACCAGCTCCGGAATGTTGAATGACTCCAGCATCCTGTCGTAGAGTGTAGGGTCGCGCTGGGGAAGAACAAACTCCTTTCCCTGTCGCCCGTCGGGATATATATATGCGAAATAAGGTCGTCCGCTTCTTCCATCAAGTCTCCTGCTGCTGAAAGCAAGCCATCTGCCGTTTTCCGACCATGAATGAAAACTCTCCGTCCTGTTGCTGTTTATACTCATGCTGTCAATGGCGCCAGTCTGAAGATCAATCATATAAAGGTCAGCTTCCAGATGCCATACCGGGAAGGTGCCGTAGTCGGCCAGGGTAATGACCACAAACCTGCCGTCGGGAGAAATCCTTGGAAAAGAAACACTTTTACCTTCGGCGGCTGCATCAAACACTATTTCAGTATCTCCGAATGTGCGTGCTACCGGATCAAACGGCTTTCTTGCCAGGTTGTAATGGGTTTTGATGATCTGATCCATTTCAGGGGCATCGAAAGAGATATTCTGGGATGCCCTGCAGTAATAGATGTAATTTCCGTCTGGCGACCATGAAGGGAAAGTCATCTGTACCTCGGAAGTATCGTTGTCACTTAGGTTTATCACCTCGTTATTTTCCCTGTCGTAGAGTATCAGGGATGAAACAAGGTCGAAAACCTCAATGTTCTTTTCCGGGACCGAATAGAAGCTCTGCCTGACCTGGTTGGAAGAGAATGCCACATACCTTCCTCCCGGATGCCACGACGGATAAGTTGCTCCCCCAGGCATCGACTCTATTTTGGGGTCCGTCCTTGTTATCTCACCGTTGTCGACAATATATGTCCCTCCCTTTGAGCCCCTTATATGAAGAAGAAACCTTTCGGAGCTGTTATTATTGAATGAATGGCAGTTGGCGCAGTTCTTCTCCATTATCTGATTCTGAAAAACCGGTTCTTCCGAAAAACTCTCAAGCGACCTCTGCATTATCCTTATGTCCGACCAGCTGTAGTATCCCGGGTGAATAAGCCTGTATGTCAGGTAAGGATCGATCTTTTCAGGGGCAACCTTCATCGAAAAAGGTGCATATTCTCTTCTCTCTTTCCCGTTGGTAGAGAACACACGGAACTCTATTTCTCCGTGGGCACTGTTTGCGACCAGTTTTTTCCACAACTTAGGGGAGAATTGAATAATGCCGTCCGGCGACTTTATTTCGGTCGAAAACTCTCCTGAAGAGGCCTTTAAAAGGAATGACTGCCCCTCCTCACCTATAAGGAAGTTCATGGGTGCGATATTGGGAGGTATCGTTACATTAATGTAGTCGGGGCTGATGGAAGGCAGACGTCCGGTCTTTACGGTATTTTCATCAAAACCTCTGCCGCATGAAAAGGAAAGAAGCGCTGCTGCAGAATATAAAAACACCAGATAAATAGTTTTTTCCTTCTTCATACAAGGTTTGTAACTGAAGTCTGTTGCTGAAGCGGTAAAGATAGAATTTAATTTTTTATAGTTCCGGAGCCAGGTGTCGATTTTAACACAGCCTGGTTTATTTCGCCCCGGGAAAGTATTCCTGACCCTGCTTACTCATATTATGTCGCTATCGCTATTTCTTCAACCGGATTATTCCAGTGAGCTCTGAGAGGGGCCTCCCCACTTAACATTTTTAATTACATTTGAATAATTTATCATTTCAAATGAAAAAGACATACTTTCCTATCGTTGTCCTGTTCCTGATTCTGCTCCCGGTATCGTGCGGATCAGAGACTGATAACAAGCATGGCGTGACCAACATAAAGATGAGGGAGAAAATCATTGCAGCAGCAGAAGCCTATGTCAATACCCAGTTAAATAACCCGCAGAAAGCGGTTTCGGAACTTGGAATAATTGCAATCAACGATCAGTATGTCCGTTATGTTATCGACCCGACAGCAATTGTTGCCGGTTATATCGATGATGACCGCAGAACTGATGCAATAATCACACTATATGTTTTCAGGGATCAGTTCCAGACTGTTTCACAGCAGCTTATCCTGCTCGGCTCTCCCGGTAATGAGTTCACTCTTGCAGGAGCAATTGAGTCCGATATGAAGGTTATTTCCGTGAAAAACGGTATTATCACGGCCGACGTCCCTGAACATTCGAGGGACACTCCCCTGTTCAACTGCCCTTCGTGCTGGGAGGTTGTAAAGTTCAGGTTCTCAATGGGAGAGCTTGTCAGGGAGGAATAACCCGCGACCGGATCCGGCAGGTCCGGCTTGAAGAGTTTGAAATCAGCAGTCAGGCATTCCCGCTGTCTGAATCAAAAATATGCTCAGTCACCAGCTTATTTTTCACCGGTATTCTTAACTTCCGAAACAGAAGAATCAATATTACCGGGAATAAATTTATATACTACAGCCTTGTTACGGTTAATTCCCGCGACTACAAGGGATGTGTCTCCCTCTATCCACAGGAGCGATTCGACCATTCCGTTAAGCAGCATCCCGCTTTGTGAGGGAGGCAGGGCCTTGAAAGACTGATCCTCACCCTTGCTGAAAAGTACAACACCTTTCATGGAATCGTAATATCCTGTGGAAATATCGTAGGTATGGTCATTGCCACCCGCAATAACATCGGGAAAACCGTCATTATTAAGATCCCTTACTATCATCTTACGGAGCGGTGCTACCTGCATCAGCCAAGGCAGTTTCTCCCATCTCATTTTACCATTGTTGTTCCAGACAACGTAACTCGAGGTCGTATTTACTTTCAGGGTGAACTCGAGACGCTCCATTATGGTCTCACTGATCATTTCCCTAAAGCTGGTATAGCTGAAAGATGCGTAATCGCTGAACATCTTCTGAAAATACTGGCTCTGACCAATAAGTTCATCGAGATAATTCACAGGATATTCAGTCATGACATCATTCTTATCCTTCCAGTAGGCTGTGGTAATAGGATCGATGTTACCATCAAGATCAACATCAATCGAATAGAGCCTCAACGGATATTTGTCGTTTACCGTGAAACGGTGGTTATCGCCAAGGTTTCCGACAATGTAGTCATCATCACCGTCATTGTCAAAATCGCCGGCAGTTATTGAATACCATAAACCGCTTTTCTCACCGGACCAGTCAGCTTCATTTATCTTCAGTTCCTTTCCTTCGACGTTTTTCAGCAATGCAACAGTATTCCATTCCCTTGTTACGATAAGATCCTCCCATCCGTCTCCGTCAAAATCGCTCCAAAGGGCATCGGTGACCATTCCAAGATTAAACTCGTCTGCCCGCGAGGCAGAAAAGATCCCGTTGTCGTTAATCAGAAGCCACGAAGGTCCTGAATGCGGCACCATACCTCTTTTCACCCTTGAACCGATGAAAAGATCAGGGTCTCCGTCGTGGTCAAAATCAAACGGTTTTATCACCGAAGCGGGAAACTGAGGTACCGGAAGCTCCTCCCTGTCAAATTTCCCATAATTGTTGCGGTAAAGATAGTGAGTGTAAGCGTTATCATCCTTTGATTCATAGCCTCCGGCCACAGCAACTATATCATTGTCCCCGTCGTTGTCAATGTCGATGATGGCAAGGGCAGATTCCACCACCTGTTTTTTATCTGTAAGTACTGCAGCTGAATCTTCCTCAAACCTGTTTCCTTGTCTGATGAAAAGTCTGGTCGGATGCATGTTCGTCGCTCCTGCTATTATATCTGCCAGACCATCGCCATTGATATCGCCTGTTGCCAGAATTGGTCCGATCTGCGAAAGCTTGTGGAGCATGATATTCTGATAAACAATAAAATCCGGAAAATCGTTCTGCTCATGGAGATAACCCAGGATGCTCCCGTCTTTTTCAAACATCAGCCTGGCTTTTCCTCTGTCATTTATCCAGTTCCCGGGGGGAACAGAATTAGTTTCATCAATTTCGATGGTCTGGTTCGACCCGATATTTCTTAGAGTTGTCACATATCCTGTTGAAGGCCATGTGATCCTGATCGAATCGATAGTTTCGCATCCCTCAAGGCCAAAATGTACCACAGGATCGACCGATGAAGCATAGCCCCTGCTCAGGAAGTGTTCGTTAAACTGATACTTTCCTCCGCACCAGATCTCCGATTTAGCACCCAGCGCCGTTGTATTTCCATGTTTCCCCGTCAGTTTTATCCTTATGTACCTGGTCTTTCCGGCTGCCTCTTCTACACTCCGGTTTCTCAGGATAAATGCTTTATCGTTAAGATTGTTTGAAACGTAATCAAGGTCTCCGTCATTATCCAGGTCCACAAAAGCGGCACCATATGAATATGACGGCCGGTCGGGAAGCCAGTCTTTTCTTCTTTCAAAACTCAGAAGATCCTTATTCTCGAATGCCATGTTGTTCACTTTTATGGAAGGAGCACGTTCTATAACGTGTTTTTCATCGGCAAGAGAACCATAAACGGCGACTTTATATCTGGTCCAGTCTTTGTCAGTCAGGTCCTTCGGGTATCCGTTAGCCACAATCAGGTCTTTGTCTCCGTCATTGTCGTAGTCGGCGAACAGTGGCGACCAGCTCCATTCCGTGTCAAATATATTGCCAACCATCTGCCCTGCTTCACTGTAAGGAAGCATCTCCCCATTCATAAATCCATTGTGAAGGTGAAGCATGTTCCTTAGGTACTGGTGTTCAAAGTTGAACTTCCTGTCCAGCTCATAGAACATGTAGCTGAAACCCGCTATTGTCTGTCTTTTCTTATAATAAGACTCAGGAAGCATGTCGAGGGTGAACATGTCGGGATAGCCATCGTTGTTAACATCGGCCATGTCATCGCCCATCGACGATTTGGTCTGGTACGACATGTATTTGCTTATTTCATTCCTGAAAGTGCCGTTACGCTGGTTGATATAAAGCAGGTCATTTGAAATAAAGTCATTCGAAATATATAAGTCGGGATATCCGTCCTTGTTTACGTCTCCGAGAGCCAGTCCCAGGCCAAATCCTTCATATATTATTCCCGCCTCAATGGTAACGTCGGTAAATGTATTGTCGCCGTTGTTCCTGAAAAGCCTGTCGTTGTTCTGAGCGCTGCCGTCGGTCATTTTTTCGCGGTAGGCAGTATTCATACGTGAATTGACGGTATTGTTCAGAACATAAAGGTCGAGGTCCCCGTCGATGTCGTAATCAAAAAACGCTGAATGCGACGACTGGCCTTCATGGGCAATTCCGAAACTATCTGCCATTTCACGGAACCATGGTTCGTTCCTGTCATTCAGGCCCATGTTTATCCAGAGCCTGTTTTTACATTTTTCAGGTACGGTATCTTTTGTTGAGGTAATGTATATATCCGGAAGCCGGTCGCTGTTAATATCTGCAATAGCAACACCGCTGTACCATTGATCATTTGTCAGTCCCTCGAAATTGGCTGAAATGTCACTGAACCTGAAATTTCCCATGTTGAGGTATACTCTTGGGGAGACATGGTTTCCGGCAAAAACCAGATCCTGCAGGCCGTCGTTGTTGAGATCTCCAATTCCGACACCGGCGCCATTGTAGATATACTCATAAATCATTACATTGAAGCTGTCCGACTCGGTAACGTCGTTACTGAAATTCACTCCTGTAAGTTCCGGACTGAGCAGTTCGAATCTGGAAGGTTCGGAGCAGGCCAGCAAAAGAACAAAAAGCAATGCGGTTATGAAATGCCTCATAGGGATTTTTTAGTTCCACTAATATACATCATTTCTGATCTTTTATGCATCGCACCGAAAAGCCGCTTCTTTTATTGTCGGATGCCTTGTATGTCCGGCTGCTGCTGTCGTGAAGCCCCCTGTTTATTGCCTGCCATTCACTGTAATTAGTTGATGTCCACCATATCGCATAGCCATCTCCAAAAAGAGGGAAATCACCTGTAAAGTAGCGCATTCCTCCGGGAAGAGCAGTAAAATCATAGTCGTCAGTCGCCTGACTTAGAAAGTTCTTCCAGTGATCCACTCCCTTCTCCTTAAGCCTGTCGCCTGCCTTCATAGGGTCACCGAGAAAATCGATCATTGCCTGCCACTCGTCATCGGATGCAACATGGAATCCTTTGGGACAGAGCTTTCCTGTATTTACAGCATACCAGTTATAAAGGGCGCCGTAAACATCCCGGTTCTTTTCATCGTTGTTATAATAACAATAGCCGGGGCTGTTCAGCGCTTTCCAGGCGTTCACATCCTTAACCTGAGGGATGGGCACTCCGTCATTAAGTTTGGTGGATTTGAGATTTTCAGCCATCCAGGTCTGCTTCCCGATATTGATAGTCACATATATATTCCCGTCAGCATCTCTGACTGTCTGTGCTTCTGCATCTACCATTTTCAGCAGGAAGATAACACTGATCAGGTACAAGACTCTTCCTTTAACCATGATTATGTTTTTTTCGGGATAAGATCTAAAAATACCAATAAAATTTCTATATCCATTTCTTCGTTCCGGACAATTGAATTGCGGCAAATGCCATGCCATATTCCTTATGGCTTATGGTATTCGAAAATGACGGCTTTCGACCTGTTTATCCCGATCAGTATAAGCGGAGTGTCGCCATCGAGCCAGATCAGCGAGGTGACCATTCCGTTTACAACAAATCCGCTCTCGCCGGGATCCATCAGCTTAAAAGTCTGATCACCATCTCCCTTTGTTCCAGTCATGTTAACAAGCACTATCCCTTTGTTTGCGTCGAAATACCCGGAAGTCAGGTCCCAGGTGTATTCATTCCCGGCCAGAATAAGATCATCCATTCCGTCGCCTGTTATATCTTTTGCCAGAATCCGTGTCAGAGGCGAATACTGAACCCTGTCAGGAAGCCTTTCCCATCTAATTCCGGGATTTTCGTTCCAGATAACATAGCTTGACGTCGTATTTACATAAAGTGTAAAATCCTGTCTTTTCCTTTGATTCGGCTCCAACAGATCACTGAGACTCATCCGGCTGAAGGAGGTGTAGTCTTTGATTATTGCCTCAGAATAAGGGGATTGAGACCAAAGCTCATCGAGAAAATTCACCGGATATTCAGTCAGTTCTCCCGCAGGTCCCCGAGAATATTCTGTTATCAACGGATCAAGGGTCCCGTCAGGCTCAAGATCCATTACATAAAGACGGAGGGGATGATCATCATCAAGGAAAAAACGGTGATTCTCTCCCAGATTCCCGGCAATGAAATCCATATCACCGTCGGAATCGAGATCGGCAGAGGCCAGAGAATACCAGATCCCGTGCTTTGATTCAAGTTCCGGGATCATTAAAGGTTCAAGGCTTCTGCCATTGTTATTCTTCAGTATCACAATGGAGTTCCAGTCTCTGGCGACAATCAGATCCAGCCAGCCATCACCATCAAAGTCGCTCCAAACCGCGTCTTTTACCATCCCAAGATTCAGACGAAAGTCAGGGTCCGCCGAATAAGTTCCGCCCTTGTTGATTATCACCCATGAATGATTCGCATATGGATAAATGCCCTTCTTAACCCTCGAACCGATAAAGAGATCAGGGTCGCCGTCGCGATCGAAATCGCAGGGTCTCACCACCGAAGCAGGAAAGCTGGGAATCGAAAGGTTATGGCTGACAAATATACCGGATTTGTTCTCGTAAAGGACATGTCTGTATTCGGATTCATCCTGGTTCTCATAGCCGCCTGCAACGGCAACAATATCGTTGTCACTGTCACCGTCGGCATCAAGGATTGCAAGATCGGACTCGCTGAATTGTTTCTGCATTGTAAATCCCGGAAATACGGCTTCCTTAAAGGAATCTTCTTTTCTCAGGAATACCATTGACTGTTGTTGGTTCGATGACCCAGTAATAATATCTTCCCTTCCATCGCCGTCAATATCGCCTTTTGTCATACATGGGCCTGTCTGCGAGAACTTATGGGGTATTATCGCCTGGTTTTGTATGAAATCGTTGAAATCATCCTGCACATGGGTAAAGTCCAGCATATTTTCCCGGCGTTTCATCAGGGATCCTTCCCTTACATGTTTCTTCCCTGAGATATTTTCTGCAACAGGTTCAGCATCCTGTTCACTGATCAGAATTGTTGTATTAACGGCAATGTTCTCCATTAAAGTTATCCTTTCTCCTCCGGGCCATGTAACTTTAAGGGAATCGATCCGTTTACTGTCTGCAAGGCCGAAGTGGATAACTGGCTCAGCTGATGAGGCATAGCCTCTGGAAGTGTAATTTTCTGAATACTGGTACTGCCCCTCGTGCCAGATTTCAACTTTTGAACCTGTACCCATGCTGTTACTCCTTCTCCCCATCAGATTCACCTTTATGAAAGAAGAATTCTCCGGAGCCCTGTCGACTGTTCTGTTTTTCAGTATGAAGGCCTTATCGTTTATATTATTTACTGCAATATCGAGGTCACCATCGTTATCGAGGTCAGCGGTAATCGCGCCATACGAAAATGAGGGGATCTCCTCGGCCCAGTCATCTTTTCTTACAAAACGGAGGTTCCCGGTATTTTCGAAAATTATGTTGGGGATTTTAAGCGGGGGAGCCATTTCAGACAATGCCAGTTCAGTTGTAAGTGAACCGGCAGCCGAGGCCTTTATCTTTGTCCAGTCCTTGTCCCTTACATCGTGGGGAAATCCGTTTGTAACAAACAGGTCTCTATCACCGTCATTGTCAAGATCAGCAAAAAGCGGCGACCAGCTCCAGTCGGTAGCAGATAACCCGGCAAACTGACCCGTTTCGCTGAATGGGATCATCTCTTTGTTATAAAATCCGTTATGGAGGTGAAGCATGTTTCTCAGATACTGATGCTCGTATCCGAATTCCGCATCTCCCGCATAATGCAGATAATTAAAGCCGTTAACAGTCCTCTTCAGTGTCTGGTAGTCGTCCGGCAGCATGTCGAGAGTGTAAATATCCGGCAGTCCGTCATTGTTCACATCGGCTATATCATTTCCTTTTGATGCCCGCGACTGGTACGAAAGATACTTTGCCGCTTCGTTGCGAAAGGTTCCATCGCCCTGGTTAATATAAAGCAGGTCGTTCGAAAGCATGTCATTTGACACAAAGATATCGGGCCAGCCATCCTTGTTAAGGTCGCTGACAGAGAGTCCCGTTCCGAAGCCTTCAATGGTTATACCGGCCTGTATGGTTACATCACTGAAAGTTCCGTCACCGTTATTGCGGTAAAGCCTGTCGTTGTTGGGGGCTGTCCCGTCGGTTATCTTCGGGCGGTAAGCTGACGGAACTTCTGAATTGATAATATTATTAAGTACATAGAGATCGGGGTTACCATCGAGATTATAATCGAGAAATGCTGCTGCGACTGAATAATCGTTTCCTGCAATACCGTATTTCTCTGCCTCTTCTGTGAATGAAAGATTTCCCTTTTCATCCTGACCATTGTTTATCCACAGCCGGTTTTTCCTATCCCCCTGTCTGTTCATCGAGGTTGAGGTCAGATAAACGTCGGGCTGTCCGTCTCCATTGACATCTGCAACAGCAACTCCGCTGTACCACTGATCGTTTGAAAGACCTTTGAAAGAGGAAGTAATATCCTGGAATCTGAAGTTTCCCTCATTAATGTAGATCCTGGAGGAAACCTGATTCCCGGCAAAGACGAGGTCAGTAAGTCCGTCTCCATTAAGATCTGCAGCCCCTACTCCGGCGCCGTTATACAGATAATCGAAATTCAGGATATTTAAGGTATCATTTTCCTCTATAAAATTCTGAAAATCTATTCCGGAATGACCTGAGTCGACAAGTTTAAAGCGTGGCGATCCGTTACATGAAACGAGAATAAGAGCTATAATTACCAATGTCAGATTTTTCATACAGTAAAGATAAAAAGGAATAATATGGACATGCCATGGCATGTCCATAATTTATATCCCAGGAAATATTTATATGCTTATAAAAAAATATGGACATGCCATGGCATGTCCATATTTTAAATCTCCGGAAAAGTCTTATCTGTTCTGTACGAGTGCACCGTTACTCAGGTCAAGCTGACGCTGAGGTATCGGGAATGTTACGTCCTCGGCTCCGACAGTAGCAGTACCATAAAGGTTATCTCCCCACTCCATCGTTTTTTCATAGGTGAGAGCCCTGTTAAGTTCAGTAACTGTGATACCCCATCTGTTAAGGTCGAAGAACCTGTGGCCTTCCTGGCCCAGTTCAAGCTTTCTTTCCATACGGAGTGCAGCACGTGCATTATCCTTTGTATCGAAAGGAGCGCCTGCGGCAGGATACTGGTTTACAACATAGTTGGCAGCAGGAACTGTTCCGTCCATGACAAAACCATCAGGATTGGCTGCTCTTGCCCTTACCTGGTTTACAAGAATTCTTGCGTTATCGAGGCTTCCGGCTTCGATCTCACATTCTGCAATAAGGAGTAGTAAGTCTGCATAGCGGATCATACGGTAACCGTTGGCAGAATAACCGGATGTCCAGTTACCGACCTCTGTATACTGTCCTTCCTGCGATTTTTTATAAACCTGTTTTTTCGGGCTGTATGGGCCTCCATAGTTCGGGTCACGGATCCAGTCGGCTCCTGAGTGTTTTCCCCAGTCCCAGTAAGGAATTCCTCTTCTTCCGACCGACCAGTCAAGTCTCGGATCAAGAGGTCCTGCATCAGGGACGAAAGGTGCTGAAACTGCAACTCCCTGATCGTTTTTTACAGGATCGCTGTTGTAGCTGAAATCGAGCAATGGCAGTCCTCCGGATGTTCTGAACGAGTTTACAAACTCCTGTGTAGGACTGAAGAAGCCGCAGCATCCGCCCGGTGATGATCCGCCCTTGTAGGGGAAGTTAAGCACCTCGCCGTTACCTCCGTTTGTACCGCCAGAGTTGTCGTTAACAGAATACTGAACTGTATAGATAGCTTCGATACCGTTACGGTTAACAATATCGAATATCTCTCCGTACGTCGGGGCAAGGCCGATGTTAGCTCCGTTCGGTTTTTTGCCGTTTGCCTGCGCATCTTTGAGAAGTGTCATTGCGCCTGAATAGTCGCCTTCCATCTCCATCATTGCCTTGGCGAGAAGGATCTGGCTGACAGTCTTGTTGAACTTGCCAACGGCGCCCATGTTTACAGGGAGCTTGGTTCCTTCCTCAAGGTCAGCGAGGATTTTTCCGCTTACGTCTTCAGTATTTGTAACAGCCTTGGTATCTGTTGTTTCATCCAGATACGGGACTTTCTTCCACATTCTCCAGGCATCAAAGTGATACCAGCCACGGAGTGCCCTTACCTGCTGGATGTAGTTTGTGGCCTGGTCCTGTGTTATAGCGCCATTTTCAAGAGCTAGGTTAATAACGTCGATCGTTTTGTTGCATCTTGCAATAGCGTCATAGACTGTCAACCACTTCTGATTAAGGTAATCATTCGTTGACGTTTCGCTGAATGTCTGAATGGGGTTAATGAAAGGCTGGTCGCCTGCATCTGATCCTTTATTGGATTCAAGGCCCCTGATCGAGCCGTAAACCCAGTTGGTTGTTGCAGAACCCCATCCTCCGGGTCCGCCCTGGCCGTCGAGGCATGCGTAGCAACCTATAAGCATTGCTTCCACGCCACTCTCAGTAGCCAGAATATTCTGATCGAGCGCCCCTGCGGGTTTTACTTCAAGAAAACTCTGCTTGCATGATCCGATTAATCCGGCTACCGCTAGTACTAAGATTATAAAATATGTCTTTTTCATCTTATATTATTTTTAGCGATTAAAAATTAACATTTAAACCTATAAGATACTGCTTAACAAGCGGGTAGTTACCGGCATCAAGACCAAAGCTTGTATCCCATCCACCAAGTTCAGGATCGAGGCCTGTATATTTGGTCATGGTAAAGAGGTTTACACCCTGGAGATAGATCCTTACTGAACCAACGTTGATTTTGTTCAGAACGCTCTCAGGTATTGTATATCCCAGCTGGAGGTTTTTCAGTCTTACGAAGGATCCGTCTTCAATATAGTAATCACAGATCTCGGTGTTGGTTGAGAAGTTCGATTTATTTGAAGCTTTTGGCACTGTTGCTCCCGTATTGCTGGGTGTCCAGCTGTTATAGAGGAGGTCGGTGCTCTTCTGTCCCTGGAATGAAGGCCAGAAGTCGATCCACCATTTGTTCCAGTTGAAAATGTCGTTGCCCTGTGAGGTGTAAAGGAAAGCTGTCAGGTCGAAATTCTTGTAATTGAAGGCAAGGTTCAGACCGGCAGTGAATTTCGGGTTCGGGTTACCGATCCAGGTTCTGTCGTCAGGTGTTATGGTTCCATCGCCGTCTATGTCAGCAAAGCGGAGGAAGCCGGGTTCTGCTCCTGTCTGCTCGGCTGCTGCATCAACTTCAGCCTGGTTCTGGAACAGTCCGACAACCTGATAGCCATAGAATGATGACATCGCATGGCCTACCATGTTTCTTGAAGGAACACCGTTGATCCTGTTGGCTGTATTTGTCTGGTTGCCTGCATCAAAGAATTCGATACCTTCTGCTAACTTATCGATATTATTCTTATAGGTGGTGAAGACCAGTCCTCCGTTGAATCCGAAGTCTCCCCAGTTATTATTATAGTTGAGCTCTGCATCAAGACCCCGGTTCGACATAGCTGCTACGTTTACATAGGGTGCATCTGCGGAACCTGCTGTTCCCGGCAGTTCAAGTCTGTAAAGGAGTTCCTTGGTTTTCTTTATGTAATAGTCGACCTTGAGCATAACCTTGTTATCGGCAAATCCTGCTTCAAATCCTGCGTCGATGGTTTCGTTGGTTTCCCACTTTGCGTCAGGGTTACCGATACGTGTCGGAGCGAATCCCTGCACTGAGGAGTTGAATGTACCGTTAACATCATAGAACGACAGTGCAGGCCAGCCGCCATAGTTAAAGAACTGGTTCTGGGGTGAAACAGCAAGCTGGTTACCCATGGTGCCGTACGATCCCCTGAGTTTCAATTCCGAAAGCCATGGAACATCCTTCAGGAAAGCTTCATCCTTTATCCTCCATCCAAGAGAGAATGACGGGAACACACCGTATCTGTTATCTGCTCCGAACCTTGAGGAACCGTCGCGACGGACCGTGGCGCTGAGCAGGTATCTGTCCATTAAGGAATAGTCGGCTCTTGCGAACTGAGAAAGCAGCGTTGTCGGAGTATTCAGGGAAGAACTTGTACCAAGAACGCTTGCTCCGTTATCAAGTGTTCGATACAGAACGTCATCACTGAAGTAACCGGCTTTGTTTCCTGAAACACTCCTTCCTATACCATATTTAACGGACTCATAGCCGACAACGGCAAGAATTTTATGCTGTCCGAAGGTCTTGTCATAGGTCAGCTGGTTTGTCCAGACCCAGTCGTTTCCATACCAAGAACCTTCTGAGAAGGAGTTGGTCTGGTTATTTTCGGCATTTTCGTAGGTCTTGTATGAATAGCTGTACCAATACCCATTGTTATATGTCCCTCCAACTGTTGACCTGAAATTCAGTCCCTGTAAAATTTTGACATCCACAAAAGCGCTTCCGATAAGGCGCCAGTTCCAGTTATTGTTATCCTTTCCCCTGGTCAGGTTTGCGACCTGGTTTCCTGCCTGGCCAAGTCTTTGTGCAATACCGCTGCCGCCCCATTCTCCAGCCTTGAAGGCATGAACCATACCTCCGGGGATATCCTGTGCGACCCTTACAGGAACGATTGACTGCTGCCTGTATAGAGCCTGCTGAATCGGGCTTCCCTCGTCGAGGTTAGCAACACCGTGGCCTGTACGGTAAGCAGCGGTAACATTCTCCCCTATCTTGATCCTGTCTTTCAGGAAGCTGTATTCCGAGTTAAACCTTGCCGTATATTTCTGGGCATCAGTATAAATAATGATACCATCATCATTGAGAACCCCTATTGCGGCAAAATATTTGGAATTTTCAGATCCTCCCGAGAGTGAAAGGTCGTAGTTCTGGGTAAAAGCCTTACGGGTTATTTCCTTATACCAGTCAGTATCGGCAGCCCAGAAAGGCATTGTGGGTGAGGAGTTGGTCGAAGGTCCGTAGAAAGGATGCGTCTCAACTGTTCCGTCGTTGTCATAAACAAGCCACTGAAGGTTTGCATATTCCTGTGCATTCAGGATGTTGTCGGGACCTTTGCCCGGATCCTTGTAACCGGCATACATGCTGAAGCTCACTTTTGTTGCCGTGCCTCCCTTCTTGGTTGAAACGATGATAACCCCGTTTGAAGCTCTCGATCCGTAGATTGATGCTGCTCCTGCGTCCTTTAGAACGGAAATTGAGGCAATGTCGTTGGGGTTTAGAGAGGAAATGTCCTGGGTAGGTACTCCGTCAACTACATAAAGGGGGTCGTTGTTCTCAAAGGAAGCAAAGCCTCTTATCCTTACCTTTGAGGTTTCACCGGGCTCACCGCTTCCGACCACGGTCAGACCTGCGGTACGGCCCTGTAATGAGTTACTTACGTTTCCCGTCGGTACTGCTGTAAGTTTTGCCGGTTCAACGGTTGCGATTGCACCGGTAAGGTCCCTTCTTCTTTGCTGGGTATACCCGGTTACAACCACTTCCTGCAGCGCCTGAACGTCTGAAACGAGATTGACATTGATCTGGGTCTGTGATCCAACGGTGACAGCCTGTGTGACGTAGCCTACCGATGAGAACACCAGAACCGATGTGGGCCCCGGTACGCTCAGTGAGTAACTTCCGTCAACACCGGTCATGGCACCAACTACAGTACCCTGAACAGTGACGTTAACACCCGGAATTGGTCCTTCGCCTTCAGCTGTGACAATCCCGGTTACAGTCCTTTCCTGAGCAAGAATGAAGCTCGTAGACAGGACCATACTGAAAAAAAACAGCACTAAATGCCGTAATTTTGTAGTAATTTGCATAGTCGATTGTTTTGGTTAAACAGGTTAGTTTTCTTGGTCTAGCTATGCAGCAGAAAAAATTCTGCTACATCAAACAAAGATATAAAAATTAAAATAAGATTAAAATATTTTAATGAAATTTTTAACAACCTGTTCTCTCTGTAAAATGGATATATAATTTGTATATTTGAAGTAGTTGGAATGGAAGCTTTTAGTGCACAACCCTCTTCTTTCCGATGACAAATACAGGACTGAAATGCAACTTATTCGGCACATTCTGGTTATTCGGATTCCGGTGTTTTAAAATTTTAGTAAATAATGAGAATTCTAATCGTTGAGGATGAACCCAAGGTGGCTTCGTTCATAAAAAAAGGTCTTGAAGAGAACATGTACGAGGCTGATGTTGCATACGACGGTATTACGGCCGAAAAGCTGGCTAAACAGTATAAATACGACC
>JAVEZS010000008.1:0-76105 GCA_034002885.1 Bacteroidales bacterium
AAAAACCTCGGACTTGAAGCTGAATATGGTTTTCGTAAAACTTTTTATGATAACTTTGACGGCTTGGAAGATAATGTTGATCCGGATCACAGAGCATGGCTTCACAACAACGACTGGTATTCCTTTGCAGGCGTTTCGCTGACATGGAAGATTTTCAACAAAATGTTGGGCTGCCCGGCTTACAGTGATTCTGATCAATCAAGAAGACGTTGACTTATGTCCCTAAAAGAACAGATTAACACTGAGAGGCTCCCTTCGCATGTGGCAATTATTATGGATGGTAACGGAAGATGGGCCAGGCAGAGAGGAATGGACAGGATTTTCGGACATCATAAGGGAGTGGACGCATTGAGGGAAATCATCGAAGCAGCAGCAGAGCTTAAGATTTCTCACCTTACCCTTTACGCTTTTTCCACTGAAAACTGGGGAAGACCTGATGAAGAGGTATCGGCACTTATGGGGATTATGGTCCAGTCGCTTAATAACGAAACGGGAACCCTTTTAAAAAACAATATCAGACTCAGTGCAATTGGCGATACGGAAAGACTCTCCGAAGATGTCAGGGAAAGACTGATGGAAACAATAAATGTTACATCAAAGGAAACAGGACTGAATCTGATTGTGGCAATGAGCTACAGTTCGAGATGGGAGATCACTGAAGCTGCAAAAAAAATTTCTGAGGAAATTTCAGAGGGGATCATTAAACCAGAAGATATCGATGAATTCAACTTTGAGAGGTATCTCTCAACAGCAGGAATACCGGATCCCGAATTAATGATAAGAACCAGCGGCGAAATCCGTATAAGCAACTTTTTGCTGTGGCAGCTGGCTTACACTGAATTATACTTTACGGAAACACTTTGGCCCGATTTTAGCAAGGAAGAATTTTACAAAGCGATTATTGACTTCCAGAAGAGGGAAAGGAGATTTGGGAAAACAAGTGAACAGCTTATGGGAAATTAATGAAATGATGGTGATTAGAAGATTGAAAAAAGCTTTTCTGGCAGCAACATTTATTCTTGTTGGATTGAACCTGTTTTCACAGGAAGAGGTGAGTATCGCTGACTATTCAAGCCCCGATGACTATACAATCGGAGGTGTTACCGTTTCAGGGATCAGATTCCTGGATACAAACGCCCTGATCGGCATCTCGGGACTCAGACGCGGACAGGTGGTTGAAATTCCGGGTGAGGGAATAACAAATGCTGCAAGGAAACTCTGGCAACAGGGTCTCTTCTCTGATGTAAGGATTACTATAGTAAAAAGAGTAGCCGATACTGTATTCCTTGATATTGCACTTCAGGAAAGACCAAGAATATCAGGCGTAAGGTATAATGGTCTTAAAAGCACCGAAACACAGGATCTCGCCGAAAAAATAAATATGCCGGTAGGATCCCAGCTTACATCCTACCAGATCAATAATACCAGAAAAATAATAACCGATCATTTTGTTGAAAAGGGATTCCTTAATACATCCGTCGAATTCGTTCAGAAGGATGATCCAGATATGCCCAACAATATTATTCTTACGGTCGATGTTGACAAGAAGGAAAAGGTCAAAATCGATGAAATATCTTTCGTTGGCAACGACAATTTCACAACAACGCAGCTCAGGCGAAAGATGAAGAATACGAAGAAGAAGAATCTTAACTTCTTCAAACCCTCAAAATTCATCACGGAAAAATATGATGAGGATAAGGATAAACTTTATACTTTCTATAACGATAACGGATACAAGGATTTCAGGATAACAGGCGACTCTCTTTATCCGGTTTCGGACAACCGGGTCGGACTTCTTATAAAGGTAGACGAAGGTATACAGTATTTCCTCCGCGACATTACCTGGGTGGGAAACAGTGTATATCGCAAGGAAGACCTTGACAGGTGGCTTAACGTAAAAAAAGGCTCTGTATATAACCAGACAAATATATCCGACAGGATAAACGGTACAGCCGGTGCTCAGGATGCGGTTAGCAGCGCTTATCAGGATAATGGTTACCTTTTTTCGCGCCTCACACCTGTTGAAGCCAGTATAGAGGGGGATTCCATCGACCTGGAGATAAGGATATACGAAGGAGAGCAGGCCTACCTCAATAACATAATTATTTCGGGGAATACAAGGACAAACGAGCATATTGCCAGGCGTGAACTTTATACCCTTCCCGGAGACCTCTTCAGCAAGGATAAAATTCTGAGGTCAATAAGGCAGCTGGGCGTCATCGGACACTTTGACCCTGAAAAAATAGATCCGAATGTCGTTCAAAATCCGGCTAACGGAACCGTCGACCTGCTTTACAAACTTGAGGAGAGAGCTAATGACCAGTTTGAAATCTCAGGAGGATGGGGCGCAGGTATGCTTATCGGAACAATAGGATTGAGATTTAATAACTTTGCCATGAGAAACTTCCTCAATCTGAGGGAGTGGAGACCCTATCCGTCGGGCGACGGACAGTCGCTTAGCATAAGGGCTCAATCGAACGGAAGGTTATATCAGTCGTACAACCTCTCGTTCAATGAACCATGGCTTGGAGGAAAGAAACCAAACTCGTTTTCTGTTTCCCTCTACAGATCACTTATGACCAACGGCAGGAAAAAGAAGGATACCAATTATCAGTCAATGATCATTAACGGAGCCTCAATCGGCCTCGGGAAAAGGCTTGAATGGCCCGATGACTATTTCTCCCTGTATGGAGAACTCAACTATCAAAGCTATAACCTCGATAAGTTTACATATTATAACTTCCTTTTTTCCGACGGAGTGTCGAACATGCTTACGTTTACAACCAGGCTGCAGAGGTTCTCAACGAGCCCCAACCTTATTTATCCCAGAAGCGGTTCCACATTTACTCTGTCGGTTCAGGCCACTCCGCCATATACTCTTCTTTCAGGAAAGAATATGATAGGCGTGCCTGACAAGGAAAAGTACAACTGGATTGAGTTCCATAAATGGACCTTTAAGGCAGACTATTTTCATCCAATCTCAACTGATGACAAGTTCGTGCTTAATGCAAAATTCGCCTTCGGATATCTCGGATTTTACAATAAGGACATAGGACCATCGCCTTTCGAAAATTTCTACCTTGGAGGGAGCGGAATGACGGGTTACAGTCTCTACGGACGTGAGATAATTGCACTAAGGGGTTATACAGACGGATCTGTTACCCCTACCGATCCAAGGACAGGAGCACCCACCGGAAATGTGTACTCGAAAATGACCTGCGAGCTGAGGTACCCAGTTTCTCTCAACCAGCAGGCAACAATTTATGTTCTTGCCTTCCTCGAGGCAGGCAAGGCCTGGTCAAGACTCAATCAGTATAATCCTTTCAGGATGAACAGAGCAGCAGGTATTGGAGTAAGGGCTAACCTGCCCATGTTCGGTCTGCTCGGGGTCGACTGGGGTTATGGTTTCGACCCGGTTGACGATCCGGTCGCATTCCCCGATGCAAATAAAGGACAATTTAGTTTCACAATAGGTCAGCAGTTTTAAAAAGTAAAAAAAAGAGTTATGAAAAGAACATGCATTTTAATAATGTTTGCTATACTGGGTACGGTTTATGCTTCAGCCCAGAAATATGCATTCGTTGATTCCGAATATATAAGAAAAAATATTCCGGCATTCACACAGGCCCAGGAACAGATCGAAAACCTCTCCAAACAATGGGAGAAAGAGGTATCAGATGGTTATAACGTGGTCGAACAGATGTACAAGTCGTACCAGAACGATGTTGTTCTTCTTACCCAGGAGATGAAAACCAGAAGGGAAGAGGCAATCATCAATAAGGAAAAAGAGATCAAGGATCTTCAGAACAAGTATTTCGGCGTTGAAGGTGAACTCTTTAAAAAGAGGGAGGAACTTGTAAAACCAATACAGGATGAGATTCTGAAAGCCATAAAGACGATCGCAGCTGAAGGAAGCTATGCAGCTATCTTTGATGCCGCATCAGGTGGTAATATCCTGTTCGCCAACCCCAAGTTTGACATTAGTGATCAGGTATTGGAAAAATTAGGTTATAAGAATTAATTAATTACTTTTGCAAAACATTTTAAAAATTCAGAAATGAAAAGACTAACACTAATTATAGTTTTTATTGGTCTGGCTTTATTTGCAGGGCATAAAGCCTTTGCACAGAATCTGAAATTCGGCCACATAAACAGGACAGAATTGATTCAGGCAATGCCGGAATTTGATTCAGCCCGGGTGACGCTTGAAAAACTGAATACCGAGCTTACTAATGCAGCTGAACTTCTTCAGGTTGAATTGAATAATAAATATGAAGCCTACCTTAAGGAAGGCCAGAACCTGACCGATCTTGTCCGCCAGACAAAAGAACAGGAACTTAACGATTATCAGAGAAGACTCACTGAATTCCAGACTAACGCTCAGAATCAGCTTCAGCAGAAACAGGTCGAACTGTTTACACCTATTACCGAGAAAGCCGACAAGGCAATCAGAGATGTGGGAAGAGAAGGCGGAATGATTTATATTTTTGATGTATCACAAGGAAGTCAGATTGCATTTTTTGACGAGACAAAGAGCTCGAACGTTATGCAGCTCGTCAAGGCAAAGATGGGGATGAAATAAATAAGAACAGAGAAATTTATGACCATCCGCCGCCTGCCGGCAGATGGTCTTTTTTTTAATATGTGAACAGAGTGAAAAACCAGCCAATAGGGATTTTTGACTCCGGAGTCGGGGGACTAACGGTAGCCAGCGCTGTGAAACAGATACTTCCTGGCGAAAGCATTGTGTACTTTGGTGACACCGCCCACTTACCGTACGGCGATAAATCAGCCGAATCGATCCGTTATTATTCCGGCAGGATAACAGAGTTCCTTCTTAACCACGATTCAAAGATGATCCTGGTTGCCTGCAACTCGGCTTCCGCATCGGCATTTGACGACCTCAGACAGGAATACGGAGAGAGGGTGATGCTTATAGATGTTATTGATCCGGTCGTGGATTACCTGGCAACACGCGATTTCCGAAAAGTTGGAATTATCGGTACAAAACGCACCATCAGCTCAGGGACCTACGACCAGAAAATCAAGGTCAAAGCACCAAACCTGGATGTCGTTTCAATGGCAACTCCCCTTCTGGTGCCGATGATAGAAGAAGGATTCATATTCGACGATGTAAGCAATGCAATCATCAGGACCTACCTGTCAGACGATGCCCTTGCAGGCATTGATGCTCTTGTTCTGGGTTGCACACATTACCCCATCATTAAGAATCAGATAAGCAAATTCTTCAATTTTGATATCGAAGTTATCGACTCCGCCAGGGTCGTATCGCTGGTACTTCGAGAGACTCTTGAGAAAAACAACCTAGTTAGCGACAGCGGACTCATAAAGGATCAGTTCTTTGTTTCGGATTATACCAGCTACTTTGAAAAGATAGCCAGAATGTTTTTTGAGGGCGAGATTAACCTCAGAAAGGCGGACATCTGGAGCTGATCCCAAACATGACTAATATCATTTGGAAATATAAATAATAACTTGATTTTTCATACCTTAATAAGTTAATTTTGTGCTTCTAAAGTATAAATGAAACTTTGTTTTGAAGTAATCAACTCATACCGTTATCATGGGTAAAAGATCAAAAGTAATTGAGAGGGAAGAGGTCGTTATTAGGTTCTCGGGCGATTCCGGCGACGGCATGCAGCTGACAGGGTCTCTTTTTTCAGATACTGCAGCCTTGTATGGTAACGATCTTACAACATTTCCTGATTATCCGGCCGAGATAAGGGCCCCTCAGGGAACAGTAGGCGGAGTTTCCGGATTTCAGGTCCATCTGGGTCATTCCGAGATTTTTACACCCGGCGACTACGCCGATGTTCTGGTGGCAATGAATCCTGCTGCAATAAAAGCCAATATCAACTGGACAAAACCAGGAGGAACAATAATATACGACAAGGACAATTTCACGGATAAAAATATCGAAAAGGCGGGCTATACAGACGATCCTATAAAAGTGGAAAGACTTGAACGCTTTAACGTTATTGCGGTTCCCATATCCTCAATGGTGAAGGAAGCCCTTAAGGATTTCGGTCTTGATCCAAAGTCGGTACTGCGTACAAAGAATATGTTCGCACTTGGAATGGTTTACTGGCTCTTCGACCGCAAGCTGAAATATACCCTACAGTATTTTGAGAAGAAATTTGCAAAAAAGCCCGAGATGATAAAGGCAAACACCATTGCCCTGAGGGCTGGTTACTTTTATGCCGAGACAATCGAGGCGCTTGCACCGGTTATTAAAATAAATCCTGCACCTATTGCCAGGGGAAAATACAGAAGTATTTGCGGAAATGTGGCAACTGCATGGGGACTAATGGCTGCAGCAGAGAAAGCAGGAATGAAACTCTTTCTCGGATCATATCCCATAACTCCTGCATCCGGAATTCTTGAAGAGCTGGCCCTTCACAGGAATCTCCACGTGAAAAGCTTTCAGGCCGAGGATGAAATAGCCGGCATATGTTCCGCTCTGGGTGCAAGTTTCGCAGGAAACCTTGCTGCAACATCAACATCAGGGCCCGGACTGGCTCTGAAATCAGAGGCGATCGGGCTTGCGGTGATGGCAGAACTGCCTCTGGTAATTATTGATGTCCAGAGAGGAGGACCTTCAACAGGACTTCCTACAAAAACCGAACAATCGGACCTTCTTCAGGCTCTTTTCGGAAGAAACGGGGAATGCCCGGTGGTAGTGCTTGCGCCTACAACGCCATCCGACTGCTTTCGCTTTGCATTTGAAGCAGCCAGGATAGCACTCGAGCATATGACTCCTGTTATCCTTCTTACCGACGGATACCTGGCTAACGGCACCGAACCCTGGAGAATCCCAGAAATGAAGGACCTGCCTGCAATAAATCCTCCTTTTGCCAAAGCTGACGAACAACCTTATTTCCCGTATATGAGGGATTGTGAAAACTTTGTCAGGTCGTGGGCTATTCCGGGAACACCCGGACTGGAACACAGAATAGGAGGATTGGAAAAAACGATAAAGGGGACGGTATCTTATATACCAGAGAACCATGAGCTTATGGTTCATAACAGGGAAAACAAGGTGGCCAGGGTGGTCTCCAAAGTCCCCGATATAAAGGTTAGCGGTGCTGACTCGGGAGATCTTCTTGTTGTGGGGTGGGGTGGATCGTACGGATACCGCGTTGTGGCCGTACAGGAACTCCAGGCTGAGGGCTACAAGGTAAGCAATGTGACTTTCAATTATCTGAATCCCCTGCCTGAAAATGTCGCTGAGGTGTTCAGCAGATTTAAAAAGATAGTGGTGTGTGAACTTAACCTGGGTCAGTTCGCGAGTTATCTGCGTATGAAATTCCCCGAATTCAAATATGAGCAGATCAACAAGGTTCAGGGTCTGCCGTTCACGGTTAAGGAGATAAAGGACCAGTGTAAGGAAATTCTTGAAAGGTAAAGATATGGCTGAATCAGAAACAAATCAGTTAACGCCGAAAGACTTTAAAAGCGACCAGGAGGTGCGCTGGTGCCCCGGCTGCGGCGACCATGCCGTTCTGAACGCTGTGCAGAAAGCTCTTGCGGAGCTTGGTATCCCCAGAGAAAAGTACGCATTCATTTCTGGAATAGGATGCTCTTCACGCTTCCCTTACTATATGAATACCTACGGATTTCACAGCATTCACGGAAGAGCCTCTGCAATTGCAAGCGGAGTGAAAATTGCCAACCCGGAACTTTCTGTCTGGCAGATTACTGGCGACGGCGATGCCCTGGCTATAGGAGGTAATCATTTCATTCATGCAGTAAGACGTAACATCGACATCAACATACTGCTTTTTAATAATGAAATCTATGGCCTCACAAAAGGGCAGTATTCACCAACATCCGAGAGAGGCCTCGTTACTAAAACATCCCCCTACGGAACGATAGAAGAACCTTTTTCAGTTGGCGAGCTTGTAATAGGTGCAAAAGGAAAATTTTTTGCCCGGACCATCGACTCAAATGTTCCGCTCTCAACACAGGTTTATATCGAGGCGGCCCGTCATAAGGGTACTTCAGTAGTTGAAATACTCCAGAACTGTGTTATCTTCAACGACGGTATACATGATAAAGTATCAGGCAGGGAAGTTCGTGACGAGCGTACCATTATCCTCAGACATGGCCAACCGATGGTTTTCGGGAAGAATGAAGACAAGGGACTGATCCTCGACGGACTGAAACTCAGGGTTGTTAACCTCGGTGAAAACGGATACACAATAGAAAGTATTCTTGTTCATGATGCCACGGAACCCAATCCCGGTATCCATTATATGCTGGCGAACATGAGATATCCCGATTACCCGGTCGCACTTGGGGTGATAAGGGCAGTGGAGGGAGTGACTTATGAAGACGAACTTGGCAGGCAGATTGAAACGATCAGCAAATCGTCAGCCGTAAAATGCATGGATGATCTTATGAACAGCGGTTCGGTCTGGACCGTTGATTAGTACTTTTATATATACCTCCGGCTGATCCGATTCACCGTTGGCACCACGGGGAAGATAAAGGAATTTTAGTAATTTTAAATCCTGCTTTTTCCCCATGGACTCAAAAAAACATATTACCCCCGAATTCCACCGCCTCCTTCATGAGCAGAGAGAAAGACTGAAGGAGCTTGGTTGCATCAACCAGACAACTTATATCCTTAAGGAAAACAAGCCTGTGGAGGAAACACTCCAGCAGATTGTGCTTCTTCTTCCTGATGCATGGCAATACCCGGAATACACTGTAGCAAGGATAACCTTCATGCAGAATGAGTTCGAATCGCTCGACTTTCAGGAAACGAAATGGGAAATGGCTCAGGAATTCAATACTATCGATGAAGAAAAAGGTACTATTGAGATCTTCTATACAAAAGAATTCAGGGAGGAATATGAGGGACCTTTTCTGAAGGAAGAAAGAGATCTTATCGAAAATATTGCCAGCCTTATAACAGGATACATCAACAGCTACAAAGCCCGCGACCTTTTCAGAAAGTCAGCGCTTCCCTTAAAGGAAGAGGAGGATCCCAAGACTATTTCAAGCAAAAAGCTTCTTCAGAGATTTCTGGACCGGCACAATGCAGAACGTGACATTTTCCACGATCTTCAGCCCTTCAAGGTAAAGGAGATACTCCTGGTGGCAAATCTTTACGACGCCTACTCCATTGAGGGAGAGGGAAGATTTGCTGACCATATACTTGGAGAATACTACCATATGAGCCTGACCACGATACCAAGGGTTACAGGGGTTTCGAGCGAGGAGGAAGCTTTTGTGAGGTTGAGAGCCAGGCATTACGACATGGTAATCATAATGATGGGAGTCGATAAGGAAAGCCCGGTGGAAATGTGCCGGAAAATAAAAGACAAATATCCCTACCTTCCTGCATACCTTCTTCTGAACAACCCGTCCGATATGGCTTATTTAAAGAAGCAGAAAGGCATGAAAGCTCCTTTTGACAACTATTTTGTCTGGACCGGAGAATCGAAGGTTTTCTTTGCAATGGTTTCCCTCCTCGAAGACAGGGTTAATGTGGAAAATGATACCCAGAAAGGACTGACAGGTGTTATACTGCTTGTCGAGGATTCAGCCGACTATTACTCAAGCTACCTCCCTATGCTGTATAACCTCGTCATGGATCAGACAAAACACCTTATCGATGATGTTTCAACCGATGAACTATACAAGGTGTTGAAGCTGAGAGGGCGGCCGAAGATCCTCCTGGCTGATAACTGGGAAAACGCAATAAATATCTTTGATAACTACAGGAATAATATCCTGTGTGTCATCTCAGACATGAGCTTCCCCCGTAACAGCGAGATGAGCGAGCTTGCAGGATACGAACTGATAAAGCACATTAAAACCCACCTTCCCAATCTTCCGACAGTACTGCAATCCTCGGATCCCGATAATGCAAAGTACGCATTTAGTCTCAAGTCAAATTTTATTAACAAGAACTCTGAATCCCTCCTTCAGGACCTTAAATCTTTTATCAATTATTATCTCGGGTTTGGTCATTTCGTTTACAGGGACAACCACGGCCGCCAGATTGCTGTTGCCCGGTCGATGAAAGAGTTTGAGGCTTACCTCGAGACCATACCTGAAGATTCCCTTGCCTATCACGCGATGAAGAATCACTTCAGTCACTGGCTGATGGCCAGGGGAGAAGTGAAAATAGCAAGACTGATAAACCCACTCAGGGTTTCCGACTTCGAAAGCCTGTCGGAGCTGAGGGAATTCCTTCTGAAAATCATAAGAAAGAGACGACAGGAACTCAACAAGGGAAGAGTAATAAATTTTGAGGAATCGGCTGCAATCGATGAGACGAACGTTGTAAGCATGTCACCAGGCTCGCTTGGGGGAAAAGGACGCGGACTCGCTTTCGTAAATACCCTGATATACAGCTTTGAACTTGGCCGACTCATCAATGGCATAAACATCAAGGCACCCATTACTGTTGTGATCGGAACAGATGAATTCGACATGTTCATGGAAAGAAATCATCTCTGGAATCTTGTCAGGGATGAAAAGGACTTCGGTGAGGTACAAAAGGCTTTCCTTAAGGGTTCACTGAGTTATACTCTTGAGAAAAAGCTCCGGATTTTCCTGTCAAAGATCACAAAGCCACTTGCGGTAAGATCTTCCAGCCTTTATGAGGATTCAATGAGTCAGCCATTTTCAGGGATATTCGGAACATGGCTCGTGCCTAACAACGACCCTGAAAGGGATGTAAGGCTCCGTCAGCTTTCCGATGCTGTCAAACTTGTCTTCTCATCAATCTTTTCGGAGAACGCACGCTCCTATTTTGAAGCAATAAGCTATAAAATTGAACTTGAGAAAATGGCTGTGGTTATCCAGGAGGTCGTCGGTAACCGTTATGGCGATTTTTTTTACCCTCATGTCAGCGGGTCGGCCCAATCGTACAACTTTTATCCTGTTGCCCATATGAAACCGGGTGACGGTTTTGCAGTAGCAGCCCTCGGCCTTGGTCAGTACGTTATGGACGGAAACCTGGCCTACCGGTTCTCTCCGGCTTATCCGGCTCTTGAAATAATCTCCCAGAAAGATCTTTACAAGAATTCACAGGTTAGATTCTATGCTGTCGACCTTGCAAAAAAGGACCTTAACCTGCTTGAGGGTGAGAATGCCGGCCTCAGGATGCTTGATATCAGTGTTGCCGAAAGCCATGGAACCCTGGCACATATCGCTTCAGTTCTCAATCGTGAAAATGATACAATTATTCCGGGACTTGATGCAACCGGACCAAGGGTTATTAACTTCGCCGACATACTGAAGTACAACTATATCCCGCTGGCTCAGGCGATAAAGACAGTGCTGGATGTGGTCTCGGAGGCCTGTGGCACTCCAGTCGAAATCGAATTCGCAGTTGATCTCAGCAAGGATGCATCGGGAAATGCTTCATTCTATCTGCTTCAGATAAAACCCCTTCACGGAACCGGCGCAGGTCACAATATCGATCCTTCAACTGTCGATCAGGACGAAGCGATATTGATAACCAGCGAAAGCATGGGCAACGGAGTTGTTAACGATATTACTGATATAGTGTATATCGAACCTGACGAATTTGATAAAAACCTTACTATTGAAATGGCTGCGGAAATCTCATCAGTAAATGAAAAAATGGTAAAGGAAAACCGGAAGTATATTCTCGTCGGACCGGGAAGATGGGGTACCCGCGACAGATTCCTCGGGATCCCGGTTGCATGGCCCCAGATATCAAATGCAAAGGTTATTGTCGAAGTCTCTCTTCCCGACTTTCATGCAGATGCTTCACTTGGTTCGCATTTTTTTCACAATATAACCTCTATGAATATAGGGTACTTTTCAGTCCGCCAGCATGGCACAACCGACGGCAGGAATATGATAAAATGGGAAAGCATAAGATCACAGAACATACAGAACAGGGGCAGATTCTACAGGCACGTCAGGTTTACTGACCCCCTTCTTGTGCGCATGGATGGCAAAAAGGGAATGGCAGTAATATCCATTAATCCAAAACAGAACGACAAATGAGCATTATCGAAGGAATTCACGACCTCCAGAAATATGATTTCACAGATACTTCCTTTGACCTGCTGATGCAGAAGAGAATTCACAAGGTCCTGATAATATGCAGTAATTATGATAATTATATGCTTGAGGAGGATGGAAGGATCGACGAGCAGATTTTTAATGAGTATGTCTCCCTGAACCTGAGGTATCCTCCTAATTTTGTTCAGACCGACAACGCTGAGGATGCTTTCAGAATTTTAAAGGAGAACAAGATAGATCTCGTCATATCGATGCTCAGCCTCAGGGGAACAGATGTTTTTGCTCTGGCAAAAATGATAAAGGCAAGATATGAGCACATACCGATTGTTGTCCTTACTTACTTCTCAAGAGAGGTCTCACTTCGTCTTGAAGGAGAGGACCTGAGCGCTATAGATTATGTCTTTTGCTGGCTGGGCGATGCTTCTCTGATCCTGGCAATAATAAAACTCCTCGAAGACAAGATGAATGCCGACTTCGATATAGAGAATATAGGGGTTCAGGCAATAATCCTGGTTGAGAATTCTATAAGGTACATTTCTTCATATCTCCCGAATCTTTACAGGATAGTGCTTCAGCAGTCGATCGATTTTCAGAGGGAAGCCCTCAACGAGCATCAGCGTATGCTAAAAATGAGAGGGCGACCGAAAATTTTGCTTGCTACAAATTATAATGATGCACTCGAGCTTTACAAGAAGTATAAATACAATGTTCTCGGAGTAATCTCTGACATAAGTTACAAGAAGGACAATGTGGTTAATGAGAACGCCGGGATAGCGCTTTGTCAGGCTGTAATGGCCGACGATGACAAGGTCCCTTTCCTGTTGCAGTCGTCAAGCCTCGTGCACAGGAAGATGGCTGAGGAGCTGGGAGCAGGGTTTATCTATAAATACTCAAAGAACCTGTCGCTCGAACTCAGGAATTTCATTATCCAGAACCTTGCTTTCGGGCCTTTTGTCTTCAAGAACCCCGATACCATGGAGCCCATAGCAATAGCCACAGACCTTCAGAGTCTTCAGCAGAAACTTCTTACAATACCGGATAAAACCCTTGAATATCATGCAACAAGAAATCATTTCTCAAAATGGCTCAATGCAAGAGCTCTTTTCCCTGTTGCACAGATGTTCAAGTATATAAGAAAAGAAGATTTCGATACCATGGACGAGATGCGCCGCTTTCTTTATGTGGCCATCTCAAGTTTCCGGCTTGGAAAGGGGAGAGGAATAATCGCAAAATTCGATAAGTCGAGTTATGATGAGTACCAGATTTTTTCGAGGATAGGAGATGCTTCAATAGGAGGAAAGGCAAGGGGTCTGGCCTTCATCAACAGGCTCATAAAGACACATAAGCTTTATAACAGATTTCCGGGGGTTCTCATAACAATACCCCGGACTGTGGTCCTTAGCACGGACATTTTCGATGAGTTTATGGATCACAATAACCTGTACTCGGTAGCACTTTCCGATCTTCCGGATGAGGAGATACTGAACCGTTTTCTTGCAGCTGAGCTTCCTGCAAGGGTTTATCAGGATTTCCAGGCTTTCCTGGCTGTTTCCCGGAACCATCCCCTTGCAGTCAGATCGTCAAGTAAGCTTGAGGACTCGCACTACCAGCCCTTCGCAGGAATCTATTCAACCTACATGATCCCGAGGCATCCGGATAACAGGAATATGGTCAGGCTTATTTCGGATGCTATAAAGGAGGTTTACGCATCAGTTTATTACAGGGGAAGCAAAGCATACATGACTGCAACCGCGAACCTTATCGACGAGGAAAAGATGGGAATAATAATTCAGGAGGTTTGCGGCAACCGGCATGGAGACATATTCTATCCCACCCTGTCAGGCGTCGCTCAGTCGATAAACTATTACCCCATAGGATCAGAAAAAGCCGATGACGGAATAGCCAATATAGCCATAGGGCTCGGAAAGCTTATCGTTGAAGGAGGATTGTCGCTCAGATTCTCTCCCAGACACTCAAAAAAGATACTGCAGCTGTCGTCAGTCGAAAATGCCCTTCGGGATACTCAGAAAGAGTTCAGGGCTCTTGACCTCAGGGTCGAGCATTTTGTTCCATCAACCGACGATGGAGTAAATATCTTGCGAATGGGGATAAATGAGATTAATAACGACGCTGCAATGAAATACGCTGCGTCAACTTATGATTATAACAACAATATTCTGCGTGACGGGATTAACCACCAGGGTAAGAGGCTAATTACCTTTGCCAATATTCTCCAGCATAACCTTTTCCCACTGGCGGACATACTGTGCACTCTGCTCGATCTTGGACAAAAGGAGATGAATAATCCTATCGAAATAGAGTTTGCTGCAAATCTTGAAACGCCTCCCGGTGTCCCCAAAATTTTTAATTTTCTCCAGATAAGACCAGTAGTTCACTCCGAGGAGACCTCTGTGATCAACATTGGGAACATAAAACCTGAAGATGCAATAATTTATTCCGAATCGGCTCTTGGTAACGGAGTTTTCAAGGGAATACGCGATATTGTCTATGTTAAGCCAGAATCGTTCAATCCGGCAAGAAACAAGGAGATAGCCGGTGATATTGAGCAAATCAACAGCAGGTTTGTTGAAAGAGGGGAAAGTTATGTCCTTATCGGTCCGGGAAGATGGGGATCGACCGATCCATGGCTGGGAATACCTGTAAGATGGCCGCAGATATCGGCGGCAAGGATTATAATAGAATCTGGCCTTAAGAGCTACAGGATAGATCCGAGCCAGGGAACCCATTTTTTTCAGAACCTTACCTCATTCAGAGTGGGTTATTTTACTATAAATCCTTTTATAAAGGAAGGATCGTACGATGTCGAGTACCTGAACAAGGCCGACGTTGCCTGGGAAGACGGGAACTTAAGGCATATCAGATTTGATAAACCACTGGAGATCATGGTCGACGGAAAAACCCACAAGGGGATAATCCTGAAACCTGTAGCCGAAAGCCGGGATGAGTCATGAAATTAAAAAGCCGCAGAATCCGTTACTGTGTCCCTGCTTATTTTTTTTATTAGCCCCTGAAGGACCTTTCCCGGTCCGACTTCGGTAAACGATGATGCACCATCAGCAATCATGTTCCTTATTGTCTGAGTCCATCTGACAGGAGATGTCAGCTGGGCAACCAGATTTGCCTTGATCGCGTCAGGATCCGTAGATGGCATAGCATTGACATTCTGATATATACGACAGATGGGCTTGTGAAAAGCGGTGTTCCGTATAGCTTCTTCAAGCTCAATCCTGGCTGGTTCCATCAGTGGAGAATGAAATGCTCCTCCCACAGCCAATGTCACAGCCATTTTTGCACCCCTGCCTTTCAGAATATCCACAGCAATGGTAACTCCTTCTACTGAACCGGAGATCACTATCTGGCCCGGACTGTTATAATTTGCCGGTACCACCACACCGCTTATCCCTGAGCAGACCTCCTCTACCACAGAATCATCGAGACCTATTATTGCTGCCATGGTTGACGGAGAAGACTCGCAGGCTTTTTGCATGGCAGCTGCCCTCTTTGAGACCAGCAACAGACCATCTTCAAAGGAAATAGCCTTACAGGCGACCAGTGCTGAAAACTCGCCCAGAGAATGGCCTGCGACCATTTCAGGTTTTATGGATCCTTCCAGAACCGAGGCAAGTATTGCAGAGTGGAGAAAAACTGCCGGCTGGGTTACCTTTGTCTGTTTCAGATCTTCATCGGTTCCGGTGAACATCAGGTCGGTTACCCTGAATCCAAGAATTTCATCCGCTCTGTCAAATAAATCCTTTGCAACCGCTGATCTTTCATAAAGATCCCTGCCCATACCTGTAAACTGCGCACCCTGACCCGGGAAAACATATGCTCTCATATTTTTCTAGTGAAGTGTTGAACCTATTAAATGAACAAACTCCTCGCGGGTATTTAGCTGATCGAGGAAAACACCTGTAAAAGCTGATGTAGTTGTTACCGAATGCTGTTTCTGTACACCCCTTATCTGCATGCACATGTGTTGTGCTTCAATTACCACCGCTACACCAAGAGGACTGAGGCAATCCTGAAGGCAGTCACGAATCTGGACAGTAAGACGCTCCTGAACCTGAAGACGTCGGGCGAATGCTTCAACCACCCTGGCGATTTTGCTGAGGCCTGTAATATATCCATTTGGTATGTAGGCAACATGAGCCTTCCCGAAAAACGGAAGCATATGGTGTTCACACATCGAGTAAAGCTCTATGTCCTTAACAATCACCATCTGTTTGTATTCTTCCCTGAATTTTGCCGAATTTATGATTTCGCATGGATTCTGGCTGTAACCCATCATAAGGAAGTTAAGTGCCTTCGAAACGCGAACAGGAGTCTGCTTTAAACCTTCACGGTCAGGATCCTCACCAATGAGTTGAAGAATCCTGTGATAAAGCGACGCCATCTCATTTATGTTTTCAGCGTTCCACGATTCAATTTTGTTGTATCCGTTTGAGGATACTCCGCTTCCGTTGTTAACGGTTTCAATTTTTTCAGCCATAATATTCAATTGTGTTATTTTCTGTCTCTACTATCTTAATGCTGTGAAGCTCTGCTCCGGTTTCTTCAATGGCAGGCTTCAGTTCATCCCATATCGCGATTGCAAGATTCTCGCTGGTCGCGATCTTACCTTTCATGAAATCAACTTCGGTGTTGATGTTCCTGTGATCAAGCTTTTCAACTATCCTCTCCCTGATGATCTCTTTCAGGTCTGCAAGGTTCATGAAGAATCCCGTTTCCTCCGACGGTTCACCCCTGACCGTAACATAAAGAACATAATCGTGTCCGTGCCAGTTCGGATTGGAGCATTTGCCAAAGACCTTAAAGTTTTTTTCGTCAGACCATTCCTGTCTGAACATCCTGTGAGCAGCGCTAAATCTTTCTCTTCTAGTGATGTAGATCATCGTTACGGATATTTGATCCTGCAATATTAGCTATTTAACCTGATCTTTTTAAATCTTAAAACAATATATTTATACCTCTGAAATTTAAACATCAGGTTTTGTATATCATGTCGATAAAATTGCTTTTTGTTGCAGCAACCGAAAAGGAAGGCCAGGTGGTAAAAAACCTTTCCCGGAAAGGGATGTTCCAGGACACGAAACTCTTTAACTCAGAAGAACCGGACCTTCTTATCACCGGAATGGGAGCGGTTGCCACTGCCTGGGCTCTTACAGCAAGGCTCAGATCAGGAATCAGGCCTGAAATGATAATCAACCTGGGCTTGGCAGGAAGTTACAGGGATGATATAGTGATTGGCGAGGTTGTTGTGCCGGTCACCGATTTTTTTGCTGATTCAGGAATCGATACCCCGGAAGGTTTTTTAACCCTCGCCGAAGCTGGTCTTCACAACCCTGACCAGTTTCCTTTTACTGGGGAAAGGATCGAAGCAGGCGGAGATCATGTTTCCGCCGTCATTAAAAAATTCAGGCCTGTAAAAGCAGCAACAGTGAATATGGCAACAGGCTCAAGGGAGAGAATAAGGCAAATAAACGGTAAATTCAAACCGGATATTGAAACGATGGAAGGTGCGGCTTTTTTTTACGTTTGCAGCATGGAGAAAATACCTTTTATTGCCCTGAGGGTTATCTCAAACAAGGTGGAGCCAAGAAACAAAGACAAGTGGAATATTCCGTCGGCCCTCGCTAATCTGGAAGAAAGGATCCCTGAACTTATAAAGCTTTTATGCATATGAGACTTACTCTTGGTTTTTCACCCTGCCCCAACGATACATTCATTTTTGATGCAATGATCAACGGCAGGATAGATACTGAAGGACTGGAATTTGATTATCAGCTTTCAGATGTTGAAGAACTTAATAAAATGGCATTCGGAAACCATCTTGATATTACCAAGATCAGCTGCCATGCCTATGCATATGCCTCCGGCTCTTATATTATTCTTGACTCAGGAAGCGCCCTGGGTTACGGCAACGGGCCTCTCCTGATTTCCGGAAAGGAAAGCGGGATGGAGTTTCCAGAGGAAATGAGGATAGCTATACCCGGAAAATATACCACTGCAAACCTTCTGTTCAGCATAGCCTGGCCTGAAGCTGAGAACAAGAAGGAGTACCTGTTCTCGGATATACCCGATGCGATTCTGGCAGACGAGGCTGATGCCGGGCTGATTATACATGAGACACGCTTTACATACCAGGATAAGGGGCTTGTGAAGATAGCCGATATGGGCGATTACTGGGAAAAACTTACAGGACTCCCTATTCCACTTGGAATGATAGTTATCAGAAGAAACATAAATGAGGCCACAGCCCTTAAGGTAAACAGGATCCTTCGAAGGAGTGTTGATTTTGCAATGAAGAATCCCCGGACTTCCTCAGGCTTTGTAGCCGCGAATGCCCGTGAACATGACAAGAGTGTTCTTGACAGCCATATCGGTCTCTTCGTGAACAGTTTTTCTCTTGAACTGGGGAAAATCGGCAGGAGTGCTATTTCTGAACTTTACAGGATAGCCTCGGAAAAAAAGGTCATTCCTCACGTACCTTCTGAAATTTTCCTGTCAGAGGATGGCGGGAATGAGCCACGGATTGACTAATTTTGATAAATGAATAGTTTTCCGGCAGTTTTATTTAATCCTAAAATCTGAAGATCATGACATTTGATTTGCCTAAACTTCCTTACGATCGTGATGCTCTTGTGCCATTTCTTAGTGAAGAGACTCTTGAGTTTCATCATGGCAAGCATCATCAGGCCTATGTTAACAATATCAACGGACTTATTCCCGGTACCGAATTTGAAAACGCTACTCTCGAAACAATGATCCAAAAGGCTGATGGCGCAATTTTCAACAATGCCGCTCAGGTATGGAACCATACCTTCTTTTTTGAAGCACTGTCAAAAAACGGAGCCGGCGCTCCTGACGGGGCTTTGGCAGAAGCAATTCTGAAGTCGTTCGGATCGTTCGACTCGTTCAGGGAGCAGTTTACAAAAGCTGCAGCAACTCTTTTCGGGTCGGGATGGGCATGGCTTGCACAGAAGGAAGACGGATCACTGACAATAATGCAGGAATCGAATGCCGGCAACCCCCTCAGGAAAGGTTACAAACCTTTGCTTACCTGTGATGTCTGGGAGCACGCCTATTACATCGATTACCGCAACAGGAGGCCTGATTATATCAAGTCCTTCTGGGAAATTATCGACTGGGACGTCGTTTCAGCCAGATGTATCTGATATCAGAGGGCACTAGGAGTGTCCTCCTACAATTATCCTCATCATTCTCAGATTAAGGATAAAGAACATAACTATCTGCTTAAGTATGCACCGGCGCCAGAATTTTGTCGCCTTTGTGGGAACTGGCGGATACGCCTCTTCATTGAATCCCCTGACTATGTTTTTTGCCATTGCTGAAAGTGTTTCAATTGATATTTTACTCCGGGAGCAGCCACCAGAAGGGATAGCCTTTTGCTTTGTGAAGGAAGAGATAATGAAGAAGAAGCTTTATCCAGTGTCCGGCCAGGCCGATCTCTCCAACAGTGTAACTCAGATCTCTTCCCCACTCGGGATATTTCTCCCAGTCGGGAACAATAGGGAAGACAGTCATGGCGGCTGCCTGACCCTTTAGCATGCTGAAACCGGCTGAAACGATACAGGCAGCTCCCATCTTTCCCATGGAAGCCTTATGGTGCAGATCAGTCCTTCCCTTGTTAATCATCTCTGTTATGTTCTGTGCAACAATCTTTCCTGTTACTCCTGATGGCATACCTGTCCGTGGAGGAGCAGGGGTTATTACTGTACCGTTGGGACTTACCATGGGTTTTGATATCTGATGAGGTGGAGCAAAGGCAATACCGGGGGCAAAATGGTTCTTGTAGACGGGATTCTGATAAACAGAGGGCCAGTCTTCCACACTCCATTCCTCGAAAGGTTTTACAGAATAATCGGCATCAACTTTCATGAACCCTGACGGGGCGAAAAGAACACTTGTAATATCTTCTCCTTTCCTGTTGAAAGCTTTCATCCCTGCTCCGGAAAACGCCGGGATCAGCATAGCAAAATCAAAAGTCTCTGTCTTTTTTTCGCCCTGCAGATTCTCGTAGTGAACAAGGCCTTTTTCAACTTTTGTCACACCTGCCCGTTTTATCCAGCGTATACCGTATTCGGCCAGAACAGATTCGCTGAAGACCTTTGTCGATGTGATGTAACCGCCCCTTTTCACAAAGGCTCCGCCCATTCCAAAGTCACCAACCTCATACTCGTTCGAAATCCAGACCATTTCGGCGTTGCGCTGAAGCCCCCTTTTACGTATCTCGTAAGCGACATTCAGGGCATATTCAAATGCTGCTCCCTGACATGTTGCTAGAGGATGGCCTGTTCCGATAAGGAATTTCACCTTTTCTCCCTTTTCCATCTTCTCAAAGCACGATCTCAACTCATTCCATGTTGCTTCAGCATGATCGCATGAACAGACAGAATGGGTGAACCTGCCCGGACCAAGCCCTTCTGTGGCCTCGAAATTAAGCCTGGGTCCTGTTGCATTCACAAGAAAGTCATATTCAATCTTTTTTATTTCTCCCTTGAGCGAAGGATCAGTGTATTCGATTGTTACGTACGGAGAAGTGTTTGTCTCATCACCTTCAGGAAAAAGAGTCAGCGCCTTTGCCTGTTCAAAGCGGATACCCCACCTTTTGTAAAGTGGCCTCAGGTCGAACCTTACCTGACTGACTTTCATTTTTCCGATACCGACCCAGATATTGGAAGGAATCCACTGGTAATAAGCTGAAGGAGAAACAACCGTAACCTCATGTTTTTTTGGCAACTTACGGCGGAGGATTGCTGCGGCCGTATGACCGGCGATACCTGCACCAAGGACTACAACTTTAGCCATAACTTTATTTTTTAGCAGGAAGTTCTTTCAGGTAATTTAGTTATATCAAATCTAACTAAAAAATATCGAAATGTTAAAGATCATTAAAAGAATAGATGAATATTTTTACAATCAATTTACTTCCGGATGATGAATGTATTTTCACATTGAAAATGTCAGAACGGAACTTTATGGGTTTATAAAAAAACAGGAAATGAAGAAATCAATATTCTCAATCGCTTTGTTATTAATACTGGTTTCAGGTGCCGAAGCACAGCGCCAGGATGTCGTTGACAGGATAATTGAGCTGGGCTGGACTGACAACCGCAGCATGCATCATCTCGACGTAATATCAAACAGATTCGGAGGAAGGCTTGTTGGTTCCGATGCATACGAGAATGCCGCTTTATGGTGTGCTTCGGAATTCCGTAAGTGGGGTATGGAAGTTATTATGGATGAAGCCGGAACCGTACCAGTCGGATTTAACAGAGGACCATGGTTTGGCAGGTTACTTGCAGAAAACGGAATGGTACTTCACTTTGCTACTCCCTCGTATACTTCCGGAACAAAGGGACTGCAAAGGGGACATGTACTCATCGAGCCTAAAAACCAGGCTGAGTTCAACAGTATGAAGGGAGCACTTAAGGGTGCATGGGTCCTTATCGGAGGAAAAAATGACGGCTGGCCTGTCGACTGGTCACCAAAAGCCGATTCGGCAAGAGCAGAAATAATTGCTTACAACGATTCGATAGGAACATTAAACCGAGAGATAATGAGGCAGAACTATGCAGACCGGACCGCCCCCCCGAAAGACCTTATTCCCCTTAAGCAGGAACCTGCCCTGTTTTACAGGCAGATGTGCGAAGCCGGAATACTTGGAGTAATTCAATCATCTTCAGTACCTATCAGAGCCCTTTATGACAGGAAGAACCTCGGCAGGATGACGTTTGAGGCTCTTCCTGAGGTTTGCGACATAAAACTCGACGAATCGCAGTTTGCAGTTATTGAGAAAATGGCACAAGAGAGAAGATCATTCCTTCTCGAATTTGATATACGTAACCATTTCAAGCCCGGACCTGTGAAATACCATAACGTTATTGGTGTTATTAAAGGAAGTAAGTATCCGGATGAATATGTCATGCTTGGCGGTCATCTTGATGCTTATGATGTGGCGACAGGGGGAGTCGACGACGGTTCGGGAGTGACACCTGCAATGGAAGCGGCCCGGTTAATTATGGCTGCAGGAGGAAAACCCAAAAGGACAATACTGGTGTGTCTCTGGGCCGCAGAGGAATTCGGTCTGTTAGGGTCAAAACACTGGGTTGAGACAAACAAGGATAAACTATCGAGGATTTCGAACTACTTCAACCGCGACGGTGGCCCCACAGTGGCATCGGGATTGAACGTCCCCGATGCCATGTACGACGATTTCGAGAAGATCTGCAAACCACTTGGCAGCATCAACCCCGACTTTCCCTTCACCCTTACCAGAAACACCAATCCTCCCAGGCCCAGGCCAACAACAGCAGGAGGATCTGATCATGCTCATTTTGCCATGAACGGTGTGCCTACCCTTTCATTCGATGTCCCGGATGCCTTAGGCTATAACTTCAGTTACCAGGAAATATGGCATACCGAGAACGATCTTTACACCAAAAGTATCCCCGAATACCAGGAGCATACTTCAATAGTTCAGGCTGTTGTAGTCTACGGCCTTGCAAATCTCGATCACCTTCTTTCAAGAAAGGGCCTTTACCTCGAGGAAGGCAGCAAATAGTTGAATAAATTAAGACAAAAGGAAATGCAGCTGAAAGATCTGATTTACAGGACACGGTCGTATCGTAGATTTCATGAGTCTTTTCATGTTGACCGTCATGAGCTTGAAAATCTGGTCGATATGGCCAGGATGTCGGCATCGGCCGCCAACAGGCAGCCCCTGAAGTATCTGATTAGCAATACTCCTGACCATTGCGAAGCCATCTTCAAACACCTGGCCTGGGCAGGCTACCTTAAGGACTGGGATGGCCCGGCCCCGGGGGAACGACCTTCGGCCTATATAATAATACTGGGCGACAAATCAATAACTGAATCATTCAGCGTTGATCATGGTATTGCTGCCCAGAGTATAATGCTTGGGGCTACCGAGGCAGGATTGGGAGGCTGCATGATCGCATCAATTAAAAAAGAAGCCCTGAGAAGAGACCTGAAAATTGGGGAACAATATGAAATTCTGCTTGTGCTGGCACTGGGAAAGCCAGCTGAAACAGTTATTATAGATACTTTAAAAGGAGATGATGTGAAATACTGGCGTGACGACAAGGACAATCACCACGTTCCAAAGAGAGCTCTTGACGATCTGCTTATAAAAGAGTAATTTTATCCCTGTTATGAGGACAGTCCGGTTCATTTTCATTGTGTCCCTGATCCTGTACTGTCAGAATATGGCGGGCCAGGCCGTTGCATCAGGTGAACGACGATTCCTTTTCAGCGGCATTATAAGGGATGCAGGTACATTGAGCCCTTTGTCAGGCTCCCAGATTATCGTTAACAGGAAATATGCGGCTGCAAGCGCTGACGACGGCACCTTTATGCTGGGTGTAAATATCGGGGATACCGTGGTTTTTACCATGCTTGGCTACAGAGCTGAAACTTTCTATGCGATAGATTCGCTCCGGGGAAGCGAATTCATGGCAGGTATCTATCTGAATGCCGATACCCTGTCGATCGGAGAAGTTATCATTTTGCCACGGATGGCTTCGCTGAGATCCGAAATGATGAAGCCCGCGGTTTCAACCACACCTGAGATGGAAAATGCAAGATACAATGTCGCTGTTTCCGCATATCAGGGCAGGATGGCTGTTAACCAGCTGGGTGACCCTTCTTCAAACTACGCAATGATCCACAGACAGAATATTATAAACGCATTCGAAAAGGGAGGGATTCCTTCAGACAGGATTGCGGGGCTAAGTCCAGTCTCGTTGATAGGAATAGTCTATATCCTTCTAAACGGTTTCCCTGAAAAGCCTTCTCCCATGAAGCCAACCCTTACCAGGCAGGAACTCGAGCAGATACACAAAAAATACATGGAAGAACAGTCTGTGAAGGATAAATAAGGATGGACTGTCAATCGCAGACACGGGAAAGTAGGTACAAGGATTGGGTACTGAGCCTGAATATCTGGAATATATTTTTTAAAACAATATCGGTTATCCCTTGTAGAATATGGCTTTAATAATGTCGGTTGCCATTTTCGGGTTTTCCTTAAGCCTTCTTGTACAATATCCAAACCATTTCACGCCGTAAGGAACATACACCCTCATAACATGTCCGTCATTAACAATGCTTTCTCGAAGTCCCGGCGTAACTCCGTAAAGCATCTGGAATTCGTACATATTACCTGGAACATTGTACTTTTTTATCAGTTTGAAGGCACCCTCAACAAGAGGCTTGTCGTGCGTGGCAATACCGGCATACATCCTGTTCTGGAACATATATTCAAGATCTTCAAGGTAATGCTTGTTGATCTCTTCGTATTTCTTGTAGGAGATAGCTTCGGGTTCAATGTAAATTCCCTTGCATAACCTGAAATTAAGGGGATGGGTTTCATCGTTCAGTTCCGAGAGGGCCTTAAGATCATCAAGCGTCCTTTTCAGATAGGCCTGAACAACAAGGCCTACATTGGCCGGGAACTCTTTCCTTAGCTTTCGGAAAAGCTCGATCTCAAGGTCTGTGCAGGGAGAATCTTCCATATCGATCCTGATGAATCCCCTGTATGAAGCTGCTTTCTCAACAATTTCCCTTACATGCCTGTAGCATACCTCCTTGTCGATGAGAAGACCAAAGCTCGTAGGCTTCAGTGAGAAATTGCCATCGATCCCTTCCCTGTTCGATACATCGATAAGGTTCAAATACTCATTCTTGTTCTCTTCCGCTTCTTCGAGTGATGTTATGAATTCACCAAGCACATCCAGGGTAACTTTTATCTTTTTCCTGTTTAGTTCTTTTGAAACCCTCATTGCATCTTCGATGGTTTCGCCTGAGATATAGGATTTTGAAAAAAGCCAGATGAATTTCTTCGGAAACCAGGGGAGAATTGCTGCAATAAATTTATTAAACATTTTACCTACTTTTTTTAATTATTTCAAGCAAACGAATTTAAATGGCAAATATATATATACCAGAGCGAACACAAATAAAAATTATTTAACCCCGTTATTAAATGACCTTTGTCACAAATCAGTTATGATTTACAGCATGGAAACTGATACGAAAATCATCAGAGGCTCTCTGATCGGGTGTTTGTTTAATCTTCCTTCTAAAAAAACAGGGCTGATTATATCAGTTTTTAATAATTACTGCGTTTATATAGCTGGAAGAATCAAATACTTTTCAGTTGTTTAGTCATATAAACCTAACAGGATCGGATTTGCTAAAGAAACTAAAATATTCATTATTAATATCTTGCCTGATAATTTTTAAAAGTTACGGACAGGATCCGACTTTTTCGCAGTTCTACGCCAACCCCCTTTATCTTGCGCCTTCATTTGCCGGAGCAACAGAAGAATACAGATTTGCCCTGAACTACAGGAATCAGTGGCCGGCAGTGCCGGGCGTCTTCCACACTTACAGCATATCGTTTGATAAAGCGCTTGTTAATTTCAATTCGGGTATAGGGGTGCTTGCAACATATGATGTCGCTGGATCGGGAGATCTCTCGAACACAAACATCGGCCTTCTTTATTCCTACGATTTCAGGATAAACGACGACTGGCATATAAGGCCAGGAGTGAACTTCAAGTTTACGTATCTCAGCCTCAATATCAACAAACTGGTCTTTGCAAGCCAGATGACCGGGAGCGGAACTGTTCCCTCTATATATCCTCCTCCTTTCAGTAAAGTTGCGGATGTCGATTTTTCAACATCGGCCCTTGTTTATAACGACAGGATATGGGGAGGCTTTACGCTCGATCACCTTCTTAATCCCAAACAGTCGTTCTACGGTAACGAATCGACTCTTCCCGTGAAATTCAACTTTTTCGGTGGTCTTCAGATAATGCGTAAGACGAGGCTCAGACAAACCTACCACGAAGTCTTGTCAGTTGCCATGAATTTTCAGAAACAGGCTGACTTCTATCAAACAGATGTGGGTTTGTACTATTACCGCGATCCTCTGATCTTCGGACTCTGGTACAGAGGAATACCTTTTGCAACATCTCAGGCAGGGGATGCTGTGATATTCCTGGCGGGGATTAAGACACAGCAGCTTCATATAGGTTACAGTTACGATTTCACAATATCAAACCTTATCGGATCAACATCCGGTGCTCATGAGGTATCGCTTGTATACGAATTCAATTCGTTTTCTCTCGGACAGCGAACAAAGATAAGGGCCATACCCTGTCCCGAGTTCTGACCTGAAGAATTCATTTTCCGAGCTCTTAAAATTAACTTTAATGATATGTCATTATCATTAAATTAATTATCTTTGCGCCTTACTAATACTAAATAACCATTTTGTTCAAGATGAAGAAACTAACTGCCGCTTTGTTCGTTGTATTATTTCTTGCTGTTGCAGCTTTATTCCTCCTTCACTTCACCGGAAGGGGAAAATCAGAAAAGGGAACCACTGCCGGAAGCCAGGTGATTAACACGGGTGGAATAGCATACGTCAATATCGATACCGTAGTTTTCAAATTCAACATGTATGCCGACAGGCGGGCAGATCTTCTTGATAAGCAGAGCAAGGCTGAAGCTGAACTTAATTCAAAGGGTAGTCAGTACGAGAGAGGTATCAAGGATTATCAGGACAAAGTCAACAAAGGTCTGGTTACCAGGGCAACAGCCGCCGAAATGGAACAGGCTCTTTATCAGCAGCAGCAGGAGCTTGTCACTCTGCGCGACAAACTGCAGTCAGATCTGCTGGAAGAAGATCAGGTTATGAACAGGCAGATACTCGAATATATCACTTCCTATCTCGAGGAAAACAAGGACAAATACAATTATCAGTATATCTTCGGAAAGAGCTTTGGCAGTAATGTGCTCTACGGTAACTCCGAATTTGATATCACCCAGCAGGTTGTAGACGGACTGAATGCAAAATATCAGACCGAGAAAAAATAACCGGTAATGGGTTTTGCCTGTGATTATCTCAAATACAGATCACTTTTTCCCCCGCTTATAGAAGAGGCCCCCAGAGGAGATACAGGAATTATAGTAGTTATTCCTTCGTTCAATGAACCCGATATCGCAATTGTCCTGAACTCACTGAACTCATGCATTGTTCCCCCATGTGGTGTCGAAGTCGTAATAATAGTCAACGCTCCGGAAGGAGCGACTCCTGAACAGCTTGATAACAACAGGCTTACAGTAGAAGCTGCCATAGACTGGAAGAAAAAAACCCCTGATTGTTTTTTCCGGCTTTATGTCAGGGATGTTACAGGAAATGAACCCCCTGAATGGGGCGTTGGCATGGCCAGGAAGACAGGGATGGATGAGGCTGTGAGGCGCCTTGATATCCTGGGGAATCCGGATGGAGTGATACTGAGCCTTGATGCTGACTGTACTGTCGGAAAAAACTATTTTACAGAAGTATTTGGCAGCTTGCTGAAAAAAAAGGAGAGAACGGGTTGTTCTGTCTTTTTTGAGCATCCTTCCGAAGGTGATGACTTTCCATCCGAAGTCTACAGGTCAGTAGTTTTATATGAACTGCACCTGAGATACTACTTCAGGGCTCTGTCGATGACAGGATTCCCCTATGTTCATCACACAGTTGGGTCGGCAATTGCCGTCAAGGCTCTGTCGTACGTGAGATCTGGAGGAATGAACCGCCGGCAGGCAGGTGAGGATTTTTACTTTATACAGAAACTTGTTCAGACCGGAGGTTTTTTTAATCTCAATTCAACAACAGTCTATCCTTCTCCAAGGGTATCTGACCGGGTACCTTTCGGAACAGGTCCCGCCGTTGCAAAAATGCTGAACGAAGGTGAAGGGACATTTCTGTCCTATAACCCTGCGGCTTTTGAGGACCTTGGAAAGCTGTTTGGAAAAACCGAGCCCCTTTACGGGCTGGATACCCGGGGCCTGCGGTCTTTCCACCGTCAGCTGCCGGATAGTCTGAAAAGCTTTATTGGACCTGAAGAATGGCAATCCAGAGTCACTGAGATAAGAAATAACACTTCCGGACAGCAATCCTTCCGGAAGAGATTCTTTTCATGGTTTAATATGTTCAAAGTTGTAAAGTACCTGAATTTTGTGCATGACAGTCACTTTGAGAAAAAACCGGTTGTATGGTCAGCTTCTGGACTGATCTCCTCAATGGGTGCTTTATATGTCCCTGATGACCCCGCAGAACTGCTTTTCTGCTACAGGGTGATGGAGAGGAGCGCTTAGCGGGTTTTTCTTTTTACCTGCCTCTCCTCCTTTGGAGAAAGAATTATGTAAAGGTCTTCGTCAGGCCTTTTCATCCTGTATTGTTCCCGTGCAAACTTCTCAAGGTTCCTGTCGCTAGTCCTGAGCTCATGAAGCTTCTTCCTGTCCTCTTCAATGCGCATTGTATAATATTCCCTGTCTGCTTTCAGTTTCCGGAGATTTTTCATCTCCTTGTGCCTTGAAATGAGATTGTTTGAATCCAGGAACACTATCCAAAGGATAAAGAGGATGATGGTCAGGATATATTTGTTCCTGAGAACAGGGGGAACCTTATCGATATATTTGAACCTTATCATTCGAATACAAACCTACAACTTTTTTTTTAACCGCCGCTCATAAGATAATGCATCTGAACAATATCACCATCACTGATATATGTGGTCCCGTACTTTTCCGCCGGTATTAGTGTCCCGTTGATTTTTATTATCCTGAGCCTGAATGAGAATTTTTTAATCATGATCATCTCATTCACGGTCATTGACTTCGCGTCGAACTCTTCCGTCCTGTTGTTCAAGATGATCTTCATAACACTTTGCTGTTCATTTCAGGTTCATCAGAAGCTCTACCACTATATTGGCTTGCATGCATGCGACTATTCCCACCCTTGGAGCGAGGGGAGGCTTTTCTTCCGATACCTCCGAGATCTCATCACCGCAAATATAAAGCGTTCCGTCGATCTTTCTAGATCTGAGGCGGTTATTCCCTCCCCAGCCTGCCATCCCTGATCCTAATATCAGAGGAATTTCAGGGAGCAATAATTGTATAGTCTCGGCAAACATGCGCTTCATTTCCGCCTCGTCGAGAGCCTCTACTATCACGCTGCAGTCCCCGAAAATTCCGGCCGAATTTTCCCTGTCAAGTCTGACATTCCGGGTAATAATATCAAGATGAGGCCTTATCCTGAGAAGGTTCTCCCTAAGAGCTTCAGTCTTTGGCATCCCTGACTGTTCAGGAAAATAATACTGCCTCGAAAGGTTTGACATGTCGACATTGTCAAAGTCGGCAATTACAAGAGAGCCTATGCCTGCACGTGCCAGAAAAGCCGCACAGTTTGAACCCAGTCCTCCTGCACCTGCAATGCCGACCCTGAATCTGGAAAGATGACCTTCAATATCCCGTAGGCGCATTAGTCAACGGATTAATCAAATACCCTTATGCAAATATACAGAGTTTGGAAATATCTGGTTACTGAAATTGGCACCCATGCAGATGTTGATTATTATCATTCCCTAAATGTTGCCGAAGGATTAAATTTGAGATTGAATTTTTTAATTACTAAATTGTGACAAACAATCAAATCGATGATATGGATGTAGCTAAACTAAAATCCGGACACCGGCTGGTGAAGAGGTGGGAATATATCTGGACCCCTCTGAACAAGGGCTATACCGACAAGACTCTCTACATCAATGTCGGATCAGCGGAAATCCGCGACAAGGATGTTCCACCGGTCATGAAGGAAAAGTTCATAGGAGGCAAGGGATACGGACTACGTCTTCTCTGGGACGGAACAAGACCGGACACCCGCTGGAATGATCCCGACAATGAGATAATTATCTCATCAGGCCCCATTGGAGGAATTACTCAGTACTCCGGAACAGGCAAGTCGCTGGTGGTTAGTATTTCGCCTCAGACCGACTCAGTGATGGATAGCAATGTCGGAGGATTTTTCGGTCCCTTCCTGAAATTTTCAGGATTCGATGCCCTCGAAATTCAGGGTAAGGCTGAAAAAGATGTCATAGTCTTTATTGACGGGGTTAATCACTTTGTTGAGATCTTTGAAGCTCCTTATGAATCGGTTGACAGCCATCTTCTTGCTGAGGAACTGACCGAAATGTTCGCGGATAACGACAGCGATAAAAAGAATATAGGAGTGGTCTCATCAGGATCAGCTGCTGAGAATTCCCTTATCGGTATGCTTAATTTCAGCTTCTATGATCCCAAAAGGAAAAAGGTCAGACTGAAACAGGCAGGCCGGGGAGGAATTGGAACTGTCTTTCGTAATAAAAAAATCAAAGCCCTTGTTTGCAAGATCCCGGGAGTGAAGGGTAACCTCAACAATGTGGTAGACCTTGAAGCCATTATGGAAAGAGGCCGCCGCTTCAACAGGGAGATGAGGGACCTGGATGACAAGCAATGCCAGATGAGGCAGACCGGTACCGCCCACCTTATGGAGATAATGAACGACCACGACCTGCTACCGGTACATAATTATAAGTTCGGCTCTCACCCCGATGCATATAAAATCGATTCAACTGTATGGAAAAGACACTTCACACAGAACATTCCCGATGGCTGCTGGATAGGTTGCAATATGTCGTGCAGCAAGGGAGTCGATGATTTTGAGATACAGACAGGCCCCTACAAAGGCCGTAAGGTCATTGTCGACGGCCCGGAATACGAAAATGCTGCCGGACTTGGCGCAAATTGCGGAATTTTTGACCCCGGATATGTTATTGAAGCGAATTTCTACTGCGACACATACGGTATCTGCACAATAACCTGGAGTACCCTCTCTGCTTTTATAATGGAATGCTACGAAAACGGTATTCTGAACATTGAACGGACAGGGGGACTGGAACTTGAATTCGGCAACTCTGAGGCGGCTCTCGAATTGCTCCACCAGCTTGCCAGGGGAGAAGGTTTCGGGAAAACAGCCGGCCTCGGAGTAAGGAAAATGAAGCAAATGTTCATTGAAAAAGGATGGGGCAACCCTGACTTTCTCAATGATATCGGTATGGAAAACAAAGGACTTGAATATTCCCAGTATATGCCAAAGGAATCATTGGCACAACAGGGAGGATTCGCACTGACAAACAAGGGCCCCCAGCACGATGAAGCCTGGCTGATATTTATGGATATGGTTAATAACCAGATACCGACATTCGAGAACAAGGCTGAAGCCCTTCATTATTTTCCGATGTTCCGCACCTGGTTCGGCCTGGTTGGACTTTGTAAACTTCCATGGAATGATGTAGAACCTGAAAACAATGCTCAGACAGACGAACCGGCAAAAGTGCCGGAGCATGTCGATAACTATGTGACCATTTACAAGGCGGTGACCGGAAGGGATTTCGATAAGAACAGACTTATTGAAGATTCCGAACGCGTTTATAATTTCCAGAGGATTTTCAATATACGCAGGGGATTCGGTACGAGAAAATACGACCGCCAGCCTTACAGGGCAGCAGGCCCTGTAACAGCCGAGGAATACGAATCGAGGGCAGAACGATACGATAAACAGCTCAGGGAAAAAATCGGCGTTGATCCCGAAGGCAGAACTACAGCCGAAAAAATGAAGATACTGCGCAAATACAGGGAAGATCAGTATGAAAGCCTGGTCGATGCCGTCTATAAAAGAAGGGGATGGAACAGCAACGGCGTACCTACCCTTGGATTCCTGAAAAAGATCGGAATGGACCTTCCGGAGTTGATCGAGACCGTGAAGGACCTGCAGTAATTTTGACTTTTACCTTCTTCACTCAAACGAAAACTACCAGAAAACGGTTGCGATATATATCAATCATATCGTTGATATTAATCATTTTCTCTGGCTCAATTAACAACACCAGAAGAAAGGGAGAGGTAACTGTTTTTTGTGCCGGCAGTCTCCCAGTGCCTTTCAAAAGGCTGGCTGCGAAATATGATTCGTTGAACTGGATGAAGACCCTCTTCTCTGACGAATTTCCACACAGGGCTTGATCTCAAAGGACCTTTTCCCAGGAAAGACATCCGGCTTTGTGGTGGTTTAGCTCCCGGCTGAAGATTTGAAAATGGAATAAAATAAAAAGAAAATGATTGAATTTCAAGAAGCGTTTGACATCGTGACCAGCATGGAGTTCAGGACCGGGTCTGAAATAATACACCTGACAAGATCGCTCAACCGTGTTCTGTCTGCAAATGTTGTAAGCGATATGGATCTTCCTCCGTTTGACAAGGCAGCTGTTGATGGATTTGCATGCAGGAAGGAAGACCTGGGCAATGAACTGGAAATTCTCGAGACAATACCGGCGGGGGTCTGGCCCTCGCGGAAGACAGGAAGAAACCAGTGCTCACGGATTATGACAGGGGCTCCCGTGCCTGAAGGCGCCGACTGTGTCTTGATGGTCGAAGATACGATCATCAATCCTTCGGGAAAAGTGAGACTGACAGTTCCATTTTCAAAGAAAAACATAGCCTTCAGGGGAGAAGATGCAAAAAAAGGAGATGTGCTGCTCAGTTCCGGCAGGCTGATCTCACCCCAGGATATTGCTGTTATGGCTTCTGCAGGTTATGTCAATGTGGAAGTAAGCAGAAAGGTGAGAATCGGTGTTGCAAGCTCGGGAAGTGAACTGGTTGAACCTGACAGGGTACCGGGTCTGTCGCAGATCCGAAACAGCAATTCAGGCCAGCTGATGGCTCAGATCGAAAGGACCGGGGCAAGCGGTAAGTATTACGGGATTGCACCCGACAATGAAGAACAGACCTTTGAAATAGTGTCAGAGGCAATTTCTGAAAACGACATCCTGATCATAACGGGAGGGGTTTCCATGGGAGACTTCGACTTTGTTCCTTTGGTTCTTGAGAGAGCCGGGGTTAAGATACTCTTTAACCGGGTTGCAGTCCAGCCCGGAAAACCAACAACTTTCGGCATTCATCCCGGAGCCTTTGTTTTCGGACTTCCGGGAAATCCGGTATCTTCGTTCATACAGTTTGAACTTCTTGTCAGGCCGCTTGTATATAAGATGATGGGCCACGACTGGAAGCCACTGGAATTTAAATTACCGATGAGAGAAAGCTATGTGAGGAGCTACGCCGACCGCCTTGCCTTTATCCCGGTCAGGATTACAGGAAACGGAGCCCTTTCTCCTGTTGAATACCATGGTTCGGCTCATATCTCGGCACTGCCTGGAGCTGATGGAATTATAGCGATGCCTGTCGGAAAATTCATTTTTGACAAAGGGGAAATAGTAAGTGTACGACCAATATAGCAGAAGAATAGAGTATCTCCGCATCCCGGTTACCGACAGATGCAACCTCAGATGCAGGTATTGCATGCCTGAAGAAGGAATAAAGCTCCTCAGCCATGCAGATATCCTGACCTTAGATGAGATAGCGGATTTTACAGCAACAGCTGTCGCGAATGGAATTACTAAAGTAAGAATAACAGGCTGAGACTCACTTCAGACAGAAAGCTTAAACCCTGCCTGTTCAATGATGCCGGGTTCGATATCAGTGAATGGGATATGAAAAAGTGTTTAAAGCAGTAATAGGAACCAAACCAGCAATCGGACAACGAAACAATAAAAACAGTTTTTATAATATTGGAGGTTAACAACTATGGAAAAACTAACGCACATCGATGAAAAAGGTAAAGCAGAAATGGTAAATGTCGGCCCGAAGGAAATCCAGGAAAGGATAGTAAAAGCATCGGGGCATATTAGGCTTGGTTCTGAAACACTAAAGCTGATAAATGACAACCTTCTTGAAAAGGGAGATGTACTTACCGTGGCAAAGCTTGCCGGAATAATTGCAGCAAAACAGACTTCGTCACTTATCCCGCTCACTCACAATATTTTCATCGATTGGGTAAACATAGATCTATATGCCGACGAAACGGGGATCACAGCTGATAGCGAAGTGAGATGCACAGGTAAAACAGGTGCCGAAATGGAAGCCCTAACTTCTGTTAGCATGGCCCTTCTTACAGTATATGATATGTGTAAGGCAGTTGACAAACTGATGGTCATCGACAGGATAATGGTGACAGAAAAAACCAAAAAATGAGTATTCCCGTCATATTCAGGGTGCTGATTGTAACTCTCAGCGACAGGGCTTTCCGGGGCGATTACAAAGACCTTAGCGGCCCCAGGGCAGAAGAAAGGCTGACAAGGTTTTTCGCCGTGCAGAACTGGAAGTGCACGATTGAGCGAAGTGTGATTCCTGATGATGCAGAATCGTTCAGGAGCCTTCTTGAGAAATCTGCAGGGAATCATGACCTTCTGTTTACAACTGGTGGCACGGGAATCGGCCCCCGGGATATTACCGTTGACACAGTTAAGCCATTGCTCGACAAGGAGATCCCTGGAATAATGGAATATATAAGAGTGCGTTACGGTACTGAAAAACCAAATGCTCTTCTTAGCAGGGGAGTGGCCGGCATACGGGGAAATACTCTCATCTATACCCTGCCGGGTTCGCTGAAGGCCGTTGATGAATACCTGGATGAAATTGAGAAATCGCTGGCTCATGCTATATTCATGCTGCATGGGGAGGATATCCACGACAAACACTAATCTGTTAGCCGGTTTAAAGTGTTGATGGTCCTGACTCCCACTACCCTGTCGTATCTCCCACGGGGATTCCGGTAGTATATCAGAACCGTGTAATCATTCTCTGTCTCGTAGTGGCTTCCCTCAAAACTGTTGGCTATTCCCTCGGTACTGCCATCCTTCATGAAAACAAATTCATAATTGTACCAGCCCTGCTTAAGCATCATAATACATTCGTAAGCCTTTGACTCAGGATTATAAACCATCAGGTTGTTGCTGTTGAACTCCCAGTTGTTCAGAGCACCGGAGACGTACATCTTTCCGCCTGCCAGAGGTGCAGATGCCGGGAGACTGAAATAAACATACAAATAGTCGGCATCGGTCGAGGGATTCTTTTCTTCCTGAACCGCCACATAAAACTTACCATTGAAATCCTCATTGTAGAAATAGGGCCTGTATTCCCTGTTTTCACCCGGAGCGAGGTAAACATGGTAGTTTCCCATCAGATAGTCTATTTTTCTGACATATTGCGACTGGTATCTTATGCTTCTTATATCAAAATATCTGAATTCATTTCCCCCGGCGAAGATATTTTTGTCAGTAAGAGAACTGTATTTCAGTTCATTGTTGCTGAAAAATTCCGGTTTTAGGTTCTTTCTGGCATTATCCCACCGGCCGTTCTGAAGTATGAAAGCGTAAATGTCGCCATAGGGATTGTCTATTCTTACCGGAGGCAGCTTTACAGTGAAATCTATCTGCTGGTGCGTGTCAATCGTTGCAGCCATCCTCGACCTGTGTGCAGAAATACTGACCCCTGCTGTTTCTTCAGAAATTACGAATCTTTGGGAAAGGACAGGATTATCAGGTTCACCCATGGGGAAGACAACTATTACATAGTTACCCGATATTTTAAGCCGCACCCTTTCATTGGGAAAGCTTACCTGATAATGGACATAATTGACTGTGGTGTTGAACGAAAGACTGTAATCCTCCACAGGATTTTCGGGAAAACCCTCCATATAATCATTTGTGAAGATGTCGGATTTGTTCCAGTCCTTGTCGCAGTGAATAAAAGTGTAGTAATAATTCTCTATATCGTCGCCCAGAAGGTCGAAATTCAGAATAAGCTTTTCGTTCCCTCCGACAGTAAGAACCGGGTAAGAAAGATTCCATCCTTCCCTGTAAAGCTGGACTGTCCTTACCTTTTCATTGAAAATGTGATTGGTAAGTACAAGTGATCCGGCTTCCTGTGAGAAAGCACTTCCGGCATTTAGGAAAACCGCACTCAATAGAGATAAAAGCATTCCGTTGCGTTTTGTCGCTAAGGTAAGCATAGTGCAAATTTATTTCATCATTTTTAGCATTTTTCAAAAACTTTGCCAAGCTATTTATACATTTGCAGATACTGTTATTTTTATAACAGAAATCTGATCCAGAAGAATTATTAACTGATCCTTTTAATATGTCGAGAACTGTTAAGCTAAAAAAAGGATTTGATATCCGGTTGGAGGGAGTTGCCGAAAAAAAGCTTGCCGGAACTGTCAATCCGGTTCTTTACGGAGTCAAACCGATCGATTTTCCCGGTCTTGTTCCAAAACTGGAAGTCAGCGCCGGAGATACAGTCGATGCAGGAACCCCTCTTTTTCACGACAAGCTGAGGCCGGCAGTCAAATTCACATCTCCGGTAAGCGGAAAAGTGATCTCTGTTAACAGGGGTGAACGCAGGCAGATACTGGAGGTTGTGGTTGAAAGCGAAGGAAACAGGTTCTGTCAATTCGGTAAGTCTGACCCTGTAAGCCTCACGGATGTCGTGATAAAAGAAAAGATCCTGCTATCGGGCCTCTGGCCGGCAATACGGCAGAGACCGTATCATGTTGTCGCAAATCCCGACGACAGCCCGAAATCTATTTTTATTTCAGGTTTCGATACGGCACCGCTGGCTCCTGACTATAACTTCATTGTTGAGAATTCAAATGTTTCCTGGCTGAAGACCGGAATAAAGGCTCTTTCCAGGCTTACTACCGGCAAAATAAACCTTGCCCTGAAGGCAGGAATTGACGGAAACCACACCCTTGAAGCTCTTGATGGTGTCGTCGTGACATACTTTTCGGGCCCTCATCCTGCAGGAAATGTCGGGATTCAGGTCCATCATGTCGATCCTGTCAACAAAGGCGAAACAGTCTGGTACATAAATCTACAGGATGTTGTTGCCCTGGGCCGTTTGTTTGAAGAAGGCGTTTACCGGCCTGAAAGGATAATTGCTCTAACAGGTTCCGAGGTGATCGCTCCCCAATATTTCAGAATGATCTCCGGCGGATCTCTTAAACCTCTCGCCGATGGGAAAGTGAAGCAGGGAAAGCTGAGATACATCAGCGGGAATGTCCTTACAGGAAGAAGAACAGACCCTGGAGGATTTCTGGGATTCTACGATTCTCAGATCACCGTGATCCCGGAGGGCGACTATTCAGAATTCTTTGGGTGGGCAGTACCAGGAGCAGGGAAGTTAAGCTTCTCGCGTACCTTCCTGTCGTCACTTTTGCCTAAAAAAGTTTTCAGACCCGATACCAACCTTCACGGCGGTGAAAGGGCATTCGTCGTGACAGGTCTTTATGAGAAGGTTGTGCCAATGGATATTTACCCCATGCATCTTTTCAAGGCTATTCTGGCCGAAGACATAGATCTGATGGAAAACCTCGGTATTTATGAAGTTGCAGAAGAAGACTTTGCGCTTTGTGAATTTATCTGCCCTTCAAAGATAGAAATACAATCGATTGTCAGGAAGGGACTTGACCTGATGAGAAACGAAATGAGTTAGTAACCTCTGATTATTCAATAATAATGAATTTCCTAAGAGAAAAGCTTGACAAGCTGAAACCTCAATTTACCAAGGGTGGTAAGTTTGAGAAATTACAGTCGGTGTTCGAAGGCTTCGAGACCTTCATGTTTGTTCCCGACAAGGTGACTTTCAAGGGCTCCCATATCAGAGATTCGATCGACATGAAAAGAACTATGACGGTCGTTATCATTGCCCTTATTCCTGCCCTTCTTTTCGGCTGTTATAATACAGGCCTTCAGCACTTCAGATCGACCGGCATGGAACCGGCCCTGCTACAGGCTGCCTGGTACGGTTTCCTTCGAATTCTTCCACTGATAATTGTAAGTTATGTTGTGGGACTCGGAATAGAATTTATCGCGGCACAGATAAGAGGACATGAGATAAATGAGGGATACCTTGTTACAGGGCTCCTGATACCGCTTATTATGCCTGTTGATGTACCACTTTGGATGCTTGCCCTCGCGGTCGCCTTCTCGGTTATTCTTGGGAAAGAGGTTTTCGGAGGAACCGGCATGAACATTTTTAACCCGGCTCTTCTGGCCCGTGCCTTCCTTTTCTTCAGCTACCCGGGCTGGATGACAGGCGATATGGTGTGGACCGACGGACTTCTTGCCGGGAAAAACATTGTCGATGGTTTCTCGGGAGCAACTCCCCTCGCACTTTCCGCTGCCGGCGAGATATCCAGACTTCCTTCATTCATGGAAATGTTTATCGGAACAATTCCCGGATCTATTGGTGAAACATCCACTTTGGCAATCCTGATAGGTGCTGCCATCCTTGTAATTACTGGGGTGGGAAGCTGGAAGATAATGCTGGGCGTTTTCGGCGGAGGCCTCTCAATGGGATTGCTTCTTAATGCATTATCCACAAATTCCTATATGGAGCTTCCTTTTTACTACCATTTTGTAATGGGAGGATTTGCCTTTGGAGCTGTCTTTATGGCCACTGATCCTGTTTCCGGCTCACAGACAGAGAAAGGCAAATGGATTTATGGTTTCCTGATAGGTGTTTTTTCAGTGATTCTGAGGGTCCTTAATCCGGCATACCCCGAAGGCGTGATGCTTGCGATTCTGCTTATGAACGTATTTGCTCCGCTTATTGATTATTATGTAGTTCAGTCGAATATTAAGAGAAGACTGAAAAGAGCTAAAGTTGCACTTAATACCGGCGTAAAATGAAACACTTCAGTAACAGATATATCTTCATATTCTCGGCAATAATGGTTGTTGTGGTGGCGACCCTTCTGTCGCTGGCCGCAACCCTTCTTCAGCCGGCCCAGGCGAAAAACCTTGAGATCGAAAAGAAGAGCAACATGCTCGAATCGATAAACATTGAGGCAACTCCTGCAAATGCCGAAGAACTTTACAGTAAGTATATAAATGAAGGTTTTGTTCTAAACTCAAGTGGAGAACCAGTTGAAGGCGTAGACGCTTTTACAGTGGTGCTGAGGAACGAACAGAGAAAGAAACCCGAACAGCAGGCACTGCCTGTTTTCAGGGCAACGGCCGGTGATGGCGAGAATTTGATAATAATCCCGGTCGAGGGGAAGGGACTCTGGGGACCTATTTTCGGTTATGTTTCCCTCAAATCGGATATGAACACCATCTACGGTGTTAATTTCGATCACAAGGGAGAAACTCCTGGACTTGGAGCGGAAATAAACACTTCGGATTTCGAAAGTCAGTTCAGAGGCAAGAAACTATTCGATGACAATGATTTCATCTCCGTTCAGGTCGTCAAGGGTGGCGCCCGGGAAGGAGATATTCATGGTGTCGATGCAATTTCCGGTGGAACAATAACCAGCAAGGGTCTTGAGAAAATGATCTTCGACTGCCTTAAAAAATATAACGGATACCTTCTAAAAAACAGAATCTAAGATATGGACAACCAGGAAAAAGAGCCGATCTTCTCGGCCAAAAACTTGAAGCTGCTGACCGGACCACTGGGAAAGAACAATCCAATTACTGTTCAGGTTCTCGGTATCTGCTCAGCATTGGCTGTTACAGTGAAACTTAAACCGGCATTTGTTATGGCCCTTTCAGTTACCATTGTTATAGCCGTTTCAAACGTTGTTATTGCAGCCCTCAGGAAGTATATCCCCGACAGAATAAGGATAATAGTACAGCTGGTTGTGATCGCAACCCTTGTTATCCTTGTCGACCAGGTTCTGAAAGCCTACCTTTTCGATGTGAGCAAGCAACTTTCGGTTTTTGTCGGACTTATAATAACAAACTGCATCATAATGGGAAGGCTCGAGGCATTTGCGCTCGCAAATAAACCATGGCCTTCATTTCTTGACGGACTCGGAAACGGAGCCGGATACGGAATCATCCTTATCGTAGTGGCGTTCTTCAGAGAGTTGCTGGGATCCGGAACTATTTTCGGCTATCCTGTTCTTGAGAAACTGGGATTGTACAGTACCGGCTATGAAAATAACGGAATGGTAATCCTTCCTCCCATGGCTCTGATTTTTGTCGGCCTGATAATATGGTTCCACAGGAGCCGCGACAAAAGCCTTGTTGAAAAACAATAATACAGGATACTATGGAAAATCTTCTGAATATATTCGTAAAGTCAATTTTTGTCGAGAATATGATCTTCGCCTTTTTTCTGGGCATGTGTTCATATCTCGCTGTCTCTAAAACAGTAAAGACCTCGATGGGGCTGGGTATTGCGGTTATCTTCGTTCTTGTGATCACCGTTCCGGTTAACTTCCTTATAGAGAAATATCTCCTAAAAAAAGGAGCCTTGATCTGGCTTGGTTCCGGCTTCGCCGATGTCGACCTGAGCTTTCTGACATTCATGGTATTTATCGCTGTTATTGCCGCAATGGTTCAGCTTGTTGAAATGATTGTAGAGAAATTCAGTCCCGCTCTTTACAACTCACTTGGGATATTCCTTCCTCTGATAGCAGTTAACTGTGCCATTCTTGGTGCGTCTCTCTTCATGCAGGAAAGGGAGTACGCCAACCTTGCCGAAGCTGCCGTCTTCGGAGCAGGGTCAGGAGTGGGCTGGCTCCTGGCAATAGTCGGAATAGCTGCAATACGTGAAAAGATGAAATACAGCAATGTGCCCGATCCGCTGAAAGGACTGGGCATAACATTTATTCTGACAGGATTGATGGCAATAGCTTTTATGGGATTCATGGGTATTCAACTCTAAGATAAATTATTATGGTTCTTGTAATTACCACTTTAGGCACTCTTTTGTACAGTATCATAGTCTTTCTAGTGATTATTTTAATCCTGGTGGCATTGCTTCTCTTTGCCAGGGACAAGCTAAGCCCGAAAGGCGATGTACATCTTCATATCAATAACGACCGGGTAATAACTGTTTCGCCCGGATCAAGCCTCCTGTCAACCCTGTCGTCGAACGGGATATTTCTTCCTTCAGCATGCGGAGGAGGAGGAACATGCGGGATGTGCAAATGTCAGATCCTCGAAGGGGGAGGAGCCATACTTCCAACAGAAACAGGCTTCTTCACGAGGAAGGAACAACAAAACAACTGGCGCCTTGGATGCCAGGTCAAGGTGAGAGAAGATCTGAAGATTGCACTGCCTGAAGCAGTTCTGGGTATCAAAAAGTGGGAATGCGAAGTGGTTTCCAACCGGAACGTGGCAACCTTTATTAAGGAATTTGTAGTTAAACTACCAGACGGAGAAGCTCTCGATTTTGAACCCGGAGGTTATATCCAGATTGATGTCCCCAGATATGAAGTCAGCTACAGGGATTTTATTATTGAAGATGAGTTCAGGCCCGACTGGGATAAATACAACATGTGGACCCTCACCGGTAAAAATTCTGCCGAGACTTTCCGTGCCTATTCAATGGCCAACTATCCTGCCGAGAAAAACCTTATAAAACTGAATATCAGGATAGCCACACCGCCATGGGATAATACGAAAAAACAATTCAGGAATGTTCCTGCAGGGATCTGTTCTTCATATATATTCTCGATGAAAAAGGGAGATAAGGTGATGATCTCAGGACCATACGGCGAGTTCCATATCAAACCTACCGGAAACGAAATGGTCTATATAGGAGGAGGCGCCGGCATGGCTCCTCTCAGATCCCATATATTCCATCTTTTTCACACACTGAAGACCAACCGGAAGGTGACTTACTGGTACGGGGCGCGTTCACTTCGCGAGATATTCTATGAAGACGAATTCAGAGCCATCGAGAAGGAGTTCCCAAATTTCAGGTTCAACATAGCACTGTCCGAACCTCTTCCCGAAGACAACTGGACAGGCCTTACAGGATTCATTCACAAGGTGCTTCTCGATAATTACCTTAGCAAACATGATACACCCGAAGATATCGAATACTATTTCTGCGGACCTCCGGTAATGAATAGCGCTGTCCTGAATATGCTCGATAGCCTGGGTGTGCCCAAAGAGAATATAGCCTTTGATGATTTCGGGGGCTGAGAAAACTCTCCATTTTCCCTGGCGGTCAGAATGGTACCGGTCGTGTTTGTATGAAAGATGAAAAGAATGCCTGTTGGAATGAAGAATTTGTATAAAAACCCTGTTCTGTATTCATACCTGCTCGTAACTCTGCTGGTGATATTCTCATGCAGCAGGACAATATCGTATGATAATTTTGCCGGTTTTGCCCAGGGAACAACCTACAGCATGGTGTTCGAAAATGACGGAAGCCTTGATCCTGAAGAGATCAGGGCCGACGTGGAAAAGATATTAAGAGACTTTGATCTTTCTCTTTCACTTTATGTCGATTCATCAGTTCTGTGCAGGGTTAACAGAAACGAAGATGTCGTCGTTGACCGTTATTTTACTGAGGCATTCGAAAAGTCTGTTAAGATTTCGGCTATTACAGAGGGAGCATTCGACATAACCGTCGGCCCTCTTGTGAAAGCCTGGGGTTTCGGCCCTGACGAGCAAAGGAATTTCATGGAAGACAGGCGAGATTCATTGCTGAGGCTGGTGGGAATGGATAAGGTCAGGCTTGAGAATGGAAGGGTGATAAAGAGCGATCCTGGTATAGTTCTCGATCTGAACGCCATAGCACAGGGATACTCCGTCGATGTTATTGCTGAATATTTTAACAGCCGAAGGATCAGAACGTACCTTGTTGAAATAGGAGGGGAGGTGAGAACCAGGGGTGATAAGCAGGGTGTGCCGTGGAGGATAGGTATCGACCGGCCAGAAGAAAATAACAACATACCGGGAAGCGACCTCCAGGCTATTATCAATCTTAAGAACAGATCACTTGCTACCTCAGGAAACTACAGAAAGTTTTATGTTGAGGACGGCATAAAATATTCACACACTATCGACCCCAGAACAGGATATCCTGCCAGGAACAAGCTACTGAGCGCTACGGTTATAGCCTCCGATTGCGCAACAGCCGACGGTATTGCAACTGCCTGTATGGTTTTCGGAATGGAAAAAACACTCGAGTTTCTGAAACTGCATAATGAATTCGATGCCTTCCTGGTATATTCCGACGAAGAAGGAAAATTCCGGACATGGTCAACCGATAACCTGAAAAAATCTGTTTCAGAACAGGGATACTGAAATCTTCCTCCCGCAGAAGCTGTAACTGATAAATCCCATGATTGATTAATATCTACTGCCTGACTTTTGCTGATTCCACATGACCGGAACCACCTAAATCATCATAGCTGCTTCCGCAGGCTGGGCATCCTTTAAAATCGCCCGCAGGGGTGCATCCGGTATTTGTGCTCCTGGCACATGTGATCCCCCTCTTACGCATCTCTTTGTTATGACCAACATGGGTGTCGGGGAAACGTCCGTTACGTTTCAGGAGGATCCTTATTCCAAGAAATATAATGGCAGTAAGGATGAGTGTAATTGATAATATCAGCAGTTTGATAAACATGATGTTCTTCAGCTATGATTGGTTCAGGGATCGATCCGGCATTCAGATTCCGGCTGAAAGTTGAAGGATCCCTTAATTTTTAGTGCAATTTAGGTATAATCTTCAATTATATATCGTAAATTAAACAACACCACGATTAGTTTGTTTACCTTCTGTCAGAATAAAAAAACATAATTGTAATGGATCATAAAAACTATATTGAGCATTTGAAATTATCGAAGGAAGAGATTCTTGCCGACTTCAGGCTGGCAAACCTCAGCCGTAATCTTAGTATCATAGGCCGCCGTGAGGTACTGACCGGAAAAGCAAAGTTCGGAATATTCGGCGACGGCAAGGAGATAATCCAGCTTGCACTTGCCCGGCAGTTCAGAAACGGCGACTGGAGATCGGGGTATTACCGCGACCAGACCTGGATGATGGCAATGGGACTTTACGACTCTGTCGAGTTCTTTCACCAGCTTTACGGAAATACCGACAGGGAAATTAACCCAGGAAGCGGAGGACGGGTCTTTAATAACCATTTCTCAGTTCCCAATATAAATCCTGACGGATCGTGGCGCGACCTGACAAAACAGAAAAACTCCTCGTCCGATATCTCTCCAACGGCAGGACAAATGCCCCGCCTTCTCGGACTTGCCTACGCCTCAAAACTCTTCAGGGAGAACAGCGAACTCCACAAGTTCACAACTCTTTCGCTAAAGGGAGATGAGGTAGCCTTCGGTTCTATTGGAGATGCAAGTACCTCTGAAGGACATTTCTGGGAGACAATCAATGCTGCAGGTGTACTGCAGGTGCCAATGGCTGTCTCAGTGTATGATGACGGTTACGGGATATCTGTCCCGAAAAAATACCAGACAACAAAGGGAAGCATCTCTGATATACTGAGAGGATTTGAGGATGAGCCCGGAAAACCGGGTTACAGGATCTTTAAGGGAAAAGGATGGGATTATCCCGGACTGGTAAAGCTTTATGAAGAGGGAATCGGGATCTGCAGACGCGACCATAAGCCTGTGCTGTTTCATATCGAGGAGGTTACACAGCCTCTTGGCCATTCAACTTCAGGCTCGCACGAACGATACAAGAGCGAGGAGAGGCTGAAGTGGGAAAACGAATCTGACCCTATCGTTAAAATGAAGGAATGGATTATCAGCGAAGGCATCGCAACTTCAGATGAGCTCGACGGACTAGCCTCTGAAGCTGAAAATGAAGCAAAGGAATCAAGAAAACGAGGCTGGGAAATGTTCCAGAATCCCATAAAGATAGAAAGAGACGCCCTGGTGAAGATAATAAATGAACGCAGCTGCAAGTGCGTTGAGGAGATCAAGGAAGCCGCCGTTGAGGATATTACTGAGGATCTCAAAAAAGTTATTTCCCCGATCAGAAAGGATAATTTCATGGCTGCAAGAAAAATTCTCAGGAACATCTGCGGCACCTGTGTCAAGGCCGATAACCTGAGGGAAGATCTTCAGGGCTGGCTAAAACGTAATTACCGGGATGCTTCTGAAAGCTACAATACCTTCCTTTACAACGAGATGCCTACTTCGGTGATGAAGGTCAGCCCAGTCGAACCCAGATATCCGGAAAATCCCGAAGAAGTGCCCGGGCGCCAGATCCTGCGCGATAATTACGAAAAGCTTTTTACAAAATATCCCCTTCTGGTTACTTTCGGAGAGGATACTGGAAACATCGGAGGCGTAAACCAGTCGCTGGAGGGACTCCAGAAAAAATTCGGGGAACTGAGGATCACCGATACCGGGATCAGGGAAGCTACAATCCTTGGACAGGGTATTGGACTGGCACTGAGAGGAATGAGACCTATAGCCGAGATACAGTACCTCGACTATCTTATGTATGCCATCCAGATTCTCAGCGACGATCTGGCTACAACCCATTACAGAACTGCTGGGAGAATGGTGGCTCCCCTGATAATAAGCACAAGAGGACACCGGCTCGAGGGTATCTGGCATTCAGGATCTCCTATGAGCATGCTTATCAACTCGGTGAGAGGGGTGTATGTGTGTTCCCCCAGAGATATGACCCGGGCTGCTGGATTCTACAATATCCTTCTCGAAGGGAACGACCCTGCAATAGTTATTGAACCCCTGAACGGATACAGGCTGAAAGAAAAAATGCCGGAAAACATCGGCGAATTCAAAATAGAACTCGGCGTTCCTGAAATAATGATCCGGGGAACAGACCTTACTCTTGTAACTTACGGGTCGACAGTCAGAATAGCAGCCGAAGCTGTAAAACAGCTTTCTATGCATGGCATATCGGTTGAACTTATTGACGTGCAGACTCTTGTTCCTTTCGACAGAAAAGGGATCATTGTTGAGTCACTAAGAAAAACCAACAGGATACTTTTTGTTGATGAGGATGTTCCCGGAGGAACTACGGCATATATGATGCAGGAAGTACTTGAAAAACAGGGAGGCTGGAATTATCTTGATTCTCCTCCGAGGACTCTTACCGGAAAGGAACACAGGCCTGCCTATACAACCGACGGAGATTACTTCTCAAAACCAAATGCAGAGGATATTTTCGATTCAGTCTATGAGACAATGAAAGAATCACGTCCGGATAAATTCTGATTCCCTCAGGGAATCTCAGGATGTGGCTCCTATTATTTTCAATAACTCAGATGCTGCTTCTGCGGGACCAGAGGTCTCGTGGCCATGTATCCCCAGACGGGTTCTCATCTGACCGACAAAGACACCGGATCTGAAGAAGGCGCTGAAATACCTTTCAGCTATCTTTTCGTGAGTATCAAAAAATTCAGGAGGTCCGAAAATATTCGCGAAATAGGAATTTACAAGTCCTGTTGAAGTGGTTGTGCCCTTGCTCATTACCGTTCCTTCCCTGAACACCCGGAGAGCTTCTGTTGCCGATTCGAACCTTTCTATAACAGGATGGGCCGTATCTGTTTCTTCGTAATTATTGGCGTACAGGATATAGTCGATCCTGTGTCCCTGAATAATAGTCTCAAAGTTGGTAACCGGTATTACTATCCTTGCATTTACCTGACTTGGGTTCATAATAATAGACCTGTCGAGATGGCCGTAGGCATAACCCGGCTGAAGATCATCGAGACGGAGAAAAGCGCCGATCTCTGTACCGAAACCAAGCGGACGTCCCCAGTCATCCAGCTCTATTGATCCCATATCGTCGGCAATTATCTTCATATCCCTGATATGCTTTTCTCCCAGTACCCTGAAAGCTTCCAGTGTCTCTGACTTGCCGGCTCCTGTATCGCCTATCATCAGTATAGTGGCTTCCCTGGAACCATGGAGCAGTATCTTCACCATCGCACCATGAAAAGGCATGTTTCCTTCCCTCATGATAATTGAATTATGAAGAGTAAGGATCATTTTCTTCAGGTAACCGAAATACCCGAACTCCGGCCTGTCAGGAATAGCTCCGACAAAAACCGAATTTACTTCATCATTAAAGAAAACAGTCGGGCAGGATGACAGCCCGTCGAGTCTGTTACCTCCGACACCGTAAATGAAAACCGCATCAGGTTGTTTTTCAAGCTCAGAATCCTCTGCCAGCTGGAAGAGATTGCACATTGAAAGCCCAAGTTCAAAAAAGTTAACATGGAAATAAACCATTATGATGAGTTTTCCTACCTTGGCAGGATAGCATAACCAGTCATCGGAATTCAGTTCAGCAAGTTCAAGAGGATTCTGATTGATCTTTTTGAAGTCTCCAGTCCTTTTGTTCATGGGCTGTTGGATAACCAGAGGCGGATAAATGAGTATCTGACGTATTACCGGGACGCAGTTCAGCTTGTCATATCTGCCGTCATTCCATCCGATTTCCTTGGGAAGGGAAATAACAGCCATTTCAGCACCCGCAGGTACCTGACGGTAAACAGTAGGATGGCTTCCCGTGGTGTTTTCCTGGATATGCCTGTAAACAGTGCGTACAAGGTGAGTCAGATGCTCAATCGTCTCGTTGAAGGTGCGGTAAGGCCTCTTGTCGAGCCTGTCACCTTCAGAATCGTTTATAATGAATCTGTCAAAATGCCGCCAGTAATCATACAGGTATTCTACAAAACTGTTGAGCTTGTGGGGGTCCTTCAGAAAAACTGACGATTTATCGAAGATGTGGGGAACAACACTCCCCTCATACTTGAAAAGATATGCCAGTGTCTTTACAAAATCAGTTGTCAGCTCTTCATCGGGATTGACAGTGCCGAATATCTCCATCAGGGGGCTGTCTTTCTCTCTTAGCCTTTTTATGCAGTGATCAACCACTGTCCTGAATTTTTCACTTGCCAGCAGTTCCTCGGCAGTTTCGCACATACGCTCCCGTATGTTGAGAACCGCTTTGTTACCAAGAATACGTAATGTACTTTTTTGCATGATACTATTAAACAAAACTGGGCAAAAATATTACATTATTCAATCGAAATACGTTTTATGCTTAATTATTTTATATATCATTTGGCATGATTTTTATTTGTAAATATTAGAAATGTTTGGATTTGGTTTTTTATTTTTACAATATGAAACCCGAAATGGATCTTTTCGCAATATTGCCCGAAGACAAGATTCCGGAGAAAGGAAAGATACTTATATCTGAGCCTTTTCTTCCGGATACTTTCTTTAACCGCAGTGTTGTGTTCCTTACCGATCATAATCCAAAGGGATCGGTAGGATTTATTCTGAACAAAAAACTCGATCTTAGGATAAGTGATGCTGTTTCAGGTTTCGAAGGGTGGGAGGAGAATCTGAGCATGGGCGGACCCGTTGCTCCCGATACGCTTCATTATATCCACAGCCTCGGACACTTGATCCCCCAGAGTGTTCATGTGGAAGGAAATATTTTCTGGGGAGGGGATATTGATTCCGTCAGGGCCCTTATCAGGACAGGTACTGTCAGACCAGGTCAGATCAGATTCTTCCTTGGCTATTCAGGATGGTCGGCAGGGCAGCTTGAACGTGAGCTTAAAGAGAATTCGTGGGTAATAACCCGTGTTAATTCCGAAACGATCATGAACAGCAGGGGAGTCGACAGCTGGAAAAAAGTTCTCAGGTCTTTCAAAAACAAATACCGCGTATGGGCCGATTTCCCTGAGTCGCCCGACATGAACTGACGGTTTTGTTTTCTTTAGTGTAAAATCTTATAAATCATCTCTTTCAGAAGATCACCCGGCTCGGTGCCCGCATCCCCGAATCCCTTTGACTTCAGATCGTAGGTTCTCAGAAGACTGATGATATTAATGGTACGCGAAGCATTGTATCTTGTTGCCCACACCTCGTAATCCTTTACGAAAAAGGGATTGATCTTAAGTGCTGCAGCCACATTATTCTTCGATTTGTCGGTCAGATAGTGATAGGCAAGAAGCTTGGTGAAAAGGGAGAAGAGAGAGGCAACGGTAAGGGTTATTGGATTATCCTTCTGATTCTCGCCGAAATAGTTGACAATCCTGTTGGCTTTCAGTACATTTCTTTCTCCAACAGCTTTCTGCAGTTCAAAATTATTGAAGTCTTTGCTTATCCCTATATTTTTTTCGATCAGCTGACCTGTTATAACAGGCTTGCCTGCAGGAAGTGTAATAAGAAGCTTATCAAGCTCATTAGCAATTTTGTGAAGATCGGTCCCCAGATATTCGCTCAGAAGAGCTGACGCTCCGGGATCGATCTTCACACCTTTCGTCATCAGATACCTTTCTGCCCATGGGGCAACCTGGTAGTCGCGTAGCCTCATCGATTCGAAGTAAACGCCCTGAGCCTCGAGTGTCTTGTATAGCTTTGTCCTTTTATCAATCACCTTGTATTTGTAGTTGATAACAAGGATTGTTGACAGCAGAGGCTTCTCGAGATACAACGCCAGATCTTCCGTCTTCCTCAGCGATTGGGCTTCCCTGACGATTACAACCTGATGGCTGGCCATCATGGGAAAACGTTTTGCAGTATCAATGATGGCGCTTATTGTTGTATCCTCACCGTATAGAACTACCTGATTGAATGCTTTTTCTTCTTCCGTCAGGACTTTCTCAGCAATGAAATCAGTTATAAGATCAATATAATAAGGTTCATCGCCCGCAAGAAAATAAACCGGCCTGAAGATCCTCTTTCTCAGATCTGACATTATCTCATCATACGATGCAGGCATATTCAGAATTTAAGGTGTTTTACCGAGATACCGTTGTCAATAATCTCGCGCAGTGCATCGATCCCTATCTCCAGATGCATGTCGACAAACCTGCTGGTCACAACCTTGTCGCTTTCCTCGGTCTTTATTCCTGTCGATATCATAGGCTGATCTGAAACAAGAAGAAGAGCACCTGTAGGGATCTCATTGGCAAATCCTACAGTGAAAATAGTGGCAGTTTCCATGTCTATGGCCATCGCCCTTGTTTTTACCAGATACTTCTTGAACCTTTCATCATATTCCCAAACCCTTCGGTTGGTTGTGTATACAGTGCCTGTCCAGTATTCCTTATTATGCCGTGTTATGGAAGCCGATATTGCGCTCTGAAGCTTAAAGGCCGGCAATGCAGGAACTTCCAGAGGCAGATAATCGTTAGACGTACCGTCGCTTCTTATGGCAGCAATGGGAAGAATAAGATCCCCCAGCTTGTTTTTCTTCTTCAGACCTCCGCACTTGCCGAGAAAGAGAACTGCCGACGGACTAACTGCGCTCAGCAGATCCATAATAGTGGCAGCATTGGGGCTTCCCATCCCGAAATTTATAATTGAAATACCTTTCGCAGTGGCGTTGGGCATATTCTTGTCTCTGCCTTCAACCTCCACATCATGCCATTTTGCGAAAAGCTCCACGTAATACAGGTAATTGGTGAGCAGGAAATATCTGCCAAACTCACTCGTTGGCTTGCCTGTATATCTAGGAAGCCAGTTGTTTACTATATCCTCTTTGGTCCTCATACGCCGAACTCCTGTGGTTTAATTTTTTTCATTTTTATTATTACCTTCTCTTTAATTACCTTTGTGGCACCCTCAGTCTGAAAAGCCTGATATGTTAACAGCCGGATGACCTGAGGGCTTCTCCGGATGATGCCGGACCAAATCAAAAAGTATTGATAATCCGGGCTTAAAAATACAAAAGTAAGTTGAAACAGCTGAATCTTCCTGCATATTCCTTCAGGATAGAAGGAAAAGAAGGATCAGAGAAAATTTTTGACAGCCTCAGAAGGAAATGGGTAAGACTAACTCCCGAAGAATGGGTACGCCAGAACTTTGTGAGGTACCTTGTGAATGAAGGAGGCTACCCGCCCGGACTTATTGGCATTGAGGTAAACTTCAAACTCGGAACAATGAGGAAGAGAGTCGACATCCTTGTTCACGACAGGAATGGGAACCCCGTTATGATCGTTGAATGTAAATCGCCCGAGGTAAGGATTTCCGATTTCTATGAGGACAAGGTCTACGACCAGGTCGGTGAATATAATTCTGGCTACAGGGTTCCCTATGCTGTGGTAACTAACGGGATGTTGCATTATGCCTTCATGTTCAATTCTGCGAAGAACATTTATGAGCATATGCTTGAGATACCGCTTTATGAAGAACTTATTAAAAAGTTGTGATGATTGTTGTTACCTGTGCAATTATAAGGAATGATGAGGAAAAAGTTCTCATCGTCAGAAGGGGTCCGGATTCGGATCATCCTTTTAAATGGGAATTCCCCGGAGGTAAGATTGCCGCCGGCGAATCTGACGAAGAGTGTATAATAAGGGAGATAAGGGAGGAACTTTCGATGGAAATAGTTATAAGGGAAAGGCTTCCATCAACCGATTATGACTATGGTATAAAGAAGATAAGGCTCATACCTTTTATCTGCGATACACTTGACGACATCCCTCTTCTCTCGGAACATACAGAGTATGAATGGGCAGTTAAGGAGGATCTGAAAAACGCTGATCTCTGTGAAGCCGACCTGATTGTTGCCGGAAGCTATCTGGCGGACTTCAGACCGGAGGTAAAGAAAGACAGGGCAGGTACTGTTGATGAAAACCCGGAAATGTCGACCGGGTACAGCGAAATTGAGCTTAAAACGCTGGTTGCAGAAACAAGGGGAGCAAAGCAGGCTGAATGGATGGCTCTTTCTGCTGTTGAGAACAGCGGTATGCTCAACCGGCTTATTGAATATTCATATTCCGGCGATAAAAAACTGGCATCCAAATCCTCCTGGACACTCTCCAAGCTTTACGACAGCAATCCGGATGTACTCAGCGGCTACCTGCCCGGAATGGCAGAAAGTCTTGACTCATTAGGGAATGAGAGCGTGCAGCGGTCATTTCTTAGAATATTATCGATCAGCGATCTGAATAAGCTGGATGAGAGGCTTCACGGGATTCTGACAGACCATTGCTTCAGGATGATACGTTCAAGCTTATCTGCGATAGCCATCAAGGCTTATTCTATGGAGATAATATACAAAATGGCATTGCTGTATCCAGGACTTGCAAACGAACTTTCGGCTGCCATCAGGATTATGGAGGAAGAAAAACTTGCTTCCGGTATTCTTGCAAGAGGAAGGGCAATCCTCAGAAAGCTTGCCGCTCCGCCTGAACACTCCTGATCCAGTCCGACATAAACTGCAGGACTTCAGGACTTATCGTCTCCTCGATCTCTCCGTATTCTGCCGGTAATCCTGTTGATGTAGGCTGAAAAAGGTGATTTAAACCCGGAAAAATCTTTACCGTTACTTTATTATTACCTCCCGAATGCAGGGCTCTTTCAATTGAGGAAATGTTAATGCCGGCATTAACCTGAAGGTCCTTGTCTCCGTTTATGGCGAGCACAGGGCATTTTACCTTCTTCCAGTATAGTGCCGGGTCGGTCTTTATGAAAAATCTCAGCCAGTCGTACGAAGCCGGATTGAGACCCGCCTTTAACCGTCCTATTCCCTTTTCTGTTTCCTCCGGCGAGGTGCCGCTTTTTTCAAGAATGCTCCTGTATTTTTCAACTATCTTTCTCTCTGCTTCATTGTTATCGGTTTCTCTGACAAGGATCCTGAATAGTTTTTTATTGACAGTAATGGCTTCGTCCGTTTCTTTCCTTGGGGCTCCTGATGCAAGGCTTATATCAAGGTTCTGCCTGTGAAGCACCCGATCACCCCTGACACCTGTGCCGGCAAGGGAGATGATAAAGGCGATTTCAGGATTTGCCGAGGCTGCCATCGGTGCAATGAACCCTCCTTCGCTGTGACCTGCAAGTCCGATGAAGGAAGCGTCAATCATTTTTTCCGACTTCAGAAACCTGAATGCTGCTTCTGCATCGGATGCAAAATCTGCAGATGTCGCATTAAGGGGAGAACCTTTCGATCTACCTGCTCCACGGTCGTCGTACCTTAGCACAGCAATGCCGTTTCTTGTCAGATGATCGGCTATGACCAGAAAGGGCTTATGTCCCAGTATCTCTTCGTCCCTGTTCTGGGTCCCTGATCCTGTTATTAAAATAACAGCAGGGTGGGGTCCTTCACCTTTCGGGACTGTAAGGGTTCCGGCAAGCTCAATTCCCGCAATCTGATTTGGGAATGTAACCTCTCTGGCAGTGTAGGGAAAAGGAGGAACGGGTTCCTGAGGCCTTTTAAGGGTATACTTCTCCCTGAGCTTTGAAAGAATAAGAGGCAGAGATGTACCTGCCTGTTTGAAGATCCCGTCAATGAGAGTGTCATTTTTTACGGTTCCGTTGTACTCAGCAAGCAATAAAGGAGCAACTATACTAATCTCGTTCCCTTTTAAAGTTACGGGACCTACTTCTATTCCCTTTACTCCCTGGTCAGGACTGTCAAGCGTGGCCGTGAGCGAATCGTTCCCGGTTACGGAGAGATTGAAGATGACCCTCAGATATATACCTCCCGCGTCAAGCTTTCCCATCCACGAACCTTCAATTCCTGAGCCTGCAATTCCCTGGCCTGAGACCTGATAAGAGAAAAGCATTAATGCAATAAAAGGTAACAGTAAATAATTCTTCATCAGAATACTCTTTACTGGCAAAAATAAGGATTTATGTCAATCAATTTGAAGGATGGTTACTAATAAGGTCTCAGGACTGCAGTGTTTTCTGCCCTTCTGAAAGAGGGTAAAGGCAGAATCACTCCAGACTCCTGAACGGAGAGAGAACATTAAGGAATTCTTTTGTATTTTTGCAGGTCATTTAAAATCACGGGGATGCAGATCGTTGATACTTCGGGGCAGAAATGTCCCGCACCGCTAATAGCAACAAAACGCGCATTAAAGGATTGTGCCGGGGGCGACTCATTTAAGGTCATTACAGACAATAAGACTTCCTTTGACAATGTGTGCCGTTACTTAAGGGATAACAGAACAGAGTATACGTACCTTGCTTCAGAGAGTAAGTGGACGATAACTGTCAGAAAGGTTGAAGCTGACATAATTTCCTCCCCTGCGGAGGACTACTGCACGACGGAAATACCACATTTCCGGAAGGGCGGGTATGTAATAGCATTTTCATCCGACAGGATGGGTGATGGGGATGAGGATCTGGGAAGGAAGCTGATGCTTAATTTTGTGAAGGCTGTCAGGGACCTCGATCTGCTTCCCGGAAGTATGGTTTTCTACAACAGTGGAGTGCTACTGGGCATTGAGGGATCGGAAACCTCTTATCATTTAGAGCTAATAAGCCGGATGGGAGTAAAGCTCTTCTTCTGCGCAACATGCATTGAGCATTACAGGCCGGGAAAAATTACCGGTGCAGCCATCCTGAGCAATATGTTCGAAATAGCTCAGAATCTGGCTTCCGCCACAAATGTCATAAAACCCTGAAGAACATCTTTCAGATGAAAACAGACCTTCTTGAAATGACCGAAAGCGGAGGATGTTCTGCGAAAATACCTCCGGCCAAGCTGGATGAGATCCTGAGTTACCTTCCTCTTCCTGTCGACCCGAATATCCTTGTAGACATAGATACTCACGACGACGCAGGAGTTTACAGGGTCAATGACGATCTTGCCCTGGTATTCACCACCGACTTCTTTCCCCCAGTCTGCAGCGATCCCTATGAATTCGGACAGATTGCAGCTGCAAACTCCATCAGTGATATCTATGCCATGGGAGCAACTCCGGTGATAGCCCTGAATATAATGATGTTCCCATCTGCCAGGCTTCCTCTTGAGGCTTATGCCTCCATTCTAATGGGAGGCGCTGATATGGCTGCAGAAGCGGGCTTAAGGATAATAGGCGGACATACAATTGAGGATTACCCTCCGAAATACGGTCTGGCAGTTATCGGATACGTCAATCCCGGCAGGATCATCACCAACGCGGCCGCAGAGCCGGGAGATCTGCTGATCCTTACAAAACCCCTTGGTACGGGGGTGATCCTTGCCGCCCAGAGGATGAAAATGGCATCGGATGAAGATGTGAGTGAGGCAAAACGACTTATGAAAAGCCTTAACCGGTCTGCTGCAGAAGTTATGAAGAACCACGGTGTAAAAGCAGCCACGGATATTACAGGATTTGGTCTTGCAGGTCATGCCCTCAGAATGGCCATGGCAGGAAATGTCTCATTGAAACTGAACCTTTCAGGCCTCCCTCTTATAGGTGATACCTACAGACTTGTAGATGAAGGTTGCATCCCGGGAGCATCATTCAGGAACCTCGACTTTGTTGAAAAAGATGCTGTGTTTGCCCCTGGCCTCGATTATAACCTCAGGATGATAGCTATGGATGCTCAAACATCAGGTGGCTTGCTGATGTGCGTGAAGCCCGATTCAGCCTCAGGCGCCCTAGATGAACTCAGGACCGCAGGAATGACAGCATCGGCAATAATAGGATCAGTTACCCGAATGGAAGAAAAACATCTTATCCTTTCGGAATAAGCATGTCAGTCGAAGACAGCTTCAAAGGAACCATACTCCCTGGCTGAAAAACAAAGGGCTATCTGTCCGGCAGTGTTTCTCTCGGCTGAGAGAGGTGGAAGCTCGTCTTTTCCGAAAAAACCAGCCTCCATGGTCTCGGTATTGATTGCAAAAGACTGTTCTATGAGTTCGCACTCAACAAATATCTTGTAAACGGTGTATGGATATGGGAAATTATAATGCCTGTCGGCCTGGTGAATGGCTATTATCCTTCTGGGTTTGACCTTTGCTCCTGCCTCTTCAAGACACTCTCTGACAGCTGATTCGCTCACCGATGTGGTTACATCAGCCCAACCTCCGGGAAGCGACCAGGCGCCATCGATCTTCTCCCTTACCATCAGAATCCTGTTATCCCTGAAAACAGCCGACCTTATATCAACTTTCGGGGTCTGATAACCAGTTTCAGAAGCAAACAGGTCAGTAATTTTTTTTATTCCGGCGTCAGTATATTCATTCATTATCTCAACCGAAATATCCCTTATCTGCTGATAACGGTCAAGGTCATAGCTGTTCTGACCGAAGGTAAGACCAGCCTGGGCAACCGACTGAAGCCTTAACGCCCAGTCAATCCACTTTTCTTTCATCTGTAATAATATTGTTGAATGGCTAAAAATACCGATTTATGGGGTATATAAAAAGCTGGCTGGCAGCCTTGTCTTTCTTTTTTCAGATAACAGCTTCCTTTCGTCCTGAAATTGTAACAATTTCTTAACATGAAAATCTGATTAAATCTTTCTATGATTAGTAATTTCGTATCGGAAAATCAGTAATACGGTTTAACGTATAGTATTGAAAACCATGTTGTTATTTACCAGACCCGATTAAGTACCCAAAAACCGACAGGATAGTCATGACTTATCTATACATTCTGATCACTCTTGTTCTGATTTTCGATTTTATTAACGGGTTTCACGATTCTGCAAATTCAATAGCCACAGTAGTATCAACAAAGGTGCTGTCTCCAATATCGGCAGTTGCCCTTGCAGCAACTTTTAATTTTCTGGCGTTTCTTATTTTCCCTCTTAAAGTGGCCACAACCATTGGGAAAGGAGTAATCAGCACTGAAATAGTTACACTGAATCTTATTACTGCCGCCGTTCTGGCTGCAATTATATGGAACCTGATTACCTGGTGGTGGGGGCTTCCCTCAAGTTCTTCCCATACCCTCGTGGGAGGGCTCGTTGGAGCTGCAGTTGCAGGCAGCGGGTTCGGATCCGTAATCTATTCGGGTGTCGCGAAAATAGGGATTTTTATTGTTGTGGCCCCCGTGCTGGGAATGATAATGTCGTATATCATCTCAGTGATAGTCCTTCATATTGTAAAGAACAAATCACCCTTCGGGGTCGACAAGCATTTCCGGCGTCTTCAGCTGCTTTCGGCTTCAGCCTTCAGCCTTGGTCATGGAGGAAACGATGCCCAGAAATCGATGGGGATAATCTGGGTTGCCCTTATTGCTGCCGGGAAAGTGGCCAACGACTCACCCATTGACCTCTGGATAGTACTTTCATGCCATGGGGCAATTGCATTGGGTACTCTCTTCGGCGGATGGAGGATTGTAAAGACAATGGGCCAGAAAATAACCAAGCTGAAGCCTTTTGAAGGATTCTGTGCCGAGACCGCCGGAGCATTGACACTCTTTATGGCAACTCATTTCGGAATCCCCGTGAGTACAACCCATACAATAACGGGATCAATAATAGGAGTGGGGGCAACAAAAAGGGCCTCTGCAGTTCAGTGGGGTGTTACAACGAAGATATTCTGGGCATGGATACTGACAATACCGGTTTCAGCCTTGATCGGAGCAGGCATTTTCTACATCATCGAATTTATATTCTGATTTAAAAGCCGTTCAGCATCGGCTTAAGTTTTTTTGACATAAATGAAGTATTCTCATAAACCGGACGAAACTGTTTCACTTAAAAGGGAGACAGTATTAATTCCGGTCAGCGAACTGATCGCCATCGTCATCTTTCAGTGCAGGGCATTTTTTATTCAACACATATGAGCAGGAACAATCTATTGAACGTATTCGTACCAAAATATCATTCATTATTCCCCTGGTTCGACAGGTACGCCGATAATCTGGCATCGGGAGGTAATAATCTCAAACTACTGATGCAGACAAAGGACAGGGAAAAACAGTCGCAGATCATCAGCAGCATACATGATACAGAAAAGGCAGGCGAGAGAATATCTCATGAAACATACTCCCTCCTGAGGAGCCTTATAGTAATTCCTTTCGACAGGGAAGACATAAATGACCTCATCAACAAATCTGGCCATTTCCTCAGCATGATAAACCAGGTAGCCAGGACATTTCAGTTCAACAAACAGGAACGGATATTCACTTCGTATGCGGGAATGTCGGATCTTATTGCCCAGGCGGCCGACGAGGCATGCAGATCCATTAAGAACCTCCGTGATGCTGCAGGGAACAGACATAAGATTTCTGCATCCTGCCGTAAACTGAATCAGCTTGCGAAAGATGCTGAGGAGGCCTATTATGAAGGCATAATGGATGTTTTTTCGGGTGAGAACAGCGCAAAGGAGCTCACAATGAGAAAAAATGTCCTTGAATCGTTCAGAAAATGTATTTCAGGGATTAAAGACCTTAATGAAGCCCTGAGAACCATCATCATAAAAGTATCCTGACTTCTCTGCCTTTCGGGCTTCAGTGGATCCTGTTAATAGCGGGGAAGTGAAAAGAGGAATTCAGTTCCTCCACCAGCCCTGTTCCGGACACTGATGTCTCCCCTGTGAAGGATGATTGCATTTTTTACTATCGACAGTCCAAGACCTGTACCGCCGCTCTTCCTCGACCTGCCTGAGTCGATCCTGTAAAAACGCTCAAAGATCCTGTTTATATGCTCGTGCGGAATCCCGACTCCGTCATCCGAGAATGAAAAGTAATAGTATTTTTTGTCCTGATTGTAAATAAATATCCTGATTGTGGTGTCATCACCAGCGTAGTTAATGGCATTTTCGATAAGATTCTGAAAAACCGACAGAATAAGTGACTTGTCGCCCCTTACAACAACATCATCCCCGATATCGGATTCTACCTTCATCCTTCTGTTCTCAATGGCCGATATGAAATTATCCCTGACCTCACGTATTATCTTCCGTATCTTAATCTTCACCGGTTTGTAGGATGATCCTGCTTCCTCGATCCTGTTGAGGACCGAAATGTCGTTTATGAGATTGGCAAGCCTGTCTGTCTGCCCAAGCGCTTTCTCGAGGAAGTATTTCATCCTTTGAGGCTCAATGTTCGGATCGTTCAGCATTGTCTCGATATAACCCTTTATAGAAGCTACCGGTGTTTTTAGCTCATGAGCGATGTTTGAGGTCATTTGCTGCTTTATGAGCTTGTTCTTGCCTATTTTTGTTATGTCCTCCAGGATAACTTCAAAGCTGTTGTCATGAAAGATGACGCACTGCACTTTGAAAAACTTTCCGTCTTTCGACACCTGATACTCCATCCCTGGTAATTCAGAGGATAGGATGTCAGCTCCTGTGTGTTTTTCAACAAAATCGCTGACGGTCGAGAACTCGGGTATCTCGAAAAAGTTGGCTGAGAAGATCTTCAGATCGCCCGAAATAAGATTCATAAGCTGTATGAAATGATCATTCCTGAAAATAATCTGCCTTTCACTCGAAAAGATCGCAACACCCTCGTTGAGTGCATTGAGGTGATTGAAAAGCTTCTCCTTCTCAATTGCAAGTTCGTTCTTTGCCGATAAAAGATTGTTGTAAATGCTCAATATCTCCGAGCCGATCTCCCCGAGTTCATTATGCGGGAAATCAGAAATGAAAGGTTTGTCGTCCCTGAGGCTCCTGGTGAAATCCTTCAGACTTGTGACCGATTCACCGAAACGTTTTGTAACTACAAGTAAGATTATACCAATAAGTATAAAACAACTCAGAAGAACCATCAGAAAAGTAAGGTTGGCTTTCAGGAAGGTGTTTACTCTAATATCGTGAACAAGGGCTGCCCTTATATGGTAACTCTGGTACAGCTTCGAATAATAATAGTAATTCTGTCCTGTTGTGGCTGACCTCCTGACAGCAGTACCCGATCCTGACTTTCTCGATTCAGCTATTTCTGGCCTCGACCCGTGATTTCCAAGAAGTCCGGGATCTTTTACGTTGCTGTCGTACAATACATTACCCGAAGTGTCAATTACAGAGAGCCTCAGGTTAGGCTGGGGGAGAAGCCTGACGAGTGAATCCAGTTTCCGGTATTCCCCCGGGCTGTTGATAAAGTTGATCTTCAGATAATTATCAGTAATCCTGGTAATGTTATGGAGTTCATCATTCAGAGCAAGTATCCTGAATTCTTTCTCCCTTCTGTACTGGTAGGCCACGGTCAGAAGAGCAACAATTATGAAAATTGTTGAGTAGAACAGAAGAAGGTTGTTCCTGAAGCTGTTTCTCATTCCCGGCATAGTCAGTTCCCGAAATCAAAGTAGTATCCATACCCGGTCTTGTTCCTGAGATTCTGACCGTAATTACCCAGCTTTGTCCGCAGCCTCGTAATATTTACATCGACTGTCCGGTCAGTTACAATAACATCCTGTCCCCAGACTGTCATAAGTATCTCTTCCCTGCTGAAAACTTTGGTCTGGTTTTCAAGAAGCAACCTGAGTATCTCGAATTCCTTTTTTGTTAGTTCTATTTTTTCATCGTTGATAATGAGCCTTTTTCTTACCATATCCATCTCTATATCACCGAATCGTATTGTTGAGGATACCCTGGCTTTTTCGGTCTTTGAACGCTTCAGAACAGCTTTAACCCTTGCTGTGAGTTCGTTTATGGAGAAGGGCTTGGCAATGTAATCATCTGCTCCCAGGCTGAAACCGGTAAGGATGTCGTTCTCTGTGTCCTTCGCCGTGAGGAAGATTATAGGGACGCTGATTCCCATCTCTTTTCTTAACTTATCGGCAAGCCTGAATCCCGACATCGGACCCATCATCACATCCAGGAGAATCAGGTCAAAACCGGCAAGCGGTCTTTTCAGCGCTTCCTCAGCAGAATGTACCACTTCTGTTGTATATCCTTCATTACCAAGATTATACTGAAGGATCTCACATAGATCCTCTTCGTCGTCGACAATCAGTATGCTTTTGTTTCTTGTTTCCATAAGAATGGAAATTAGGGTTTTGTCTTGTGTCGCGATAAGGTATAAAGGTAATCAAATTGATTTTAACCCGACCGGAAAAATGCCCGTCAAATCTGGTAGCAGCAGTTCAACGGGCATCGATAACCAATTATGCGTCAGGATACCAGTCTAAAACAAGGCATAAGTGAGTTTCAGATGGTAAGTTATCCCGGGCTCCAGTTTTGTGAAAAACTGGTCGGTCGGATTAAAGGATTTGAATACCGATTCTTTTTTGTCATTAAGCAGATTGTCAACCTTTAACTCAATTTGCATCTTTTTCTCTCTTCCCACTTTCCCTGATGCAGTGAAATTAAGATTATGGAAAGGAAGGGTATATATGTCCGGTCTGTCTGCAATGCCGACATACTGAAGCGTTTTTCCCTGGACATTGTAAAACAGGCCTGCTTCAAAACCCGACCAGAATGCTTTTTCTCCACCCGACCAGGTAATTCCGCTGTTGATGATCCATGGCGACTGACCGGCCATTTCACGGGTCCTGCTGATCGATTGTCCGGTACGTGAATTCTCTATTCTTGAATAATACTCAGTCAGACTAAGTTCGATACCTGACCTGATGACAGATATATTGGATGAGAAACTGAAGTTATCCATGGCTCTGGTCAGCCTGCCAAGGTTCTGACGAACCTCAAGCTCAAGGCCCAGAAGCTGTCCATCCCCAACGTTTCTGGGCTGGAAAGTACCTGTCTGGGTAGCATATTGCACTATCTCGATAGGTTTATTGAAGTATTTGTAGAATCCGCTGACTGACAGCATCTGGCCTTCTTTGCGATATAGTTCCCAGCGGAGATCGATATTGTGGATATCGGAGCTTTCAAGATAACCATTCCAGTATTCCCTGCCTGCCACATCATCGGCATCACGGAACATGCCACCGACAAATGTTCTGCCGCTGATCGGATCTGAAATTTCGGCGAACGACAGCTCCTTGAATGAGGGCCGGGCAATCGTACGGGCATATGATGTCCTCAGGTTCTGGTTTTCGCTAAGCTTATATATCAGGTTTACCGAAGGGAAGAGCCCGATGTCGTCGAGAACCTTATCATTTTTGAGAACAATCGTTCCAAGCTGATTCTGCCCGGTGTATCTCTGGGTGAATTTTTCAACCCTGACACCGGCAATGACTCTCAGATTCTTTAAAAGAGTCAGCTCGGCAGAAACATATCCTGCACCATTACCGGAACTGGCTTTGAACTGATTGGGATTCGAGGGGAGAAAACCGGCTTCATAGGTGGTACCGCTTCCAAAATCAGTCCCGTACAGAGGCCAGATATTTTCAGGCCGGAACAGCTCGTCGGGATCTCCTGTCAGAGGAACGTTCCTGACATTGAGCATGAATTTTCTTATCATAAAGTCGCGTTCCTTGTAGGTGTAAGATCCTCCAAAGCTCAGTTTTGCGGCTTCGCCATTGAATTTGAATCCCTTTGTTGCATGGACAACCCCGGCGTAATTATTCTCCGAAAGGGTCCTCCATATCCTTTCCGGAAAGCCTGATTCAGTATTAATCAGGTAGTTGCCGGAGCTGCCTTCAACATAGCGAACAAAGCGGGCATCCGGATCTTCAATCTTTGAAATTGTTGGCGAGAGCTTCCAGACCAGATCCCATTCCCCGTTTCTGAACGAGTGCTTCCCGTCGAGCAGGATGTTTGTAAGCGAGCGCTGGCTGTACTCTAGGTTGTGCTGGTAACCTGAAAAGATGCTTCCCTGATCTGACCCTTCATAATCAAAGACCCCTGCTTTTGACTCCCCGTTCTGGAGGTGAATGATGTTGAGCCTGAATTTTGAATGTGTTGTTTTCAGGGCGAATCCGGCCAGTCCGCTTAACAACACACTGCTTACTCCGAAGTTGCCTTTCTGGAATTCCCTGACTTCCAGATCGGTCACATTGGGATCACTGGCAAGCCCGTAACGGCCGTATTCTGCATCCTTGTAAAACTCAGTGTTGTTTTTGTACGAGAACCCCACGTTATAACCGAGTGTCACCTTTTTTAAAGGTATCTGGTTACCAAATGAGGCACCGGCACCATAATCCATGAAACTCTTCTTCCTTATTGCTGCCATATCCGGATTGAAGCTATTCAGTACTTCACGGTATCTCAAGGCCTGCTCTCCCTCCGGATTGCCAATAACAGAAGCAAAGAAGGGAAGATTGTCAGTGGCAGGGATGGATCTGGTTCCATCATCGAATCCAAGGAAATCTGTTTTTCCGCCTTTATAGGTCAGATAGTCTTTTTTAAAATGATAATCGGGATTGTAACTTGTTCCGATAAAGAAGTTACCCTTTTTTTCATCCGGAAAATCCCTGAGCGCAATATCAATGATTCCGCCGGTGAAATCAGCCGGAAGCTCAGCACTGAATGATTTATGGACGATGATATTATCTATAAGGTTCGTTGGAAAAATGTCCATCTGCATCGTGTTGCGGTCAGGATCAAGACCCGGTATGTCAACCCCGTTAAGGATCGTTTTTGTATAACGGTCGCCAAGCCCCCTGACAAATACGTATCTTCCTCCTTCAACTGATACACCCGGAACTCGTTTCATCGAAGCTGCTGCATCGGAATCACCCATCTTTCTGAAGTTTGCTGAGGATATCCCGTCGACAAGATTGGGCGATTCCATCTTAATGGTCATTACGGCACTTTCTGTGTTCCTTTTCATTTCAGCGCTGACAGTTACTTCCGAAAGACCGAAGGTTGCAGATTTCAAGGGAAGGTTTTCGAGAAGCGTGACTTCGCCTGCAGTTACTTTTACTCCGTTTATGGAATGGGTTTCGTACGAAACGAATGAAAATCTTATATTGTAAATTCCCGGTTCAATTGAAAGATTGAACTTGCCGTCAAGGTCCGTAAGAATACCACGGGTAGTATTTTCAATAAGAACAGTCACTCCCGTCAGTGCTTCCCCGCTTGCTTCATCAGAGACGGATCCCCTAATTATACCATTCTGTCCGGAGAGTTCTCCGAAGAACATTATCAGAAAAGCAAGTGCGAATAAGAATTTTGAATAACGCATAATTGATTGATTATTTGTAATGATAAAACCCGCAGGCCCGAAGACCTGCGGATTATGTTTGTTTAGTTTTTAGAATCCATTGAGAGAACCGGAAACTGCAGTCCACGACCAGCCCAGGAAAACATCGGGATTTGCACCCACGGTGTTTGATCCTGCTGCTACGGCTGTTGTGAAAGCGTCGCTTCCGCCCTTAAAGAAATCAGCCAGACTTGTCCCGGCAGGCAGTGTGGCCTCCAGGTCTGTGAAAGTGCATTCGTATTCGGTCGGAAGCTCATCAAAATCCTGCTCTGCTTTTAACCCAAAGAACCAGATTCCATCCATATCAACATTTGAATTCGGATCCAGATCGACAAGCCCCTGTGCATTACCCGAATAACAGGTGCCGTTTTTCAGAATGTGCTTTGCAACCATTGTTCCTTCCGGTCCGTCAAGCTCAAGGCACTCGTCACCAGGATTTATTACTATAAAGTTGTCCAGAGTTCCTCCCCACGACTGATCAGTGTCAATTGCGTCATCTCCGGTGTTAAGGATGACAACGTTCTTAACATTGACGCTACCTCCAAACCATTCTATCCCGTCATCCTGATTTGCAACTACTTCCAGGTTCTCGATGACAGTACCCGACCCTACACCCCCAAGGGTAAGGCCGTTTATCTCATTTCCCTCTCCGATATTGGCGCCACCGTGACGTATGGATACATACTTAATTGTACCTGAATTGTCAGCCGGATCACTGCCTCCGTACAAGCCGTTAAGATCGGATGCCGGAATACCCTCGATCTGCATTGCCTCAGCTTCACCTGATATGGGAGCCCTGCCAAGGATAAGGAGACCGCCCCAGAGACCATTGACTGTAGGGGCAAGGTTGGGACTTGCTATTTCACCAGGTATAATGTTATCTGAAACCGAAGTGAAAATAATCGGAGAGTCTGCGGTCCCAACAGCCATAAGCCGCGCTCCTCTTGCAATCATAAGAGCAGTGGCATTGGCCTCGGAACCTTCGCGACCCTTGACAATGACTCCGGGCTGTATGGTGAGAGTAACTCCCGATACAACCGTTATTCTTCCTTCAAGAATGTATATTTTACCAGCCTCCCATGTAGTATTGGCTGTAATGTTCTGCGCTACAGATACCACAGGAACACCTTCAATGGTCAGAACGGCAGTTGCAGTAACTGTCTGGCTGTCATTATCGGTGAGAGTCAGAACCACCGATCCTGCTCCCGTAGTCTTTCCTGCTGTGAATGTCACTACTATTATTCCGGATGACGCTCCCTTACTTCCGTCTGTCTTTATCTGTGTATCTCCACCTGTCGATGTAACGGAAACTGATTTGAAACCAGCCATGGCATCGAAACGGAAACTAAGATCGACCGATTCGGTTATTTCAACAGAAGTACTCTGGGGCGCTGTTAACACAGGCGGATCATTCTCCTTTTTGCAGCTTGCAAGGATGATCGTGATTAAGATAATAATTGTAAAATACTTTTTCATGTTTATTGTTTATTGGTTTGACTTTTTGTTTTTGACTTCTTTGACCACTGCAAATGTAGACCTGCAATAATTCAGCACGGTTAAGGATCAATTAAGGTTCTGTTACAAAATGGGTATCTGTATATTCCATGTTATCAGTATTTTGTGGTTTATTGTAACTCGTTTGTAATTTTCTCGGGGCTGTTGCTGCCTGATGGAGAAATGTTTCAATCAGGTTTTTTTACGCGAAGACAAAAAGGCAGAGTAAAAAATTTCTCAGGGAGGACCATGTCTCTTCTTACGGAAATTTTATGTGGAACCAGGACTATTGATAAATGTCAGCATCACTCCTGCATGAGGATGGTGATACACCCATCCGGGTAATTTGAAATGTTTGCAGAAAATATTAGAATATTTATCGTAATACAATAGAAATCTATTGTAATACAATAGATATTTTACCTATTACAATATTTAATTCAAAATGTTACCTGTTGATTTGATGATGGCATAATAAATCCAGGTCAATGTCGCCCCTTCTTTTACCAGGCCCTGAAAGGGCGGGATATGGAAATAAAGAGTGTGTTGAGATACAACGAGGCTAAAACCGTATAGAGACACTACCTGACACAAAAACCTCTAAATCGCCCTGGCCTTTATTAGGTCCTGCTCTGTAAGGATCCTTTTTCCAGAAAGCAACAATCTGCAAACAGGTTTATTCTGTCAGATCAGTTTTTTTATAACTTGCGCCTTTATTAGAAAAATTGATGAGCAGAAAAATACTCTTACCGGGAATCCTGTTGATATTCTTTCAGGCAGTGCTGAATGCACAGACTATAGTCAGTCCTAACTACTCTCTTAAGAGCCATGAGACTCTGAGGATAATAAAAGTGGAGATCAGGCCGGAAGCAGTATTTTTTCACATGAGCATCGAAAACCGTATTGAAGGGGGCAGTTTCTGCGCTGATAAGAACATCTCGCTAATTTATTCCGACGGAAAAAAAAGCAGACTTGTTTCCTCTTCCGGAATTCCTGTTTGTCCTGATACATACAAGTTCAGGTTTCCGGGGGAGAAGCTTGACTTTATACTTACATTTCCTGCCCTGAGGGAAGGAGCGAAGTGGGTTGATCTTGTTGAGGAGTGTGACGACAACTGTTTTTCATTCTATGGAGTATCGCTCGATGCCGAACTCAATGAAAGGATTGATGCGGCTTTCGGACTTGCCGAGAACGAACAGGTCACTCTTGCGCTGGCAAGCTTCATCAGCATAGCACAGGAGGTGGAGGGAGGCAATACGGGTACGGAGGGTTTGTTATATATAAATATTATCAGGCTTGCTGCCGGGAGCGGCGATCATAAAAGAGCCGAGGAATGGTACAGGAAGCTAAGGCTTTCGGGTATCCCGCGGCTGTCCACCTATATTAAATTCCTTAACGACCAGGGCATCAGATATTAATTAAAAAGCCGGGCAATTTCAGCCCGGCTTTTTAATATTTTGTTTATTACAGTGTTTAGAAGTTCAGGTCAATTCCTGCTGCAATGATCATTGTGTCCTTGAAATATGTTTCCCTTGCAGGTATAACAGTATTTGTGGCAGAGAAGAGATGGTTTATTGTAGTCTCCCCATCGAGGTAGTAAGTGTAGGCAAAACCAAGGTTAAGTGCAAGGTTGTCGAACAGCTTTACCTTTCCGCCGAGACCTCCGGTGTGCGATGTCAGACTGTAAGTAAGGTCGCTCTGGTAATTGTTGTTTACACCTGTTTTTGAATAGAGGTAGCCGCCGCTGACCAGAAGCCACTCGTTGATTTTGTACTGGAGACCTGCAGAAGCCTCGTAGTAGTTTTTATCAATAATAATATCATTATCAACAAAAACACCGTTCAGCTTGTGTCCGTAGTTTGCGCTCTTGTCAAAGTAGTAGTGAACACCGGCTGCAATGTTGAGTTTTTCTGTTGCACCGTAATCAACTCCCACTGCAAGCATGGCAGGCATGTCGTTCCTTAGTTTCTCGCCGTCGGGGAACATTGTTACGGGAACTCCCTCACTGGTATAACCGACTGTGAAGTCCTTTGTGGTTTTGTTTTCAAGTTCCAGCTTTGTTGCCATCTCGTATTTGATTCCAATATTAAGGTTCTCGGCAGGAGAAAGGTTTACGCTTATGAAAGGAGTAATACCTGATCCTGTCTGCTCAACTTCAGCCGACTGATCGCCCAGAAGAGAGGCAGTGGCTGTATATTTTGCGGCAGCACCTTTAAATACTGCGTCGGCCGTTGCAATTGTAACTGTAATAGGGGATCCGAATCCTGCGAGAGCACCTTCGAGAGCCCCCCTCTGCTGGGCTGTGATTATTGAAGCAGCTTCAGCCTGAGCAAGGGTCAGCGAACCGGCTCCCCCTCCTACGAGGGCAGTTGTGCTCTGAGCAGCGGTTGTTGCCTGTCCGGCGATGCCGTTCATAATGGCATCAGCCCTTGTCCACACCGGAGTTTCGGCTGTTCCCATATTGAGTTCAATACCCCTCAGATAACCGTCATAGGTGTTTTTGGCCATGACGTACCTGACACCTGCGGCAACAGAGATGAAGTCATTTATCTTGTACGATACGCCGCCCTGTAAACCAAAATATACCGAAGTGCCTTCGAAATACGTATCAAGCCTGTAAGCCTTGGCACCCTGTGATGCAAGTGAAGGAACAAGGTCTGAAGGAGTCATCTCAAACGATGGAAGCCCCTTGTCGAACGTTGCACCTCCGCCACCACCGATAGGATTGAAGCCCAGTGAGAAGGCAAGCCTGTCGGTCTTGAAGGCAGCATATACCCCGGGGAAAAGCGGAGCTGAAACCTTTCCTTTGTAAAGACTTTCATTAAGTCCGAAATTTCCACCCGGACCTGAATAAAAGTTCTCAACCTCCTTGTTCTGGCTTATTACCTGGTTCGAAATCGATATGTGAAATCCGTTTTCCAGTTTCATTAATCCGGCAGGATTATAGTATACTGCATCAATCTCAGTTGATGCGTCCCGCGCCGGAAGACGAACCCATGAAGCACTCTGGTTCGTATTGGTGACCAGACCGCCGGCAAAAAGAGAGCCGGTAATCAGCGTTGCGGAAAGAATTGTAAGAATTTTTCTCATAAGATTAAATTTAAGTTTAAAATAGAAGATTGAATCCCTGAATTGGAGAAATTCTTATCCCCTTGATTTTTAATACAATTAAACTCCGGGTTCAAAGAACCAAAGAAGGGCAAATGTAGAAAAATATTTGAACTATCCAAATAAGTCTAAAATACTATATTGATATTAAGTTATTTGTAATGAATTTTGCGGGGTGTTCGAAAACCTGAAACAGGTTTTTACCCACTGACGCGAAGGTTTGATCCATTTACCGGTCAGAATCTGCCGGAGAACCTCAGACTGTAATTCCGCGGTGGCTGAATATCGCCAGGCCTCCCCATATATTCAGCGTTGAGGAGGTTCTTCAAAGCAAGCGAGAGGGTAAAGTTCTCACTCAGTCTGTATCCTATGTTACTGTCGATGGTTGTATGCCCGTTATTATGCCTCGACCAGTAGTAGCCGAAGCCTGGAAGGATGGGAGTAGTAAGGAAAACCTCATCAATATTCAGGATCTTCGATTTAAGGTACACGCTAAGCCCGAAGCTTAGCTTTCTCCACGATGATTCAAGAGAGATGATCGCAGAATGTTTTCTCCTGTATTTCAGGAACGTGTCTGTGTCTTCACCCGTGAACTCATTTACTTCAACAGGATACATATAGGTGTAGCCACCGGTCATTATTGCAGAAAGGCCTCCGAAAGAACGCATCAGCGACATTTCGAACTCGAGACCGTAAACCCTCGACTGTCCTACGTTGGTAGCCCTGAATCCCAGTCCTTCGGGATAGATCCCGAACATATACTCGATAAGATTCTTGTTGTTGAGCATAAAAACCGAAAGATCGGCATGACCTGTGATATTGCCTGAAAGGATACCCTGTTTTATCCCGGCTTCGGCGCTCCAGCCTGATTCTGAAAGAATGTCAGGATTTGCAATAATGATAACCGATCCGATAGTAGTTGCCGCGAACTTCTCGGCCATGGATGGGAAGCGGTATCCCTGCCCGAACGATGCACGCAGAAATGTCATGGGAGAGGCCTGCCAGTTGAGACCTGCCCTCACTATCGGAACAAGTTTCTCCTTATCCCCGTCGAGTGAATAATGCTCAAGCCTCACTCCTGCAACAGCCTTAAGTTTGTCAAGGGGTCGCAGCTCGACCTGTGTGTAACCGGCAAGATTGATCCCGGAATGATCGTTGAAAAAGTTGGAATTGACTTTGCTGAAGTTTCCGGAGATCCCTGCTGTGAGATCGAGGTAATCGAGTAATCTGTACCATAACTGGTACTCTGAATAAAAAGAAACTGCATCGCTGTTGTTCTGGTCACTTTCCGGAAGCTTGTTTGTGGTTGACTGAAGGCGCATCCTGAAGTCGTGCTGGAAATGCCCTGGCTTTTTCAGAGACACAAAAGGATCTATTGTCAGAAAAGTTCCTTTATAATTATTGGCGGTGGAAGGCGATTGCCTGAGAGCCCCCGTTTCTGCATTTTCCCAGAGAACGAAGTCTTTTTTCAGATTATAGCCTCCGTTGACAGCCACACCGTAATTCAGGCCCTCGACTTTGCTGTTGAAATGCTTGATCTTGAGATTCACACGGGCAAGCTTCTCGTCGTTGAGCCTGCGGTAACTTTCGTCAATGAAGAGATTTCCCCCTATGCCTATGTCGGTTTTTCCGGTTTTCTGAAGATGTGAAAATGAAAGTGTCGAGAAGACCCTTGGCGTATCCCACCATTTCCAGTCACTGTTTCTGGGGTTGCCATATAATCCGGCTTCTGTAAAGAACTGTGTGAGAGGAATATTTGTTGCATCGGCTGTCCTGAAGTTGATGATACCGTTTAGTGCCGACGAACCGTAAAGAACTGAAGATGCTCCCTTTATCACTTCAATCTGGGCAAGATTCTCAAGAGGGATATACTGCCATTTTATATTCCCTGCATCGGCTGAAAGCATCGGAAGGCCGTCAATAAGGGCAAGAACCCTGCTTCCGGCTCCGTAACTGAATCCGCTTCCGCCTCTTACCGAGGCCTGGCCGTCGAGCACCTCAATGCCTGAAGTTTTGTTTATTATTTCCTGTGGGTCGGTAAGGTGGTTGTCTGAGAGGAATGAGGTTTTTATGACATTCATCGAAACCGACAATTCCGCCACCCTCTTTTCAATCTTGTCGGCACTAACCACTATCTGGTCTATCTCGCGCATCTTCATCTGCATTCCGATATCGAGGGTTAAGCTGTCGCCGGGATTTATCTGTAGTTCCCTGGCAACAGGTTCATAACCTATGAAGCGGAAAAGAACGGAGATCTTTCCGGCGGAGGAGCTGAAGCCGTAGTAGCCGTTTTCATCAGTGGAAGTTCCGAGGTTTTTTCCATAGATGACATAAACACCGGCAATAGGATCACCCGAATTCCTGTCAACGACCCTTCCTCTTACAAATCCATCGTTCCCCGCACTGTACATCGGAGAACAAAGGAGAAGGATAATTCCCGTTAACAAGGAGCGCATTATTTTGCCCTGAATGTCATTTCGATGTTGATGAACGGACCGGTGAGATTAGCCGGATCGGGAAGTGAACCCTGAAGCTTCAGGGAGCTTGCCGTAAGTTCGGTAATATTGAGAGTTACAGAGATTGGAAGGTCAGGTGAAGAGATGATCAGCTTTTCCTCGCCCTGGTCGAACCTCCAGGTCCCGTCAAAGGATCCGAGGGTTCCTGTCCCATCGGTGTTGAAATTAGCCTCACCGGCAAAATCCTCAAGCAGGCCGCCGGGTCCCGTCGCATCAGCACCGTTGGCGAGAAGGGAAACAGGCACCCAGGTGGTGCCGGTAAGGAACTTGAAGCGGTCAGATTCATCATCCTTGCATGATGAAACAGCAAGCAGTCCTGCCATCACAAATAACAAAACAAAGTTTTTCATAATCTTTTGTTTATTTGACAACACCCGTAATAACTGATTTAACAAACCAGAATCAAAGGTACGAAAATTTCTGACAGCAAGGGGTATGCGCCGGGTTTTGACGTGCTCCCTTTAATCTCTGTCGTTATTATCCGGTACCTTATCTTATTTCCCTTATCCTGATATTTCTGAACGAGACGGTGTCGCCATGGTCCTGAAGAAGTATTCGTCCTTCAGAAGCTTCACCAAAACCTTTATTATCCCTGAACTTGCTGCCGGCAACCAGATCTTTCCATTCCTTTGTCGATCGTTCATATTCGACTGTCTTAAAGCCGTTGAGCCAATGCTGAACCTTTGTCCCGTTAACAATGATAGTTGCCCTGTTCCACTGGTCGAACCCGTTGTCCCTGATGTTGGCCGGAGCAATAAGATCGTAAAGCCCGGCCAGTGTCCTGTTACCTGCGAAACCTGCTTTTGCATCAGGATGATTCCTGTCGTCAAGTACCTGATATTCACATCCTATTGATGCGTACTTTCCGTTTTCCGCTTCGGTATCCACGAAATACTTTATACCGCTGTTCCCTCCCTTGCTGTACATGAAATCGACAGATAGCTCGAAATTTCCGAATTTTCCGGTAGTTACGATATCTCCTCCCTCGCCTTCCTTTTTCAGGGCAGGATTCAATGTCAGCATTCCATCCTTTATCTCCCAGCCGCTGGCGGGAAAGCTGCCTGTCTTTGCATTTATCCATCCATCCGAACTTCTTCCGTCGAAAAGAAGCTTCCATCCTTCGCTTATTTCACGTTCGGTAAGTGTATTCGAAAGGAAACTTACCTGGGGGATTACCGGGGAGTAGGGGGTCAGGTAGCTGTCAAGATCAGTGGTCATGATCCGGATATTTTTCCATTTTACCTCCAGGCCTGCCTTTGAAGTGTCATTCCCAATGGAATGAACCTGTAATGCAATCAAACCCGAGGGTGTAAGATCATCTATGAGGTCAGCGCAGGGTATTCCGTTTATCCATGTCCTTATAGAGTTGCCTGTTGCTTCCACCCTGTAGTGGTTCCATTCCCCCACTTTAAGGGCTTTCTGTCCTTCAGGATTCTTGTCGAGGGTGTAAAGCCATCCCCTCCGGGCTTCGTCATAAATGCCTCCTGACCACGCTCTTGCTGATGGGTCCATTTCAACCTGATATCCGTGTACCCTCCCGTTCTGGTATTCCGGGAGGCTGAGACTCCTTATCTGGACCCCCGAGTTCATAGCGGGATCAAACCATGTGTCAAATTCCAGGATGAAATCACTGTATTTCTCTTTCGTACAAAGGAAGGAGTTAGGAGAATCAGTAACAGTTGTTCCGGTTATAACTCCATCTTCCAGAACAAAAGGAGCTGTTCCGTTCAGCTGTTCCCAGGCGGAAAGGTCTTTCTTCAGAAGGTTTGTCCATGGTTCCTTTTCGCCGCATCCTGTCTGGAAAAGCAAGGTAAGGATCGTAAGAATAAGGCTGAGTTTTTTCATGTCCGTGCAATTATTTTCGCATAGTAAATATATTCAAAGATTTGAATTTAACACTTCCCGTGATAAAGTTCAGAAAAAGTACCTCAATAAAATCTTCACGTCCTGATTTTTCACAATTCAGGACAAATCATCATTTATGTTTTCTATTTTTGGGTAACTTAACCTGCAAGGCTATGGAATTTTTAAGGCATCACATTGAAAGGTTTTTAGCATTGTCTTTTCTGTTTTCGTTATTTTTTATCAAAAGTTCTTTTGCCCAGCCGGTTGTCGGGCTTGACAACTGGTTCAACAGGGAGACCAATCCCAAAACCGGGCAGCCGTTCCATTATTTGTGGTCCGATACCGAATGGAGCGGATACTCCCGATGGGGGGAGATCTTTTCTTCAAAAGGTGCGAGGATCACAACCATTGAAAAACCGGTGCCTCCTGTCCTTAAGGATATTGATATTTATATTATTGTTGACCCTGATTCCAGCACAGAGTCAAGAACTCCCAACTACGTAATGCCTGAAGATATCAAGGCAATAAGAAAATGGGTAAAAAGGGGAGGGGTCCTGGCTGTCCTGGCAAATGATGCCCCGAATTGCGAATTTACACATCTCAACAGGTTAATGAGAAATTTCGGTATGTCCTTCAACCACGTCACCCTGCACCCTGTTCCGGGTAATGATTTTGAAATGGGTGCCAGTACTGAATTTGAGGATCATCACGTTTTCAGGGATGTTTCGAAGATCTATATAAAGGAAGTGTCAGACATAAGTATTACTGGAAAGGCAAAACCAATACTGGTTGAAAACGGGAAGGTTCTTATTGCCGAGACCACCTACGGAAAAGGTTATGTTTTCGCAATAGGCGACCCTTGGATCTATAACGAGTACATTGACCATGACAGGCTGCCGGCCGGTTTTGAGAACAGGAAGGCGGCTGTGAACCTGACCGGCTTTCTTATCGGCAAGGCAATCAGGTGATAAGCAAATATTCGATAACTATATGTAATATCCTGGCAGTCAGGATTGGAACAGAATGTAATGTTAAACCTGCAATATTATCCCCATGAAAAATTTTCCTGTAATTAAACTGGCAGTCTTTTTGCTGGTCTCAATTTCCTGCTCCACAGAAGAGGGAAGCAGGCTCAGGGTTTCAACCCCTGAATCAGTCAGGGTTTCTCCTGAAAGACTCAACCGTATCGACACCATGCTTACTGACGCCATAGAAGATGGACGGATTGCCGGTGCTGTGGGATTAATTGCCCGCGACGGCAATATAATATACAACAGGGCATTCGGAGTCAGCGATATTGAGAAGGGAACACCCATGCAGACTGATGCTATTTTCCGGATAGCATCGCAGACCAAGGCAATTGCCAGTACAGGACTTATGATGCTTTTTGAGGAGGGCAAATTCCTTCTTGATGATCCAGTCTCACTCTATATACCCGAATTTGCCAATCCCCGGGTTATTGAAAAATACAATCCTGCCGATACAACATTCACAACCGTTCCTGCTAAGCGGGAAATAACCGTCAGGGATCTGTTTACCCATACCTCAGGGATTGAATATGCAATCATAGGATCTCCGATGATGAAAGCCGTGTACTCAAAGGCCGGCATTGTTGGAGGTTTTGGTAACGACAGGATCACTATTGGAGATGACATAAGGATACTCGGGAAACAGCCTCTTGTCCATCATCCCGGCGAGAGTTTCACCTATGGACTGAATGTGGATGTGATCGGTTATCTGATTGAGGTCCTTTCGGGACAGAAACTTGACGAATTTCTGAAAAGCAGGATCTTTGACCCTCTCGGGATGGAAGACACCTGGTTCTATCTTCCTGAGGATAAGCATCCGAGACTCGTCAGAGTAAACACTGAAGATGAGAACCGGAAGGTGACCGTCATGTCTCAGGACCTGGTGAATTATCCCCTGCTTAAAGGTACGTACTTCTCAGGAGGGGCAGGACTGAGCTCAACGACAAAGGATTATGCCGCGTTCCTTCAGATGCTTCTCAATAAAGGAGAGTACGATGGCAAAAGGCTGCTTTCAAGCCGAACAGTAGAACTGATGACATCGAACCAGATCGGAGACCTGAGTGTCGGGAAGGACAAGTTCGGCCTTGGCTTCGAGATCACCACCGAAGATGGTCAGACAGTACTGGGAATATCTGAAGGATCGTTTGCATGGGGTGGTTATTACGGAACCACCTACTGGGCCGATCCTGAAGAAAGGCTTGTCTGCCTCCTCTTCATGCAACAGTTCCCGCTAAGTCATGGAGAGATACAGAACAAGTTCAAGGCAATGGTCTATCAGGCTCTCGATGACTAATATTTTTTAAGCAGATCAAGTAGTTTGCTGTCGAGCTTGTGGCCGTACCAGTCGGTATAGGCAATGTCGGTGCGCCTTGAATCGAGGATCCCGAAATCGCCTCTGAAGTTCCAGAGAGCGATGCCGATCCCGTTGGTTTTCAGGATGTCGAGGATATCTTCGAACCATGCCAGGAAAACCGGGTGAGGTGTCTTGTTGTAGCATCCTCCTTCGCCGCAGTGAACTCCGACTCCCTTCCTGACAAGGTCGGTCCATGGTTTGTAAAACTCTTCGAGCTGTTCGCGGCCGAACTTTTTACCATCTATTATGCCCGGCCATACCGGAACCGGGGCATCGGAAGGATTCTTCCATACCCACGAAGCCTGATAATGCGAAACATAGTGAGGATAGTAAGCTCTGCAGCTCTGTGCGATATTAAGATCGGCCAGTTCCGGAATTACATTGCTTCCCCCGCTGTTACCGTCAGCAATTACCAGACGGTCGGGATTCGACTTCCAGATTGCCTCGGAAGCTTCTACTGCTATTTTGCGGTAAATATCTCCCGGGACAGGTCCCTTTTTGGCGAACTGGTCGTTCATATCCTCAATGTAGGCAGGCTCGTTGAGAAGATCGAAGCTTAATTTCCCGGCCGGGATACCCTTGTATCTCTCAGCCCACATGGTCCAGTGGCTGTAGAAGGCTTCCTGGGCCTCCCTGTCTTTCCAGAGGTTGAATGGTTCGTGAAATCCGGCGTTTATGCAATACCCCGGACCCCTGTGCAGGTTGAGGCTCACATGCAGGCCAAGATTATTGGCCGTCTGAATCAGGTTGTCGATCTCTTCAAGGACTTTAGGATCGAAGTTGCAGATCTCATCCTTCCTGATGTCCTTCGACCTGTCGAACGAAAGATACCTTGGATACGCCATCGGTATCCTTACGAAATCAAAACCCCATCCGGCCATCCACTTAAGATCCTCCCCGGTGGTCCTGTTTGAGTCAGGATTTCGTGGAGGATTGGGTGAGAAGAGATCAAGAAGATTGAATCCTTTCCAGCGCGGAAGCCTGTTCCTTACTTCCTGTGATTGGGCCGGAAATGCCTTTGTGCCAGCCAGGGCCAGTCCGGTTGCTGCAAGGGTGCTGTTCCTTAAGAACATCCTGCGGTTGATTTTGCCTCGGTTCATTTTATTTTAATTTGAATTACTGTTCAGTTGATTCTTTTTTGGAATATGTTATTATCCTTTACTTTCGGCTTTTGCCATCATTGATCCTAAGTCCTTCAGTACGTATTCTCTTTACCGGTGTTATTGTGACCGGTCCTGATAATCCGGATTCCACAGGTTCCCAGTGTGATGCGTCAAAGAGACCATTCTTGTTGTTTTCCTTCAACCCTGGGGCCATATTTACATTGTAAAACTTCTTCCAGGGAATACCGTTCCTGTCCATCCATGCTATTCTGTTTGCCATAAGGTTAGAAACCTCTATCATAAGAGAATTATTCGCTTTTAATAATTTTTTGCTTATGACAACAGAGAAT
>JAVEZS010000008.1:76205-85733 GCA_034002885.1 Bacteroidales bacterium
AAAACGGATCCCTGATTTTAGGGTTTCAAAAAATTCGGTCTTCTCTTCCGCGTAGCCCCAACCGGAAATGTTCTCAGGAAGATCACCATAGAATATCACATTTACTCCTTCATTGGCAAGCCTCAGGATCTGTGAAAAGGTTTCCACGGGTACGTATTTACACTCTGGCACTACCAGGGTGCCGTATACGTTACCCTCGGTCTGGAGAAGCCCCCCGAGCGGTACTGTATTAGTCAGCTGAAGGTCGGAGATATAGTCGAACCCGTAACCTTTCTTTATCATCTCATCTGCGGCTGTCCTGAAGGGTGTTCCGTTGAAAGCCGGACTTATTGCATCAAAATGCTCAAGCATTCCTCTTCCCGGATCGGCATACCGGTCGAAGATCGGATAGTATAGCAGTATGTCGTTGTCGGCCATTCCCTGCTGAAGAAAAGACTGCACCCTTGAAACATATTTGTTCAGTCCGCTGAAATCACGCCAGAGCGGATTCGCCGGAGTCAGCTCGACAGCTGCATAGAAGAGGAATCCGGGCCAGGCTTCATCCTGGGGCGAAAAGCAGGTTCCATGGTAAAATACATGGTTTATCCCTGCCAGGAAGAAGAGGTCGACAGCTTTCCTGATATCGCCCAGCGAAGAGAGGAAATGTTCATTCAGCCACGTAGCCGCTTCACAGGATGCAAATTTCTTTCCTGTAACATTTGCGGCTGACGAGGCGAATTTCAGTCTCGTCAGTTCGTTGCCTTCGGTTTCGGGTATGTCGGCAGCAGCATAAAGATCGAGTATGTTGCCCGGCGATCCGTGAGCCTGGTTCCTGGTTGTCTTGCCCTGACGGTGGGCCCATTCTGTCCAGTGTGTGGTGAATTTCCCCAGAATCAGGTCGGACATTGTCTGACGGTAATCGGAGAGGACCCTTTCGTTTTTTTCCTTATCATCTTCCTGAAAAAGCGCCGGAAGGTGATACCTGAGGTCGTAACCTCTTCTCAGGATGAACTCGCTGAAGAGATCGTTCGTCCAGTCGGCCTGACCTGATGCGTCATCAACTTCATATGAGTCATTGAAATAACCGCGGAGAGCACTGATGTCATAATCCTTGAATACGGTGTCGAAATGCCTGAGGTAATTGTCGATGGCTAATCCCGAAAAATGATCGATTACATCTCCCTCACCGCCAGGCCCTGCACGCTCAGCCATCTTTCCGTGCCATCCCTGGAAGACGGCGTAAAGCGTCCATTTTCCGGGAGGAGCAGTCCAGACGAGTTTTCCTTCGGGGGTGACAAATCCTGTCAGATCCGCCACAATGCCGCTGTCGGAATAAGCCATAAGCGTCTTTAAAGGAATGGACTTTTCAAACCTGATCTGGTCGAGGGCATACAGCTGGAGACTGTCGTTTTTGCTTACAGGATCAGAAAGCTGTTTGATATCGGGCCTTACACCAACAGGCCGTACAAGAGGCTCCTGGATATATTCGACCTTGTCGGCAAGTGAATCTCCGGCACTGACTCTCCAGGTCTTCCAGCGGACGTTCTTACAGGCATCGGAAGGGTCTACCCATGGTCCTCCGAATGGCCATCCTGAAGCGTTGGCCAGGTCTATTCCGAGATCAAGGCGCTCTGCCTCTGAAAGGACATGTTCAAACATATCCATCCAGAGAGGGGAAAGGTAATTTATAAATTTATCCTCCTGTCCCTTAATACCATAAATAACAGCTATTTCCAAGCCTCCCAGACCCGCCTTACGGTACTCCTCCATCGCAGCAGTCAGACCAGGTTTGGTTACAATGCTTCCCGGCCACCACCACCGGGTCCATGGCTTGTTTTCCTTTGTTATCTCCGGCCAGACAGTCTGCCCGGCAGCGCCTGAGAGAACCAAAAGAAGAAAGACTGCAGTAAAAGTGATTCTCATTTAGTGAGATTATTACTACTACGTGGCTTTATAAACCACGAAGATCCTGATAGCGAAGATTAACAATTCTTTATATAGTGTACCGCTTTTAATACAGGAAGATCATCCGGTACTTTCCTGATCCGTTTATGTCAGACTTTCAGAAAAATTTTCTTTTTATAAAGGATATAGAGGAATACCCATCCTACTGCAGTGATACCAATACCGTTTATGAAAGGGGTCCAGGTTTCGGGAAGGGCCTTAATGAATCCACCGAAGAAGAAATTAGAGGCACTGTTGAAGTTAATGATCCTTCTGGCAAGGTAAATGGTTATGGGGTTCAATCCTATCACAACAAAGAAGAAAGCCCATTTCCTGAAGTTCCAAACGTCGATTATCAGGTAGAATACTGCAAAGAGTAGCATACTCAGCCCTCCCACGTAGCAAACAAAAGAACTGCTCCATAGGTTTTTGTTGATGGGGAATACAAGGTTCCATAATCTGCCCAGTATCATCATTGCTATCGCAGCCCCGGCCAGATAAAGAACCTTCTTTATTTGTTTGTCGCGCAGGAAATCCGACTTCATGAATTCGCCGGTGAACATTCCCAGGAGGGCTGTCGATATGGCAGGGATTGTGCTGAAGAGCCCTTCAGGATCATGATTGCCCTTATATAGTCTTCCGGGCATGATCGTTCTGTCGATAAAACTTGCGAGATTGCCTGTCTGCGAGAATGGATCGGACGAGCCAAGGTCATGAGCCGGGAAAATAAGCAGAAGAAGCCAGTAGCCGATGAGGAGCACCCAGAACCATGCTATGCGCCAGGCCAGTTTCGTATTCATGAAAATAATCGCAGCGAACATCCATGCAAGACCGATCCTTCCGAGAACACTTCCGTAACGAAGTTCCCCGAGATTGAACCTTACTCCGTTGTTATAAATAATTCCAAGAAGAACAAGTATCAAACCCCTGTAAATAACGTGTTTGTATATCGAAGACCTGGAATCGTTGGCTGCCATTCGTTTTGCCAGTGAGAAAGGAAAAGATATTCCTGCGATGAAAAGGAACAGGGGAAATATCATATCGTAGAACTGAAATCCATGCCATTCAACATGTTCAAGCTGTGTTGCCCACCATTTGAGAACAGGCCATCCTGTAAGACTTGCCAGTCCTGTGAAGATTGCTTCGCCGCCCATGATCCAGAACATGTCGAACCCTCTCAGGGCATCAAGGGAGTAAAGACGTTTAGATTTTGTTTCTTTTTCCATTATCAGAGAATTGTCAGGTTGTTATTTTCAAAGATATAAAAATTGATTTTCCACTGTAACTCCGGTTTTTCTGCCTGTTATTGTCAGGGTAGCCATGGTTATTAAAGAATTTTTTCAATTTCGTCCCATGAGGCGACCCTGGTGTGCCTCGTCTTTTTTACCTTTATATTATGCGGCTGTGTGAATAATATTGTCATACCTTCAAAATTGTCGAGATTCTTGAAGTGATCGTCTATCATGATATCGGCTTTTATCAGGTTCTTGTCGCCGCAAAACACGATCTGTTTCCATGAAATGAACGGGAAGTTCTCCTGTATCCACATCTGCTTGTCGGTCATGCAATCAGGAAATTCAGTGGCAAGAGATCCGATTATGATCTCATATCTTTCATCAAGCCGGCGGAGGACCTCCCTGCATCCTTTCATCACCGGAAGGTTACGGAAAAAACCGGGAGTATTAACCCAACGGCGCTGGTTTTTAAATGCTTCTGCTTCAAGTTTGCCAATTATGTCGGATAAAGTAAGCCTTTCTCCGGTTTCTTCTTCGTGGAGTCTGAAGAATACCGGATATATATCAACCAGGACACCATCCATGTCCACCAGAATCCTTTTTTTCATCAGATTTTATCCTATACCGTGAATTATCCGGGAATGATTCCTGGGCAGTCCATTAATCCTGCTGAAGAACCATTTACGGTCTTTAAAGATTTTTAAGCCATGAAAGTAAAAAAATGAAGTTTAAAATTGTCAATTTAAGGTCTAATTATTTTACATTTACCTAAAATCCATGAAGATCATCAAATTAAAACGTCAAGATACTATGACTACGCGCAGAGAGTTCATTCAGAAAACAGCCATGGGCGCAGCAGGGCTCACCCTTGGTGCAAAAAGCTATTCCCGGATACTGGGAGCAAACGACAGGATAAGGGTTGGTATTGTCGGGTATTCAGACCGGTTCAGGGGTTCTCTTTCTCCTTCATTCCTTGGCCTTGCAAAGGAACTCAATTTCGAGTTCACTGCACTTTCGGATATATGGAACAAAAGGAGAGAAGACGCTGATGCATTTTACAAAGCAAAGGGAATAAACCTGAGGCTTGCACGCAATAATGAGGAATTGTACGAAGGAAAAGATACCGATGCGGTTATAATCAGTACGGCTGACTTCCAGCATGCACTCCATTGTGCCGAGGCTGTTGAGGCAGGAAGGGATGCCTATGTCGAGAAACCTTTTGCCGAGACTATGGCCGACGCAAGAGTAGCCCTGAAGGCTGTTCAGAAAACAGGGAAGATAGTACAGATAGGATCACAGAGGCGAAGCGCACCGAATTATATTGCTGCCAATGAATATATTAATTCAGGGCGTTTCGGCAAGATAGTTATGGTGGAGATGACCTGGAACGTCAACCAGCCGGGAAGATGGAGAAGACCCTCCGTTGTTCCTCTCCTGAAAGAATCGGATACCGACTGGAAGAGATACCAGATGAACCGACCTCCTGCAGATTTTGATCCCAGGAAATATCTTGAATTCCGGCTGTTCTGGCCATATTCATCGGGAATACCGGGCCAGTGGATGGCCCACCAGATAGATACGGTACACTGGTTCACGGGTCTTGCCCATCCGCGCAGCGTAGGCGCCAACGGAGGTATATATCTCTGGAAGGATGGCAGGACTAACTTCGATACCATGACAGCTGTTTTCGACTATGGCGATCCTGCAAAACCCGATTCAGGCTTCCAGGTGGTTTATTCCTCGAGATTCACAAACGGAGCCGGAGGCACCAAGGAGCTTTACTACTCAAACGGAGGTATGATGAACCTCGATACAAACAAGGTAACTCCTGATGGTGGACTCCAGGCAAGGGATGCAGGAGCAATGAACATGAAGCCTAACCTTCTTGAACCGTTCGACCTGCCTTCGGTATCCGTCGAGACATCAGCCGATACGGGAGGAGATCCCATGACAACGGCTCATATGAGAAACTGGATGGAATGTGTCAGAAGCCGTAAAAAACCCAATGCTGATATCGTAGCTGGATATAACCACTCGATTGCCAATATAATGTGCACAGCCTGCCTCCGTACAGGAGAAAAAGCCACATTTGATGAGGCTACACAGGAAGTCATGGCTGGGGGTAAAGTGTTTCAGTATTAATTGAAGGATCATGAGAGTAAAAATGAAAAAATCAATTGACAGTAGCTTTCCGGCAACATTCTTTCTGTCCCTGGTCATGATTTTTGCCGCTACTACTGTAACCGATGTCCAGGCACAGCCAGAAAAGGGTGTAAGGTTTGAAAAGGTGAATGACCAGAACAAGGTGGATATCTATGTCAACGGCTCGCTTTTCACTTCATACCGCTATCCTGCCGACTTTGAGAAACCTTTCCTGTATCCGGTAAACGCTCCGGACGGGTCCGTTATAACCAGGGGATACCCTCTTGAACCGAGAAAGGGAGAAAGGATCGATCACCCTCACCAGGTTGGCCTTTGGTTCAATCACGGCAGTATCAACGGACTTGATTTCTGGAACAATTCCATGGCAATTCCTGCTGACAAAAAGGACTCTTATGGCCATATCACTGTCCAGAAATTCGTGAGGGCTGACAACGGCAAGAAAGGGGTGCTGGAGGTGGTTTCCGAATGGAGGGATAATAAGGAGAACATCATCCTGCTCGAGAACACCCTCTACATCTTTTCAGGTGATGCGGTGACGGTAACCATGGACCATATCTCAACGCTGACTGCCGTGAACGGTCCCGTGACAATTGCCGACAATAAGGAAGGGCTCTTTGCAATAAGAGTCGACCGGGCATTTGAAATGCCGACAAATGAGTCACTCGTGTTCACCGACGAAAAGGGAAATCCCACTACGGTCAAGGCTACCGACAATACGGGCGTCACAGGTATGTACACCTCGAGCCAGGGACTGAAGGGTGATGCGGTATGGGGAACAAGGAACAACTGGGTGCTGCTTTCGGGGATAAAGGATAATTCATCCATTACCTTCGGAATATTCGACCACCCCGACAACCCTGGTTACCCGGCCTACGCCCATGCCAGGGGATATGGCCTCTTTTCGGTCAATAACCTCGGACAGAATTCCTATGATCCCAAACAGGAGAAGGTGGAATGGAAACTTGCAAAGGGGGAATCTCTGACTCTCCGTCACAGGTTCTATGTGAGGTCCGGAGCTGAAATGACGGCCAAAGAGGCAGACAAGATTTTCAGAAAATTTTCAAAGATGTATTAACCCCCCACCCCCCTGAATGGGGGGCTAAAACCAGAGAACCATGAAAAAAAACAATTTGTCCGGATTCGGATTTGCCTTAATGGCTTTAATGTTAGTAACTTCGATTTCTGTGGCTGCATTTTCCGCCCCTCCTGACAAGCAGATGTTCTATGAACTGAAAATTTATCGTCTTAAGGATCCGGCAAAGAATGCAGTGTTCGACAGATACCTTAAGGATGCCTATATCCCGGCTATGCACAGGGCGGGTATTCCTTCAGTAGGTGTCTTCAAACCGGTTGAGGCAGATACTGCCTATGGAAAGATGGTTTATGTTTTCGTTCCCTACAAAACAATGGATCAGTTCGGCCAGGTCCTGACCGCACTGGAAAACGATCCCGTTTACAAAGAGGCGGGCAGGGAATTTCTCGATGCGCCATACAGCGACCCTCCGTTTACCAGATACGAGAGTATTCTGATGAAAGCCTTTGCCTTCATGCCGGAATATAAACTTCCTTCATTTTCAACTCCCAGATCGGAACGGATCTATGAGCTGAGGACATACGGAAGCTGGACCGAGGAACTGGCAACAAAAAAGATCCATATGTTCAACGAGGGAGGTGAAATGGAAATATTCGAAAAAATAGGATCGAATGCCGTTTTCTACGGGCAGGTTATAGTTGGAAGTGAGAGGCCCCGGCTGTTGTATATGACTACCTATGAAAATATGCAGTCGCAGAAAGAACACTGGGCAGCATTCTCGAAACATCCCGACTGGTTAAGTTTAAGGGAAAAGAAGGAGTACGCCAACACGGTAATTAAGGCAATACCCTATCTTCTTCACCCGACAGATTATTCAGATTTCTGATATTTTGCTTAAAACAAAGGCGCGATGCGGTACTGTTTTTCTCCAGTTTCGCGATCACGCCTTTTTTTATTCACATTCTTATTGTCCGCTTCGGGTATCAGTCAGGAAAATTAAGATCTGACAATGCCATGGTTACCTCTTCTTCGGTCATCTCATGATCGGGAAGGTTGTTCTCATAGTATTTCTCGTATGCAGAAATATCGAAGTGCCCATGACCGCTCAGGTTGAAAAGGATTGTTTTCGGTGTGCCTTCAATATCGGCCCTGCGGGCTTCATCGAGAGCTCCCGCGATTGCATATGATGATTCGGGAGCCGGCAGGATACCTTCCGTTTTAGCGAAAAGGACCGCGCCTTCAAAGCACTCCCTCTGCATTTTGGCTTTTGCTTCAACGAGACCGTCCTTTTTTAACTGGCTTACCAGGACACCTGCCCCATGATAGCGAAGGCCTCCTGCATGTATCTTATCGGGAATGTAGTTATGACCCAGCGTATACATGGGCAGCAGCGGAGTAAAACCGGCTGTATCTCCGAAATCGTACATGAATTTTCCCTTTGTCAGTTTTGGGCATGAAGATGGTTCGATTGCAATAAGGCGTGTCTTTTTACCATTCACGAGGTTCTCCCTCAGGAAGGGGAAGCTGATTCCAGAGAAGTTCGATCCTCCTCCGAAACATCCGATAACAACATCGGGATAGTCATCGGCCTTTGCCATCTGGGCAAGCGCTTCCTGTCCTATAATAGTCTGATGAAGAATTACATGATTCAATACGCTCCCAAGCGAATACTTGGTGTATGGATCCTGAACGGCGATCTCCATAGCTTCGGAAATTGCAATCCCTAAGCTGCCCGGCGAATCGGGAAACATCTCGAGAACCTTTCTTCCTGCTTCGGTCATTGTACTCGGAGAAGGCACTACCTTTGCATTGTATGAATTCATCATGATCTTCCGGCCGGGTTTCTGGTTGAAACTGACCTTTACCATGAATACCAGGAGTTCGAGCCCGAAATGGTTGCAGGCATAGCTCATAGCACATCCCCACTGCCCGGCTCCGGTTTCGGTGGTGATCCTTTTGATACCCTCCTTTTTGTTGTAGTAAGCCTGAGCTATAGCGGTGTTAGCCTTGTGTGAACCTGAATAATTGCCTCCCTCGTATTTGTAGTAGATCCTGCTTTTCGTACCGAGAGCTTTTTCAAGATTATAAGCACGGAACAGGGGAGAGGGACGGTAGGTCCTGTAAAGATCAAGTACCTCTTCAGGGATGTCGATGTACCTTTCTGTAGAGACTTCCTGTTTGATGAGTTCCATAGGAAAAACAGCAGCAAGGGCATCGGGGCCAATTGGCTGACGGGTTTTTGGATCAAGCGGCGGCAGGGGCTTGTTTGGCATGTCGGCCGCTATGTTATACCATTGACGAGGCATTTCTTTCTCGGTCAGAAGGATTTTCGAAATTTTTTTCATCGGTTTAATGTATTAAGTGGTTAATAAAATTTTTCAAATAAAAAAGGCACGCTGTGAACAGCATGCCTTTACGGGTATATCCTTTGGATTATATAACGGCCTTATTCACAGCTTAAATTTGTGAGCTGCGCCAGGACCAGATATATAATTCTGCAAAATTCATGGGACCAAAAATAAACAAAAATTCAATTCTGCAAGTAAAAAGGAGGAAAAATTTATGATTTGTAATTATTTGTCTCTTTTGGCTTATCGATTGCCAACATTGGATAATACCCTGAAATTATTATCGTTTCAGGTAAACTTTTTGTTGACTAAAGTAATGTGGTTTATTGTTTTACGATAAAAATTCGTATGATTTTCCGCTATGAATTTACAGGTAGAAGCTGATGCAGAGATAAATTGTGGACAATCCGGGAGAAAAACCGCGAAAACGGTTTAATGCAGGCTGGTTATGTTTATCCTCTACGAGGAAAAAAGCATCTTATATCTGCAATGTTCTACAATACCTTATCGCCTACGGAGAAAGGCAAAGATGTGTTTTTCCCTCATCTACAATACCTTATCGCCTACGGCGAAAGGCAAAGATGTGTTTTTCCCGGATCTACAATACCTTATCCCCTACGGCGAAAGGAAGAGATTGGGTTTTTCCGCATCTACAATACCTTATCGCCTACGGCGAAAGGCAAAGATGTGTTTTTCCCTCATCTACAATACCTTATCGCCTACGGCGAAAGGCAAAGATGTGTTTTTCCCTCATCTACAATACCTTATCGCCTACGGCGAAAGAAAAAGATATGTTTTTCCCTCATCTACAATACCTTATCGCCTA
>JAVEZS010000008.1:85833-89998 GCA_034002885.1 Bacteroidales bacterium
GGCGAAAGGAAAAGATTTGTTTTTCCCGCATCTACAATACCTTATCGCTTACGGCGAAAGGCAAAGATGTGTTTTTCCCTCATCTACAATACCTTATCGCCTATGGCGAAAGGAAGAGATTGGGTTTTTCCGCACCAGCTACAATACATTATCGTCTCCGGAGAGAAAGAGGTTAAGCTTTTACCGCACCAAAACATTTCTTGTGTTTTGCTTAGGATCATTTTTTGTGCCATACTCAGGATCTGTAGCCCGTAGGGCTTCAGGTATTGTAGCATAGAGTTACCATCAGATTATTCTACCTCGTAGAGGTTAAACAATATGTTTAAACAGAATACAAGCCTTTTAGTTACCAGGATTTTAGACATCTTAGACAGACCACTATTATCACTATCAAACGGACTATACACATTATTACTGCAGGCGACAGACGCGAAACCTCAGACAACAAGCCAAACAAGAAGCTTCGAGATGAAGAAAACCACTGGATTTGAAGACCCTGCAATAACTGAGGGGATAAAAGTCTAACCGAACCCGGTCAGAAAATACCTGAACATTGAGTATGATTTTCCCATTACCGGTCAGGTAGAGAGTAATATATATAATATTGAAGGCTTACTTGTTTATTCAGACAGAAAAGAGGCAACGCCTGGTATGACTGACAGGATCGATATGTGTGGGTTTCCTTCAGGTATGTATTCCCTTGTCATAAGAAAAGGGGACAAGTTTTTTACATTCATGGTAGTGGTTAACTGAATCGAAAGGGATCCTTTTTTGACGTATATCTTGTCTATTCAGGGAGAAATGATATGCCATAATCTCCGCTTAACTGTATTGTATTTGAAGTGTTTATAGAGGCAGAGCAGTAGTCCTTCATCGTGATCCCAGACTGATGCTGCCTCATTCATTAATAACCGCCCCTGCCCTTACAAGGTCGTCATAGAAGGCGGGATATGATTTGCCGACGGCATGCGAGTCTTTAATGTAGACGGTACCTTCAGCTCCCAGAGCCGCCACAGCGGCAGCCATGGCAATACGGTGATCTTCGTGTGAAGAGACGTGAGCACCCCTGACTTTTCCTCCTTCAACAGTAAGGATATCACCGAGGAGATTGATCTTTATCCCCATCTTATCAAATTCCTCACAAAGAGCCTGTGCCCTGTCGCTCTCCTTATGAACAAGCCTCGTGGCGCCCTTAATCCTGGTTACTCCATCGCAGTATGCTGCCAGAGCTACCAGAGGCGGAAAGATATCGGGCGACTCAGTGGCATCAAATTCAAATGCTTTGAGTTCCGATTTTGATACTTCTATTTTATCACCGGATATTTTCATTTTTACACCGGCACTATGCAGGGCATTCAGAACAGCCATGTCGCTCTGAGTGCTTCCGGTACGCAGACCGGTAACTTTCAGATCTCCGTTGATGGCTCCGGCGACAAGAAGAAACGCCCCTCCGCTCCAGTCGCTTTCTACCTCCCATGTGCGGGGAAGGTACTTCTGGCGTCCGGGTATCCTGAAGATCCCGAAGTCTTCATTCGATACTTCTATACCGAAGTCCTTAAGCACCTCAAGAGTCATGCTGATATAAGGTTTGCTTTTAAGATTCCTTACCCTTACCACCGAGTCCTGCTCTGTAACCGGGAGCGACATGAGCAGACCGGTAAGCAACTGAGAGCTTATTGAGCCGTCTATGTCACACTCACCCCCCCTTAAAGGGCCCCTGACTGTCAAAGGAAGCAGGCCTCCTGTAGTAATGCATTCCACTCCGAACTGCCTCAGGGCATCCTCTATCATAGTCATGGGTCTTTTCTTAAGCGAGCCGGCTCCGGTTACTGTTATTTCGGCATCAAAAAGCGAAGCGATGGGGGAAAAAAGCCTTATTGCCAGTCCCGATTCTCCGCAATTGAGTTTTGTTTCCTTAAGTTCCCTGGAGCCTGTGATCCTCATATTATCAGGTCCGGGTTCAACTCTCGAGCCCAGACTCACTGCAATACTCATCGCGGCAAGCGAATCGTCGCAGTATGAGGGATTTACAATAATACTTTCACCTTCTGCCAGGAGGGCAGCGGCAATTGCTCTCTGCGTCATGCTTTTTGAAGGCGGTGCTTTGATCTCACCTGTGATAAAAGAGGGCTCAACGGATCTTTCCATGAAAAGGAGGTTTCTTAACTGTTTTCTTCCGGTTCTGCAATCCCGTTGTTCATGATCCTCATCTGATGGTTGATCGACTCCTGATGAATGGCTTTGAACACGGTGTCGATCAGCTCACTGCTGAGACCCCGTGCATTTCCGTTGATCATGACCTTCCTGATAATCTCATCCCAGCGGGTAGGCTGCAAGATAGTAATATTATTCTCTTTTTTGTATCTGCCTATCGTTTCTGCCACTTGCATCCTTTTTTCAAGAATCTCAACAAGCGAGTCATCGAAAATATCTATCTGCTGTCTCAGCTCGCCAAGGATGTCGAGTAGCCTTGGATCTGAGGCCACCGGGTTCCTGAGGATCAGTCTGCTGAGAAGTTCCCTGAGGTCGTTTGGAGTAAGCTGCTGAGCCGAGTCGCTCAGTGCCCTTTCAGGATCGATGTGAGTCTCAATCATCAGCCCGTCGAAATTGAGATCAAGGGCTTTCTGGGAGATCTCATACAGATACTGCCTTGCTCCCGAGATGTGACTGGGATCACATATGATGGGAAGATCGGGGATCCTTCTCCTGAGCTCAATGGGGAGCTGCCAGTTGGGCTGGTTCCTGTAAACGCTTTTTTCATATGCCGAGAATCCCCTGTGGATGGCTCCCAGCATGGTTATTCCGGCTTTCGCTATTCTTTCGATGGCTCCTATCCAAAGCTCAAGGTCGGGATTGATAGGGTTCTTCACAAGAACCATGACATCCACCCCGCTGAGAGCGTCAGAGATTTCCTGGACTGTGAAAGGATTAACAGAAGTTCTGGCTCCGATCCAAAGCATGTCAATCCCATATTTCAATGCCTCATAAACATGCTTCTCGTTTGCAACTTCTATTCCTACCATCAGGCCGGTCTCCTGCTTCACTGTCCTGAGCCATTTAAGCCCTTCAACACCAACTCCTTCAAAAGAATTGGGACGTGTACGGGGTTTCCATATCCCTGCCCTGAAAACAGAAACATCTTTCAGCTTTGCCACTTCCCTGGCAGTAGCCATGACCTGTTCCTCGCTTTCGGCGCTGCAGGGCCCGGCTATCAGGAAAGGTCTGGCCTTGTAACCTTTCCATTCTTTTGCCTGTAAAATCTTTGATTCCAATACCATGTCCATTGTTTTTTAATTCAGGATCTTCCTTATTTTGTTTGCCTCTTCCATAAGGGCTTTCAGCCCATCCTTGTCATTTTCCTCGATCATTTTCCGGAACAGGTTCATTTTTTCAATGTAATTATCGAGCACTTCAATTATATACCTTGAGTTCTCAAGAAAAATCGGAGCCCAGGTGTCAGCGTTGCTCTTGGCCAGACGTACGGTGCTCTCAAAACCTCCGCCTGCAAGAGTCATAATGTTCTGCTCTTCGCCTTCCTTGTCTAGGACGCTCAGTGCCAGAGAAAAAGATGTGATGTGGGAGATGTGCGAAACGTATGCCACATGAATATCATGTTCGCTTGAATCCATGAATACTTTTCTCATGTTAAGGACATCAAGCATTTTTTCAACAAGGCCGAGTGCATCGGGATTGCTCAGCCCGGAATCACATATAATTGCATTCTTGTAATCAAAGAGCTTTCCGATAGCGGCCAGTGGCCCCGAAAACTCTGTCCCTGCCATCGGGTGGAGGGCAACATAGCGACCTCTTCCGGGATGATCTTTTACAACCCTTCCTATCTTGCCCTTTGTCGACCCCATGTCGGTTACCACCTTTGAAGTCCCCTTTATCCTGTCAAGAATGCCCGGAAGCATTTTCCATATGGTGTCGACCGGGGTGCTGATTATTATCAGATCACTCCTGTCAACTGCATTTTCGAGTGTATCGGTTTCATCAACCAGTCCGCAAAGTTGTGCTATGTTCCTGTGCTGGAGGTTTGATTCAACTCCGATTATACTGTCGGCAAAGCCCCGTTTCCTGAGATCTATCATCAGCGATCCGCCTATAAGACCGATTCCTATTATCGCGATTGTCATTTTAGAGATTTGTGATTCGTGATTTGTGA
>JAVEZS010000009.1:0-43722 GCA_034002885.1 Bacteroidales bacterium
TTATCGCGGGTATAGACCTTGATGAAAAGAGAGTAGTTACCTGTGGTATAATGGCATTCAATAATTTCCGGAATCCTCCTGAATTCCTCTATTATATTTCGATAGTGTCCGGGATGCTCAAGGAATACACCGATGTATGCACAGGTCCTGAATCCTACCAGTGCAGGATCAACCTTAAACTCGGACCCACGGATCACCCCGGCTTTAATAAGCCTCTGCACCCTCTGGTGAATTGCAGCCCCTGAAACATTGCACTCCCGTGCAACTTCCAGATAAGGGACTCTTGCATTTTTTGTAATGATATCAAGAATTTTCCTGTCGAGATCGTCAATTTGAATAGATTCAGCCATTTCTGTCGTATTGAGTTAATATTATAACTGTTTTCTTTTTATTCAGTTACAAATTTAAGGATAAAAAGATGAAACAAGCTCTTAAGAATAAATTCTTTTGGGCTATATTCAAATAATCAGATATATGAATAAAAACCAAATAAAGGAATGGCGCCGGATATTGGTTCAGCGGTTAATAAAACCCCGTATTTCCCTTATATCGCTGAAACCCTTTTCTTCGAGATAGCTTTTTATTCCGCTGGCAATTACTGAGGAAGTCCGGGGATCGATAAATGATGCAGTACCTATCTGTACGGCGGAAGCTCCTGCCAGGATAAATTCAACAGCATCGTCTGCATTCATGATGCCGCCTATCCCGATTACAGGTATCTTAACAGCTCTTGCGACCTGCCAGACCATTCTGAGGGCGACAGGTTTAATTGCCGGTCCGGAGAGGCCTCCTGTAATAGTGGAAAGTGAGGGTTTCATACGCTTTACATCGACAGCCATACCCAGGAGAGTATTTATCAAAGAAACTGAATCAGCTCCCTCTTCTTCAGCGATAAGTGCAAACTCTACTATATCTGTAACATTGGGAGAAAGTTTTACTATAAGGACACCGGGGTAAGCTTTTCTGACAGCCCTGATAACTTCACGGGCAGAGGAAGGATTTGTTCCGAATGCCATTCCACCCATTTTAACATTAGGGCAGGAAATGTTCAGTTCAATGGCACGTATCCGTTCAAGTCTGCCGATGCGTTCTGCCAGGGCAACATAATCCTCAAGGTAACTTCCGTTTATATTGACAATAACATTTGTATTATACAGAGAAACGACTGGATAGATATTATTTTCAAAATAATCGATACCCTTGTTCTGCAAACCGACAGCGTTCAGCATCCCGGAAGGTGTTTCAGCCATCCTCGGATATTGATTTCCCTCTCTTGGTTCAATAGTAGTTCCCTTGAGGATAACCCCTCCAAGCGAGGACAGATCAATAAAATCCTCAAATTCAGCTCCATACCCAAATGTACCTGAAGCAGTTATTACAGGGTTCCTGAACTTCAGATCTCCAATCTCAATTTCAAGATTTACCATTTCAGGTCTTTTATATTAAAAACTGGTCCATCAGTACAGGTGCAAAGGTTACCCTTTACCGTATCGACCACACAGCAAAGACAAACCCCGAAACCGCAGCCCATAAGGTTCTCGAGCGAGACTTCGCAATCTATCCCGTTTTTCAGGCAGTAAGCCGCTACCGCCTTCATCATGGGCTCCGGTCCGCAGCAACAGACTTTGTCAAAAGCAGGGTTCCTCAGAAGACTATGGCCGGTCACAAAGCCTTTTTCGCCAAAAGATCCGTCTTCTGTTGTCACATAGACCTTTCCCAGCGCTGAATATTCGTCTAATTCAAGTATACGTCCGGCATTCCTGAAACCGAGCAGGATTTCAGGTTCAATATCAAGCGATTTAAGGTTACGCGCCAGAAACAACAAAGGTGCAACCCCGCATCCGCCTCCTATAAGGAGAATCCTCGATCCGGCATGAGGCATTTTGAATGTGTTTCCCAAAGGGTAGATTACATTGATAATGTCACCAGGAAGCAAAGCAGAGAGTTTTTCCGTACCCTTTCCGGCAATCTGAACAAGAAGTTTAATTGTATTACGGGATTTATCAACATCATGAATGGAAAGGGGACGTCTGAGAAATGTTTCAGGACTGCCATCTACCTTAACCTGAAGGAATTGTCCGGGATACATTTCCGGCAGGTTTTCGCCGGCTTCAAGTTCCAGAATGAAGTATTCGCTGTTAAGTTTCTGGTTCCTGACAACTTTAAGATCTTCAATTCTCTTCGCCATCAGAGTGATATTTCTGACAAAGATAATTATTGAACTCAAATATCGCCGCCAAAATCACTCTTTGGCAGGATAATATTCTTCAAAACTGTTGTCATCATAAAACCACACTATCCTGATTGTTCTTTGCTTGCTTTCCTGGCTTCTCTTGGCAGTACGGTATTGTATTTGTTCCTCATCGTTACCGGGATCTGAATTTTGCCCTTCCCCGGATGGAGGTGACTTCTGTTCAACTTTCTTTCTTACAGGCTCTTCATACCTGTTTTGTTCATGCGATTCTCCTTCAACACCATTAAAAAGATTTGCCATAAGCGGTTCCCTGTACATTCTTCCACGTCCGAAAAGAAGCCACTCTGTTGAAATAAAGGTATATCTGGATAGCATTTTAAGAACAAAATCAAGGCTTGGCTTGTTCCTGCCCGACAGAATATGGGAAATTCCTGAAGGCTGCACTCCTATTTCCTCAGCAAGCTGTGCTGAGCTTTTGTTCTCCATTTTAAGAAACTCAAGTATCCTGTCCTTCATTTCAGTAAATTAATGTTTTACAAATGTAAAAAATATATGAATTACATGTGTAATTTTTAATTAGTTACGTATGTAACTCATATTTAATTACGTAATTCAGTATAATCACTGCTTATCGAAACCAGATGAAATTAAACGTTAAATAGTGTGCATATATATGTAGTATAACTTGAGTTTAGTTATATATGGCAATGGTATACAATGATATAATACTTAATAGTATCAATTTCTAATGGTTTTTGAACAATTTCACACTGTTTTATTGAATATACTTCTAAGGTATCATAATTTATAATATTCATTATTAGCTATTTATGTTATTAGCTGCTTTGCTGCATGAAAAATTTACATTTGTTCAGGGTAGTAAGGTGTGACTTTATTCAGAATAGTAATCATTTCTTTGTTGTGATTGGATTTACATTTGTAATTTAATGTATTTATGAACTGTTTTAAACTCTGAGTCCGATATCTGCAGCTGTTTTTTTATACAAGTGCATGCAGAATTCGTTTTTTCGGACAATCGCCCGGCCCGGAAAGGATTATTCATTTCTGGAGGACTTACAGACTGTAAAAAATTGTGTTGAAGTTGAAGTGGATTTTCGGAAACTTTCTTTTCCTTTAGGCCTTTAAACCTGAAACCATGGCCAGATTAAAATTTTCACTCCCACTCCACTGGCAGATACTTATCATGCTTGTCGCGGGCGGTGTATTTGGTTACAACTTTCCATCCCTGACAGGATATATCGACTGGATGGGCGACTTGTTTCTGAGAGCCCTTACAATGATAATAGTTCCTTTGATATTATTTTCAATTACGACAGGTGTGGCAAGCGTTGGAAGCGGAGAGAACCTGGGCCGGCTGGGGCTCAAGACCATGGGATTCTACCTTCTTTCGACTTTTGTAGCAATTCTAACCGGTTTTGTTCTGGTAAACGTCATAAAGCCTGGAGTTGGTGCAGAACTGGGATTTACGGCCCCTGTAGATGGTATAGCAGCAGCAACCGACAGTTTCGGGCAGATCCTTATGAAAATAATCCCTACCAATATTGTAGAGGCTCTTGCTCAGGGGCAAATGCTTGCAATAATATTCTTTGCCATTCTGTTCGGTTTCTTTATAACTAAAATAGAGGCTAAGCCCCGTGATCTTCTTATGGACGTATTCAATGCAGCTCTGGATGTAATCATGAAGATCACCCTTTTCATAATAAAGTTCACACCTCTTGGAATTTTCAGCATTACCGCAAAAGTAATTTCCCAGCAGGTTGAGATGGGAAACAATATCAGCGAGGTAATTGCAAGGCTCGGCTTATATCTTGTAACTGTAATGGCAGGGCTTCTTTTCCACGGACTTGTCACCCTGCCTCTTTTTGTCAGGATCCTTGGAAAAGCAAATCCAGCAAAGCACTTGAAGAATATGGCCACGCCGCTGCTTACGGCATTCTCCACATCATCTTCAAATGCTACTCTCCCGCTGTCGATGGAGGCAGTCGAGAACAACGACGGCGTCTCGAACAAGATAGCCAGTTTCACCCTGCCCCTGGGAGCTACGATAAATATGAACGGTACAGCACTCTACGAATGTGTGGCGGTAATGTTCATATCGCAGGCATACGGTATAGAGCTTACGATTGGACAACAGCTTGTTGTTGTCTTTACTGCCCTTCTGGCTGCTATCGGATCGGCAGGAATTCCCATGGCCGGACTGGTAATGATGGCTGTTGTCCTTAAGGCCGTTGGCCTGCCCCTCGAGGGAATAGGCCTTATTCTTGCCGTTGACCGCATCCTTGACATGTTCCGTACGGCCATCAATGTTTACGGCGATACCTGTGCTGCAGTTATTATTGCAAAATCGGAAGGCGAAGAGCTGAAAATATAGCCCTCTCAGAAATTGAATGAAACCCGGATCTCGGGATTACCGTAAATTCCGTAATCAGAATCGGTCAGAGCCCAGAGAAAAGTCAGGTTAATTGAAGATCTTCGCCCTATCTGCTGACTCATTCCTCCTCCAGCAAGTATTGTATTCTGAACAAATCTCTCCGATTCATAGGGAGATGTTTTAAAAAAAGACGATTCAAGACTCAGAACTTCATCTTCAAGATGAAGAAAGAGCCCCGCGTGAAGACCTATCGGTATTATATTGTTAAAATCCTGAACTACAATAAATTCAGAATATACTTTGCCGCCCCATATAATTGTTTTGTCAAAAGGATCCTTAAAGTATCTGAAATTGGGTCCGGCAGCAAGGGCAAGCCGTGGCAGTACCCACATCCCTATAACGGGGGAAAACTGTATATCGGTAAGTGTTCCGAACTGCAGTCCGAAGTTACCTCCGAAAAACAACCTCTCCCTGAGAGTAGGTTTTTCCTCAGGCGGTTTGTTTTGCTCCTGGGAGTATACTTCTGACTGTGAAACAAATAACAACAGCACAATCAGTGATGCTGCAATATGCCGGGCAATATATCTTCCTGGTGTCATGAAAACTTTGAACTGCAAATTTTGTACCTTTACATTAAAACCCTGACAAATAAACGAAAAATCCAAAAAATAACCACGACGGATGAACATAATTATCAACGGCGCTTCGAGTGGTATCGGTAGGGAAACCGCATTGCGCCTGTCGGCTGACAAAGATAATCAGATACTTATCACGGGAAGGAACGAGACTGAAATGAGGAGGATGGTAAAGGAGAGCATTAACGAGAATATCTCCTGTGTAAGACTCGATCTGGCGCATATAATGAAAGAGACTAAATCCATTAAATATCAGATATTCAACAGATTCAGTAGAGTTGATATCTTGCTCAACATAGCAGGTACTCTCATAGTCAAGGATTTTATGGAACTGTCGGATAATGAATCCCGCGAGATGATGGATGTAAATTTTTTCGGTCCGGCGGCTCTTACAAGGCTTGTGGTACCACTCATGCCGCGAGGCTCCCACATAGTGAATATTTCAAGCATGGGAGGGTATCAGGGGAGTTCCAAATACAGGGGTTTATCGGTTTACAGCGCATCGAAGGCAGCTCTCTCTTCTCTCAGCGAGTGTCTGTCGCTGGAACTGGCTGATCGGGGAATAATTGTAAACTGCCTGGCCCTGGGATCGGTGCAGACAGAAATGTTCCTGAGCGCTTTTCCCGGCTTCAACGCTCCTGTTACTCCCGAAGGGATGGCGGAATTCATTGGATGGTTTGCAGTTAACGGTAACAGGTTTTTCAACGGAAAAGTACTTCCCGTTGCCCTGGGAAATCCCTAGCTGTATGTTCTGATGCTGATCCTGCCATCAAGAGCAAGGAGTCCGTTGAATGCAAGCGCCTGCATTTCGTCCTCCCCGGGATAAACCACGACTTTAGAGATAAAGCTGACTTTTTTAACTATCCTTTCGACATGGGATTCCTGGTATGCAAGTCCTCCGGTAAAAAGGATTGCATCGACTCTCCCATCGAGTACTGTCGCCATCGCGCCTATTTCCTTTGCAATCTGGTATGCGATAGCTTCTCTTATCAGATCTGCCTCACGATCGCCGGAATCGGCCCTGCGGCACACTTCAATAAAATTGTTGGTTCCCAGGTAGGCAACTATCCCTCCCTTCCCAGTGATCATTGCTTTCACCTCCCTGAGGGAATATTTTCCGCTGAAGCACAGGTCGGCAAGCTGTGCCGAAGGAAGTGTTCCTGAGCGTTCAGGTGAAAAAGGCCCTTCTCCGTTAAGGGCGTTGTTTACATCGATAACCCTGCCCTTCCTGTGTGCGCCAACGCTTATGCCTCCTCCCATATGCGCGACAATCAGGTTCATTTCCTCATATTTTCTGTTCAATGAAGAAGCATATGTCCTTGCAACAGCCTTCTGGTTAAGGGCATGGAAAATTGAGATGCGTTCCAAGGCCGGATGGCCAGAGATCCTCGCCACAGGTTCCAGTTCATCAACCACAACAGGATCAACAATGTAAGCCTTAAGCCCTGGCTGTGCCGAAGCTAAATCGTTTGCTATGAGAGCTCCCAGGTTGCTCGCGTGTTCACCCATTGTACCCTGGGCAAGGTCGTTAAGCATAGCCTCATTAACATTATAAATACCTGATTCTATGGGCTTCACAAGGCCTCCCCTTCCAATGATGGCAGACAGCTGGTCCAGTCCGTATCCCTGGTTCAGGAGTTCGGTAAGAACAAGGTCTTTTCTGAAATGGAACTGCTCAACTATTGAAGAAAATCTTCCAAGATCTTCGGCGCGATGCCGTAGAGTCCTATCAAACAATAGCTTATCCTCTTCAAAAAGTGCTATTTTTGTTGAAGTCGATCCCGGATTTATTGCAAGTATAAGTCTCTTCGCCATGAAAATATCACGAATTAAGTCTGTAAATTATAATTACGCCATAAGACAGGCAAGAGCGATGCAGTAAAACTTCGACCTTTCGCTTTCGCTTCTCGACATTACAATTACCGGTTTAGAGGTACCGCGGATAATTCCAGCCAGTTCGGCCCCGGCAAACAGCATCAGCCCCTTGTAAAATGGATTGGACGATTCGAGAGATGGAAACAGAAGAATGTCGGCATCTCCGTTGACAGGTGTCATCACTCCCTTTATTTCTACACTTTTTTTATCACACGCAAGAAATATATCGAGAGGCCCGTCCATTATACAGTCTGCGATAGCACCGCTGCGGGCCAGCCTGCACATTTCCACATAATCGGCTGAACTCCTGAAATGACGGCTTGGTTTTTCGGATGCCGAGATCAGGGCAACTTTCGGATTACTGATCCCAAACCTCTGAGCCATTTCAACAGCATATTCAGCCATACGGATCTTTTGCTCAAGTGATGGTTCAGGTATAACCGCTGTATCGGTAATAAACAATAATTTATGATAAGCAGGCATTTGCAGTGCGCACACGTAGCTCATAAGCGAACCGTGAAGCATGAGTCCCCGGTTCTTATCCATCACTTCCCTCAGGAAGACATCGGTTCCAACCAGGCCTTTCATAACAATATCGGCCTCTCCCGTCTGTGTGAGCCTCACTGACTCAATTGCTGCAGCGAGTTCATTTTCAGAATTAATCAGACTGAACAGCCGGTGGTCGATGCCTGCTTTTCTGCAAAGAGCCTTTATGCCTTCGGTATCGCCTATCAGCAGAGCTTCGGCAAAACCCCGGATCACAGCCTCATGTACAGCATCAATAGTATTGCCATCGAGAGCCCAGGCCACAGCTATCCTATGCTTTCTGTTAAGCGACTGGACCTTTTCAACCATCTGGTCAAGTGTCCGTATCATGTTTTTCTATTTACTTGCTGCTGCTGCAAGCAGTATGCTGTCGTATTTTGCCTGTTCTGAATCTGACCGGGAAGTAAGAACAATGGGCACCTGTGCCCCAAGAATTATCGAGGCTACTTTTGCTTTAGCGAAGAAAACCAGCGACTTATACAAAACATTACCCACTTCGATATCAGGCATGAGAAGGAGGTCTGTATCACCGGCAACATCGCTTTTAATGCCCTTGTGCTGCGCGCTTTCTATACTTACTGCATTATCAAAGGCAAGCGGTCCGTCGATGATACAATTCCTTATCTGATCGCGCTGGTTCATTTTTGAAAGAAGGGCAGCGTCAAGGGTGGCTTCCATATTCTCGTTTACCATCTCCACGGCACCGAGGACAGCTACCTTTGGCATCACATAGCCTAAGCGATTAAGAAATGATACTGAGTTATTTACAATTGCTATTTTATCTTTAAGATTAGGTGCAATATTCATTGCCACATCAGTAACCGCAATCAGTTTGTGATAGGTTTCAACCTCAAAAAGAGCTATATGCGACAGAAGGTTTCCCGTCCTTAAACCCCATTCTTTATTCAGTGCGCTTCTCAGCAGAGCTGAAGTTCCAACCTTTCCCTTCATCAGGATGTCTGCTTGTTTGCTGCTAAGCATTTTAATGGACATCTCGACCGCCATATCGGTTTCCGGCTCGTGAATAATTCGTAATCCTCCAACATTGTAACCATGCTCGTAACAAATATTCTGGATTGATTCCTTGTCCCCGACCAGAATTGGATCTATAATCCTGTCGGTCCATGCACGCAGAACAGCTCCGAGTGAATGCTGATCCTGTGCTGCAGCCAGAACCAGTTTTTTTGTAGGTTTGCCTGAGACAATATTCTTCAGGTCGGCAAGACTTTTCAGAACCATGGTGTATTTTTTAAATTACTGTTATACAGTATGATGCTCCACTATATATTTAGTATCACTTGCGATAACAAATTCCTCATCCGTAGTAATGCACATAACCTTTACCCTTGATTCCGGTTTGGACAGGATAATGTCTTTTCCCCTGACTCCCTTGTTTGCTTCAAAGTCGAAATCTATACCCAGGGATTCCATATCGGAACAAATCATAGCTCTCATCTTATGGTCATTTTCGCCCACACCTCCGGTAAAGATCAGGAGGTCGAGGCCGTTAAGGACAGCAATATATGATCCGATGAATTTTTTTACCTTGTACGCGTACATGTTCAGGGCCAGAATTGCCTTTTCCTTACCCTCAGCGGCAGCAATTTCGAGGTCGCGCATGTCTGATGAGAGCTGTGAGATTCCAGCCACTCCGCTTTTCTTGTTGATGAGATTGTTTACCCCGGTTACATTAAGATGCTCCTTATCAGCAATATAAATAAGAACACCGGGATCAATCTCGCCTGTTCTGGTACCCATTATCAGTCCGTCGACCGGAGTGAATCCCATTGATGTGTCAATAGATCTTCCTCCCTGGATAGCTGTGATTGATGCTCCGTTACCGAGATGGCATGTAATGATTTTCAGTTCCTTTACATCTTTTCCCAGCAGCCTGGCAGCCTTTGAGGCTACAAATTTATGGCTTGTTCCGTGGTACCCGTACTTTCTGATCTTATATTTTTCATAGTATTCGTAGGGAAGGGCATACATAAAGGCATAATCAGGCATTGTCTGGTGGAATGAGGTATCGAAGACAGCTACCTGCGGAACTCCCGGAATCAGTTTCTCCACTGAAAGGATTCCCTTCAGGTTTGCCGGGTTATGAAGGGGTGCCAGCTCGCTGTTTATTTCGATCTGCCTCTTTACTTCATTGTCAACAAGAACACTCTCCTTGTAGCTTTCTCCCCCGTTTACCACCCTGTGTCCCACAGCTTTGATCTCCATTATATCCTTTATCACTCCATGACGCTCATCTGTAAGCACCGACATCACCTGGTTTATACCGGTAGTATGATCCGGAATATCCATAATGACCTTGTAGGGTTCGGCTCCGGTAGGTTTATGAGTAAGGATACTGTCATTAAGTCCTATTCGCTCCAGTAAGCCTTTGGCGAGAAGGGTATTTTCGCCTGTCATATCAAAAAGCTGGTATTTGATGGAAGAACTCCCGCAATTCAGAACAAGTATAATCATATTGAAACAGTTATTAAGTCGTTAAGGTTCTATTTTCTTCCGGCTGCCTGGTTTGCTGTTATGGCTATCATGCTTACGATATCGTTAACGGAGCATCCTCTTGAGAGGTCGTTTATCGGGGCTGCCATTCCCTGCAGGATTGGTCCGACAGCTTCGGCTTTTGCCAGCCTCTGGACCAGTTTATAGCCTATATTTCCGCAGTTAAGGTCGGGGAAGATAAGGACATTTGCTTTTCCTGCAATCTTACTTCCCGGGGCTTTCTTCTGACCTATTGCCTCTACAAGTGCGGCATCGCCCTGGAGCTCTCCCTCTATCATGAGGTCAGGGGCCATTTCCTGAGCCATCTTAGTAGCGTTCACCACCTTGTCGACCATCTCATGTTTTGCGCTTCCCTTTGTCGAAAAGCTCAGCATCGCTATTTTCGGTTCGAAGCCGGCTATTGTCCTTGCAGTGTGGCCGGTTGCCACGGCAATCTCTGCAAGCTCCCTGTCAGTAGGATCCGGATGAACGGCACCGTCGGCGAAAACAAAAACGCCGTTTTCACCAAGGCTTTTATCGGGAAGAATCATTATGAAGGCTCCGGATACCACCGTAATTCCGGGTGCAGTCTTTACATATTGGAAGGCAGGGCGAAGAACGTCGCCTGTTGAATGATCAGCTCCGGAGACCTCCCCATCGGCATCACCGCTCTTTATCATCATCACTCCGAGGTAAAGGGGATCTTCGATAAGCCTCAGGGCCTCCTCTTTCGTCATCCCCTTGCTTTTTCTAAGCTCAACCATCAGGTCGGCATAGCGTTCCTTATCGGGATGCGAAACGGGATTTACCACTTTTGCCCTGGTAATATTCTTGAGTCCGAGTCTGGAAGCATGATCCGTTATCTGACCAGGATCTCCGATCAGAATAATCTGCGCCAGTCCTTCAGCGAGTGCAATATCCGCAGCTTTAATATTCCTTTCCTCATAGCCCTCGGGCAGGACTATCCTCATATTGTGTAACTTTGCATTCTGTTTGATCCGGTCAAGTAATTCCATTGTATTTCAATATTTTAAAATTTATTATATCCGGCTATAAATTAAGAAAAAAAAGTCCGGATTACAGCTTACAATTGTCATTAATTATATTCTCGTAATAATTTTATCAAAAAAGCTTTAATGGTTAATTTTATTTACAGAAACATTAAATCATTTTTTAAATTAGCGGCTTCTAAACGGAAAATATGAACGATTCTTTTTTCAGAAAGCTCGAATTGCTGAGTGCGGATATTGAAGGTGATATCAGATACGATCTGACGACAAGGACTATTTACTCGACGGATGCCTCCGATTACAGGGAGCAGCCAAAGGCTGTAATCTGGCCAAAGGGGGCCGGTGATCTCAGGAAGATCATTGCCTTTGCACGGTCAGAGAAGACAGGCCTAACCATGAGGGCTGCAGGAACTTCCCTGGCCGGTCAGGTGGTGGCTTCGGGTCTGATTGCTGACATATCGAGGTATCTGAACAGGATACTTGAACTTAACGCTGAAGAGAGATGGGTAAGGGTTGAACCCGGGGTGGTTCTTGATGAGCTTAACCTGTATCTGAAACCACATGGTCTTTTTTTCGGACCCGAAACCTCGACATCTAGCAGGTGTAACATGGGCGGGATGGTGGGCAACAACTCATGCGGCTCGCATTCGCTTGTCTATGGTTCAACAAGAGATCATACACTGGAGATCAAAGCGCTTCTGAGTGATGGAAGTGAGGCTGTCTTCGGACCTCTCGACAGGGAAGCCTTCGAGGAAAAATGCAGCCTCGACAACCTAGAGGGATCCCTTTACAGGAACATAAAGGGAACACTTTCAGATCCGGAAAACCAGCTTAGCATAAGGGAAGGATATCCCGATCCCCGGATACCACGAAGAAATACCGGATATGCACTTGATCTTCTGCTTGACAGTTGTATTTTCAACAAGGAATCAGATACACCGTTCAATTTCTGCAAGCTTCTTTCGGGTTCGGAAGGGACTCTGGCAGTATCGACCGAGATAAAGCTTAACCTTGTGCCACTTCCTCCTGCACACAAAACGCTAGTCTGCATTCATCACAGAGACCGGGACGAAGCATTCAGGGCAAATCTGGTGGCTCTGAAATTCAGGCCTTCGGCAGTTGAACTTACAGACGACAGGATCCTGGAACTTACAAAAGACAATCTCAGCCAGAAGAACAACCGGTTTTTTCTCGATGGTGACCCCGGTGCCGTCATGATGGTGGAAATCGCCAGGGACACTCCCGAAGAAGCAGAGAATGTTACAGCCGAACTTATTGACGCCATGAAGAAAGCCGGTTACGGTTACTCCTATCCTGTTGTAAGGGGGAAAGACATGGCCAGGGTCTGGGAGTTAAGAAAAGCCGGACTTGGCGTTCTTGGCAACATGAAGGGCGACAGGCGCACCGTATCGCTGGTCGAAGACACCGCTGTAAGAGTGGAAGATCTTCCGGATTATATGAGCGATTTTGAGAAACTTCTGGCCCGGTATGGCAAGGATTCAGTATATCATGCACACATTGGAACCGGAGAGCTTCACATTCGTCCCGTGCTCAACCTTAAGGACCCTGCGGATGTCGAGCTTTTCAGGACCATTGGAACTGAGACTGCGAAACTGGTAAAGAAATACCGCGGATCATTAAGCGGGGAACATGGCGACGGGAGGTTAAGGGGAGAATTCATCCCGCTTATTCTTGGTGATGACAACTACAGGCTTCTAAAAGAGGTGAAGGCAGCCTGGGACAGCGAAAATATCCTGAATCCCGGAAAGATAGTCGACACGCCTCTGATGAACACGTCGCTGAGATATGAACCCGGAACGGTAACTCCGGAAATAGAGACAATTTACGATTTCTCCTCTACTGACGGTATCATCAGAGCGGCCGAGAAATGCAACGGTTCGGGCGACTGCAGGAAATCGATTCTCATCGGAGGAACAATGTGCCCAAGCTTCATGGCTACAATGGACGAAGAGAACTGTACAAGAGCCAGGGCCAATGTCCTCAGGGAATTTCTCAGCAAAGATACACCCGACCGTTGGGATCACAGGGAAATATACGATATTCTCGACCTCTGTCTTGCATGTAAGGGCTGCAAGGCTGAATGTCCGTCAGGAGTCGATATTGCAAAGCTCAAGTCGGAATTCCTGCAGCACTGGTACGACAGGCATGGTTACTCACTCAGATCGTGGCTTATAGCCTACATCTCGGTATTCAACCGTATCGGCTCCTATATACCGTTGATTTACAACTTCTTCCTGAAAAACAAATTCACATCGGGCCTGCTCAAAAGCATTATCGGTTTTGCCAGGGAAAGATCAATACCGCTTGTATACAGGATAAGCCTGAGAAGATGGTTAAGGAGAAACCTGAAGAAGCTTAATCCATCAGATCCGGTTGGATCAGTATGTCTTTTTATTGATGAATTCACTGATTACAACGATACTGACACTGGAATAGCTGCTGTAAGGCTCCTGACTTCCCTGAATTATGAGGTAAGGACTTCCGCTCATGACCTTAGCGCCAGAACATTCATATCCAAGGGATTTCTGAGAAAGGCAAGGAAGATTGCGATAAATAATGTAAAAGCCCTTCACGGCATTGTTGATGAAAATCTTCCCCTTGTCGGGATAGAACCCTCTGCAATTCTTGGTTTCAGGGATGAATACCCCGATCTGATGCCTGCCGGACTAAGGGAGAAGTCGTTAAAAATTGCAGCCAACAGTTATCTTATTGATGAATTCATTTCGAAGGAATACAAGGCAGGCAGGATAAAAAGGGAATCGTTCACTTCAGGGGCAATGGACATTCTCCTTCATGCCCATTGCCAGCAGAAGGCGGTATCCTCATCGGCACCATCAATTGAAATGCTTTCCATTCCTGTCAATTACAGAGTAAGGGAGATACCTTCAGGATGCTGCGGAATGGCAGGTTCGTTCGGTTACGAAAAAGAACATTACGAACTCTCACAGAAAATAGGCAACCTGGTCCTTTTTCCGGAAATCAGGGATAGTGCCCCTGATGTTGCAATTGCGGCACCGGGAACAAGCTGCAGGCACCACATCAAGGACGGGACCGGAAGGGTTGCAAGGCATCCGGTTGTCATTATGCATGAAGCTCTTAACGGAAAAACAAAATAAAAGGATTGTCCGGCAAAGTAATTCAGATTATTTTTTCACAGGATCACAAACTCATCACCGTCGCCAAGAACCGGGAATTTTTCACGGAATTCATCCAGTTCCTTAATGGAAACTGATGCTGTAATTAAGCATTCCTTACCCTCTGTATCAGAAGCGATTAATTCTCCACGAGGACCAATAATCATCGAATCTCCGCAATATTCAATTCCTGTTCCATCAGTTCCTGTCCGGTTTGCACCAGCCACGAAGCACTGATTCTCAATAGCCCTGGCTTTCAGAAGAGTGAGCCAGACATCCCTTCTGGCCTGAGGCCAGTTCGCTGAATTTATCAGAAGGTCATAGTCTTTTCTGTTCCTGCTCCATACAGGGAACCTGAGATCGTAGCAAACTGTCGGGCAGATGCGAAAGCCTCTGAAGTTGAAAACTACCCTTTCTGCTCCTCTTGAAAAAAGTTTTTCCTCGTTGCCCGGGCTGAAAAGATGTCGTTTATCGTATCTTACTGTATTCCCGTCTGGAGAGACAAAAAGCCAGCGGTTGAAATACAATCCGTTCTCCTTCACGATATAGCTTCCGCAGACTGCGGCATTATTTTCCGATGCTGTATTAACCATCCAGGCATATGTTTGTGAACCGGGTGTTTCGGAAAGCGCCTCCGGGTTCATCGAAAATCCTGTATTAAACATCTCTGGAAGGATAATAATGTCTGTCCGGGAGGAAATGGCAAAGATAAGCTTTCCGAGCCTCTCAAGATTTGCTGGTATGTTTTCCCAGATTATATCAGACTGGACAATAGTGATCTGCATTGAGTGGGGCCGATCCGCTATTAGTTTTTGAGCGATGAATAGTAATCGCTCAGTATTGTGTTCATCAGAGGCTTGTAATACAGCCAGAAGAAGCGTCTGGGATCTTCGGGCTTGTCAGAATAATTAAGAAACTTCATTTTTTCAAATCCCTTGATCCTGGATGTACAAAATCTGATATCATTGTTGGCAAAATCGCCTGAGAAATAGTAAATTCTCTGGTTTTCAGGTTCCTGGGTTACTGCAGGAAATATGTTTGAAAGCATCATATCGGCGAGAAGTGTATCTCCAATCTCAGTTGTTTCAAGTCTGAATCTGGAAATTACATTATTCTGAAGCGGGTTAATGATATCAAACCATTTGTTATAAGCAACCTCAGCCGGGACACCGTATTTTCTGCAGTTGGCACTATCAGTCACAATGTAAGGCATTGCCTTTTTAAGATGAGTCCCTTCTTCAAGAACAATGATGTTCTTCTCACTGATAAGGACTATTCCGGGTAAGGTAAAACTCCATGGTTTTTTGTGCTCCTTCCTGTACATGGAGGTCATCCATAGCGGAAAGTTCTTTTCGGTTGAGTCAAGTTTGTGGAAATATTTACCTGACCACCCTGTAAATGAAATCCCCAGCTTTTCCTGGGTCCTGTAGGAGTCGAATGCCGCGGTTGGAAAATCAAGAGTGTTGTATTCCAGGATAATAAGCTTATTCCTGTTTTTCATTTCATTTACAAACAGGTAGTCGGTGTTATTAAGTCCTCCGTATATTTTCCGCGACCTCCGGCTTTTATTCACTCCCGCATACCAGTCGTTAAAGAAAACACCGTATGTATCCGTAAAATAAATTGCATCTGTTTTTTCGGGGAGTTCGATCATATCCGAGAGATGATACTCCGTTTTAACATTGCCCCTGTTCTTCAGCGGACGTGTCGGCGCAAAACCGTAATAATCCTTTTTGTATGAGTAGCCCTTCTTTTTATCCTTCTGCACGTACCTTCCGTTGTTCAGAATCCATGAAAATGATTTATGGTGCAGTCGTTCAAGAGTTGGAACTGTTTTGTCAAGGATAACTATATCCAGTGGCTTCTTTTCCTGAAATGACCAACGAAGAAAGTTGATAAAAGGAAATGCCAGGAGCAGTGCCAGAATAATGATTATTATCAGAAGAGGCTTTTTCATAATTGAACAAATATCTGAAAATATCCGAAAACTATAACAGATAAGCTTTTATAGACAGTCATATAACTGATAAATGTATCATTTTATTTTCTTGCTGTAAAATAATTTTAAGAATATTTGGAAAAATAGGCTTAAATGCTGAACGCTAATACCAGGCAGCTGCGTTCCTGCCTCTTTTGTCAGCTCCGGGTGCCATTTTTCCGCCGGACGATCTTATTGCATTTACCCGTCCTATAGATGTTCTCTGCTCAATGGCATGTCCTGCCCCCTGAAGCATTTCGATTACTTCCGGATCAAGTGACCCGCTTTCAGTATATATTTTATCAGGCAGCCACTGGTGATGAAATCTGCCTGTATCAACTGCCTCTGAAATTTCCATTCCAAAATCAATAACATTCACAAGAACCTGAAGTACAGAGGTGGGTATTGTTGCTCCACCGGGTGATCCTGCCACCAGGAATAGTTTTCCGTCTCTGACGACAATAACCGGAGACATCGAGCTCAGCATTCTTTTTCCTCCCGACACCGCATTTGCTTCAGAGCCTGTAAGTCCGAACATGTTTGGGACTCCGGGTTTGACAGAGAAATCATCCATTTCGTTATTCATAAGAAAACCTGCGCTGTCGACCACTATTCCAGATCCGAAAGTATTGTTCAGTGTTGTTGTTGCAGAGACCGCGTTACCTTTGCTGTCAACCACTGAATAGTGAGTTGTTTCTTCACTTTCACTCAGTAAGGGAGAGCCATGAAAAATACTGTCGGATGGGGTTGAAGCATCAGGATTATAGGAACTCATCCTTTTAATAAGGTAATCCTTCCCCAGCAACTCATTTACAGGCACATTATAAAAGTCTGGATCACCCAGAAAAAAGGCTCTGTCGGCATAGGCTCGCCTGGCAGCTTCCACAATCAGATGAACTGATTGCCATGAATGGAAACCCATCCCTTTCAGGTCGTATGGTTCAATCATTCCCAGGATCTGAAGAATTATTACACCACCACCCGAAGGGGGTGGCGCAGTAATAATGGTGCAGCCCCTGTATTCCGCAGAAAGAGGATCCCTGAAAACGGATGCATACTGATCAAGGTCTTTTTGAGTAATGATACCGTTCCCTCTTTTCATTTCCCTGACAATAAGCCGGGCAGTTGTTCCTGCATAGAAGCCGTCCCTGCCCAGGTCGCGTATACGTTCCAGAGTGCGGGCAAGGTCAGGTTGTCGCAGCGTATCACCCTCTTTCCATGGGATATCCCTTACAAATGCAGGCGGGCGTAGATTTCTGGTAACAAAGATTTCCCTGTTGTCATTAAGATCAGCAGCCTGACCTGCTGTTACAGGGAACCCGTCCCTGGCAAGATCAACAGCCGGCTGGATAACGTCCCTGAACGAAAGAATCCCGTACTTTGAGTGCATATTGATCATGCCGTCAACAGTTCCGGGGACACCTGACGACAGGTGAGTTTCCGTACTGAGTCCACCAATGACGTTCCCCATAGCATCGAGGTACATATCCCTTTCCGCGCCTGCCGGAGCCTTTTCCCTGTAATCGATGAAATCAGTCCTGCCATCGGCCTCACGGTATAACATAAAACCACCGCCTCCCAGGTTGCCGGCTCCGGGGTAACAAACCGCAAGGGCAAACTCCGTAGCCACAGCGGCATCAACAGCGTTGCCCCCTTTTTTAAGGATCTTTATTCCTGTACGTGAGGCATCGGGATGGGCCGAAACCACCATTCCGCTGTCGGCCGGAAATTCGTTATCCGGCGCTACCGCAGGATTTGCTTCCTTTTTTGTTTTACAGCCTGAAATAATGGCTGCTGAAAGAATAATATAGAAAATAGTCCTTATCATCACTGATGGTTATGGAATTTGGTACTGCAATTTTAATAATAAAAATAATCTGTTAGCTCCCTCGATCCATAAGGTGACTGGCAAGGATACTTTTGCTATTTTTGCAGAAATAATCCGCAATGCTGGCAAACCAACCACTGGCCGACAGGCTGAGACCAAAGAACCTGGATGAGTTCTGCGGTCAGGATCATCTTGTGGGAAGGAACGCTGTTCTCCGAAGGGTGATTGAGTCGGGAAATATTCCGTCGTTCATACTGTGGGGTCCTCCGGGAGTAGGCAAAACCACTCTTGCGTGGATAATTGCAAACACACTTAAAAGGCCATTTTTTCACCTATCGGCTGTTCACTCCGGAGTAAAGGATGTCCGGGAGACTATAGAAAAGGCAAAGAAGCAGCAGTTTTTCAACCAGCCAAACCCTGTTCTGTTTATTGATGAGATCCACCGGTTCAACAAGTCGCAGCAGGACTCCCTTCTCGGATCTGTGGAACAGGGAATAATAACACTTATCGGGGCAACCACCGAGAATCCATCCTTTGAGGTAATCTCTCCCCTTCTTTCGAGGTGTCAGGTTTATGTGATGAAGCCTCTTGAAGAAGGAGAGCTCACCACTCTTCTTGACATGGCTCTTAAAAAAGATGCATATCTGGCAAAATACGATATTGAAATAAGTGAATATGAGGCCCTCATCAGAATATCCGGAGGAGATGCACGTAAGCTGTTCAATGCCCTTGAGCTTGTTGTTGCGTCGGAAGCTGATGAAACAGGATCGGAAAAGATTGTTATTACCAATGAAAAGGTCCTTAAGCACGTTCAGAAAAACCTTGCAATTTATGACAAAAGCGGTGAACAGCATTATGATATAATATCAGCATTCATAAAGTCGATGAGGGGAAGTGATCCCAATGCCGCTGTTTACTGGCTTGCCAGGATGGTCGAGGGAGGCGAGGATCCAAAATTCATTGCCAGAAGGATGCTTATTCTTGCTGCAGAAGACATTGGGCTTGCGAATCCCAATGCTTTACTTCTGGCACAGACCTGCTTTGAGGCAATAAACGTCATCGGCTGGCCGGAATCGAGGATCATTCTGGCCGAGGCTGCCGTGTATCTTGCCACGTCTCCCAAGAGCAATGCCACATACATGGCCATTGAGAATGCACAGGCGCTTGTTAGGGACAAAGGCGACCTGCCGGTACCGCTTCATATAAGAAATGCACCCACCAGGCTGATGAAGGAGCTGGGATATGGCAGCGAGTACAAATATGCTCACAGCTATGACGGAAACTTCATCAGTGACAACTTTCTTCCGGATGAAATTAAAGGCACAAAGTTTTATGAGCCGGGAGCCACACCCAGGGAGGAAGAAATAAGAAAGAAACTGGAGGGATTGTGGAATGGAATATACGATTACAAAAAATAGGCAATGCATGAAACAGGACAGGAAACTTCGCCCTGGCACGAATTTTGAAAATCAGACAAATATTTTATTACTTTACATTTAGATGCAAACTGACGGGATAAACATACCCGGGCTCAAGTACCGGGAGAGTGGAAATTTTCTTCTGATAGCCGGCCCCTGTGTCGTTGAGAACGAAGAAATGGTGTTTCAGATAGCTGAACATCTTGTCATTCTTTCTGATAAATACCTTATTCCGCTTGTTTTCAAAGCATCCTACAGGAAAGCCAACAGGTCGAGGGGAGACTCATTCACCGGCATAGGTGACATCAGGGCACTTAAACTCCTTGATTCTGTCAGAAGGACATATTCGGTGCCGGTCATAACAGACATTCACAATCCAAATGAGGCGGCAATGGCTGCGGAATATGTTGATGTCCTTCAGATTCCTGCCTTCCTGTGCCGCCAGACCGATCTTCTTGCAGCCGCAGCTGCCACGGGAAAATGGGTCAACATAAAGAAAGGACAGTTTCTGTCGGGGCAATCAATGAAATTTGCCGTGGAAAAGGTAAGGGAAGCCGGAAATACAAGTATAATGCTCACCGAGAGAGGAAACATGTTCGGGTATCAGGATCTTGTTGTTGACTTCAGGAACATACCTGTGATGCAGGAGACCGGTGTTCCTGTAATAATGGACATTACGCATTCGCTTCAGCAGCCGAACCAGGACAAGGGTGTTTCAGGAGGTAATCCGGCCATGATAGGCACTATGGGAAAGGCTGCTGTCAGCATTGGAGCCGACGGGATATTCCTTGAGACCCATCCTGATCCTGCTTCTGCCAGATCGGACGGTGCAAACATGCTTAAGCTCTCGGATCTGGAAAGACTGCTGATCATTCTTACGGATCTGAGAAAAACAATAAATTCCTTTAATTATTAACAAAAACCAAAAACAATTTTATGAAAAAATCTTTACTGACGGCAGTATATTTACTGGCTGCAGTTGTCGTAAGCGCCCAGTCGCTTGAGGACATTATCAGCAAGTACACGGTGGCAAACAAGCTGGATAAGATCGGAGAACACAAAACAATCAGGATTACCGCAACCACATCCCTGATGGGTCAGGAGATGCCGATGGAACTGATTATGAAGAACCCCAATAAAATTAAAAGTGTTACGAGCCTGGGCGGACAGGATATTGTTCAGGTATTTGACGGAGAGAAAGGTTATATGGTAAATCCGATGTCAGGATCACTGAGTCCTGTTGAAATGACTGCCGAGCAGGTTAATGATGTAAGCAGGAACAATATTTTCCAGAATTACATGGCTGCATATCTGAAAGAAGGCAAGATGGCCCTTCAGGGTGAAGAGGATGTGAACGGCAAGCCTGCCTTTAAGATCAAGGTTGACATAAGCGCTTCCAACTCAGCGACGATGTTCATTGACAAGTCATCTTACCTTCTTGTGAAGACTGTTGCGAACGTCAGTCAGGGTGGAATGGACGTAACAGTTGAGGCATTTCCTTCAGACTACACGGAGACAAGCGGGATACTTCTTCCGATGAAAACCACGACAAATGCTGCCGGCATGGAGATTGTGACCACATTTACCAAAGTTGAGGTCGACATTCCGATGGATGACAGTTTGTTTAAGATAAAATAGTGTGTTCAGAATAAAGAAAATAAGGTCATGCCAGGCATGACCTTATTTTTTTTTAAAGCAGCGGGCCTGTAAGCCGGATTCTGTTCCGGCCGGGGCATCTGCGAAAGATATTCCTGCCGGATTCCATCATTTATCTTGTCCCTCCATTGCTGGATGGGATCATTCGACCTACCCCCCGGCATCGGACGAGCAATCCTCGTCGCCGGTATACATGGTCTTTCAACCCATGATGTGTACGGCTCCCTGCGTCGCCGCAGGAACCGGTGAGCTCTTACCTCACCTTTTCACCCTTGTTCCGCACCAGGCGGGACGGTAGTTTTCTGTTACACTTATATACCCTCACGGATATCTTCCCGTTAGGAAGCATGGTGCTCTTTGTTGTCCGGACTTTCCTTCCCGGAAAACCGGGACGATGGAACAGCCAGCTGCGTTACAAAGATACTAAATCGACAGGAAATCAGTAAAAATATTACATTTGGCAGCTGAAATGCCGGTGATCATTAACCTACCCTGACATTGGAATGAGGAAAGTAAACATATCGGATTATGACTATGAGCTCCCTGACGACAGGATAGCCCAGTATCCGGCAAAGGAGCGTGACGGTTCGAAATTGCTGATATATGATCATAACGGGATCAGGTCGGACATTTTCCGGAACATGGGAAAATACCTGCCCGCCGGAAGCCTCCTTGTTTTCAACAACACCAGGGTAATAAGGGCCAGACTGCTCTTCAGAAAAAGTTCCGGTGCTGCTGTCGAGATCTTCTGTCTTGAACCGCTTTCTCCATCAGGATATGAACGGTCGCTTGCTTCCACGGAAAGTGTTGAATGGAAATGCATTATAGGGAACCTGAAAAAGTGGAAGACAGGCCTGCTTAAACTGAAGTTCATTTCAAGGGGCCTCGAATCAGAGCTCAGTGCCCAAAAAGTCAGCAGTGAAGGAGAGGCATGGAGGATAAGGTTTTCATGGGAAAACTCAGCGCTGAGCTTTGGGGAAGTGCTTGAGGCGTGCGGACACATTCCTCTACCTCCTTACATACACAGGGAAGATGAGAAGGAAGACTACAGGCGTTATCAGACCGTATATTCAGCAGTAAAAGGTTCGGTGGCTGCTCCAACCGCGGGATTACACTTCACGGAAGACCTTATTGCCGGATTAAATGATGGCGGAATACAGATGGCCGACATCACCCTGCATGTAGGAGCCGGGACATTCAGGCCGGTGAGGGCGGATGACATTGCAGATCATGAGATGCATACCGAGCATTTTTTTGTAACAAATGATACAATTGGCAGATTTATAAGAAACGAGGGAAGACTTATACCTGTCGGAACTACAACAGTGCGCACACTGGAGAGCCTGTACTGGCTTGGGATAAAACTCCGGGAAAAGGCAGATCAGGACATAGATAATCTCCATATAGGTCAATGGGACCCATATCGTGAACCCGCAGGGGATATATCATTCAGGGAATCAATGGAGACTATCCATAGAAGGATGAAGGAATCAGGAAGAACCTTTATACATGCATCGACTCGTATTATTATCATGCCGGGCTACATTTTCAGGGCCGCTGACGGGATAATTACCAATTTCCATCAACCCAGGAGTACGCTACTTCTTCTTATTGCAGCTTTCACAGGGAATTCATGGCGCAGCATATACAATTATGCCCTTGAAAACGATTTCAGGTTCCTGAGCTATGGCGACAGTTCACTCCTGCTCAGGTTTCATAATCCAAACACATCCAGTATGTTTTGAAATAACCTGCCACAATAGGCTCCTTTTTATTTTGATTATCCGGTGATAATATGTTAATTTGTTAACTAAAAGATTCGGCATGGAAGATAACAGATTAATGAAGCAGGTAAACGCTGTTTTCAGCATTTTCATGGTCCTGTTCTATTTGGGTGTCGGGATATATCTGATGTTTTACTTCAGGAACACAACTCTCGACCGGTCGGTCCTGGTTATCTTTGGATCGGTAATGTTTCTTTATGGTATTTACAGAGCCTACAGGACCTACGTCAATATTGTTGAGCTCTTCTTTCGCCGCAAGGATGAGTCTGACTGACACGACCTTATGAAACAGATTATCTTATTGGCACGTACTTTGCAGTATTTTATCAGGTAAATATTTAGATGCTTATTAATATTTAAAGAAAAATAAGATGAATGTATTTTACCAGAAATTTATTATTATTGCATTCCGGTCTTTTTCATCAGGGACCAGTAAGATATTGAGGATGATAGTGTGCAGAAAACTCAAATCAGGGACTATTTTAGTTTTTTTTCTAATTGCGTCTCTGGTTAATTCATGCTCTCCCGGGGGGACGAGGGAGCGGATCGAGACTCCGACAAGCGGGAACATAAGGATTGCCGTTGATGAGTCATTTCAACCTCTCATTGACACCGAGGTATATACCTTTACTTCTCTTTATACAAGAGCAAGTATAACTCCCGAATACAAACCGGAATATGATGTAGTGAACGATTTCATGAATGATTCCGTGAAGGTTATGGTTACCAGCAGAAAGCTTACAGAAGATCAGATTCAGTACCTTCGCGACACACTTGTCGTTGCCCGCACAATTACCTTTGCCTACGATGCACTTGCGCTTATTACCAACAGGGAAAACAAGGATACACTTATCAACTATGATTCAGTCAGGGATATTTTCACAGGTAAAGTCACCAGCTGGAAAGAAATCGATGCTTCTTCAAGGCTCGGTACAATTAATGTGATATTTGACAACAACAAATCAGGTAACATAAGATACTTCAAGGAGCTTTTTGAAATCGACACCCTGGGCAGCAACTTTTTTGCCCTCAACAATAACAGGGAAGTGATCGAATATGTATCGAGGAACCCTGATGCGCTTGGCATTATCAGTGTCAACTGGATAAGCGACAAGGATGATTCCCTGAGCAGGAGTTTTGTAAAGGTAGTTAACGTACTGGCAATTTCACAACCCTTTTTTAATGACGGAACCTATTACAGGCCCGACCAGGGATGGATCTACGACAAGTCATATCCTTTCGTCAGGGAGGTTTACATGATTTCCAGGGAGACCTTCTCCGGGCTGGGATCCGGATTCATTCAATGGGCAACGGCAGAACAGGGTCAGAGAATAGTTCTCAAGTCGGGGCTGGTTCCCGCCACAATGCCGATAAGGCTCGTACAAATAAGGAAGGAATGACAAGCAATAAATTACAGGATGAAAACCAACAGGAAAATATTAAATAAGGATCCCTGAATAAGAATTCAGGGAAGTATTAAAAGTGAAAAATAAATTAAAACAATAAATTGATCTCAAATTTGAAAGCTATGAAAATTTCGATGTTAAAAAAGGTCGTATTGCTCTCAGGTGTTTTCTCGTTAATGATAGGATACAACCTTCAGGCACAAGACCTTAACAGCGCCATACAACTAACTAAAAGTGAGTCGTATGACAAGGCAGCGGATATGTACAAGGCGTTGATACAGAAAGAACCGGGCAACAGCAAGAACTACTACTATTATGGGGAGAACTTCCTGCTGGAATATTTCTCAGATACCATATCAAATTCACTGGATCTTGCATTAAAATCCGCCCAGGAGACATATGACAAGGGAGCTAGCGCAAATCCCAATGATCCTCTCAACTATGTCGGTCTTGCAAAGGTTGCTGTTTACAGGGGCGACGATGCAAAAGCCGAAGAACTCAGGGCAAAGGCAAAGAGTTTCCTTCTGCCATACAAGAATCTGAAGAAGATAAATCCTCCGGCCAGGGAATATGCTCTGACTCTGGCGAAGATTGCCGAGTCGTATGCAAAGGACGGAACGGTTGACACAGCGAAAGCCTTGCCCTTCATAAGGCAGGCTCTGACGATCGACAAGAAGAACGCAGAGATCTATCTCATCGCCGGTGATCTATACATGATGGCCCCTGACGGTTCAAATGCAATAAAGAACTACAATCTGGCCCAGTTTGCCGACCCCCAGTCACCTACTGCAGCAATGAAGATCGGTTATGTCTATGTAAAGGGACGTGCCCTTCAGCAGGCCATTCCTAATTTTGAGGAGGCAATTGAACTCAATCCGAATTATGCACCTGCCTACCGCGAGCTGGGACAGCTTTACTGGCGCGCCGGCCGTCTTGAGCAGTCGAAAGCCAATTTTAAGAAGTATCTTGAACTGACAGAAGGTAACATACCTGCAAAAACCAGGTACGTAAACTCTCTTTTCTACGCGGGAGACTATGAAGAGGTTATCAAAAACGTTGAGGAGATCCTTGCCGTTGATCAATCCAGGGGATATATGAACCGTCTTGCAGGCTACTCATACTATGAGAAGGAAAATCCAGATTACGAAAAAGCCTACTCCTACATGGAAACGCTTTTCAAAGTTGTTGATCCAAGCCTTATTCTTCAGAAGGACCATCACTATATGGCCAGAATACTTCTCAAGAAGAACCAGGACTACACAAAAATGCTTGATGAACTTAACACCCTCACGCCACAGCTTAACAGGGAAAAATCGAGGCTGGCAACGGCAACTGCTGCAAACAAACCCAAATTTCAGGCTTCTGTTGATGAACTAACAGCAAAAGCCGCTGACCTGGGTAAAACCATCGCCGGTGCCAAGAAAGAAATTGACAGGGCGTTCGTTGAATACAACAAGGCTTTCAACATTAAACGTACCGATCCCAATGCACCTTTGACTCCGCAGGAGAGATCTCTTCTCAACGAGATGGCAACGAACTACTACACGTTCAGGAACTATGATGATGCAGCCAGAACATGGGCAAGGCTCATCGATCCATCAAAAGAGAATAATCTTGCAGAATACATGCAGGTTGGAAGAGCCTTCTATAACGGGGAAAACTACAAGTCGGCTGATTCGGTCTTTAATATCGTTGTTAAAAAGCAGCCTGACTATCTTCCTGCACATGTTTACATAGCAAGGACATATTCAAGAATGGATCCTGATACAAAACTGGGTCTCGCAAAACCGAAGTTTGAGAAGATACTTGATGTTGCCGGCAAGGATTCACTGAAGAATGAGACTGAAATCATTGAAGCTCTCACCTATCTGGGATACTACAATATGGAGAACGGCAACTACACAAAAGCAAAAGACATCTATACCAGGATGATCAACCTTGATCCTGCCAGCAAGGATAACAAGATAAGAGGTTACAATGGTATTGGCAGTCTTGAAACAAGGGCAGCCGGACAGGAGAAGACCCTTGAAGGAAAGCTCGGTTATCTTTCAAGATCAGCTGAAAATTATCAGAAGATCCTTGAGATCGATCCTAACAATGCCTCGGCAAAAAGCAACCTGAAGTGGGTGCAGGATTATCAGGTCTCTGTCAGGAAGGGGATAAATCCGAACGAGATCAAGGGTGTTGTTACTGACATGGCCGGAGCTCCCATACCGTATGCTTCAGTAAGGGTTAAGGACACCGCAGCTGAAAACCTCACCAACGGCAAGGGTGAATATAAGTTCGAGATACCCCAGGCATCTGAATTCCTTGTGATCAGTGCAAAGGGTTATAAGACAAAAGAAGTGGAAATAACCAAATCGAGGGTTTACAACGTAAAACTCGAGCAATAATCAATTAAGGAGGGTTCCGGGAAAAGCTTAGAATTCCCGGAACCTTTCCAATTACAGGACGGTAGAAACAAAAGTTATTATTCAGGCTGATCTTAAACTATTTTAAAATAATTTAAATTAAGTCAATTTTATTACCGTACTTGGAAAAAAACGTTTGAAAATATATATTTGCAGATCATTAAAAATTTTAACCTAACCAAAATCGATAAAAATGAGTAAACAAGGAAGTTCGTTCAAGGAATCACTGCAGAATGTTTTTGCAGTAAGTGCTATTTTAATAGCGTTCGTGGTTTGCTATCTACTTTTCGTCAATGTGATGGGAAACCCGGTAAATTTCGAGGGAGGCAACCCCAAAGGGCATGCTCTGGAAGGCAACTATCTGGGGATTATCTACAAAGGGGGTTTCATTGTTCCCATTCTGATGACCTGTGTGCTTGTACTTATTATTTTTGTTGTTGAAAGGCTCATCACTCTCTCAAGGGCAAAAGGAAAAGGAAGACTCAACACATTTGTCCGTAACCTCCAGAATCTTCTTGCACAGGATAAGATTGAAGAGGCTCTTGAAGCATGCGACAGGCAGAAAGGTTCGCTTGCCAACGTTATGAAAGCCGGTTTGCTCCGCTACCGCGATCTTCAGAGGGATAAGGAACTTGAAAAGGATCAGAAGATTCTTTCGATCCAGAAGTCATTTGAGGAGGCTACCGCACTTGAACTTCCTATGCTTTCAAGGAACATGGTTATTTTCACCACCCTTGCATCAATCTCAGTGCTTATCGGTCTTATCGGAACAGTTCTTGGTATGATCCGTGCATTTGCTGCTCTTGCACAGTCAGGCGCACCTGATGCCCTTGCACTGTCACAGGGTATATCTGAAGCTCTTGTTAACACGGCATTCGGTATTACAGGATCGACACTGGCGATCATAGCGTTCAACTATTTCAGTTCAACAATCGACGCATATACTTTTAAAATTGATGAGGCAGGTTTCAGTCTGACACAGAATTTTGCTGCATCATTGAAGACCGTGTAATAAGAATCTTTTGGTTTAAACCATTTAAAGGAAAAGAAAATGCCAAAGATTAAATTACCAACAAAGTCGCCCCATATCGACATGACGCCGATGGTTGACCTCTTCTCGGTGGTGCTCATATTCCTTATGCTCACCACAACGATGAGACAGCCTGAACCGGCCAATGTCGATACGCCTTTTTCAATATCAGAAACACCCATACCTGACTTTAATTCAATGACTTTCCTGCTATCTCCGGATGGTAAGGTCTTCATGAATTTCGATAACGGACCCGACACTCTTCTCAAATACAGGCCGAAAATCCTGCAGGAGATGGGTAACCGCTACGGTATCGAGTTCACTCCCGAGGAGCTGAGGACTTTTGAAAAGATCAAGTCATCGATGGGAGTTCCGATAAATCAGATGAAAGAGTACCTTAATGCCAAGGACAACAATGTAAGAAACAGCCTGCAGACAGGGATTCCTATTGACTCAGCCGATAATCAGCTGGCAATGTGGATACTCTTTGCCCGTCAGGTTAATCCCAATATTCAGGCCTGCATTAAGGGAGACTCAAAAACCGGTTTCGAAAGCGTTGAAAAAGTCCTCGACATACTCCAGGACAGGAACGTTAACAGGTTTTCTCTGATTACGAGTCTGGAAGCAGCTAAAATTGACCTAGAAGAAATACAGCAGTGATATGGCAGAGATTATTGTAGAAGAAAAAGCAAAAGGTGGGAAGAGAAAGGCAAAGAAACATCCCCCGCATATCGACATGACACCGATGGTTGACCTTATGTGTCTTCTTATCGTGTTCTTCATGCTCACGACTGCTTTCAGCAAGGCTAAGATCATGGACATAATTCTTCCGGAGAAGATCAAGGATCCGACAAAACAGGAAGCTCCGAAGATCTCAGCCAGCCGTACTCTGAATATTCTTCTGGGCCCGAACGATAAAGTTTATATTTATCCGGGTTCAGTAAAACCAGAGGATTACAGTGCAGTTCCGCCAAACCTGCCTCCTCTTACCGAGACAGATTTCAGTGCAGAAGGCGTCCGTAAAGTACTTCTTGAAAGAAACAGAGCTCTCTTCAGAAAGATCAATGATTTCAACCAGGAAGTTATCTCCGGGAAAATAGCTATTTCCCAGGATTCTGCAAGAAGTATGGTCAGCAAACTCAAGAGTGATGATGACACCGGGCCCATTGTACTTATCAAAGCACATAAAAGTGCCAACTACGGGAACTTTGTGGATATTCTCGATGAAATGAATATCTGCGGTATTGCCCGTTATACGTTTGTTAAGATAGCATGGTACGAAGAAAGGATGGTTGAACTTGCATCTGGTGGTGCAGCTTCGCAGGCCACCGCTTCTGCCAATTAACCGTAAACCTTATAAGAAATGGCAAAAGAAAAGATCACGGCACCTGCCTTTGATGATATTGTTTTTGAGAACAGGAACAAGGAATACGGAGCTTATTCATTACGTAAGAAATACAATCGTAACGTAATTATTGCCATGGCAATAGGTATTGTTGTAATAAGCACTGCAATCATTGCACCTTATCTTAATGCCAAGGCAGCTGAAAACAGGACACAGCGTGAGGAAAGACAGGTTGAGATCAAGATGGAAAATCTTGACCAGCCCGCTGAAAATGTCGCACCTCCTCCCCCGCCGCCACCACCCCCTTCGGATGTGGTTCAGCAGGCGAGGTACGTGCCTCCTGTTGTTGTTGACTCTGTCAAACCCGAGGAAAATGTACAGCTTATGACTGCCGACCAGGCTGTTGTTGAGATACAAAACGAAGAGGTTATTGAAGAAGTTCAGGTAATTGCTGAAGAGGTTCAGGAAGATGAGGCAGAAGCAGAACCCTTCGTTGTTGTTGAGGAAATGCCCATGTTCCCGGGCGGTGAAACCGAACTTCTCACATGGATCGCCAATAACACCCAGTACCCTGAACTTGCAAAGGAAAACAATATCCAGGGAAAGGTAATCGTAAGATTCTGTGTTACATCCAAAGGGACTGTCGACAGGGTAAGCATTCTTAAGGGCGTTGACCCGGAACTCGATAAAGAAGCTATCAGAGTTGTTCAGACACTTCCTGCGTTTAAACCAGGTAAACAGGGTGGAAAACCTGTTCCTGTATGGTACATGGTACCAATAAACTTTACTCTTAAATAAACAGGCTTCTTATTTATATCAGAAAGCCGGATCATGAAGATCCGGCTTTTCTGTTTTCAGTACATTGAGAATTAAGGTCTTCTACGCTCTCAGGCCGATTCAAGTTCTTTCCCAAGAAGCCTGACGAATTCTCTTATGTCCCCTTCAGAGGTATCCCAGCTTGTCATAAGCCGGTATTCCGAAATAGCCTCATTCCATGGATAGAAAAAATAACTCGAACTGACTTTCCGGGCAACATTTTCAGGCATAATGACAAAAACTCCATTCGACTGAACAGGCTGGGTAATGGTTATCCCGCTGCCCAAGGCCCTGATTTCCGATTCAAGAAGCCTTGCCATCTCATTTGCGTGGGAAGCATTTCTTTTCCAGAGATCATTTCTGAAATATGCGATAAACTGTGCGGAAATATATCTCATTTTCGACGCCAGCTGCATACCCTGCTTCCTTATATACTTAAAACCATCGGATAATCCGGGTCTGAGGAAGCACACAGCCTCCCCGTACATCATCCCGTTCTTAGTACCTCCGAAGGAAAGAAGATCAACCCCGGCTTCAGTTGTAAAACTTCTGAAAGGAAGCCCCAGAGAAACTGCAGCATTTGCTATCCTGGCCCCGTCCATATGAAGAAGCATCCCCTTGCTGTGAGCAAAATCAGCAATAGTTCTCAGCTCTTCCGGAGAATACACAGTACCCATTTCAGTTGGCTGCGACACGGAAATTACCTTCGGCTGGGAATGATGCTCAAAATCAAAACCGTGAATATGCTTCGCCAGCATTGAAGGCTCAATTTTACCGTCGGGGGTATCTGAGGTAAGTATCTTACAGCCTGTGAATTTCTCAGGCGCTCCACACTCATCCTGTTCAATATGCGCGGTAAATGCCGTGATGACAGAATTCCAGGAACGGGTAACACTTGTCAGTCCCAGAACATTTGCTGCCGTTCCGGTCAGTACAAAGAATATCTCCGCATCCTTTCCCAGATGTTCCCTGAAAAGTTCTTCAGCCTCACGTGTATATCTGTCTGCTCCGTATCCAACCTCATGACCATGATTTGACGCCTCTATTTCCTTCAGGATTTCAGGATGGACGCCGGCATTGTTGTCGCTGGCAAATCCCCTTCTTACAACTTTTTCCACTATAAATACTAATTTTCAGACTTTAGTTCCGGTTATTTTTGTCATGTATTCTCGCGCGAGTTTTACCTGTTCATGAACATATTCCAATCCTGCCCTTGTATGATCATCATTAAGGACCGGGTGGCAGAGCTCGAAAGTAAAGTAGCCGTTATATCCTATTTCATTCATAAGCCCGATATAATGCTCATAATCAGGCAATGGCTGGCCGAAGCGCGATTCAAACACTTTTGGTTTAACCAGGCCGTCGTTATCTCTGAAATACTCTCCGCCGTAATGTGAATGAACCTGCAGATTTCCTACTTTCCTCACCGCATCGGCCACGTAATCCCTGTTGAGATTCTCAAATATTGGCAGGTCGAGGCAGACTTTCAGCCAGGGCGAGTTTACTTCCCTTACAAGGTCATAAGTGTCCTTCCAGTGGCGTATCAGTGGCTTGTGATTCTGAAGGGCCATAATGATTCCGGTCTCCTCTCCCATAATCGCTGCCTCACGGAGGCACTCCTTAACGAAATTATACCTCTCGATATGAGTGGTATAGGGGAATTGGCGGGTGAAATTGTATTCCCCATAGAAATCATGCCCGAAATCATAAGTACCGATGCCCTCATGGATTGGTACTCCCTCCCATGCTGCAAACAGTCGTACAACTTTCGCACCCAGGTCTTTTGCGAGCCTTGCAGTTTCGCGTACCATAAGAAGCTGGCACTCCCGGTGCTCGGGGACAGGGCTTGAAAAGTCGTTGTTGGCCGCCACGCAGGGGATCTCAAGTCCGTATCGGGCCATGGAGTTTTTCATTTCATCCCTTTTTCTCTGATCGAGGTCCATAGGGTTTCCCATCGGACGTTTGTTATCAAGCTCTACTCCGTCGAATCCGGCTTCCTTTGCCCTCTTGCAGAATTCATCAAAAGTGAGGGCAGGTCCGTTATACCAAATCCCTCCATAGGTTATGGAATAAAGTCCCAGCTTGATCCTGCCTGCTGGAGATGTTTTCTGAAGCGGCGAGGTAGAATTCAGTGTCTGGGAACCGGCAACAGTGCCCAGCATGGCAGCTCCTGCGGCTGCTCCGGACGTTTCAATAAACTTTCTGCGATTCATAATTCTGATAGTTATTTAGTGGTTCTCCTCAAAGCCCGCCGGCATCAGCCGGCAGGCCCGGTAAAAAGATTCATCAGCGGATCTTTGATCCCCTAACGGCAAAGAAAGTGATGTAAGCGTAGTAAATGAAAAGGCAGCTTATTGCAACAATAAGTCCTATACCTTTCTGGATGCCTCCCATCATAATTGGAAGCAGTGCCGCCCCGATAACCGATGTTGATATAACGCCGGAACCAACTTTTGAGTGTGGTCCCAGATCCTCAAGGGCAAGGTTATAAATGCACGGCCACATGATCGAATGCATCAGTCCTGTTCCCAGGAAGAGCACCAGGGCAATCCAGTTCATTCCCATGCCGCCCGCAATCAGTGAAAGTAAAAGCATTACTGCACCAGCAACTGAGTTGACACTTAGTATCCTGCTTGCAGAGTATTTCCTGAGGATAAATATCCCGGCAATTCGTCCGACCATAAGACCTGCCCAGTAATAGGCAAGTAGCCTGGTCCTCATTTCACCGTCGAAATTAAATCCCAGCCTGGCAGAATAATCGGCAAAAAAGCTTGGTATTCCTATTTCAACGCCCATGTAGAAAAAGATTGCCAGTGAGCCAAGCCAAAGATGAGTGTATTTGTAGGCACTTGATTTAAACTTCCTGCTTTTACCCTCTGAAGCCTCATCCTCCTTTATCTCAGGAAGATGCAGGAAGAACATGATCACAACTATTACAAGGGTCACGATTCCGATTCCGGCAAAAGGTCCCTGAACAGCTTTCGGATCAGAAGCGCTTCCTTCGCTGGATGACACTATAAGCATTGACACGAAGATAGGGGCAATGACAGTCGCAAGGGAGTTAAGGGCGTTGGTAAGGGTAAGGCGGCTTGCTGCCGTTTCGGGACTACCAAGAGCATTTACATAAGGATTTGCAGCGACCTGCAGAAGAACCACCCCGATTGCAAATACGGAAACAGCGCTTAAAAAACCATAATACCCTGCAGCAACCCCTGGGATACACAGGAAAAACCCAAGGCTTACAAGAGCCAACCCGGCTATGACACCCATCTTGTATCCTATCCTGTTTAGAAGGTAGCCCACCGGGATCGAAAGAATATAAGCGCCATAGAAGAAGGTATTCGGTAACTGCTTTTCAACCTCATTAAGGTTGAAAGCGCTCTTCAGATAATCGATGAGCGAGTTGTTCATTGTCGTGATAAAACCAAAGAGGAAGAAAAGCGAGGCCATCACGATCAGAGGGAACGTGTAGTTGGTTTTCTGGTTTTGCATATTAGTCAGTTTAATTTAGGTTAAAATCTTATTTCCTTATTTCCTTATTTCCTTATTTCCTTATGGTGATCTTAGCACGTACTGAATCTGTATACACAGCTCTCCTGATAAGTTTCTCCGGGGTTCAGGAATGTTGAAGGGAAATGGGGTTTGTTCACAGCGTCGGCAAAATGTTGTGTCTCAAGACAGAAAGCCCATCTGCGGCCATATCTTTTCCCTCCCTTGCCTTTTTCGCCGTCGATCCAGTTTGCCGTATAAAGCTGCAGTCCGGGCTGAGTTGTCAGCACTTCAAGTACTCTTCCCGAGCCGGGATCACAGGCTCTTGCGGCAAGGGATTCCACCCCCCTGGGATGGTTAAGCACCCAGTTGTGGTCGTATCCAGCGCCGAAGTATAACTGTTCATCATCGAGGTCTATTTCAGCGCCTATTTTCTTTGGAACTGTGAAATCCATGGGAGTTCCCCTGACACTGAGAATCTCGCCGGTAGGTACGTTAGTTCTGTCGGTTGGCGTAAAGAAGTCACTATTTATCATCAATTCATGTCCGTAAACGCTTCCGGAGCCTTCTCCGGCAAGATTAAAGTAGGAATGGCCCGCAAGGTTGACCACAGTTTTCCTGTCTGTAACTGCTCTGAAATCGATTCTGAGCTCATTATTATCAGTAAGTGTATATGTAACAGTAACCTTGAGATTTCCGGGATAATTCTCTTCCCCGTCAGCGGAAAGGTATTCGAGACTGACGTGGGAAGATGAATACCCGGTAACATCCCAGACAGCTTTGCTGAAGCCTCTGATACCTCCGTGAAGGTGGTTGGGTCCGTTGTTTACGGCCAGGGTATACCTTCTGCCATCAATAATCAGGTTTCCACCGGCGATCCTGTTGGCGCAGCGTCCGCAGACAGCTCCCATATACGGTCCGTTGCCCTGAATGTATTCATCTATTGTATCATAGCCCTGAACGACATCCCCGAATTTTCCATTCCTGTCGGGAGCAAAAATGCTTACAATAATAGCTCCGTAGTTTGTTATCTGGGTTATAAGGCCATTCCTGTTCTGCAGGGTATAAAGGTTCGTGCTCTTACCGTCATGGACGGCCCTGAATGATTCTTCGCTAATTATGGTCATTTCTGCTTTTGATTAGATTGACAAGTTACATTAATAAAAGGTTGACTTTCTCCTGCATGCAGTAACTTAACGGTCTCGGGGTATTGCCCGTGTGATTAAAGGTTTACTCTACCAGCTCCTCCGGGTCTAATGAAAAGAATATGGCAGGAACCCTTTCCGAATACATGTTCAAGGGTTGTTGTATACTTACCGATCAGGTGTTTAGGTACAAAAGCCTGGATAGTACCTGCAAAACCACCTCCATGGACCCGCCAGGCCCCCTCCTCTTTCAGAACCAGATCGCTGAGGGCCAGGGCGAGCGAAACGTTCTGTTCCCTGATGTTGGTAACGGGATATATGTTCTGGTTATACATATATGAGCTGAATCCCGACTCTTTAACCATTTTAAGGAAGGCACTGAATTCGTTTCTTTCAAGGGCATTTACCTGATCTACCACGCGTTGATTATCGCCCTGAAAGTGAATGGCACGCAGGATAGCCCTGTCTCCCACTTTTTCCCTAATACCTGGAATAGCTTCGATAACACTTTCGAGGCTGACCTGTCGCAGAACACTTGCTCCCAGTTCTGAAGCCACAGCCTTCATATCGGAAGGAAGAGAGGCATATTCGTCATTCAGATCGGCATGGCTTCCGCCGGTATCGGTTATAACCAGGGAATAGCCTGTTGCCACAAAATCGAAATTCACTCTTTTCACAATGGGCTTCGACGGATCAGCAAAATCGATCGTAATAAGTCCCCCCATTGCACATGCAGTCTGATCCATCAGTCCGCAGGGCTTCCCGAAGTAATTGTTTTCGGAATACTGGCCGATGATTGCATTCTGAATAGGATCGACCTTGCCTCCGTTGAACATTTCGCTAAGAATAGCTCCGATCAGCACTTCAAAGGAAGCAGAGGAACTTAGTCCTGAGCCTTTTGGCACACCTCCGTCGATGCACGCGTCAAATCCACCGACAGCATATCCCAGTTCCCTGAAACGGGAACAGATTCCCCTGACCAGAGCTGCTGAAGTATATCTTTCGCTCGTGTCCGGTACGAGACTTGACAGATCCACATGAAATGTGGGATAGCCTTCTGAGACTATTCTGATAAGATCTGTACCGTTAGGAGCTGCAACGCATACGTTGTCGAGATTGACGGCTCCGGCGAGAACCCTTCCCCAGTTGTGATCGGTATGGTTTCCGCCAATCTCAGTGCGTCCCGGGGAAGTATAGAACTGAACTTCCTTTTCTCCGAAAAGACCTGTAAATTGTGTAAGAAGATTCGTATACCTCAATGAATTTTTAATGAGTTCGCTGATATCGTTTCCGTACAGTTCTCGAAGGACCCTGTTATCCGTGTCATTTATTCTGTTTAAGAGACTTTCTGTTATGTTCATTGATTTTACAGTTTGAAAATTATGTCTATTGTAAATATAATAATTGTCCGGAAAATATGACAGAGGCCGTCTCTCTGGTCAATTTGAGACGGCCTCTGTGTATATACATGAAAAAAGTAGTTTACTTGTGTTTGCTGCCCACGAGTGCGAAGAAGACTATGTACAGGTAACATATTATCGGCAGAATGAAAGCGAATCTTACGCCTGCTCCATCGGCAATGAGTCCCATCAGAACCGGAATCACGGCCCCTCCGACAATTAGTGAGTTGATCAGCCCTGAGGCCATGCTGAGTTCTCCCTTATCAAGGCCGTCAACACCGAGTGCAAAAATATTCGGGAACATAATTGAGTTGAAGAAGCCTACTGAGAGTCCCAGCCAGAGAATGATGTTGCCGTTGGCGAGCATCACAACAAGGAGAAGGACTGCGGCAATAATTCCGAATACAGCAAGCGATCTGGCTGCTTTTCCTTTTCCGAGTTGCATCAAAATGTAGTTTACAAGGGCGATTCCTGCGAAAATAAGTCCGTCGGTTATTTCACGGCGTACGAACCATCCCACGAAAAGCGCCAGAAGAAGTACCAGGACAGTGTACAGATATTTTTTTGATTTTTCAGTATTAGAGAGCATGAATGAACCATAAAATCTTCCAACCATTGCGCCTCCCCAGTAGAGTGCAATCATCATTGCAGCGTCTGACTGAACCATATTGAGAGCCTCCTGGAAATATCTCTGAAGCATGGCAGCCACACCAACTTCGGCACCAACATAGAAGAATATACCAAGTGCACCCAGAACAACATGTGAATATTTCCATACACTTTTCCTTTCTACACCCTGTGTAGGGATTTCCGGGAGTTTAAGGAAATAGATTGCTATAGCAATGATTATAACTATTATAGCGATAATGATGAAAGGAGCCGATACCTGCTGGGCGGCAGCAGAGGCATCCAGAACGTTGGAAGCTGCCTTGAAAACGAAGACACTGGCGATAATCGGTGCAATGTAAGTTGCAATCGAGTTAAGCGCCTGTGTAAGGTTCAGACGGCCCGAAGCAGTTTCGGATGGACCCAGGGCTGTAACATAAGGGTTGGCAGCAACCTGGAGAAATACAACGCCGCCCGCCATTATGAAAATAGCGAACAGAAAGAAGGGGAACGAAATCGCCTTGGCAGCAGGATAGAAGAGAAAGCTTCCCACTGCTACCAGAAGAAGGCCGAGGATAACACCGCTTTTGTAACCTATCTTTTTTATAAGACCGCCTGCGGCGAAGGATAGCACAAAATACGTAAAGAAGAAGGCACCATTAACAAGCTGAGCCTGAAAATTTGACAATTCAAATACCGCTTTGAATTTATCGGCCAGTGTAATGTTGAAAGTCGTTACAAACCCAAACAGGAAGAAGATCATTCCCATAAACGCCATACCGGCTGTTTGTGTATTTTTCTGTTCAGTCATAGTGAGAGATTTAGGTTATAGTTATACAAATAATCATGTTATTTTTAAGGTGGAAGTAAAATTACATTTAAAGATCAATATTCCTACATCCGGTCTGTTTTTTTTTAAAATTAGGACAGGATCATGATAATAAAGATGATTATCTATCTTTGCAGGAAATTTTCCGGAATTGACAAGATACTTCATATTTATTTCATTTAAAGGCACATATTATCATGGATGGCAGCTTCAGCCAAATTCCATAAGCGTTCAGGAAACTCTAGGAGAAGCTCTTTCGCTGATCCTCGGTGAAAAGATCGCGGTTACCGGAGCCGGAAGGACGGATGCCGGTGTTCACGCGCGTCTGTTTTGTGCACATTTTGACAGCGTCAAGGATGACCTGGCTCCAGGGAGCAATATAATATTCAGGCTTAACAGGTTCCTTCCCGGCGATATCTCGGTAACTGAAATAAGGAAGGTAATGCCTGATGCTCATGCAAGGTTCAGCGCAATATCAAGAACCTATGAATACAATGTCTCATTTGAAAAAGATCCATTCATGGAAGAGTCAAGCTGGCACATTCATGGAATGCCTGATATCAGTCTGATGAATGTTGCTGCTGGCAAACTACTTCTGCATGATGATTTTACAAGCTTCTGTAAGCTTCATTCGGATAATAAGAACAATAAATGCGTGGTCTATGAAGCAGGCTGGACAGCATCCGAAAACATGCTGATCTTCAAAATAAAAGCCAACAGGTTTCTAAGAAATATGGTAAGGGCGATAACAGGTACGTTGATTGATGTTGGCAGGGGAAAGATTACTCCTGATGAATTTGAGAGTATTATTATATCACTCGACCGTTCCAGGGCAGGGATGTCAGCACCTGCAAGAGGGCTCTTCCTTACCGACATTGAGTACCCTTCGGGGATATTTATCAGTTAAGAAATATTTGAACTTTTTAATCGTTTGATAATAGACCAGAAAGTAAACACGTAAAAACCAATGCATATGATATTGATCTATTCTCTGTATGAGACGGCAGCGGCGATATCATCGTCCGAGCAGGCAACAACGATTCTCGATCTTCTGATGAAAGGAGGTATTATAATGATACCTATAATCCTTCTTTCGCTTGTGACTTTCTATATTTTCATTGAAAGAATGGCTTACCTGAAAAGGACAGCTGCCATTGACAGAGGACTTATCCCGAACGTGGTATCTGAATTACAGAGCGGCAACCGGAATAATGCAGTAACAAGAGTCAGAAGCAATGATGCTGCACTTGGCAGAATACTGGAAAGCGGTATCGATAAGCTTGGTAAGCCTCAGGGCGAAGTGGAAAGGAACCTTGAGACAGCAACCAACCTTGAAATTACCAAAATGGAAAAGAATACCGGATATCTTGGAATCATAGCCGGTGTTGCACCAATGCTGGGATTTATAGGGACCATATCCGGTGTTATTAAAATATTCTATAACATCTCTCTTGCAGATAACATCAGCATCGGTATTATTGCCGGAGGATTATACCAGAAAATGATTTGCAGCGGGGCCGGGCTTATCGTCGGAGTGCTTGCCTATGCAGCCTATCATTATATTCAGATGAGGATTGACAGGTACACCATCCGTTTGCAGGAGTCACTTATTCAGTTTCTGAAGGTAGTCTGACATGAATATCAGAAGAAGCAAACAGTTCAAGCCGGAGGTCAGCACCTCATCACTGAACGACATAATGTTCTTTCTGCTGCTCTTTTTTCTGATTGTTTCGACATTGGCCAATCCCAACGTCATAAAGGTTCTTCTGCCCAAATCTAAAACAGCGCAGGAAATTGACAAGCAACAGGTTAACCTGACAGTTACAGCCGACAGGAAATACTATATAGACCAGAGGGAAGTCCTTCTATCGGAGCTTGAGCAGAAACTACAGGAACACGTAAGGGGTATAGAGAGTCCTACAGTGGTACTGAGGTTTGCAAAGAGCCTGAACATCCAGGATCTGGTTGATGTTCTCGAAGTTGGGGTCAGGCTGAACATAAAAATGGTAATGGCGACCGAGAAATCGGGAGGGCAGCTGTAAAGCAGCTGCATCATAGGGAATCGTCGTTCCAGATCTCCCACGATTTTTCAGCTTGTGAATAAAGCATTTTCAGGCCGGAGAGAGTTGTGCAGCCTTTATCTATTCCCATCTGCAGAAAAGCGGTAATTTCCGGGTTATATACAAGATCAAAAAGTATATGTTCAGGTCCGAGGAGATCATAGGGTATGTCAGGTTTGGTTTCAGTATCCGGATGCATGCCCAGGGGGGTGGTGTTTATTATCAGCCTCGATTCTTCAATGATGTCAGAGTTTAAGTCAGGGTATGTCAGGCAGCCCTGTCCGGCCGATCTTGAAACAAGAACATATTTTATTCCTGCTGATTCAAGTACATGGCATACGGCTTTAGAACTTCCTCCCGTCCCCAGCACAAGGGCCCTGATTTTCATTTTACCCATAACAGGTTCAAGGGTGTCCCTGATACCAGTTATATCGCTGTTGAAACCGGAAACCATTATCCCTTTCATGGTATTTTTTATCTTGATGACATTTACTGCACCTACAGCCTGAGCTTCGGGATCGATTTCATCGAGAAACTGCATAACAGCGGTCTTGTAAGGGATAGTAACATTCAGCCCTTCAAGGCCGTAATAATGAAGCAGGTCAGGCAACCGGCCAAGGGATGTGATCGGATAGTTATCGTAGCTGCAATCAGACAGGTTTTCCCTCGCGAACTTCTCCTGAAAGTACTTCCTTGAAAAGGAATGTCCGAGCGGGTATCCTATCAATCCGAATTTGCGCATTCCCGATTGTCAGTTTATCAGGCTTTCGGGAAGAAACTGAAAGAAAGTGTCACCACGCAGGCCAAGCCGAAGAGTTTCAAGAGGGATAATCTCAGAGGGTGCGATATTGCCGAGGTTGACCTCCGGGCCAAAATGCCTTATAAACCATGCCTGCTGCGATTTGAGCGGAGCTTCCCAGATAACGTTACCGAGCCGGACCTGTTCGGATATCCTGTTTACAAGAGGAGTATTGACAGAACCGTCGTCGTTGAAAATGCCTATTGTTCCGGATTCTCTGGCCTCGGCTATAACTTTTGAGGATCCCGCATCCAGTTCTGATTTCATCATATCAACCCATTGGTCGGGAGTATAGATAACGTCTTTTTTCTTGGATCCGACCTCGGAGATCACTGTTCCCCGCTCAGCAAGCAGTCTGATATATTCCAGCTTTCTGGAGTGTTCAATGTCGTAGGATCCGTCTGATACTTCCACAAGGTTTATTTCATATTTATCAATAAAATCGACGAATTCACGGAACATATTCCTGACGATGAAAGCTTCGAAGAGTGTCCCACCGAAATAGGGCACGCATCCGGCTTTCCTATAGACCCCTATCTTTTCAGCCAGATTCGGGGTTATCAGGGAAGTCCCGAATCCAAGTTTTACCAAATCGGTATACTCGCTTCCCACCGACATGAAATCTTCGGCTTCCCTTACGCTGAGACCTTTATCCATAACCATTGTCATTCCCTCACTGCGGGGTTTTGACGGACGCTCGGGCATATAAGGCAGTATCTTTTTCATAGTATAATGTATGAATTACTTTATTAAGGAAGAATAAAGATAATAATTATAAATTGAAGCTGTCGAGAAGCTTTTTGATCTTTCTCGAGAACAGGTGTACCGGATAAATATCGTGAAAGTCCCTGTAAAGATCCTTATCAGCCTCCAGCGCCGCTGAAAGGTGCCTGTATGCCATATCCATCGATCCGGTGTGCAGGTAAAATGAGGCGAGAAGATAATTTATTCCCGGCACGTCTCCTATTATTTTGTATGCTTTTCCGAAGTATGGCAGAGCTTTTGCAACGAAGCCGTCGAAGACTATCATTCTGCCGATATCGGTCCAGACTTCATTATAGTAGATATCAAGCTTAAGTGCTTCACGGAAACAACGCAGGGCGGCTTTTTTCTCTTCCTTTGCATAATGTGCCTTTCCGAGCATATACCAAATCTCAGGATTCTCATCATCGAGTCTTAAAGCCTTGCGCAGAAAGATCATGGAATCATCCGTACTACCCTCTTCGAGAGATATTATCCCAAGTCCGAACCATGGGTCCGCATATTCCGGAGCTATTTCTATTGCCTCGTGATAATACTTCCTGGCAAGGATCAGGTCGCCGGTCTTTTCATAACATTCAGCCAGGTAGGTCATTGCCTCGAAACTGTCAGGTTCGTTTTCGAGATATTCATGGTAAACCGGAATAGCTTCGCTGTACCTTTCAAGGTTGCAGAGTATATTTCCCTTGTTGAAGATAGCAAAGGTATTCTGTGAGTTTATAGCAAGGGCGAAATCATATGCCTCAAGTGCTTTTTCGAACTCTTCCTGCTTATTGTAGATTATTGCGAGATTATACCAGGCGTTGTCCGAAAAAGGCTCATGATCGAGGTATTGCCTGTAGCAGGCAATGCTCTTTTCAAAATCATCTGTCTTTTCATAGGCATAGGCCAAATCGTAGATATGGGCATAAAAATCCGGTTCAATTGCTATCAGCTCAGAGAGATATGGAATCAGGTACTCGTAATAATTCAGGTTTTGCAAAACTGAAGTAATTGCAAAGAGAATATTTCCCTTTTCGTCTGAATCGAGTGTCAGGGCATAGTCAAACATTTTCTTTGCTCCCTGGATATCGCCCAATATTCCCATAGCTGTTCCCTTAGCTATGTAAATTTCGTGGTTCCCCGGTTCAATGTTTTCCAGACGCCTGAGTATTTTAAGTGCCTCCACTGCCCTTCCCTTGTCGAGAAGAACCCTTGCCTTTCTGAGCTGCAGGGAGACTGAATTGGGATGCTGTTCCGATGCAAGGGTAGCTGCTTCGAAAGCCTTGTTGGAATTGTTACTTTCTATATAGTAATCGATGATCGACTCAAATTCGATAACATCAAAAAAGTAATTCTCATTGTTCTTCTTCATCCGTTCATATTTCTGAACGGCATTCTTCAATTCCTCCTCGTATGAATAACTGAACTTGTCCTCTTCCATCCCCCTGAAAAATATTGATTACAAATTTAATAACATTTTAAACAATCCTTTTTTGGGCACCGCCATATTATCAACATTTTCTGGTTTTTATAAACAGCTGAAAAACAGACTCATACAAAATACACCTAAAATTGTTGGAGTTTTTTTCTATTTCAACGCAACCAATTGCCTCCATTTCTCATCTATGGGATAGAATTGCGATCAAAACATCATATACCTAATTTACCCTAGAATTAACCTAAATTCTACCTTCGAAGAGCCGGGCATAAACCCGGTTTTTCTTTTTTATCTGTTTCAGTGCAATAATTTTATAAGTCCCGCATCGTTTAACAACTAACAACAGACAGTTTTACCAGATGAAGATTATCAACGCACTCTTTCATGCATTACTTACCGTCCTGTTTCTCTTTTCGGTTTCTTGCGACAGGCAGGACGGACCGGCACTTTACAACAAAGGCATTTTCCCCGATACACTTCTGCCGCTCAATAATATAAATTCGGAATATGATGATTATAACAGTGATATCAATGCATTCACCAGGGCAGTCCCGATAATATTCTCAAGCAACAGAGGCAGTTTGGGAGAGCAGTTTGATCTTGTATATGGTGTTTTCACTTACATTTTTTTAAGGGAAACCGGGGAATTTACTCTTAAGGCGGAACCGGAGGTTGATAATTTTCTTTCCGGGCTTGTTTCAATTGTTAATACTCCCCGCGATGAATTCGGTCCATACAGGCTTTACAGCGCCATAAACGGTTTTGAATATCTTGTTGTGTCGTCTGTTAATGAATCCGGTGATCTTGATTTCCAGTATGTACGCAATCTTCCATATTTTGGCAGTACTGTCCCGGTACCGGAGGGTCCGTGGCCCGTCAGGCTGCTGAATAGCCATAACGACGAAGGATATTTCTGTTTTGACACTGATCAGGATACTGCATATTTCACAAGGAAAGAGGAGGGTGATTTCGATATTTACCTGCACCCAAAAGATCCTTCCCTGACAATTGATGAGTGGTTCAGCCTTGAATACGAAGAATCTGTAAAGGCATCCGGTTTAAACAGCGAAGGCAACGATAAATGTCCGTATGTTTACCGGAATGTCATGGTTTTCGCATCTGACCGTTCGGGTGGGATGGGTGGTTATGATCTTTACTATTCTGTTTTCAGCGCGGGAAAGTGGTCCAGTCCGGTCAATTTCGGACCCCGCGTCAACTCATCATCAAACGAATATCGTCCTGTACT
>JAVEZS010000009.1:43822-88973 GCA_034002885.1 Bacteroidales bacterium
CTGACCGTTCGGGTGGGATGGGTGGTTATGATCTTTACTATTCTGTTTTCAGCGCGGGAAAGTGGTCCAGTCCGGTCAATTTCGGACCCCGCGTCAACTCATCATCAAACGAATATCGTCCTGTACTTGGTGGGGATGAGGAATTCTCAAACCAGTTTATGATCTTTTCCTCGGACAGGCCCGGGGGGAAGGGAGGGTTTGATCTCTATTTCACCGGCGTAAAGCTTGCCGGTTAGAGCCGCACCTGTTCCCTGTTTTCCATGAATATTCTGCTTCGGGGAATTTACCCTATTTGGCGGCAACAGCCATTAATGTATTGCGAAGGAGTGCTACCCTTGTCATTGGTCCGACTCCGCCGGGAACTGGCGTTATAAATGAACATTTCTCAGCAACGTTGTCAAAATCGACATCACCGGCAAGTTTCCAGCCTGCTTTTGAGCCCGGGAAAGGCACCCGTGTTGTTCCGACGTCAATAACCACAGCTCCTTCCCTGACCATTTCAGCCTTTAAAAAGCCGGGAGAGCCCATTGCCGCTACAATTATATCGGCCGATGACACAATTTTTTCAATCTCCCTGGTCCTGCTGTGGACAACAGTAACAGTGGCATCCATTCCCTTCTGGGAAAGCAGAATGCTCAGCGGACGTCCCACAATATTACTGCGGCCTATTATGACACAGTTCTTCCCGCTCGTTTCGATATTGTACCTTTTGAGCAGTTCAACAATCCCATAGGGAGTTGCCGGCAGGAACCCCGGCAGTCCAATCACCATTCTGCCGATGTTTACGGGATGGAATCCGTCAGCATCCTTCGAAGGATTGATTGCTTCAATGATCCTGTTTTCCGGAATATGTTCCGGAATCGGAAGCTGGACAATGAATCCGTCCACGTCATCGTCTTCATTAAGCCTGGCAATGTGATCGAGCAGTTCGCCTTCGGAGGTGTTGTTTCCAAGCCGGATTAATGTTGATCTGAATCCAACTTCTGCGCAGTCCTTAACCTTGTTATTAACATAGGTTTCGCTCGAACCGTTATCACCAATAAGTATTGCAGCCAGATGGGGAATCTTTTTTCCTGATTCAGCCCTTCGGGCCACTTCTGCAGCTATTTCTCCCTTTATTTCAGCTGCTGTCTTTTTTCCGTCAATGAGTTTGTACATAACAATTTTTATCTTCTGCCCATCATCCGGGCTGCGTTTTTATTTCGGGTCATCATTTTCATCATCTTTCTTGTCTCATCAAACTGTTTAAGGAGTTTGTTGACATCCTGAACCGTGGTCCCGCTTCCCATCGCTATTCTTTTCCTCCTGCTGCCGTTCAGGAGAACGGGATTAGTTCTTTCTTCCGGAGTCATGCTTCTTATTATTGCTTCAATTCCCTTGAAGGCATCGTCGTCGATATCGAGGTCCTTCACAGCTTTGCCCACTCCGGGTATCATAGCCATCAGATCCTTCACGTTACCCATTTTTTTAATCTGTTGTATCTGGGTGATGAAATCATTGAAATCGAACTGGTCTCTTGCTATCTTCTTCTGCAGCTGCCTGGCCTCTTCGGCATCATATTGCTCCTGGGCCTTCTCGACCAGGGAGACAATATCTCCCATTCCCAGGATTCTGTCAGCCATACGGGCAGGGTAGAAAATATCAAGAGCATCCATTTTCTCACCCGAGCTAACGAACTTAATGGGTTTATTGACTACCGATTTTATCGAAAGGGCAGCTCCGCCCCGGGTATCACCGTCGAGCTTTGTAAGAACAACGCCTGTGAAATCGAGATGTTCGTTAAATTCCTTTGCAGTATTGACCGCATCCTGACCGGTCATTGAATCGACAACGAAAAGTATCTCATGAGGGTTAACCGCTTCCTTTATCGCTGCAATTTCCTTCATCATTTCCTCATCGATTGCAAGGCGGCCTGCCGTGTCAATAATGACCACGTCATGATTTTTCAGCTTTGCCTCGCGTACAGCGTTTTTTGCTATCTGCACAGGGTTCCTGTTATTCTCTTCAGAATATACAGGAACTTCTATCTGTGAGCCGATGACTTTTAACTGTTCTATTGCTGCCGGACGGTAGATATCGCCGGCAACGAGCAGAGGATTTTTCCCCCTTTTACTTTTAACCCATTTTGCCAGTTTGCCGCTCAGGGTCGTTTTTCCTGAACCCTGAAGTCCGGCTATAAGTATTATGGAGGGATTGATCTTAATATTAATATCATACTTATCTCCACCCATCAGGCTGACGAGCTCATCGTGGACTATTTTGACCAGCATCTGGGATGGGTTGACGGCTTTAAGCACCTCCTGACCGAGTGCTAAGGTCTTGACAGTATCAGTGAACTGCTTTGCTATCCTGAAGTTAACGTCGGCATCGAGGAGTGCTCTCCTGACCTCTTTAAGCGTTTCTGCAATATTTATCTCTGAAATCCGTCCCTGTCCCTTCAATATTTTGAAGGATTTCTCCAGCCTGTCGCTTAAATTTTCAAACATAGATTTGTATCAGTTATTATAGTTTTTACATCCGTTCGGGCATTTCTATACCAAGCAGCCACATACCTTTTTCAAGAATCGTTCCGGTCAGCTTTGAAAGGACAAGCCTTAGGTCTCGCAGCGACAGGTCTTCCTCTCCCAGTATTGAGAAGTCATGATAAAACTGGTTGTATTCCTTTGAAAGGTCGTAACAATAATTGGCTATCAGTGAAGGACTATACTCTGATGCAGCTTCACTTACAACATCCGAGAACTTCCGGAGGAGTTTTATCAGGGATATTTCCTTAGGCCCTGCCTTTGCTTTGCTGAGAGAGTCAGGATCGCTTTCTATTCCCGTCTGGACGGCTTTCCGGAAAACAGACTGGATCCTCGCATAGGTATACTGGATGAACGGTCCTGTATTCCCATTGAAGTCGATCGACTCTGCCGGGTTAAACAACATGTTCTTATGAGGATCGACCTTAAGGATAAAATATTTAAGTGCTCCCATTCCTATTTTGCGGAATATTTCCTCTCTCTCCTCTGCAGTGAAATCGGCCAGTTTGCCTAGTTCCAGTGATACACTTCTGGCTGTTTCCTTCATTTCTGCAATAAGGTCATCAGCGTCGACTACAGTACCTTCGCGAGATTTCATTTTTCCCTCGGGCAGTTCCACCATTCCGTACGAGAAATGGATAAGTCCGTCGGCCCAATGGTAACCCATCTTTTTCATAAGTGCTCTGAGAACCTGGAAATGATAGTTCTGTTCATTTCCGACAACATAGAGGGTTTTGTCAAAATGGTAGTTTTCCTGTCTGGCTACTGCTGTTCCCAGGTCCTGGGTCATATACACGGCAGTTCCATCGGATCGCAGCAGGAGTTTATGATCGAGTCCCTGTGATGTAAGGTCGGCCCACACCGAATTATCGGTCTGCCGGTAAAGAATATTCCCGGCAAGGCCTTTCATAACAATTTCCTTCCCTGTGATATAGGTCTCCGATTCGTAGTAGATCTTGTCAAAGTCGACTCCAAGCATCCGGTAAGTCTCTTCAAAGCCATCATATACCCAGGAATTCATTGTCCTCCATAGCTCAACGACTTCAGTGTCGCCATTCTCCCATTTTAAGAGCATATCGCGGGCTTCGAGCATCAAGGGGGCAGAATTACGTGCCTCTGGTTCACCCATTCCATTTTTAACCAGCTCTTCAACCTGGGCTTTATATTCCTTTTCAAACCTCACATAATAATTGCCCACAAGGTGATCTCCCTTTATTCCCGTAGTTGACGGGGTCTCTCCATTCCCGTATTTTTTCCAGGCAAGCATTGACTTGCAGATATGAATACCCCTGTCGTTCACTATGTTTGTTTTTATAACCTTATGCCCGCATGACGACAGGATCCTGAAAAGAGAAAAACCCAGGAGATTATTGCGTATATGCCCCAGATGGAGCGGTTTGTTTGTATTGGGAGAGGAGTACTCGACGAGGATGATTTCGGGGTTACGGACACGGCAATTTGCAAGGATATCGCGGCCTGTGGCAAGTGTGGCGAAATAGTCTGTCCACCATTTGTCTGAGATCTCCAGGTTCAGAAATCCTTTAATAACATTATAACCTGAGACATACGGGAAATTTTTCAGCAGATAGGAGCCGATGCTTTCGCCGGTGTTCTCCGGTGTGTTTTTGGAAAAACGGAGAAGGGGGAAAACGACAAGAGTAAAATCGCCTTTGAAATCCTTACGCGTTTCCTGCAACTGTATGAGGTCGTCATCAACTTCGCTGTTATAGGTGACTCTTACAGCCTCTTTAATCTTTTCTTTTAAAATGATCTCCATTCAACCATAATGATTTAATGCGCAAATATAATATTTTACAGACATTATTTCATCACCGCAGCAACAGCAGGGAAGAAACAAATAAAAGACAGGCACCTTACAATAAATTATACCAATAAATCGTAATATTTGACAACTGACCTTTTCTTTTTGATGAATGTATCCTTGCTGAACAAAAAGATATTATACTTTTGAGATAGCTATTACTTAACGATTGAATCATAAAAGAGCCTGTCATGAAGGAGCTGAAGAATTTTTACATAGAACAAACCGACAAAACCCCTCTTGTGGACCTCAATTACATGAGCGGAGAGCTTATTATTTCAGGCAGGTCAATTCCCATAAATGCTCCCAGGATCTTTGAACCTATTCTTGAATGGGTAAGTGATTATACAAAGGACCCCAAACAGACAACAAATTTAAGACTTAATCTTGAGTATTTTAATACTGCATCGTCAATATGGCTTGCAAAGATCGTAAAAGCGCTTGCTGCCATCAATAAGGCAGACTGTATACTGATTCTTCACATTTATTTTCCGGTTGAAGATTTTGACGACATCGACGATATCAAAGATGACCTGAGCCCTGTAATCGATGTGATAAGTTCGGCAACAGTAAGTGTAGGTCTCAAGATCTACGGAACTGACGAAAGCGGTAAGATTCTGAAGGAGTCCATGATATTTATTTAGCATTTTCGGGCTAATATCCTCTTCCCTTAAACGGATTTTCTTGATTTTTTGACCTAACTTTAGTACGGTTAATTAATTGCATTGCGCCATGCTCAGGGTATGTTACGTTCTGCTAATATTTCTTATCGCCATGGAGACATTTTCACAGTCAACCCAATCAGACCGTCAGCCTGTTGCTGCCGGACGTTTTTATTCCGCAAACTGCGAGACGCTGAAAGGAGACCTTGACCGTCTTTTCGAAAGCTGCGTAAAGACAAAGATCCACGGTAATGTTAGAGCTATCATAAGTCCTCATGCCGGTTATATATATTCAGGCCGGGTTGCAGCATCAGCCTTTTCCGTTATTGACAGGAGCACCCGGTACAAGAATATCTTCGTAATAGGATCAAGCCATATAATGGCCTTTGACGGGGCTTCCGTTTACGATGCCGGAGATTTCATTACTCCCCTCGGAAAACTTACCGTAAACAGGGAGATAGCCATGAAGCTCAGAAAGGAAAAAGTGTTCAATTTTCCCGTTAACGCACATAATCAGGAACACAGCCTCGAAGTACAGATGCCCTTTATACAATATTACTTCCAGAATAATCCTATGATCATACCCATAATTATCGGGACAACAAACCAGAACAGTATCCGTAAAATCTCAGAGGCACTGAGGCCCTGGTTCTCATCCGAAAATTTATTTCTGATCAGCAGCGATTTCTCACACTATCCATCCTATAAAACAGCCAACTCGGTCGACAAGGCAACAGCCGATGCTTTAGTTTCAGGTGATCCTGATAAATTCCTTGCAACACTCAGAAAAAACTCCTATTCTGATGATCCTGGACTCTCTACAAGCATGTGCGGATGGACATCCGGACTTATGCTGATGTACCTTGCTGAAAACGGAGAAAATCTTGAGTACTCCAGGGTTGATTATTGTAATTCGGGAGATTCAGGATATGGGTCCAAGGATGGGGTTGTTGGATACAACGCCATTGCGCTCGTCGAAAAGAAACCTGATAACACGGCCGGAGGCTCTCTCTCCGACGAGATAAAGTTCTCGGATAGTGAGAAAGCTCAGCTGATAGGACTCGCACGGAACAATATAAGATCACACCTGATTAACAAAAAAGGCATCAGCGTCGATGAGAAGTTGTTACCTGAGCTTTTTCTGAAGCCATACGGAGCTTTTGTAACCCTTAGGAAAAAAGGTGAATTAAGAGGCTGCATCGGAAGTTTTGCCTCATCTGCGCCTTTATACAAAGTCGTAATAGAATCTTCAGCGTCTTCAGCTTTTGAAGATCCGAGGTTCTCACCACTGACAAAAGAGGAGCTGCCGTCCACGGATATTGAGATAACCGTTCTGGGTCCTCTGAAGAAAATAACCGATATAAGGGATATTGAACTTGGAAGGCATGGAATCTACATCAGGAAGGATTTCCGGTCAGGGACCATGCTTCCTCAGGTTGCCACTGAAAATGGCTGGAGTGTTCAGGAATTCCTCGGTTACACGTCGCGCGACAAGGCAGGTATCGGTTGGGATGGGTGGAAGAATGCCGAACTCTTCATTTATGAAGGCATAGTCCTTGAATAAAACAAGAAGTAAGGATGTATCATGTAATTAATACAGGATTAACTGCATTGATCCTGTATCTTCTGAGTCTCTTTCTATACCGGAGCGGAATTTACACGCTTGATCTGCACAGGAAAATCTGGAACTCATTACTGGCGGTGACATTTAGCATTACATCACTGGCCGGGTTGTTCCTGGCTCTTCAGATAAACTACAAATGGGACATCCCGTTTACAAAAACGATACTTAAATGGCATGTGGAAACAGGTATCGGCATGAGCCTTTCCGGATTATTCCATTTACTGTGGCACCGCAAATATTTTTCAAGTATCTTAAAAAGAAAAACTAGGGAGACAAGCTCTGTAATTCAGTCAGAATCGCGAAACCATGACATTGGAACAAATCTTTTCATTACAGGATTCATAAGCTCCACAGTACAGCTATTGCTTCTTAAGGAAGTAATGAATATTGCGGGAGGCAATGAGCTTATTTCAGGTGCTTACCTCAGCTCGTGGCTTCTGGGTTCGGCGGCCGGGTCGCGGCTGGCTTCATCGTCGCCCCTTAACGACCTGAAAAAAATAAACCTGTTCTTTGCCACAGGTCCTCTTATTTCGTTGTTCCTGATAATATTGTTATCAGGGCTCTTCCTTGATCCCGGCGAGTCCCCTTCATTTCTCCCGGCAGTTGTTTTCACTTTACTGGTATTAACTCCTTTCACTCTGATTTCAGGATTTACATTCATTAAACTTCTCTCGTTTGCCTCATCACAAAGAGTTTTACCAGGGACTTCCTTTTCAATAGAGACAGCTGGAGGAATTATTGCAGGCATATCAGTCACCATCCTGAGCGGAGGGATGCTTAACACATATCAGATTTTTTTCCTTGCAGTCATTATGGGACTTGCATACACCGTTCTTTCCTTTTTCAACATAAGAAAGAGAGAAGCATTGTTATTCAGGATAATTGTCCTTGCAGTTTCAGCTTCTGTAGTTATACTTTCACCGGATATCGTAATCAGGGATCTGTTACTTAGAGGCATTAATGTGACCGCAACAAAAGACACTCCATATGGCAACATAACCACGGGAGAATACCTGGGGGAAAGAAGTATCTACTATGATCAACGTCTCTTAATTTACAATAATGATGCAGCAGAAAGTGAGGAAGACATACACTATGCAATGCTCCAGACAAATAACCCGGCAAGCGTCCTTCTTATTTCAGGACCTCCCGGATCGCGGTTGAAGGAGATCATGAAATACAATGTAAAAAAGGTTGTATATGTTGAACGCGACCCTGCCCTTGCCGGGATTAACCTGGAGATTCTGGAGCATGACTCTGCCCTGCTTGTTTTTGAGAACAGGGATGCATTCAGTTACATAAAGGATACAAAGGAGAAGTTTGATGCTGTGATAATGCTGCTTCCCCCACCCTCTTCTCTATCGCTTAACAGATTTTACAGTGTCGGATTTTACAAAGGGGTAAAAGGCAAAATGAATCCCGGTGCTGTATTCGCCTGTTCGCCCGGTGTAAATCCCAATTATTTCAATAAGGAAGCTGTCAGGCTCTATTCATCTGTATTTAACAGCATGAAGGAAGAGTTCGCGAATGTTATTCCCATAAGCGGGAATAAGCTTTATTTCATAGCTTCCGACAGTAAACTTACAACATCGGTAAGCAGTCTCGTGCAGGAAAAAGGGCTTCAGAATGTGTATGTGGGACCTGACTATCTTTCTGACGATCTGATCGGGGCAAAATCAGAAGAGATATTATCCTTGATTGATCCCGGTGTCAGGAGTAACAGTTCCGAACGACCTGTAGCCTGTTTTCATTATCAGTCCTTTCATTTAAGCAAGGATCCCGGACAAAAGATTCCGGCATTTCTGATACTGGCAATACTGGTAATCATATCGGCAGTTAATGTCAGGAAAAATACCAGTATCATGTATTTCAGTGCATTTGCGCTTGCCGGCTATGAAATTATCCTTCTTCTTGTATTACAGCTGACCGTTGGCAATATGTACCAGGCAACTGGTCTTATACTTGCCGGACTCATGGCAGGACTGGCCGCCGGGGCAGGAGTAAAAACAAATCTGATGTTACGAAGGAAAATATTAGTCCTGTCAGGTGCTTTGGTCATGATCTACCTGATAGCAGGGCTGCTTACAGGTGCTGTAATAAATATCCAAAACAATATTCTGATCACAGTCATTTTAATAATTATGGGATTTATCCCAGCGGCTGTTACCGGTTTCTTCTTCAGAGAACTGACTCTGCCTGAAATTACAACTGCCGGTCCATCAAAAATATACAGTTCCGACCTGGCCGGATCTGCATTGGGATTTCTTCTCTTTTCAGGCTTTATGGTTCCTCTTCTGGGCATCACCTACTCCCTGTTCATTCTTCCCCTGCTTATACTATCGGGGATTGTTGTTTCTCAGCTAGGCAAATAGCAGATGATTTACTAAATTTGTGACATCCCGGAGCATGAAATGTCAGAAAAGAAGAATAAAATAACGAAACGCCTCTTCATTAAAAGATGTACTGCAATATCTGCGGGAATGATTTGTTTCCGGCTGCCTGGGATATCGGAAGGTATGATCCCTGACGAGGAGGCTGTTTTCAGAAAGGAAGCAATGTTCCAGGAGGAAACAGCCAGAGGCATTATGTGCCGGATATGTCCCAACGAATGTGTTCTGAAGGAGGGAGAGTTAAGCAAATGCAGCAACAGGAAAGTGATAAAGTCTAAGCTTTACACCCTTGCGTACGGAAATCCCTGCTCTGTTAATGTTGATCCGATTGAGAAAAAGCCATTATATCATTTTTTACCGGGATCGCGGGCCTTCTCCATTGCCACTGCCGGTTGCAACCTTGTCTGTCTGAACTGCCAGAACTGGACAATCTCACAGACAAGTCCGGATAAGACACGGAATTACACCCTTCCACCTGAGAAGGTAGTTTCTGAATGCATCGTTAAGGGTTGCAATTCGATAGCCTATACTTATTCGGAACCTGTTACATTTTATGAGTATGTTTACGATACTGCTTCAATAGCCCGGAGAGAGGGAATTAAAAATATCATCAAATCGAACGGTTACATTTACCCCGAACCCCTGAAGAAGCTTTGCAGTGTTATAGATGCAGCTAACATCGACCTGAAGGCGTTCAACGACAGTACATACTTAAAGCTCTCCGGAGGTAAACTACAGCCTGTACTTGATTCACTCAGGATCTACCGGGATAGTGGAGTATGGCTCGAAATAACCAACCTCATCGTTCCGGGCTGGACAGACAAAATAGATGAGATAAGGAAGATGTGCAGGTGGTTGAGCGACAATGGATTCAAAAGTATTCCCATTCATTTCAGCAGATTCCATCCAACATATAAACTGGAACAGCTCCCTCCCACCCCGGTGGATGTTCTGAATAATGCTGTAAAGATCGCTTCGGAGGAAGGTTTGAAATACATTTATACCGGTAATATACCAGGACATGAAATGTCGGATACAAAGTGCCCGGTCTGCAAGACTGTACTTATTGTCCGCCAGGGTTACAGGATAGCCTCAAACAACATCACAGGCGGAAAATGCATTAAATGCGGGACACCAGTTGACGGAATCTGGAGTTGAAAAATCTTTCTGACATGAATCACAGTGAAGCAAGGGAACGCATTGAAAAACTGCGTAATGAGATCAAAGAGCACAATCATCGTTATTATGCTCTCAATCAGCCGGTAATTTCAGATTTTGAATATGACCTTCTTCTTAATGAATTAGTAACACTTGAAAAGAAATATCCTGAATTCATTACTGACGATTCTCCCAGTCAGTTAGTCGGAAGTGACCTTACAAGGGAATTCAGGCAGGTCGGGCACAAGTACCCCATGCTTTCTCTTGGAAATACTTACAATTTTGAGGAACTGCTCGATTTTGACAACAGAATAAGAAAATTGATAAGCGGACCGGTAGAATACGTATGTGAGCTTAAGTTTGACGGTGCATCCATAAGCATAACCTATTCAGACGGAAGGATGCTCAATGCCCTTACCAGGGGCGACGGCACAAAGGGTGATGACGTATCAGCCAATATAAGAACAATCAAAAGCATCCCTTCCGTTATCGACAAAAAGGATGTACCAGAGGAATTCATCGTCAGAGGCGAGGTCCTTATGTCAAAGTCAGTATTCGAAAGGCTGAATGAGGAAAGGAAAAAAGAAGGACTGAGTCCTTTTGCAAATCCCAGAAATGCTGCTGCGGGAACTCTTAAAACTCTTGACCCCCTGGTAGTAGCTTCACGAAATCTAGATTGCATCTTTTATTTTCTCCTGGGAGAAGACCTTCCTTTCAGCAACCATTATGATAATGTGATGGCTGCAGGAGAATGGGGTTTCAGTATACATGAAAGTATGAAGCTGTGCAGGAATATTGAAGAAGTCATTGACTACACAAAGGCATGGGAGGAAAGGAGAGACATGCTTCCTTTCGAAACTGACGGAGTTGTCATAAAGGTTAACTCCATTGAACAGCAGCAGGAGCTTGGGTTTACCGCCAAGTCGCCAAGGTGGGCCATTGCATACAAGTACAAGGCTGAACAAGCCTCTACAAGGCTTTTATCAGTCGACTTTCAGGTCGGACGCACCGGTAATGTGACGCCGGTGGCTAACCTTGAGCCTGTTCAGCTGGCTGGAACAACTGTGAAAAGGGCATCATTGCATAATGAAGATCAGATTTTTCTTCTCGATCTGCATTACAATGATATGGTACTTGTCGAAAAGGGAGGAGAAATCATACCCAAGATTGTCGGAGTTGATGCTTCATTAAGGGACAGCAACAGCAAAAGAGTGAAATTCATCGATAAATGCCCCGAATGCGGTACTGCACTTGTAAAATATGAAGGAGAAGCTAACCATTTCTGTCCGAATTATCTTCATTGCCCTCCGCAGTTAAAGGGAAGGATTGAACATTTTATAAGCCGGAAGGCAATGGACATTGAAGGGCTGGGAGAAGAAACAGTTGATCTCCTTTTCGGTAAAGGGCTTCTGAGGAACATCGCAGACCTTTACGATCTGAGGCAGGAGCAGCTTGTTCCCCTTGAGAGGATGGGGGAGAAATCTGCCGGCAATATCATCAGGAGCATTAATGATTCTACTAACGTTCCATATCACAGAGTTCTTTTTGCCTTGGGCATCAGGCATGTAGGAGAAACAGTTGCAAAGACTCTCGCATCGAGGTTCAGTTCACTCGACGCGCTTATTGCAGCTGATGAAGAAACCCTAACAGGTGTTCGCGAGATCGGGCCCAGGATTGCTTCGAGCATAAGGTTCTATTTCAGCGATCCCGATAACACAGAAATAATCAGGAGGCTAAGGGAAAAAGGGATACAATTCACCGGCCAGTCCCAGTCAGGGAATGGAACTGCAGTTCTTGATGGAATGACGATTGTAATTTCTGGTGTATTCAGCAAATATTCGAGAGAGGAATACAAGGAGATCATAGAGAAGCATGGAGGAAAGAATTCCTCTTCCATTTCAGCGAAAACCTCCTTCGTTCTTGCCGGAGAGAATATGGGACCTTCAAAGAGGGAAAAAGCCTCTGAGCTTGGTATAAGGATTATGGGGGAATCTGAATTTCTTAAAATTATTGGTGAAGAATAATATTCCGGCTATTCTTGTTTTACAAAAAACTGTTAGGTTTGCACCATGGAATTTTTCAGGAATCTGCGAATAAAGGCGGGAAAGTCGATGCTGGCCAAAAGGTATTCAAAAATCCTTCATAGACCATCTTACAAGGGTTTTGGCAGCACAAAGAGCATCGGGATTGTCTGGGATGCAACTAATCAGGAAGAACTTGCAGTTCTGACAAGATTCCACCAGAGAATGTCTGAAGCCGGCAAGCAGGTAAAAGTTATAGGTTTTTATCCAGGAAAGGTTCTGCCTGATCTTTACGTGGGTAACCGTTTCATGGTATGTCTGAAAAACAATGAGACGGATTTTTTCTATCGCCCTGATACAGTTGAAGCAGATGCTTTCATTAATGAGAAATTTGACCTTCTTATCGACATAAACGTGAGGGATCATTTTCCGCTTTTTTACATAACCTCTTTGTCAAAAGCTTTATTGAAAGTGGGTTTGTCGGGTACCGATCCGGGAACCTCCCCTTTCGACCTGATGATATCAATGAAGAACCCTGTCGGCGTAGAGAAGTACCTCGAGCAGGTTATTCTTTATCTTGAAATGATAAACCCCGAAACAGTAAAAAAAGCAGTATAACCAAGCCATGAAAAAATTCAGAGGAACAGGTGTTGCTATAGTAACACCGTTTAAAAATGACTCCAGCATAGATTTTTCAGCGCTGGGCCGTGTTATCCAGCATGTAATCGACGGAGGCGTAAACTATATTGTTGTCCTGGGTACAACAGGAGAATCTGCTGTTCTGGCGAGGGAAGAGAAGCAGGCAGTTATTTCATATGTAACCGAAATCGTCGATGGCAGGGTGCCACTGGTAGCGGGTATAGGAGGAAATAACACACAGGAGATCATTAATACAATAAGGCAGACCGATTTCAACGGTATTGATGCTATTTTATCTATTGCTCCTTATTACAATAAGCCAACGCAAAGAGGAATTTTCCAGCACTTCAAGGCAATAGCCACATGGAGTCCTGTCCCGGTAATAATTTACAATGTTCCCGGGCGGACAGGATGCAATATCTCTTCGGATACGTGTCTGGAACTCGCCCATTCCTGCGAAAATATCATTGGCGTAAAAGAAGCATCAGCGGATATTTGTCAGATAATGAAGATTATCCGTGGGAAACCCGAGAATTTTGGTGTTATTTCCGGTGATGACCTTCTTACAATTCCAATTATTGCTGCCGGGGGTATAGGAGTAATTTCCGTTCTTGCCAACGCATTTCCTGCTGCATGTTCTGAACTTACAGGCAATGCTCTCAAAAGCAATTTCAAATCGGCAAGGGAAATCCAGTACCGTTATCTGGAGATGACAGAGCTTTTATTTACTGAGGGTAATCCTGCTGGTATAAAGGCCATGTTAAGCACACTTAATATCTGCCACAATTACCTGCGTCTTCCTCTTGTCCCTGTCAGCAGGCAGACCATGACACGCATTCAGAAGGCAATTGACGAAGTAACAAAAATCTGATCACCTTGGCGCTGCTGGATTGGCAGGGATTGTTCCGGGCTGATTCAGCCCATGACAATGCTTGAATTTCTTCCCGCTTCCGCATGGGCAGGGGTCGTTTCTTCCGACTTTCTTTTCCACACGTACAGGTTCAGCTTTCTGGTTTTTATCAGGAGCGCTCCCGGGGACTCCTGTACTGCTGTACTGTGAAAAATCACTCTTCGAAGCCCTGTATTTGCTCATATCGACCTGACGGCGGCGCTGAGCCTCCTTTACCTGATCCGGATCCTGAGTGGGAATATGTCCCTTCATAAGGGTGCTTACAACATCCTTGTTAACCTTTGCAATCATGGTCTTAAACAGTTCGAACGACTCGAACTTATAGATCAGAAGGGGATCTTTCTGCTCATATGTAGCATTCTGAACAGATTGCTTGAGTTCATCCATCTCCCTGAGGTGCTCTTTCCATGCATCATCTATAGTGGCAAGGACAACCGTTTTTTCATAGGCTCGTGCAAGTTCCTTACCTTCCGATTCAGCCGTTGCCTTCAGGTTTGTAACCACCTGGAACACCTTAACACCGTCGGATATAGGTACCACCACGTTTTCATACACATGCGACATCCTTTCGTAGACATCCTTAAGGACCGGATAAGCCTGTTGTGATATTGTCTCAACCTTCCGCTTGTAGGTATTAAGCACCTTTGCATAAACAGATTCGACGATCTGATCAGGTGTGATCTTTATGAATTCCTGCTTTGGCACAGGAGAATCCATTGAGAATGAGCGAATAAGATCGAAGTCAAAGTTCTCAAAATCACCTTCCTTATGATAAATATCAACCAGGTTTTCCGTAACATCAAACATCATGTTCGCAACATCCAGCGATAGTCTTTCTCCAAGAAGGGCGTGCTTCCTTTTTTTATAGATAACTTCCCTCTGGGAATTCATAACATCGTCGTACTCCAGGAGCCTTTTTCTTATCCCGAAGTTATTCTCTTCAACCTTCTTCTGGGCTCTTTCAATCGATTTTGTAATCATGGGATGCTGGATCATCTCGCCATCTTTCAGTCCCAGCTTATCCATTATTCCTGCTATCCTTTCCGATCCGAAGAGCCTCATAAGTTCGTCTTCGAGCGACACAAAGAACTGTGAAGAGCCCGGGTCTCCCTGTCGACCGGATCTTCCCCTGAGCTGTCTGTCGACCCTTCTTGATTCATGCCGCTCAGTACCTATAATTGCCAGACCTCCGGCCTCCCTGACCTCAGGTGTCAGCTTTATGTCGGTACCACGGCCTGCCATGTTCGTTGCAATAGTCACAGTACCGGCTTTACCTGCCTCAGCTACAATATCTGCTTCCCTCTGATGAAGTTTGGCATTCAACACATTATGCTTCAGTCCCTTCATCTTGAGCATCCTGCTCAGAAGCTCCGATATTTCAACCGATGTTGTACCAACAAGAACAGGTCGTCCCTTCCTGTTGAGACTTACAATCTCATCTATTACCGCATTGTACTTTTCGCGCTTTGTCTTGTAGATAATATCCTCACGATCATCTCTTATGATCGGTTTATTCGTTGGTATTACAACTACATCAAGCTTATAAATATTCCAGAATTCGCCGGCTTCTGTTTCGGCAGTACCTGTCATACCGGCCAGCTTGTGATACATCCTGAAATAGTTCTGGAGAGTAATGGTAGCATACGTCTGGGTGGCTTCCTCGACCTTTACGTTCTCTTTTGCCTCAATCGCCTGGTGCAGCCCGTCGGAATAGCGTCTTCCTTCCAGTATTCGTCCTGTCTGCTCATCAACAATTTTGACTTTATTATCTATTACCACATATTCGACATCCTTGTCAAAAAGGGTCCATGCTTTCAGAAGCTGAGTCATGGTATGCACCCTTTCGGACTTAACGGCATAATCCTGAAGCAGTTGATCTTTTCTTCTCAGCTTTTCCCTGTCATCCAGACCTTCTCTCTCAAGGTCGGCAATTTTCGAGCCAACGTCGGGCAGGACAAAGAAGCTGGCATCTTCGACAGATGTTGAGATCAGGTCAAGGCCTTTTTCAGTGAGCTCTATTGTATTTACTTTCTCATCTATAACAAAATATAGTTCATCGGTAACCTTAGGCATCTCCTTGCTGTTATTCTGCATGTAGAAGTTTTCGGTTTTCTGCAGGAGGGTTCTGTTTCCTTCCTCGCTCAGAAATTTTATCAGAGCATTGTTTTTGGGCAGACCTTTAAAGGCTCTTAAAAGCAGTTTGCCTCCTTCTTCCAGCTTTTCTTCGGAAATCAGCCGCTTGGCATCAGCCAGGATCTGTGTCACGAGTCGTTTCTGGGCACTTACAAGCTTATCTACCTTAGGTTTCAGTTCATCAAACTGTTGAGTATCGCTCTTAGCTGTCGGCCCTGAGATTATAAGTGGTGTTCTTGCGTCGTCGATCAGTACCGAGTCGACCTCATCAACAATGGCATAGTGATGTCTTCTCTGTACCAGATCCTCAGGATTGACAGCCATATTATCCCTGAGGTAATCGAAACCGAATTCGTTGTTGGTTCCGAATGTTATGTCAGCATTATAGGCTTTCCTCCTGTCGGCTGAATTTGGTTGATGCTTGTCGATGCAATCGACTGAAAGACCGTGAAATTCATAAATGGGCCCCATCCATTCCGAGTCTCTCTTTGAGAGGTAGTCGTTAACGGTTACAATATGAACACCCCTTCCGGCCAGAGCGTTAAGGAATACCGGAAGTGTTGCCACCACTGTTTTACCCTCCCCTGTTGCCATCTCTGATATCTTTCCTTTGTGAAGGGCAACCCCTCCGATGAGCTGCACATCGTAATGCACCATGTCCCACACAATCTCATTGCCTCCGGCTATCCAGCGGTTACTCCAGTAAGCCTTGTCGCCCTTAACGGTAATGCTTTCCCTGGTTGCGGCAAGGTCCCTGTCATATTGACGGGCAGTAACCTCCAGGACACTGTTTTCCTTGAACCTGCGTGCTGTTTCCTTTACGATGGCAAAGGCTCTGGGAACAAGTGAATCGAGTATCTTCTCAAGCTTTTCTTCAATCAGCTTCTCAAGTTTGTCAGCCTCATTGTAATACTCTTCCTTACGGTAAACATCCTCCTCATTTTCGGCCTTTTCCTTCAGAGAGTGTATTTCTTTCTCTTCAGGTGTTATATGATCGTGTATTTCCTTTTTAATCTGGTCAGTAAGGTCTCTCAATCCATCATTTGAAACATTGCTGAGTTTTGCATATTCCTTAAGGGTCTCATTGACAAAAGGAGTTATCTCCTTAATATCCCTCTCATACTTGTTACCCAGAAAAAGTCCAAGTACTTTGTTAACAATATCCATTTAGCGCTTTATTTACTGAATTTGAAAATTCCCCGCAAAATTAGTGTTTTTTCAGATTGGTATGAAAAATAACTGATCCCGGTTTGTCATCTGACCAGATTATACCGGTAACTCCTTTTTACCTTTCCATCGCTTATGACTATCAGGTATATACCCGATGGAGCTCCCGAGATGTCAGCTGAAATTAAATCCTGCTGCGTAATCCTGTTATGGTAGATCATACTGCCTGTGAGGGTATATATTGATAATTCAGCCGACCGTCCCTCCCCGGAAGGAAAGTTGCGGATATTAATAATACCATTGCCTGGATTGGGATATATTACAAAGTCAGATTCAGGGATCTCTTCAACATTATCCACGAGAGGTGTGATGATGAGGTCCGAAACAGCCCATCCCCATCCGTTTGCATACGGGTCAGAGAATAACCTGAAGCGGACCAGAAGCTCGTCACCATCCGGTACAAATGAACCAAGCCTTGGATAAATTGTGTGTTTAATCATCATTGATTCGGTTCCGATGAAAGTCGAGTTCATTTCATCATCAGTAACACTGTTGTAAGCGCTTTCCCATGATGGAATATGCCTGCTGTCATATCCGTCCGATAGGCTGAACCAGGTTTTGCCGAAATCGTTCGATCCTTCGAGAATTACATAATCGTAGAAATCGGAAAAACCGTATACTGAGCCTTCTTCTCCGGGTTCCACCAGCACAACCTCATCAAATGAAATTATCATACCGGATGGTTCAAAAAACACTGGATGCCTTAGAACGGAAGTAAATTCCAGGCTCTTGTAATCCTCTTCAGGACTGCGATATGGATGTTCTGAATGGAGTCCGAACCTTGAGAATCCCTCTGGCATGGTGATTTCAAAACCGTTATTGAAAAAAGCCGGGCCCGCGTCCGAAAAATCAGTTGAATAACTAATCAGGGATGGAAGCAGGCCTTCGATGGCAATCCTGTTGTAACCCGCGGGAGGAAAAACAGCAATGTTGGCTGAGGAAGCCCTGTCAACCGCTACAATCCGGTATTCAATAAAATCGCCTCCTTTAAGGAGCCCTGTTTCCATCTCCAGGGAAGCCAGGTATACGTCAGCGTAATCATTCCGCATACCTGATTCCATGAAAGGATTATCATTTATCCTGTATTCAACATATACTGAATCAATCCCGAGATTATCAGTCACAACCGCACTGAGATGGATTGTATCAACCTTCTCAAAGAAATATTCCGGTGGTGTATGCTCAATTATAGGCAGTTTAATATCTGTTCCTATGAAAACTTTAAAAGGCGACCCGGAAGCCTTGGAAGGCAAACGGAACATCCGCATAAAGACATCGCTGACAAAAAAATAATAATCAAGTTCGGTGTCATAAGAAGGAACTGATACTGTTGCAAAAAAGCTGTCCTTTCTCCCTGTTGGAGACATCATTATTGTGTCGGATGTACTGAAATCATCGAAAGAATATACAATTCCGACCATATCGGTGTTGTAAGCGCTGTCGGAAAGGATCTCCACCCCTATCCCGATACCGGTTACCGGCTCTTCAGTATCTTTTATCGCTTCATGAACCATTCGGGTGTTTATCCATCCCAGATCGCCCAGGATAGAGGCTGTAAGTCTTCCCGGATCGTGGATTGCCTCACCCAGGTCGAGAAACGGTGTCATAAGGGCATCAGTCTGATTTGTCCTGAGTTCATCCAGGTGGGAAACGCTGGAACCGGGATCCCACTCTGACGGAGCATAAAGTCTGGGTCGGCCAGCCGAAAGGTAGTTTCTTGTCAGGGGCCCGTTGAAATACAGCTGGCCTCCTGTCAGTTCTTCGTACAGCTCCTCTGTGTCACGCTGAAAAAGGGTTGTATCGGTAAGTTTTTCCCTTAGAAGATTCTCAACAAAGGTATCATAAATCACAGGAAAGCTTCCAAGCCCGTACGTACCCGATGTATTCATGACATCCATGCTGTCGAAGAAGCCCAGCCCGTGGCACAGTTCATGAATTACAACCGTAACAAGGTCATATTGTGTCGCAGGGGTATTACCGTCGGTACCCAAGTACCACTTAGCTGAGCTGTTAAGGACAAGCTCCACATCCGCTTCATTGGGTTCATTAATATTACGGCCGGAAATTTTCTCAGCTACGGTAACGGGATAATATGCTTCGGGCTTCAACGCATCGATACTCCAGCCAGCAGCAAATCCTGTTATTGTAGAATTTCCCAGTACACCTCCCGAGGATATTTTTCTCCAGGATGCCTTTACTGTCAGAGTGGCGTCAGAAGGAAGAATAGATTCCAGAATCTTTACGGCATACTCAACTGCAGCCCTGGCATTATCCGGAAATCCTGTAAAAGAAACTGAAATATTTCCCCCACCCTTTGCGGCTGATCTTTCAAAGAAACCTTTGGGTGGGGGAATGAATACTCTGTTAACTTTTTCCCCAGCATAGCAGATACCTGTTTTCGAACGGTTAGGAATATAATCCTGTGCCTTCAGGGAATGCAGGGAGAATAAAAGCAAAATATGGAACAATAAAACCGATGTCCTCTTCATATGCCGATGGTTGCATTAATCGGCTGATCTCAGCTTCATAATGTCCCGGTCGAACATATAGAGGTTATGCTTGCCGAGAATTTTCAGCTTGTCAAGTACTGCCTGAACAGAGGCTTCCTCTTCCAGCTGTTCATCAACGAACCATTTAAGGAAACTGTTGGTGGCATGATCCTTCAGCTCTATTGCCAGATCCACGATTTCATTGATGCTGGAGGTTATGTACTGCTCATGCTTGAGAACTTCATTAAAAAGTTCCTCGACACTTGCATATTCTGAGTCAGGTTTCCTGAATTCAGGGACGATGGCTTTACCTCCCCGTTCATTCAGAAACTTAAAAAACTTGAGCATGTGCATTCTTTCTTCCTCGGCCTGCGAATACAGCCATTGTGCAATTCCTGCCAGTCCGCTGGTTTCAGCCCAGGATGCCATTGCGAGATAAAGATTTGAGGAATATCCTTCTCTCTCGATCTGCCGGTTGCAGATATCTTCCATTTTCTTTGTAAGCATAGTATTAAGTTTTAATTATCAGTAAATAACATTTCGTTATATAGTTTGTTCATAAAAAGCCTATACGGGTTCAAATTCCCGATCAGGTTTTGTTTCTGATTTTGTCTGTCCACACATAAAATTACTTCATATCCGGTTCAGAGAATATCAAGATTGAATTTCTTTTTCAAATCCCTGATTTCAGGATACTTAGTTGTTAGATGACCGAGTTTCTGTTCATCCGAATAAAGTATCTCATTTGATTCAGTCAGATCGACAACGGTTTCAACATCAATATCTGCCGATCCGAAACGTTTCTGTAGAAAATCAATAAGCCGGTGCTTATAGTTCTGCACAAACAAGTCCTTCTGGGCAGCATTATTGACGTGTATCTTTATTACATTATCATTTTCAAGCTCGGTGGTAACTGACTTAAACATCGACACAATCCGTGTTCCGTCGTTTTTTACAAGATCCGTAAAATCGTTCCAGGCTCTTGAGAAAGAAGGCTCGCTTAGTTCTTCGGCAGGTCTTTCATCTGGTTTGATAAGCGGATCGACGGGTTTTTCCGGTACAGATTCCGGTGGAACTTCTTTTTCCTGCGAAATAATGTTTTTAATTGAGAATGACTTGGCATGTTTTTCTATTACAGGAATATGTTTACCCTGTGCCTGAGAAGGTTTTTCCGGATCTGAGATCCTGTGTTCAGAGGATTCACGGATTATTTCCGATTTTGAAGGCAGAGGCAGGCCGGGATCATTTTCGTCAGAAACGTTTAGCTCAGTCTTTTTTTTTTCAGCAGCAGGAAAGGACATATCTGTCAGTCTGCACAGGCGAATCAGGAACAGTTCCACATGGAGCCTTGCGTTTTTACTGGTTTTGTATGACACATCGCAGTTGCTAAGGTGTTCGAGTGCTCTGAAAATAAAATCCTCGGAGCAGATTCCCGTTTGCTGAAGATAATGCTGCTTTATTGCAGGTGTGGCTTCCAGCAATTTAACTGTAACCTCATCCCTGCAAACCAGCAGGTTACGCAGATGACTTCCCAGTCCTGTGATAAAATTATGTCCGTCGAAACCCTTCTCAAGTATTTCATTGAATGTTAACAGGACCGAAGAAACATCTCCCCTCAGGGCTCCCCCGACAGTTTCAAAATAATATTCGTAATCAAGTACATTCAGGTTTTCGATTACGTCCTTATAAGTTATTGTTTTACCGCTAATGCTAACGATCTGATCAAAGATCGACAATGCATCCCTGAGTGCACCATCGGCTTTTTGGGATATTATGTGAAGAGCTTCCTCCTCAGCCGTTATTCCCTCATTCTTTGCGACATATATCAACCTACCCACAATATCCTCTATCCTGATCCTGTTAAAGTCGAAAATCTGACAGCGCGAAAGAATTGTCGGTATTATTTTATGCTTTTCCGTCGTTGCAAGTATAAAAATAGCATGCGCTGGCGGCTCTTCAAGGGTTTTAAGGAAGGCATTGAATGCAGATGCTGACAGCATGTGAACCTCATCGATTATGTATATGCTGAATTTTCCCACTTGCGGGGGGATTCTGACCTGATCGGTCAGGCTCCTTATATCGTCAACCTTGTTGTTGGAGGCAGCATCAAGTTCATGGATATTAAAAGAACGGAGGGTATTAAAAGAATGGCATGATTCACATTCATTACAGGCTTCGCCATTATCTCTCAGGTTGCTGCAGTTTATCGTTTTGGCAAAGATCCTGGCGCAGGTTGTTTTGCCTACACCTCTCGGGCCGCAGAAGAGATAAGCCTGGGTGAGATGTCTGTTTTTTATTGCTGCCTTGAGGGTATTGGTTATAGAATCCTGACCCACAACCATATCGAATGTAGCAGGCCGGTATTTTCGTGCTGAGACAATAAAGTTCTCCATAAATAATTACTCTGTTTTCCGGCAACATATGCCAGAGTACAAATATAGTCAAAAAGAAATCTAAGGCTAAAGGCATTTCCAATTTAGGGATGTCAACGCATATATTAAGGGCTTCAGATGAGAGAGATAATTCTTTTTTCTGTATTTACATTTTCTTTAAAAAAAAATTGTATTTTTGCGAGCCAAAATCATTTAATTTAAAAACCAGAAGAATAATATGTTAAATCAGTACGAAACCGTTTTCATTGCAACTCCCGTTTTGTCTGAGAACCAGATGAAGGAAGCGGTACAGAAATTCAAGAAGGTCATCACCGAGAACAACGGTGAGATCGTTCATGAAGAGAACTGGGGCCTGAAAAAACTGGCCTATCCCATTCAGAAGAAGTCGACAGGCTTCTATTACCTAATTGAATTCCGCGGAACAGGCGATCTTATTGAGAAGCTTGAGGTTCAATACCGCAGGGACGAGAGGATAATAAGATTTCTGACGTTCAGGATGGAGAAATTTGCTGTCGAATATGCTGAAAAGAAAAGGAAACAAAAAGAATCAGGTAAATTGAAGGAGGAATAAAAGATGGCACAGAATGAATCAGAAATCAGATATCTGACCCCGCCCACCGTTGAGGTCAAAAAGAAAAAATACTGCAGGTTCAAGAAAAACAGGATAAAGTACATAGACTACAAGGATCCTGAGTTCCTCAAAAAATTCCTGAATGATCAGGGAAAGATATTGCCCCGCCGGCTTACCGGGACATCGTTGAAATATCAGAGGAAAGTGGCTAAGGCTGTTAAGAGAGCACGTCACATTGCTATTCTTCCCTATGTAACTGACCTGTTAAAATAAGGAGGTATTATTATGGAAATCATTTTATTACAGGATGTCAACAAACTAGGTCAGAAAGACGACATAGTTAATGTAAAGAACGGATACGCCGCTAATTACCTTATTCCTAAGGGATTTGCAGTTGCAGCAACAAGTTCTGCCAGGAAGATGCATTCGGAAAACCTCAGACAGAGGGCTCATAAAGAAGAAAAGATAAAGGCAACGGCACAGGAAACTGCAGCCAGTCTGTCAGAAGTCACTCTTATTGTGGGAGCAAAGACCAGTTCATCAGGTAAGATCTTCGGTTCTGTTAACACCATACAGATTGCAGAAGCGCTTAAGGAAAAAGGATTTGATATAGACCGCAAAAATATCACCCTTCCTGAGGATCAGATAAAGGAAGTAGGAAAATACAAGGCTGTAATTAAATTACACAGGGAAGTTAGAGTCGAAGTTGAATTTGAGATAATTGCCGAGTAGATCCATGCCATGGCATGGACTTATTTTCCATGGCATATAAAACAAAGATATACATACGATTAAAAGAAGGACATGCGCAGTCATGTCCTTCTTTTTTTGGGGGATATATTAATATGGACATGCCATGGCATGTCCATATTCCTTTTTAATATTCGTCGTGATAATCTCTCCTTCTCTCATATTTAAGGTCGGACAGAACAGCAGCCTTGACCCGAATGGTGAAATTCCACATTTTCATCGTACCATTTGGAATCCAGTTGAAACTCATATCCCAGCAATGCAGATCACGTGAGATTCCTATTTGGGTCATGGTAATCTCTTTCTGGGTAAAATCGAAACCGGAGGTGTAGGTAATGGCTGTTTTTTTTGTAAGGGTAACGTTACCGTTTACTGAGAGTGTCTGGGTAAGATTCGATTTCAGTGAAGGCTTTGAATAACTGAGGTTATAACTTACACGCATCGACCATGGTACATCAAATATCGAATATCCGTAATCGTCAAACAATCTGTCTTCTGATCCACCGGGTGATGAAGGACCTGCAATCGTTTCGTCCTGATCCTGATAGAATGCACCGGTTCTTGTGTCAGTGCCGGGTGAAGGAGGAGGACTCGCGGAGCCTCTGCTATTGTCTCCCATAATAAGCTTTCCGAGATCAAAATCCAGACTAACGTTGAAATTCGTCAAACGCATTAGTTTCCCGTTCTGTTCAAATGCTGATTTTGCGACAGGTCTGCCCTTGTCATTGATCCCGTAAAGAGAGAAACTGCTACCGGCCGAGATTCCCAGATTATTGAAGAGTGAGGTTCTGAGAACCATATTGACGGGTGCCCACTTCATGGAATCAGCGAAGATATTGTATGATGTGGAGATGCCCAAGTTTTCGATCAGCTTTACTTTTTTAGGCTTTGTTGCAGTGTCGTCCCTGGAAAAGACTTTTGCTTCGAGAATGTTTGTCAGGTTAAAGGAGACTTGTCCGTTTCGTTTTGACAGGGATGGTGTGCCATAGATATTTCCGTCGAAAATCGAATATTCCCGGATATTGCCCAGGGTATCGCGTTGAACGGTCCGGTAAAGATCACTGCTGAGTCCGTTTAGGTTCGGGATGTAACTGAAGCTCACTGATGGTTTCATGACATGCCTGATAGCCTGTACCCTTGAGTCGCCTGCAAACGTAAATGTCCCGAATATCTGCGGGTTAAAACTGGCACTGATTGAAGGATTAAACGCATGACCGTAGAAGGTGCCGCGTGTCGTGTCAGTCACTTCCGTTGGAACAACCTCATTAGTCTCGGGATCGAAATAATCGGCCACCCATCTTTTATCATATTTCTGAGTATACAGAACCCCGCTGTATCTTAACTGGGGCGATACCGAGAAATTCCTGAAAGGTCTGAACTGGATGCTTAAGGGAATCTCGTGTTTGAACCCGTTTCTCATATTCTGCCATACCCTGTTTGAAAAAAGAAGGCTGTCGTATGTGTTTATCTGATTATCAAGTGAAGCTGAATACTGGAGCTGAAGTTCCTGATACCATTTTGAAGGTCCTGGGTTGGTTCTGCTTTTAAAGGGGTAAATCCGGCTCATATTAAAACTTACCTTGGGAAGATTCAGGGCTACAGTTTTGTTTTTCACATTCTGGCTGTGATTCATGCTTGCGGAGAGGTTAAAAGGGGTTCCCTCCCAGTTTTTTGAATAGCTTACACTCGACTGCCTCTGTGTTGTCACATGCTCCGAAACATTATAGCTGTTTGTCTTGTCATAACCGCTGGAACTCATGTTGACGTTTGCCGAGAATCTCTGACCAGGGCGGGCCTTGGCATCCTGATTATATGTCCATCCGATTTTATAGTTCGTTGCCTTGCCATAATCTTTCAAACCTTTATGCCCGGATACGTTATTTGCATAGCTGAAAAGGAACTGACCCGAGTATTTGTATCTCTTAGCGTAGTTCGACTGAGCAGTCAGCATCCATGTACCATTAGTATAGATATTACCCTTCAGGGCCAGGTCGAAGAAGTCGCTAATCGCGAAATAATACCCACCTTCAGTCAGATTGTACCCTCTCTCCTGCTCCTGTCCGACTCTTGGGATAAGGATTCCCGATGCAGCTCTTTTGGTCTGGATCGGGAAAAAACCAAAGGGAAGGGCAACAGGAAGGGGAATACCTTCCAGTACCAGGTTGCCCGGTCCTGATATTATCTTCTTTCCAGGATATATTTTTGCCTTTGGCAGATTGATATAGAAATGAGGATGTTCGGCTTCGCAGGTTGAATATGTGCTCCTGGCGATATTTGAAGTTCCGTCTTCGAGTAACTTGGTGACCTGACTCCTGAGGAGTCCATCTTCCTGTTTTGTCACTATTCTGTAGGCTATGGCCTTGCGCGTCACAAAATTGTAGAACAGTGAATCAGCCTCTAACTCCTGATCTCCCTGGCGGAAGACAGGAGTTCCTGTGACTTTTCCCGTAGTATCAGGTCTTCCTGTGGCAAATACCGTATTTGAACCCATATCGAACACTATTGAATCGGCTTTGATCTCCATATCACCGTAGGTGACCTCTGCCTGATCGATCATTATGGTTCTTTTATTTAACAGATCATTGATTTTTCTTCCGGATGACCGATAGGTAACCTGTTTGTCTATTCCTTCAGGAGAGATCTTCTTCAGAACCCTCACTGTGGTGTCGGCAGCGATCGTATCAGGCCGAACAGACAGGCTATCGGCACGAGCAATTTCCTGCTGGGAATATAGTGAGACCAGATGGCCCATAAACAGGAACATTACCAGTAGCCGCTTTTGTATAAAAAAATACAACTTTAATACTATTTTTGTACAGTTTTTGTGTGACTTCCGGATGTCAGGCGCAAAACTAAATAAAAAAACATGAACTAGTGATGGGTTCAATTACTAAAAACGGCAAAGAACATACCAATTATATAAAGGTACTCAAATTGCTCTCGCTATTTTCCCTGTTGTTTTCCTTATCTGCAGGACAGCTTATCGGGTCGTCTGACAAAACATGGGTTGTGGTTATCGATGCCGGGCATGGAGGTAAAGATCCGGGAGCATTGGGATCGAAAAGCAGGGAGAAGGATATCAACCTTTCAATAGCACTGAAAACAGGGTCATACCTTGAAAAGAACATAAAAAATATCAAAGTTCTCTACACCCGCAAAACGGATCTTTTTGTGGGGCTTAAGGAGAGAGCTGAATTTGCAAACAAAAATAAGGCAGACCTTTTCATTTCGATCCATGCGAATGCCATGCCTGCAAACAGGAATATTAAGGGAGCGGAGACATTTATAATGGGGCCGTCGAAAGATGATCAGAATCTTGAAGTAGCAATGAAGGAGAATGAAGCCATTGTATATGAGGACGATTACACAACAAAATATGAAGGTTTTGATCCCAAGTCGCCAGAATCATATATAATCTTCTCGCTGATGCAGAATGTGTTCCGGGAACAGAGCACGGAGTTTGCATCACAGGTTCAGAGTCAGTTTAAAAACCGTGCGGGACGCATTGACAGGGGAGTAAAGCAGGATGCTTTCTGGGTTCTGTATATGACTTCAATGCCCAGTGTACTTATCGAGACAGGTTTTCTTACCAATCCGGATGAAGAGAAGTACCTGGCTTCAGAAGAAGGACAGGATTATCTCGCTTCTGCAATATACAGGGCAACAAGGGATTATATCAGTGAGCTTGAGAGGAAAAGCCAAGTGTCAAATTTCGCCTCAGTACCAGGGAAAGTCACTGAGGACACTCTGGTAACTGAGGAAAAAAAAGCTGAGGTGAAGCCTGTTTTCATGGTTCAGATTAAAATATCCAGGGAAAAGCTTGAGACAAAGCCGGAAAATTTCAATGGGATAGCAGATGTTAAAGCAATCCAGGCTGAGGATCACTATAAATACGCAACTGGCAGTTTCAGTTCATTTTCGGAGGCCGCCGAACATAGCAGGGTCATCAGGAAACTATACAGGGATGCATTCGTAATAGCTGTAAAAGACAATAAAGTATTACCTTTACAGGAGGCTATTGAAATGAAATGATCAAAATAAATCTGCCAGGTTAATGAAAAAAATCTCACACGAAGTCAAAATTGGAGCTACTGCCCTGATAAGCATTCTTGTTTTTATATGGGTCTTCAACTACCTTAAAGGTAAAGATATTTTCAGGAGTACATCGCTTTATTATGTGGTATATGACAGGGTAAACGGACTTGCAGAATCAAGTCCGGTAGAGGTAAACGGATACAAGGTTGGGGTTGTGCAGTCGTTAAGGTTCCTGGATCCCGTCAGCGGGAAGCTTCTTGCCGTACTTTCAGTGGAAAATGATTTCAGGTTGCCGGTCAACACGGTTGCAGAAATTACAACAGCAACACTTATTGCCGGAATGAAGATCCAGTTTGTTTACGGTTCCGGTCCGGGTACCTATTCCAGCGGCGACACCATTCCGGGAAGAATTGCTGAATCAATCATCACAAAACTCGAGACCGAGCTTCTTCCTCTCAGCAGCAGGATATCCGATCTTATCAGTTCGATCGATACTGCCATAACTTCAATTAATGATATTGTTACACCCGGATTCAGGTCGGATATAAGAACAGGTGTAGCCAGCCTGAGCAGTACAGCAAAGAGCATCGACAACAATGCTCTGAAAGAGACACTTGAAAACATCAGCACTTTCACGGGAATGCTTGCGGATAACTCGGGAAAGCTCTCTTCCACTCTAGGCGGGCTTGAGTCGGTTGCCGACACGCTCGCCGCCGCAGATCTTTATTCCTCAGTAAACAATCTCAAGGCAAGCCTTGAACAGGCTTCCTTGTTGCTCAACAACCTCAATGAAGGTCGAGGTACTGCCGGAAAACTCATGACCAATGACACTCTTTATTCAAATCTTTCGAATTCACTCGGGAGTCTTAACCTTCTTCTGGCTGATATGAGAATCAATCCCAGGAAATATGTGCATTTTTCCCTTTTTGGAAGAAAAGAGAGGCAGGAATAATTGACTTTCTATAAAATTCAGAGTATCTTGAGCTTAAATCGGGGCATCATATCGATGGAAAAATAGTACCCGTTTTTAACATTTCCATGTCGATTTTGATCATTATAATATAAAGAACTGTTATACACAGACAAACCATGGATGCGGTATATATATCATTGAATATCAGTCATTTATTATGCAATAAATATTTTCATCCTATAAGTTACTGACCGTTAAAACCATATACTATTTTTGAAATAATCAAGCGAAAAAAATTTTTTTTTTAACTTTTTTTTTTACAAATATTGCTGTGTGAATCAGCTAGGCTGGAAACCATAAAACTACTAACTGGAATTTTCATGAACAAGTCGCACATTGATGTCTGGAATAATTGTCTGCTGATAATAAAGGACATTATTCCATCCGTCAGTTTTAAAACCTGGTTTGAACCGATAATACCGCTGAAGCTTGAAAACAATGTTCTGACAATTCAGGTTCCAAGTCCGTTTTTTTATGAATACCTCGAAGAGCAATATATAGACATTCTCAGGAAAACCCTCAGACGTGAGATTGGCGCCGATGCGAAACTGGAATACAATGTGGTTCTTGAAAATGCCAATTTCTCTGATGGAAAACCCTATACTGTTAGATATCCTTCACGCAACAAAACCGATCTGAACAACAAACCGCTGCAGGTTCCCTTTGATGTTACCCAACCGTCGATAAAGAATCCGTTTGTAATTCCCGGAATAAAGAAAGTTCATTTTGACCCGAAGCTTAATCCGGATTACAATTTCAACAACTATGTCGAGGGAGAGTGCAACAGGCTTGCACGATCGGCAGGAATAGCAGTAGGCAACAATCCGGGGGGTACAGCGTTCAATCCACTGATGATCTACGGTGATTCAGGTCTTGGAAAGACCCATCTCGCCCAGGCGATAGGTATTCTTGTAAAGGAAAAGCATCCCGACAAGGTAGTCCTTTATGTCAATGCAAATAAATTTCAGACACAGTTCGTTGAGTCGGTCAGGAATAACAACAAAAATGATTTTCTTCACTTCTATCAGATGATTGACGTACTCATACTGGATGATGTTCATGAATTTGCAGGAAAAGAGAAGACGCAGGACACATTCTTTCATATTTTCAATCACATTCATCAATCGGGCAAGCAATTGATCCTTACCTGCGACAGGCCTCCTGTCGAGCTTCAGGGGATGGAGCAGAGACTTCTCTCGAGATTCAAGTGGGGACTTCAGGCCGACCTTCAGAGACCCGATTATGAGACAAGGCTTGCCATACTCAGGAAAAAAGCATACAATGACGGCATCGAACTGCCGGATGAGATATTTGAATACCTGGCAGCGAACATTTCAAACAATATAAGGGAACTGGAAGCGGTTCTTATCTCCCTCTATGCCCAATCGACACTTAACAGAAAAGAGATCACCCTGGAACTTGCCCGTCAGATGGTTGAAAAGCTTGTTACAACCACCAGGAAGGAAATCACCATTGAGTACATTCAGAAGATCGTTTGCGATTATTACAAAATCCCCATAGAGCAGATTCAGGGAAAGACAAGAAAAAGGGAGATAGTACAGGCCAGGCAGGTTTCCATGTACTTCTCAAAGAATCTGACAAAGGCTTCCCTGGCGAGTATAGGATCTCATATCGGTGGCAAGGATCATGCAACGGTTTTACATGCCTGTAAAACTGTAAACAACCTGATGGACACTGACAAGCATTTCAGGAACCAGATCAATGAGATTGAAAAGAAACTCAAGGTCTGACTATTTTCTTGTCCTGAAGTTCCTTAAGTCAATATCTTTCACACATCTGAAACCAACAGTGGAATTCCGGTCAAACCCCGGTGATACCATAAGCATCATTTGCGTCTTGTCAAGTGGCTGAGGGCCTCCTTTTATGTACCACCAGCTCGCTGCGGGGTTATAGAAACTGCCTCCCCTTATTATAGAAAAATAATATGAACCATTGAAATACATGTCTCCAGTCATCTGCCAGACATTCCCAACCATATCGACCACCCCGTAAGGGCTCATGCCTTTATTAAAGGCGTCTACCGGAGTCGGTTTATCAAACGCATTGTTGCAAAGGGTGCCATGGAAATCGTTCCCCCAGGGCCATTTTCTCCGGTCTGTGCCCTGCGCGGAAAGCTGCCATTCTGCTTCCGTAGGCAGTCTCTTACCTGCCCAGGCAGCGTAAGCTTTCATATCCTCAATACTAAGGTTGACCACGGGATATCTTTCCTGTCCCTGCCTGTAGATGCCCATATCCCAGTGTCTCAGATAACGTACAGTATCGGCAGGCCTGTAGCCCGAACTCTGCAGAAACTCATAATACTGTGCGTTGGTTACAGGATACCTGTCGATGAGAAAGCTGTCTATCCTCACCTTAACATCACTCACCAAGGGGTAAGGAATGAATTCATCATCTGCTGAAACACTGAAAGAGAAATCCCCTCCCGGAACAAGAACCATATCGGGAGCAATGCCGGTTGCCAGCGGGGTTTTCCTGACACTGCCCACCAGCCAGGGTTTTCCTCCTTCCAGTACAAGTATGTTCTCATCGGTAAGGATGTTTTCTCTTGTCAGCTGTACAACAATCTTTCCCTCGTAATAGCCGAAAAGATTCCTTACCGACAGCGTTGTATCGCCGGTCTCACTTAATTCAACAAATACAGTCTTTGCCGAGGGATTCCCCTTCCATACGGTAAGATGTGACCCTGATGGTGTGCTGATGAACAGGGAGTCTCCCCTGAGTTCCGTTCTGAGAATCTTTCTGAAAGCTGCGATACAATCGACCGAACCCTCCTTTCGGGTTCCCGTCAACGACCGGAGCCATCCCGGAGTATTCACACCCGCATATGAAACTCCATTATCAGTTTCAATAATTGCGTTCTCGTGGTTCCAAAGGGATATGTAATGAAGATTACTGTCACTTTCGATCCTGAAAAGAGGACCCTGGTAGCCATCAGCTCTCATATTCAGAACTGTATAGATTATCTTTCCTTCAGATGTCCAGCGATTAACATAAATGTTATCAGCCTTTGTGTTTATTAACGGAGTCCAGTCTTTGTCAAGAAAGGCATCATTATTCTGTCTCAGGATGTTTGTTGTTTTAGCCAGGAAATCAAGATCCTCCTCCAGACCAGCATTTCTTCCTCCGGGTCGGAACATATTGAGTTCGGTCCCATAACCGTTGAAAAAAGCAACAGCAATTTCCCTGTGTATAATATCTTCACCCGGATCGCACACCCTGAAAATCGAGAAATCCGGTTTAATCAGTTTATTGAGATTGAGTTCAGGACTTAAAAATATAGCATTATGCACCCTTCCCGATATGATACCTGGCATATTGGCAGGCACCGCCATCCCTTCGGAATACATTACAACTCCTTTTCTTACACTGTCGGCAGCGGCTTGCAGCTCTTTGCTTGAACTGCCCCGGGTATCTAAGACAACACCATCGGCCTCAGTGTCTCTTATAAGTCTTGCCATACCCTCGTAGTGATCTTCGTTTCTTGTGCTCAAATCCCATGGATTATAGGCAATAAAGAATCGTGTCCTGCTTTGTTTTGCCACGCGGCTGAAGCTGCGGAGCTGTGTTAATCCACCGGGCAGATCGGCATAAAGGTCCCACTGGTTTCTCTGATCCAGTCCCAGGCGTGGCCACGTCGGCCATAATCCAAAAACATCTATGAATCCAAACCTGTCAATGTAATTACGGAGCATTTCAGCAAAAGTGTATTTCCCGCTTGTCCTGTCAAAGAACTCCCTGTCCCATGCCATTCTGTTAATGATCAGATAGCTGCTCTTTATCCAGGCAAGATCGGACCGTTCGTAAAGCGTGTTGTCAAATGATTCAAGATCGTAGAGATACTTGTCCCGGAAAACCTTTCTGAGTCCGTTCTGCCACGGGCCCACTGAAAGTTCGGCAAACATCTTGTAGGTAACACTGGCATTAGGTGGCAGCATGGTCTTGTATCGCTGTTTCACTCCTCCCTCTGTGCCCTGCCTTCTGACTATCGAACATAGTGAAAAATTACTCTGCATTTCGAAAGAAGTATAACCGAGTTCCCAAGCATTATCAGGCAAAACTACTCTCAGCGGCTTGTATCCCGGCCGGAAAAGCATTGCTCTGGCAAGCCCCTCCGGTCCTCCGGCTGTTATTGTAACTGTCTCATTATCTGTAATAAAAGGAATTACATTGCTGATCACAACGGTGTCAGCGGAAATATTCTCAAAAGTGAAGGTGCAGCGCCAGGCAGGCATGCTCCGGCCCGTACCCTTAACGACAAGTTTTAGTTCGTTACCGAAGACCAGCGAGTACCCTTCATCCTCCTTCACCGCCTCGGCGTCGGCTGTTGTATACATTTTTTCACCTGTCTGAAAACTTAAAACAGGAATTCTTCGTTTAAAATACATTACGGTACTGTCTGACATACTCAGGCTGTCGGCAAAAAGACCTTCGGGTCCGGATATGTGTACTTCAGCAATTATCTGGGATTTTGCCGGAGAAACAGAAGAAAGAAAGGCAAGGAGCAGAAGAAGAACTGATATATTTTTCGTGCTGGGCATTAGTAACTGATTAAACAAAAAATAAAGGTAAAGACTTTAGTTGAACGGCATGCATTGTTTTAACGAGTAACCAGGAAAAAAATCAAAAAATGTCATTTTTAAAAAAAGTAACTCAAATACTTCTTTTGATACTCGTAGCATTGGTATTGACAAGCAGTTGTTCGTCGACGAAGAAGAATCCATATTATCAGAAAAGGATCAAAGCTTCAAAGGCTAACACCAAGCAGCTTGGAAAAAACAGGTATTATTTTTCTGATTCATATCAGAAGAGGCTCCAGAAAAGTTACAAAAGGAAGTAGATACGGGTATCACTCTTCACATTCAAAGCTCAGCCCATCGTAGGCCAGCATAATTCCTGCAGGCAATGAGGCAGAGACCTCCTCATGAAGACCCATCTGATGTCCGATATGCGTTATATAGGCTTTTCTTGGAGATAATTCCCTGATAAGGTCCGTCGCCTCCCTGAGGCTGAAGTGAGAAATATGTTTTTCCTTCCTCAGAGCATTTATAACGAAATACTTGACTCCGAATAATCTCTCCTTTGTCTCCTCCGGGACATAATTAGCATCAGTTATATAGGCAAAGTTACCTAACCTGAAGCCCAGAACAGGAAGCCTGTAGTGAAAGATCCTCAGAGGAATCAGTGTTAATTCGTTAACGGTAAATCCGTAATCAGGTATATTGTTGAGTCTCATCCTGGGGATTCCGGGATACTGATATTCGGCAAAAACATAGGAATAATCCTTCCGGACCGCTGCCTGAACCCTTTCTTCAGCAAAAATATCAATAGCATCCTGGCTTTTGTAATTAAATGCCCTTACATCGTCCATGCCTGAAATATGGTCCTTGTGCTCATGAGTCAGGACAATTGCGTCAAGTCTTTTCACATTCTCCCTAAGCATTTGCTGCCGGAAGTCCGGACCGGCATCAATAACCAGGGATGTGTTTCCGCTTTCAATAAAAACAGAAGTCCTCAACCTTTTATCGTGCTGATCAGAAGATTTACATACCGGACAATCGCATGCAATAACCGGCACACCCTGAGAGGTGCCCGTACCCAGAAAAGTAATTTTCACTTGTGATAAATTTCACAGCAAACCTAAAGCAAAATTCGTTAACCGCCAATATGAATTTGATATTTTTGGTTCTTCATTTACCAATCCTATTTTTTACATTTACTGAATCAATTATAAAGAAGGTGGCCGGAAAATTATTTCTTATACCAGTTACTCTCGGTGATAATGATTATCGCAGAGTAATACCAGATAAGGTTCTTGAGATAACCAGGAATCTGAGGGTTTTTGTTGCAGAAGAAATAAGAAGCGCCAGGAGATATCTGAGGCTTATAGATCCTGGATTTCCCATTGACTCAAGTGTTTTCCTGGAGCTCAACGAACACACGGGAGATAATGAGATAGAACACTGCCTCGATCTGGCTCTGAAGGGCTCTGATATTGGAATAATAAGTGAAGCAGGTCTTCCGGGTATAGCCGATCCCGGATCAAAACTGGTAATTCTTGCTCATAAAAGGAAGATTCAGGTTGTTCCTCTGTCAGGTCCTTCATCAATAATAATGGCGTTAATTGCTTCCGGACTAAACGGTCAGAACTTTGCCTTCAATGGTTATCTACCGGTCAAACCTTCAGAGAGGGCTTCAAAAGTGAAGGAACTTGAAAAACGTGCCAGGGAGGGCTTTTCCCAGATTTTTATGGAAACACCCTACAGAAACAGGAAGATGCTTGAAACAGTGCTTTCTGTATGCAACAGCGAAACCAGGCTTTGCATTGCCGTAAACATCTCTCATCCCGACGAGAGCATAAGAACCTTACCGGTTTCTGAATGGAAAAGGGCTGTTCCGGATCTTGACAACCGGCTCGCGGTATTTATAATCCAATGATTACCGGGCGGTATCATATTCATCGATACTGAGGATCTCAACATCGAAGACAAAGGGAGTAAACCCGGGTATTTTTACAGGTCCTTTATAACCCTGATACGTAATCTCGTTAGGTCCGAAACCCAGACCGGAAGGGATAAGGAAGAGTGCCTTGCCTCCTTCCTTCATATACATCAGTCCTTCATGAAATCCTGGTATTGTGTAATATTCATTGATAACATAGTCGAGCGTATCTTCACCCACACAGGTGTCGAACATTGTACCACTCAGGAATCTGGCTGTATAAAGGACATGAAGTGTATCATAAATATCAACCTGGACACCGGTTCCAACTTCAGTATCCAGATAATATAGTCCGCTGGGTTTCAGTTCAAAGTCAAGGGTGTCATTTTCACTAAGAAATTTCTGTATCTCCTGTTTTTCCTGCTCCCTGAACTCATCTGTGCGATTGTCAAGTTTGCATGAGGATACTGAAGAAAATATTATCAGGAGCAAAACCGGAAATAAAAGATGAATAATATTCTTTAGTTTCATAGGATAAGTTTTAGTTAACAGATTCTATCAATAATCATTCCATAAGTATCAGTTTTCTAGCAATATTTTATATACTATTATGCTTCTCGGAGGTATTTTCTTACCATCGCCCACAAGTCCGTAAGCAAGGAAAGGCGGAAGAATGAAATGGGCTTCTCCCCCATGCCTGAGCATCCTGAGCCCTTCATTCAGACCTGCTTCAATATTAGTACGTCCGAGGATTATCTCTCTGGGACCGGTATCAGAAGAACTGTAGCAAAGGGTTCCATCCAGAAGGGAGCACTCATAGTGCATTGTAATCTTGTCCTTTTCACTCAGATAATCTCCTTTTCCCTCATTAATAATCAGATACCAGAGTCCTGTAGGTGACTCCGACATACTGAGGTTCTTTCTCTCGATATAGTTGCCGATAATTTCCCTGTCCTTTTGAATAAGGTAGCGGTTTAGTTCAGCCATTTCCTGCCCTCCGGGTTTCTGAAGAATTCGGGGTCCGGGGTTTTCGTTCCGGCATGATACCGATAAAATCATTAGAAGAAATAAAAAAACTCTTGCATCCATATTTTTAAACAGAGAAACCAGGGTGTTTCTCAATTTCCACGAGAACTTTACAAAAATATGCGATAGTATTTTCAAGCGTGTCATAGTATTCTCCCCCTGAAGCATTCAAGTGTCCCCCGCCGTTGAAGTACCTTGATGCAAATTCATTAACGGCAAAATTTCCCTTTGAGCGGAAAGATATTTTGACAAAATTATCTTTTTCAATAAACAGCACTGCAAAATTGATTCCTTTTATTGTCAGTGGCATATTGACAAAACCCTCTGTATCTCCTTTCACGTGATGGAAATCAGAAAGCTCTTTCCTGGTCAGTGAAATGTATGCGGTGCTGTATTCATCAAGAATAACCAGTTTCTGATGAAGCGCATAACCGAGAAGTCTCATTCTGGCGGATGAAAAATTATTGTATACCGCATTCAGAATCCTTCCCCTGTCAATCCCAGAATCGATAAGATCTGCTGTAATCTTCAAAGTCCTTCCTGTATAAGACCCATGTTCAAAGTTGCCCGTATCGGTAACGATACCTACGTAAACGGCTTCGGCAAAAGACCTGTTGGAGAATGGAGAACCCTCCATCGCCATCACCAGCTCATAAATCAGCTCGGACGTTGAGCAGCGCGAGGAATCAATTATCAGATGACTTGCGAAATCATGAGACCCCAGGTGATGGTCAATTATAACCTTTACTGCATCAGAGGAGGTAACATATTCCTCTGCTTCACCCAGCCTTCCGGGCTGGTTGAAATCAACCATAATAATCATTCCGGAATCAGAAATAAGCTTTTTGCACTTCTTCCTGTCCTTTATGAAAACGTTTATTAGCTCGGAGCCATCCATCCATTTCAGAAATTCCTGAAGGTTGTTGGGACACATCATCTCAACCTTCTTTCCCTTGTAAACCAGATACCTGTAAAGAGCTATCTGAGAACCAATTGCATCACCATCAGGATTTATATGACTTATCAGAAGTATATTATCTGATGATTCTAAAAGTTCAACGAATTCTTTTGTATATTTGAGAAGGTCAGCCACATTTATTTGTATTAAATCAAGTGGTTAAAGATAGAAAATTATCCTTTAGGCCTGATTCCGTATTTTCGTTATCAAAACATATAAGATATGAACGGTGAAACAACTTTTTCGATAATAAAGCCTAATGCTGTCAGAACAGGGAAGACAGGTCCGATACTGAAAATGATAAATGAGGCAGGCTTTAAAATTACGGCTCTGAAGATGGTTCAGGTAACGTATCAGCAGGCAGAATCATTTTACGGGATTCATAAAGGAAAACCTTTTTATGAGGGGCTTATCGAATTCATGATCAGCGGTCCGGTTGTGGTTATGATCCTGAGGCATGAAAATGCTGTTGAAGAATTCAGAAAGCTCATCGGTCCGACAGATCCCTCAAAGGCAGAGAAGGGAACAATCAGAAACATGTATGGCATATCGGTACAGATGAACGCCGTACATGGCTCCGACAGTGACGAAAACGCTGTCCGTGAAGAAGGTTTCTTTTTCTCTGAAACAGAAAGGTTTTGATAATCAACGGACATTTAATAATTTTCCGCTTTCCGGCATTCCAAACCGGTTGAGATTACCTAATTATTGCTAAATTTGCCAAATTTTGAAAATTTAGCATGAAATCTGATTTTACCGGTGGATTCAGAGACACGAAGGTTCTCGAAAAATATTCTTCAGCCTTTACAATTTCGGATATGGAGGTTTTCATCTTCCCCGACCTTTTTTATCCCCTTGTCCTGGCAAATATTATGTCGCCAATTATCTGGAACTGGCGTGATGATCCCTGGTTCGAGAATATAGAAAAAAAGAGTTTTAATTATAAGGTCAACAGGATAAAACAGTACATTATTCAGAATTATGTCTTTAATCTCGACCTTTCAACCTGGGGGCTTACAACCAAATCAAGGGAGATTGAGCGTTTCAGAGAGTTCTTTGACATGGAAACCCTGAAGCAGTCAAACGCCCTTTTCGGGTATGAGGGCGACAAGTATTACTTTGATATTGATATTCGCAAACATTTCGGACTTGACAAATACACCACCGACGTCATTCCCTACTGGAAAACAGAGACTGTTGAAGCCATGACAGCGTTCAGGCACAGGGAGAATTTCTTCTGCGGTGCCGGCGAATGTGTTTCATTATCTGCATTATATGCCGCTGCTATGTTCATTATTGGAAGAATACCTCTTGAAAAGATCTTTCTCATTGCAACTCCCCTCCATTCTCAGAATTTCATTATTGAAAAGGAAGGTTTAATTACAAATAACCGACGGATCGTAACGAAAAACATGTGGTTCAACGGGACCTCACTATCTGAAAAGGCAAGAAGGGCTCTTGAAAATGAAAAGGTAACAATTGTAACACATTTGTCAGGATTTATCCACACAATCTACAGAGAAGCCACCATCGACAAGAGTTCATACGAGCATTTTGCCACAAAACTGAGGTCCTTCCTCAAGACCGACATAACTGACCTGATATTCATAAATTTTCTCCGGTTCAAGTCCGGATATAAGTCCCTATTTCAGTACAGGTGCGATTGTTCAGGCATACGACGGTTTATTTCGCTTGAAAAGATGTTTGAATATGAACATACCAGCAGGTTCAGCGTATCAGCTGAAGCGCGCCAGCAGCTTGTTGGCGAGATTGAGGGAGATGAATTTCATCTCAGCCCCCTGCCCGGTAAAATAATGCTTAATGATATAGAGAGTCTTTTCGTAAATGGCAGGACTTTAAACATTGACAGTTTCAGTGAGGAATTACTTCGTCTCGCAGGTGAGTCTTCGGTTATCTTACCTGCAGAACTCATCCAGGACCTTCATAAATTTACAGTAACGGAGCCCAGGCTCCCCGGCAGTGACAAGACCTTTACAAAGACAACCCGCCCTGATATTAAGACTTCTGACGGCAGGGAGGAAATTATCCGCAAGATATCAGAGATCACAGGCTCTTCCGAGACTGCTTTACTCTCACTTTATATTTACAGGCAGATGGACAGGATAGACTGGATTCCCTTCATAAAGGCCTCCATAGAGCGGAATCCGGTATGCTGCACCGCTTTGGAAGGAAAATCTGTCGGAGAGGTATATGATATACTTAACAGGATGCCTGACGAATCGATTTATGATGGTGTCCGGATGTCGCTCCCCGATGAAGTCTGGAACTTCAGCAGAGGCGATGGTGCCGAAAAGGCTTTTCTCCTGGCGGACTTCATTATAAGCAAAGACAATTCAACCACCGTCGAAATAAAATTATCGGATGGGAACGCAGTGCTTTATTGTGACTCAGGGGATTATTCATTTAAAACTTCAAAACCACTGAAACGGCTCGTGAGAATATCAGGGAAGAATTACTCGGATGAGATACCTGAATAGAATTTTATCTTTAGCGCAGGACAATATCCTTTATAATTTCCTTGCCCGCCTGCTCATTAAGCTTTTCCCTGAGCGCTTCCTTAAGCATGAGAAGTTCGTTCCTTGCTACGGACGAATTTAGTTTTACATATAGGATCTGGTTCTTAATGAAAACTTTTGAAGTCCGGGATGAAATGGCTTTTCCTACAGCCGCTTCCCATTCGCTCAAAACATTTATTTCCATGAGTTTGCTTTCGAGATTCATCTCCCTGATGTAATCTTTTATTGCTTCCCCCAGTGTTATGGTTTTACTTCTCCTCATCCTTTCCTTATGCCGTTTTGAACAATTTCTCCTATTCCTTCTTCGCTGATCCTGAAAAGCTTGTAATCGGTATCGACAGTGTCCAGTATTTCCTGAAGTCGCTCCTGATGGGTGTCAGTGATGAATATCTGTCCAAAACGGTGGTTGCCTACAAGACGGATGATATGCGCCACCCTGTCGGAATCAAACTTGTCAAATATATCGTCAAGAAGCAATATTGGCGCAAAGCCAGCCTTTTTCTTGATATAATCGAATTTGGCAAGCTTGAGGGCAACAAGATAGGACTTTTGCTGTCCCTGTGACCCGAGAGACCTGACCGGATAACCATTAAGTTCAAAAAGCAGGTCATCCTTATGGATCCCTGTCGTGGTATATTCAAGCGATCTGTCTTTTTCGACTGTGGTCATCAGAAGCTCAGCCGGATCTCCCTGGGAAAGCTGCGATTTATAAACCAGTTTAACTATTTCATTTTCATTCGCAACAAGAGCGTAATATTCGCAAAAAACAGGCACCATCTCTGCGATAAGCTTATCCCTCTCTGAAAACGCATAGGCTCCGAAACGCACTAGCTGGGCATCCCACACAGTCAGCATATCCAGGTCGAAATTCCTGTAAAAACCGAAATCCTTCAACAGTCTGTTCCTCTGCTGGAGAGCTTTGTTATAGTTGAGAACTGAATCGAGGTATGAAGGGTTATACTGACTTATTATCTTATTCATGAATTTTCTCCTCTCGTCACTGCCCCCGGCTATAAGAGCGGAATCAGCCGGTGAAATCATCACTACTGGAAAGCGGCCCACGTGATCTGAAAGCCTTTCATATTCTTTGCCGTTATTTCTGAGGGTTTTCTGCTTCTGTCTGTGAAAGGAACAGAAAATGTTATCCTCTTCCCCGTTTTTCATAAAAAAGCCCTGAATGATAAAAAACTCCTCATCGTGCTTTATACTTATGCTGTCAATCGGGTTAAAGAAACTTTTCGTAAGAGACAGATAATGGATCGCATCCAGGATATTGGTCTTCCCCACACCGTTGTTTCCGACAATGCAGTTTATCCTCGGAGAGAATTCCAGCTCTGCCTGTCTGTAGTTCTTGAAATTGGTAAGTGATAGTTTCTTAAGGTACATCGTGGCTTAGTATGAATAGGATGTTTCGAAAAAGTGAACGCTTCCCGTCCTTTCTCTTTTCCGTTCAAAATTACAAAAAAGAAAGCTCTCTCCTATCCTGAAATTTAAAACATACATTATCAATAGCTTACACAAAGCTGCATGGATTTCATTTTTTTAATCATTTGTTTCAAATTAATTTTAAAAGCACTACTTTTGCGAAGTTAAATTTTTAAGCGTTTTAAGCATAGACTGTTATGGCAAAAAGTAAAAAGGATGATAATCCCCAGGGTATAAAAAATGTGGAGCAAACTCTTACCAGGACAGAACAACTGCTGGAGGAGAACTACAAGGTTCTTCTCACTGGCCTTGCTGTACTTATTGCTCTTGTGGCACTGTTCTGGCTGGGGAGGATGTATCTGACGAAAAGGAATGATGAAGCCCAGGCTCAGATGTATCAGGCACAGAAATACCTTGAAATGGATTCGCTTAAACTGGCGCTGAACGGAGATGGCAATTATCTGGGATTTATAGATATCGCAGATGAATACAAGTTTACAAAGGCAGGAAATCTTGCAAGGTACAGTGCAGGAATCTGTCACCTCCACCTGGGTAATTATGAGGAAGCTATTGATTATCTGGACGATTATTCAAAAAAGGACAAAGTAATAGGTTCAATGGCCATCGGGGCAACAGGTGATGCATATGTGGAACTTGGCGATCTGCGTAAGGGGATATCCAAATATATTGAAGCTGCTGAATATGCAGAAAACTCCTTCAATACACCCCTTTTCCTGATGAAAGCAGCCGAGCTTTACGAAATGGAAGGCAATTATCAGGAGGCTTTAAAGCTTTATGAAAGGATAAAACTGGAGTATCCTTCAAGTACAGAAGGGGCGTCAATCGGAAAATATATCGCAAGGGTCAAACTTCTTGTAAAATAAATGGGCACAACCAATCTGTCAGGATACGATCCCTCCCTTGTTCCGGATGCCTCTAAGATGAGGTTCGGAATCGTGGTCAGCGACTGGAATCACGAAATTACACACTCCCTCCTTGAAGGTGCTTTAAGCACACTTAAACTTCATGGAGCAACGGATAGTAATATAGTTGTCAAACATGTCCCTGGAAGTTTTGAACTCACTATCGGGGCACAGTTCCTTGCCGAATATGATGACCTCGATGCCATAATCTGCCTTGGCTGTGTAATCCAGGGCGAGACTCCTCACTTTAACTATATCTGCCAGGGAGTAACCTATGGCATCACTCAGCTGAATCTCGACTATAACATTCCATTTATATTCGGTGTACTTACAACTCTCAACATGGAACAGGCTGTTGAAAGATCCGGGGGCAGGCACGGCAATAAGGGTGATGAGGCTGCGGTCACAGCGATAAAAATGGCCGCACTTCAGAGAGAAACCGAATAATCGTTACACAACTCTTATCTCCTGCATAATCCCCGGTAGGGACAATAATTGCATTTGCTAAACGAAAGCGTCATCCTGAAAGGCTCCCCGGAACTGAAAATTGAAGCAACCACACCGGTAATGCCGGCCATGAAGGCTTCCCGCACGGTCCGGTAGTCCTCAAGTGTCCATTCGCTGCCAGGGTTCTCCTTTATTTTCAGAGCATCATCGGCTTTTGCCTGTTTCAATTCCTTCACCCTGTAGATGGATGGTCTTATCGCCTCGGGCGGGTTATTCGACAGAAAAGCTTCACAATAAAGCAAAGTCTGAAGCCATCCGTCAAATTCCTTCTTCCTGTCATCAGTGAACAGATCATCCAGCGATCTAATCCTGGAGGCAACCGCTCCGGTCTTGTAATCCACTATCCTGAGCCTTCCTCCCACCCTGTCGATCCGGTCGATACTTCCTCCTGTTCTTATACTCAGCTTCATACCTTTACTTTCAAACGGCAAAAGGAAACGGTACTCTTTTTCTGTGCCGACCATAACAAACGGTGAAATATGCCTGTCGGACGCCAGTATCCTTCTCAGGTAGGCAAGCAGTATATCCTTGATGATTATATCATTACCACTCTCCGGACGCCTATGGTCCTGTCCATAAATAGAGTCTACAGTCTGATCGATAAGACCGGAAAGAAATTCCGTGTTTCCTGAAAGTGAATCAATATAATCTGCAGTGATATCCTTTCCGGGTACAACCGTATATATTTCCTTCATTATCATGTGAAGCACCTGTCCAAAGACAGCATGATCGATCTCAGGAGACATCTGATCGGGCTCCTTAAGTCCGCTGACGTACCTGTAGTAAAATCTCATCCTGCAGTTTAGCCAGGTGTTTATGGCGGTCGGGGAAAGCATAGACCTTGCCTGTTCGCCGGAATAAAGCTTCAGCAGTCTCTCCCGGTGCATTTCCGTCTTTTCAATCTCTGAATTTACAGGAGAACTTGTCCTGATGTCAAAGTTAAGGATTACAGTATCAGGACTGATCAGGCGTGCGTATTTCAACTGGGTAAGGAAGCGGCTCATTTCACCGGTTCGCATCCCTGACGAGTCGGAGTTATAAACAAATGTGACATTCTCAGCACGGTGAAGGAGCCTGAAAAAGTGGTATGCATAAAGTGATTCCTGGTGATTTATTACAGGGAGCCCGAATGCTTCCCTTATACTGTATGGAATGAATGATGACCCGGTGCTGACTGATGGCAGCGAACCTTCGTTGACTGAAAGCATAATAATGTTCCTGAAATCAAGTGCCCTGGTCTCGAGAAATCCCATTATCTGGATTCCCGACAACGGCTCGCCGGTAAAAGGAACTGACTGGTTTCTCAGAATCTTGTCAAGAATCCTGATATAGGTATCAATCCTGAACACTACATCTTTCGAATCTGCAACAGGTTCAAGACGCCGGATTGTCTTCAGTACAGTATGAAGGAATTCATTCCTCAGTTTTCGCTGCATCAGACTGTCAGTATCCTCCTGATCGGTTCCGGACCCTCCCGCTGACACAATTTCGAGTATACTTGTCAGGTAATCAGAGAATTCGGGCGGCGTGGCTGATTTCCTGAAAATCGCTTCCGTCAGGCGGGTTTTGCAAAGGAAACCGGCAGGTATACGGAAGATGTTTCCGGACTGAATTTCAGCTGAAATACTTCTTTCTTCATCGCCCGAAACATCTGCCACCAGCGGATGCTTCAGGATATCGATGACTTCCCGGCGGCTGAAAAGGATCTCGTTTCCCTCCGCCGAAGCATTCCGCTGCAGGTTGAAAATATGCTTCACCAGGCTGTACACACCGGTCATTTTGAGCGGATACCCCATTGTGATGTTGATATCGCCGGTATCACCAGGCAGGCTGGTCAGCAGGGGAACTATAAGGTTCTCGTCAACCAGGATGACTGCCGTATGGTGAGCTTCTTCCGGGGGCATTGCGGGTAAGGAACCCAGGAGATCAGGTATCAGCTTCACCTGAACGATATCAGAGGCAGTAGCGATAACCCTCCTGGTCACATCAGTGCCGGTTGTTGAAAGAAGTGTGTCGTACTGCCAGTCTGCCGGCATATCGTTCCTGAAAATCTTAAGGTTCCGGTTCATGAACAGCCCGGCAGAGTTGGTGTTTCCATCCCCGATGTAGGTAGTGTCATAATCCCAGTAAAAACAGGCTTTCCCCTGATCCTGAAGTTGTTTCATAAGCATGAGCTCACACTTGTTAAGTGCATTGAATCCTATGAAATGAACTTTTCCCCATTTCAGGTCTTGCATTATACTGTTGCTGAAACTTTCGGCAACATCCCTCATTATCATTCCCTCATACGCCAGTCCAGAAGAGCGGAGTGCCTTTCTTAATCCGGAGTACAGCTCCTCAAGTATCGACCAGACGGTAATAAAGCCGTCTTTCTGAGGCGTTTGCTTTTCAGGCTCGAAATTGCGCCAGAATTGTTTGATTATCTCAGCCTGTTCAGGGTCGAGATCTCCGAATCGTGCATCTATATTCCTGAAATCCTCCACATTACGGAACACAACCGGGGCATCGGCCATATACTTGTCGACATCGTCAAAATCGTTTAACAGCATATCGCCCCAGAAGTAAAACTCATCAAAGCCCTCTCCGCTGCTGTTAAGACTAAGGTAAACCCTGTACAATTCGAACAACAGGACTTCAGTGTCGGCCACCATCAGGTCCGAAAAGGATCCGAAGAATTCATTCGATGTCATGGTCACGGGTGCCCATGAAGGTTTTTCGAGCAGTGCCGAATAGTATTTCAGGAAATATAGACCGGCCCTCCTGCTGGGAAACACAAGGCAATGCCTGCCAATGTCACCGCCGGTGCTTTCGTAGAGATGCTTTGCTATTCTTTCCAGAAAATATACCATAACCTTTCGTCTTGCCGTCTTTCAGTCTCTTCGTCTATACGTCTCTTCGTCTCTTCGTCCCTTAGTCTTCCTCACGCCTCTGCTTGTTTTACCCCCTGCCCCTTAAAAGGGGATACCTTAAACATACAATCTGCCCTGCCATGTATCG
>JAVEZS010000010.1:0-62222 GCA_034002885.1 Bacteroidales bacterium
TGGTGGTGATCATTGCCGTTGCACTCGGAATCATTGCCGGAGTCTTCATCATAGGTTTTGTTGAAGGCTGGTCGAAACAGCGGCTCGATGATGCCGTTTACAACGAGGTATCACATATTCAGATCCATAACAATGAGTATCTGAAGAATGAGGAGACCAGCCTGACGATAAGCGATCCGGGGAGGATCACCGCGATCATCGACACGCTGGCTGAGGTAAAAGGCCATGTCGTAAGGACGAAGATCATAGCCCTTGCCGGCACCTCGTGGGCAAATACGGGGGTTATCATCTATGGAGTCGATCCTGACAGGGAAAAAGAGGTTACTAAAATACATGAAAAGATTGTTAGTGGAGGAGGCAGGTATCTGGATGCCGGAAGCAGCGGCGACATTCTTATCAGCGACAAGACGGCCGAACTGCTGAAGATCAAGCAGTACTCAGTGACCGACAGCGTAATTGAAAAACTAAGAAAGGAAGAAGTGCCTGCAGCAGTCCTTGAAAAACTTGAAGCCCTGAAGGACACCCGGTTCCGTTCGCCCGGCGATTTCAGGGAAGCGCTGGAAAGTGAATTGTCCGGTAAGGAATATGAAGAATTTGGAAATAACATAAGCGATAAAGCGCTTGATTACAGGCTCAGGAACAAGGTCCAGCTTACCCTTTCCGACAGGGAAGGGAACCCGATCCATGCCATTTTCAGGGTTTGCGGCATTTATAAGACCACAAACACGGGTTTTGACCAGATGGCGGTTTTCGTCAATGCCGGGGAGCTGGCAGCGCTTTACGGAGATGAGGATATCCTTGTCCATGAAGCTGCTGTCCTACTCAATAATATAGATGACGCCGGAAAGGTAAGGGACAGGCTGATACCGCTGGCTAGCGGGAATTCGGTAAGGACGTGGAAGGAACTTGCTCCGGATGCCGCTTTGATGAATGATTTCATGATCATCTACTACTTCATTTTCATCGGGATAATTATGCTGGCTCTTGCTTTCGGGATCATTAACACCATGCTCATGTCGGTGCTTGAAAGGACAAAGGAGCTGGGGATGCTTATGGCGATAGGCATGAACCGGAGAAGGGTCTTTACAATGATAATGCTTGAAACGATATTCCTTACTTGTGTTGGGGCGGCGGCCGGCATCCTCCTCGGATGGGCTGTTACCGGAACCTTTGGAAGGACAGGGATCCACATGGCAGGCTGGGGCGAAGGATTTGAAGCCATTGGGTTTGCTGCAACGGTTTATCCGATAGTCACTCCGGGATTTATCGTCTTAACTGCAGTTATGGTGATTGTAACAGCAATACTGTCATCGCTGTGGCCGGCCCGGAAGGCGCTGAAGCTCGTACCCGTTGAAGCACTGAGAACAGATTGAGAAGGGAAGTGCATGAATTTACTGGTTAAGCAGAGAGAGGAAAATTGAGATACTGAAAACAAATCATACTGAGTAAAAATGAAAGTACTTGAGTTGAAAAGCGTGAACAAGATCTATAACTCGGCCGAAGTCAAGGTTCATGCCGTGAAGGACGTCAGCCTCGGCTTTGAGGAAGCTGAATTTGCAGCAATAGTAGGTCCGTCGGGATCGGGAAAGACCACCCTGCTTAACCTGATAGGAGGGCTTGACATGCCCACCTCGGGTGAGATAACAATCGGGGGTGTCAACCTGTCGGGACTTAAGTCGTCGGAGCTTATTGATTTCAGACTTAAGAACATCGGGTTTGTTTTTCAGTCGTACAACCTTATTCCGGTTCTTACTGCAAAGGAGAATGTCGAGTTCATCATGACACTTCAGAAATGGCCCCGGGAAAAAAGGGACGAAAGGACCATCGGACTTCTGAACGAAGTGGGACTGGGCGACAGGATCAACAGCAGGCCCTCCAAGCTGTCGGGGGGGCAGCAGCAGAGGGTTGCAGTGGCCCGGGCTCTTGCATCCAGACCGAAATTCGTGCTGGCTGACGAGCCTACGGCCAACCTCGATTCAAAGGCGGCTTCAACCCTGCTTGAGATTATGGAGACCCTTAACCGTGAGGAGAAGGTCACGTTCATATTCTCGACCCACGATCCCAGGGTGATGAAGATGGCCAGGAGGGTTATAACACTGGAGGACGGAAGGGTGGTGTCGGATGAAAGAAGGGATCCCCAAACCTGATGGAGAGGGGCTTATTCTCTGGGTTTTACCCCCCAACTCCCCTGAACGGGGGCTAAGAATGTGGCAGATGAAAATTTTGAGATATTTATGGAAGACAAAACATACAAGGATTTTGGATTTAAAGCCCCCTTTAGGGGGTTGGGGGGTGGAACGTTCAGGAGACGGAAGTACCTTCTTTTCCTCCTGCTCGCCTTCTCCGTTTCCTTCCTTTACTCCCAGGAGAAAACCTCTTCTGTTGAGCTGACCGGTTACGTCAGCACCCTTCAGAGTTCGATGTTCAACACACTTTCCGGGCCTTTCATGAATGAGAACATTCTTCACAACAGGCTCAATTTCAAAATTTATCCGAACGAAAGAATAACGTTCGCCGCTGAATTCAGGAACCGTCTTTTCACCGGCGATTATGTAAGGCTTGGCAGCTATTATTCAGATCTTATCGGTGACGATACGGGTGTTGCCGACATGTCGTGGAACATAGTAAGCAAAAATTCATTTCTTCTTAACACAACGGCCGACAGGTTATGGGTCGATCTCAGCTTCGGCAACTTTCAGGTAACTGCCGGAAGACAGAGGATAAACTGGGGCCAGACTCTGGTCTGGAATCCAAACGACATTTTCAACGCGTATTCCTTTTTCGATTTTGATTATGTGGAACGGCCGGGAAGCGATGCGGTAAGACTTCAGTATTTCACCTCCTCATCTTCTTCGGCCGAGCTTGCCGTCAAGGTCGACAGTGATAATGACGTAACGGCAGCGGGTCTTTACAGATTCAGCAGGTGGGGTTACGACATTCAGTTTCTTGCTGGATTTTCGAACGGAGAGGATGTGGTTCTTGGCACGGGGTGGTCGGGTGCTCTGGGTGACTATTCATTCAGGGGAGAAGCTACATGGTTCGATCCCTATGAGGATTTTCCGGGAGGAGACGGGTCACTGATGGTTACAGCGGGTTTCGACAGGATATTCAGGAACAATTCTATGGCGCAGGTTCAGTTCATGTATTGCACCAATCCTCCCGACCCCGGAAGTTTTGAGGCTTTCTATTCCACAAATCTTTCCGCCAGGGACCTTGCCTTCTCGGAGTTCTCGGCCTTCGGTCAGTTCACATGGGCAGTAACACCGCTTATTAATCTTTCCTTTTCAACGATGTGGTTTCCTGATCTCGAGGGTTATTTTGCCGGCCCGGCATTCGACTGGTCGATGGCGGAAAATATTGATCTTTCGGTTTTGTGGCAGCATTTTGACGCTGTAATGGGAGGAGAGAGAATGAAGATCAACATCGGTTTTCTAAGGCTTAAATACAGCTTTTGATCTCCTTCCCTTTTCTTTCTGATAAAGTTTCGGGCTTTCAACATGAGGTATTAAAAACAGCGACCGGCTTTCGCTCTTATCCTTATGAAAGCCGGTCGTTTTTTAAACTTCAGCCCTGACCTAGGGCGAAGTCTCTTTTCCTGGCCAGTCCGGTATTATTCAGAGGAGATCAGTCCCTGCTGGCTCCTGTAAATATCATTATGTAATAGATAAGTGTTGCGAGCGAGCCAAGAGCAGCCACAACATAGGTAAGGGCAGCCCATTTTAAGGCATCCTGTGCCTTGTCGTGGTTCATTGATGATGTTATACCCGCGTTTGTCAGCCATGCAAGTGCACGCTGGCTTGCATTTATCTCAACCGGAAGGGTTACGAAGCTGAAAAGTGTAGTAAGGGCAAACAGGACTATTCCTGCGAGAAGCAGCCCCGGGAAGGTATTTACAAGAACGATCCCTGCAAGGAGCACCCACTGTACCCATTTTGAGGCAAAGCTTACCGGCGGCACCAGTTTTGACCTGAATCCGAGCCATGCGTAAGCAGTTGCGTGCTGTATCGCGTGTCCGGTCTCGTGAGCTGCAACAGCGGCAGCGGCAATGCTCCTGTTGTTATATACTTCCTGGCTCAGGTTGATGGTCTTTTTATCAGGGTTGTAGTGATCGCTGAGGGTTCCGGGCACACTTTGTACAGTGACATCATATATCCCGTTGTCCCTGAGCATCTTCTGAGCCACCTCGCGGCCCGTAAGACCTCCGTCAACAGGTATTTTCGAATACTTTCTGAATTTCGATTTCAGTGTAGCGCTTACAATCCAGCTTAAGGCCATGAATACAATGAAGATGATCCAGATATTCATGTTTACCATATTTAAGTTCTGTGGTTCCATAATTTTTCTTTTTTAAGTTACTGTTCAAAACTCCTGCCAAACCTTTGTCTTTTACAAATTCAGGTCATATTGTCAGTTTTTACAAAATTAATCATTATGCCATGATTATAACATACGAAGGGCTCTGATTGTTATCTTTGCCTCATGGCAAAGGAGCAGAAATCCATAATTGTAAGGTTGTTATCGCTGCCCGTTCATTTCTACAGGTATGCTATTTCTCCCCTGCTGAGGCCTTCATGCCGTCATGTTCCTTCCTGTTCGCTTTATGCCCTCGATGCACTAAGGCTTCACGGACCGGCCGCAGGTTTGCTTATGGCATTAAGCCGTATTCTGCGCTGCCGACCCGGAGGCACTCACGGTTATGATCCGGTTCCTCTTTTCCGCTTCAGGAAGTACAAGCCCCTGAAGTTTTATAAAACATGCAACCGGCTGAAGGAACATTAGCTTAATCCATCCTGTGACGCTACAAGGCCTTATCTTTGACGGAGGGAAATGTAGTTTCTACCGGATCTCTTCCGGGAATTACCTGTGAAAAGATATGAATAAGAGTTATTAGAGGTTGCCGGTTCAGAAATCAAGTTCCTCTTTCAGCAGCTTGTATCCCGCCCTGCTAACCGGAAGCTTGTCGCCTGAAGTCAGAAAAGCAATATGGTTATCCTTGCCATAGGGCTCAATCCTCTTAATTTCCTGGACCCTGACTAAATATGACCTGTGGATTCTGACAAAGTCCTTTTTGGGAAGGTTGTCCTCATAGTATTTCATTGTCTGCTGTTTCAGGGCTTTCCCGTTTCCGTGGTAGATCATCACGTAATCATCCTGAGCCTCAACGAATCTTATCTCTTCGACCGGTATAAGGTTTATTGCGTTTCCCTTACGGACCACTATTCTGTTCACTGGAGAGTCAGGGTCAGGCCTTTTTTCAAGAAGCTGGCTTGCCGGAGTAAGGTTTCCTGCCCCTGAATTTATCTTTTCAACGGCCTTTTTTACTGCTTCAAGGAAACGCCTTTTCGGGAAAGGTTTGAGAAGATAATCAACCGCATTCAGTTCAAATGCTTTCAGGGCAAACTGATCATAGGCTGTGGTGAATATGATCTCAGGCTTTTCGGTGAGAACTTCCACTAGTTCAATTCCTGTCAGTCTTGGCATCTGAATATCGAGGAAAACAAGGTCGGGTTTCATGGCGGAGATAGTCTTAAGGCCGGAGAACCCGTCGGAACATTCAGCGATAATCTCTATGTTTTCAACCTCCTGCAGATAGAATTTAATTATGTCCCTGGCCGGAGCTTCATCTTCGATTATAACAGTTCTGATCTTTTGCATACGGTAATTCTGAAACACATTATACAACAACTTCATCAGTGCTGAACCTGATCCTGCTTCAAAGGACCATCAAGAGCAGTAAGCTTATAACATGTATAGCAGGTCATTCTGCATCAATTTCTGCCCTGTGATGTAAAAAGAACAAAAAGCATTAATGTAAATGCTGTTTCTGAAACAAATTTATTGCATTTTCCCGGTTTTTATCTCTCAGCCGGGATAAAAAGTGATACTGTAAATACCCCGTCTTCTTTCTTCGTCCTTATTGAAGCCCTTTTACCGTAAAAGAGGTCGAGTCGCCTTGAAACATTCTGAAGTCCGGTGCTTGTACCTTTGACCGGGGAGGGAGTAAGTTCATAGTTATTGCTTATCACTATCTCGAGAATGCCGTTGACGCAATTCACGGAGGTAGTTATCTTGACTCTTTCGGTGCTTTCGTATACACCGTGTTTGATCGCATTTTCATAAAGGGGTTGAAGAAGCATCACCGGCATTTTGATCTCGAGGCATTTCTCTTCAATCACTTCTTCAGTTGATAGCCGGTCGCCAAATCGTACCTTTTCAATTTCGAGATACAGCCGGAGGTTTTCAAGTTCGCTTCTCAGGCTAACGGGTTGTTCATCCTTTTTTGAAAGGGCATATCTCATGAATTCTGAAAGCTTTATTACCATATCTCTTGCTTTTTCAGGGTTTGTTATAGTAAGGGAGCTTACAGAATTCAGGCTGTTGAAGAGGAAGTGGGGATTTATCTGCGATCGCAGCATTTTAAGTTCTGTTTCCTTCACCAGGCTTTCAAGTTTGGATTCCCTTTCTTTTTTCTCGGAGAGGTTAAAAAGGCTCATGAACAGATAATAGGCCAGTATCAGCAGGCCGTAAATAAATAGTCCTGTTCCGGCCCTGTAAGGGAATGTAGCATGCCAGTATTCGGCAAAATCGTTTTCTTTTGGAAGGAGCAGCGGGGTTGCAAATCTGGTAATGAGAAGCCATAAAGAAACGCAGGCAAGGCCTGCTATTATGTTATTTGTGAATTCTCCCGTAGTGCTCTTGCTGATTGTGATAATATATTTGAAGGGATACCATAGCGACAGGCCAAATCCTGAAAAGACAACCATGGAGACAATTCCGTCGGGTATGGCAGAGGGAGTAAAGCGTCCGTAGGCGAAATAATAGAGTAGAAGCTGACCGAGGGTTGTGAAAAGCCAAACGATCCACCAGACGATCAGCCTTACTCTGTCGGTAAGGACGGGATGCTTCATCTTCGGCTTCTTTTAATAGCTTTTGACCTCACCTCCTCCGAATATAACAGCTCCCTTTATTACAAGGTGTTTTGACGAATCGACCGAGCGGCCCGGCGTCAGTTTTCGTGAGTCGCTGAAGCCTCCGAGTATCGGGGTTACTTCTATTGACACCCACCATTCTTCCGGAACGATTAATGTTACACCTCCGAAGACGCATGCAACCTCCAGTTCCGAGACGCCAGACGCAAGTCCTGCTTTTGTCATGTCAATTTCGCCGCCTCCGAAAATGGCCGTGATCTTTCCGCCCTGAAAATTCTGGGATACTATCTGGCGGTCGCCGCCTCCGAAAATGTTTACAAAGTCTATATAATCATCCCCCGCGGCATCTTTCCTTTGAGAGGTGGGGCTCCATCCCCTGCGGTGCGACACGATGAATATCACGCCGACAATTATAAATATCGAAGGCCAGAACATGTTGTACATATGAAAAGTCTCCCGGAATATCAGTGGTATCATGAAGAAACCGCCAACAGCCATAACAATTACCCCGGCTGTTTTCTCCGATGAGCTTAGGGTCATTACCAGGCCTATAGTGATGAGAAGCATCGGCCAGCTGAAAATAACGTCGTCAATGAAATCAGGAAAGAATCCTGTATTTCTAATAACCAGGAACAATCCGGCCAGCACCAGGACTACTCCTATTATTGCCTTGTTACCTGAGGAATGGAAGCGTTTGCCCCTTATCCCTGCTTCATCGCCATCAAGGCGATGTTGATCTTTTCCGAATTCGCTATTTGTTTCCATGGTCTTATTTGTTTGAAGTTAATTATTCCTGATTCTCTTCATGAAGGATGATATGATAAAGCCCAGCCCGATAAGTATAATCAGGGAGGGCCAGTAGATTGTTTTTACCAGTTCGGGTAATTCATAATCATGATCATCAATGAAGAACCAGGCACCGATGGCAATCATAATCAGTCCCCCTGTGAACTCAAGGTTGAATAACAGCAAAAAACCTATAAATACCAGGGCTGTCTCCCAGGTAAAGTATTCCTTGACACTTCCAAGTCCGAGAAGGTCATTTGTAGCGACAAGGAGGGCAATACCCAGTGTTATCAGGAAGATACCCACTCCGATCCGGGGAGGGTGTTCCCTGTGTTCTTTCGGGTGTTTGAATTTGTTTTTCATTGTGATATGAATTATTCCTTTCCAAAGCTATACAATAAAATATGCAGGTATCAATATAAATCGGTTAATTGCGGAAAAATACCGGCAGATGGTCTTTTTACGGGCTTTCTGTTACTTTTTTGTTGATAATTTTTTAATTTGAATAAGGATTTATATTTTTGCAGTCCAAAATTTACAGATGATGCCCGGAAAATACTCCATACCAGTTACCGGAATTAAGCCTGGCCATCATGTGTTTGAATATAAGATTGATAAAACGTTTTTTGACCTCTTTGAAGAGTCGGAGATAAAGGAAGGTTCGCTCGATGTGCTTGCTGAGCTTGAAAAGGGGTCATCGCATATCGACCTTGTTGTAAAGATCTCGGGGACAGTAAATATATGCTGCGACCGTTGTCTCGCGATGTTTGATCATCCCCTGGTCTGTGAAAACAGGCTTCTTATAAAATATGGGCAGGAAATGGACGACGGTGATCCTGAAATTATTACCTTGCCCCGGGATGAACATCATCTTGATCTGAGCCAGTATTTTTATGAATTCATTCATCTGGCCCTTCCAATTAAGAGGATACATCCTTACAATGAGGCCGGCGTTAGCGGATGCGATCCGTTGATGATACAGAAGCTAAGGCAGCATCTGGTTGTAAAAGAAAAAGGTTCCGATACACAATGGGAAGAATTAAGGAAATTAATGGAAGATAATTAAAGGAAGAAAAAATGGCACATCCCAAACACAAACATTCGAAGACCAGGAGAGATAAGCGCAGGACTCATTACAAAGCTACTCCTCCTACAGTAGGTACATGTTCAAACTGCGGATCATCGGTACAGTATCACAGGGTTTGCCCTGAGTGCGGATTTTACAGGGGAAGGCTGGCAATTGAGAAAAAAGCTACAGCCTGATTAAGATAATCAGATTGTTTTTCTATGAAAATCGGCGTTGATGTCATGGGAGGTGACTTTGCACCTCTCGCAGTAATTGAGGGCGCGGTAGATGCTTTGGACCGCATTTCGGCTGACAACAGAATTGTTCTGATCGGCGATGAGGCAATAATCACTGCCAAATTCAAGGAGATGGAAGTCGATCCCTCGGTTTTTACTATTGTTCCCACAACTCAGGTTATTGAGATGGGAGATCATCCCGCCAGGGCTTTTTCGCAGAAAAGGGATTCAAGCATAGCCGTGGGTTACGGGATGCTCAAGAACAAAAACCTTGACGGCTTCTGCAGTGCCGGAAACACTGGTGCCATGCTTGTGGGAGCCAGTTATACGGTAAACGTCATCCCGGGTGTTTTCAGACCTGCTCTTGCAACGATACTTCCCTGCATCGACGGGCGCGATTCGGTAATACTTGATGTGGGACTTAATCCTGATTCCAAGCCCGACGTGCTTCTTCAGTATGGGATTCTGGGAAGCCTCTATTCAAAATTCGTCCACGGAGTAGAGAATCCTACGGTCGGTCTTCTTAACATTGGTGCCGAAGAGACCAAGGGAACACCCGCTGTAAAGGCGGCCTTCGAGATAATGAAAGAACACCCCGGGCTTAATTTTGCCGGGAACATTGAAGGACATGCTCTTTTCCATGAAGACATGACAGATGTTGTGGTCTGCGACGGATTTGTCGGTAATATAGTTCTTAAGCAGGCTGAGTCGACATATGCCCTTACAAGAAAGATAAACATCACTCACCCGTTTTTTGAGCGTCTCAATTTTGAAAACATAGGCGGTACCCCGATAGTGGGTATTAACGCAAACGTCGTTATCGGGCACGGAATATCAAAAAGGAAGGCTATCATGAACATGATCCTTCAGACAGAGGCTGTTGTGAAAGCAAATCTTGCCCAAAGAATTATTGAAGCTATTTAACTTATGGGGAAAAAAAGAGCTGCCATAACCGGAATCCATGCCTGGGTACCGGAATACCGGCTCACAAATAACGAACTTGCCGGAATGGTTGATACCTCCGACGAATGGATCATGCAGCGTGTCGGGATAAAGGAGCGGAGGATACTAAAAGGTGAAGGACTGGGGACTTCCGACCTGGGGGCAAATGCTGTTGACGGGCTTCTGAAAAAAACCGGGACCTCTCCCGATGAAGTCGAACTGCTGATCTGTGCGACAATAACTCCCGATATGGCATTCCCTGCCACTGCAAACATCATCTCAGAAAAAGCCGGAATAAAAAATGCATTCAGCTTTGATCTTGGTGCTGCCTGCTCGGGTTTTCTTTTTGCACTTCAGACGGCAGCAGCCTATATCGAGAGTGGCAATTATAAAAAGGTTATTGTCGTTGGAGCTGATAAGATGTCGTCGATAACCGATTACACCGACCGGACAACCTGTGCGCTTTTCGGCGATGCAGCGGGAGCAGTTCTGCTTGAGCCCGGGGAGGAGGAAACAGGTATAATGGACTATATCTTCCATGTCGATGGCTCCGGAAGTAAATTCCTTCATATGAAGGCTGGTGGATCGGTCCGTCCGCCATCTCACGAAACCGTTGACGCACGCGAGCATTACGTCTACCAGGAAGGGCAGAGCGTATTTAAGTTCGCTGTTGTGAAAATGGCCGAAGTGGCGGTTGAGATTATGGAAAAGAATAATCTTAAGGCTGAAGATATAGCCTGGCTTGTTCCACATCAGGCAAACCTCAGAATTATTGATGCCACGGGAAGAAGGATGGGACTACCTCCCGAAAAGGTAATGGTAAATATCGAAAACTACGGAAACACAACCGCAGCTACAATACCATTGTGTCTCTGGGAATACGAAAAGCAGCTTAAGAAAGACGACAAGCTGATTCTTGCGGCATTCGGAGGCGGGTTTACCTGGGGATCAATATACCTTAAATGGGCATACGACCCGGTCTGATTACCATCCTGGATTTATTCATTTCTTTCTTCAGGCACTTGCGGTAAATTACTCTTTTGTGCCGGGAACCTGTTCTCTCAGGGAAAGGCATGCAGAATAATGTTCTGACATGTTTTTGCTTTCCTGTTTTTTGCTTTCAATAGTTTCAAAAGTTGCAATAGTTTTTATATTTGTGAGTTATTATGTTTGTAAGTATAATTCTGGTGAAACATGGGAAAATACAACGAAACTGACAATACAGCAATCAATCTGGTTAGTAACGGGACGGAAATTACAGGCGATATAAGGTCGAACGGTGATATACGGATTGATGGTTTACTGACCGGCAATCTTTCAACCAAGGGGAAGGTTGTTATTGGTCCCACCGGGAAAGTTAAAGGCGAAGTCTATTGCAAAAACTCGGAGGTCTCCGGCAACGTCGACGGAAAGATCTGTGTCAGCCAGCTTCTTACTCTAAAAGCTGATTCGAAAATATCGGGAGATATTGTGACCTTCAAGCTGTCGATCGAACCTGGTGCAAAATTCACCGGAAACTGCAAAATGAGCGACACTGAAAATAATGAAGGAGCAAACTTCGGAAAACAAAGAGAAGCAGAAAAAGAGTCTGAAAAATCAGGGAAGTAAGGCACTTCAGGACTTCGGTAAATATTCAGGGCTCGCCTTTCAGATGATAGTCATCATTGCCGTAATGACTTTTCTGGGTATTGAGCTTGATAAGTGGCTGAATTTTGAAAAGCCGGTTTTTACTGTTGTGCTGTCGCTTTTCGGTGTTTTTGCAGGAATTTACACTGCAGTAAAGGATTTCCTCAGATGACACTTTCTCATTGTGATTTTTAGAAAATTTTTAACCGGAATTCTGCTAATCGGCCTGACGGTCATCGTGTCAGCATACCTGGCCGGGAAATTCACAGCCCTGAACATAAATCTTACTGATCTGGTGATACTTACCTTATGCTTTATTGTTATCAGCCTGGTAATGATACTTATTTTTATCAAAGGACTGTCAAAAGAACCGGAGAGTCAGTCCATATACAGTCTTGCAGCAATTGGTGTGAAAATTATTCTTGAGATGTCGCTCGCCCTTGTTTGGTTAATAATTGCTAAAAAAACCGGAGTTATCTCGGTTATATTATTTTTTGTACTATATTTAGCGATCTCTCTGTATTCGATATTTTTTATATTGAAAACACTGAAAAAGAAATCATTATAAATACTTACTTTTAATAGAAATGCGATTTGTCAAAGGTATTCTGTTCATCCTGCTTGTTATAATGTTCTCATTTCCGGTTAAGGCTGCTGAGGAACATTCAACACATGAAGCAGAGGAGGAATTCAATGCGAGCACATTCATAATGGATCACATTGCTGATTCGCACGAATGGCATATTCTGACAAAAAAGAACGGGGAGCATGTTGCTGTCTATCTTCCGGTTATATTGTACTCGGGGGAAAAAGGCCTTGACATCTTTTCCTCCAGGAAACTGGCCCACGGTCATGTCCATGAAGGCTACCGGCTTGAGGAGGAAGGTGAATACAAGGGAAGGATAGTGAATGTGAATGAAGACGGGACCATAAAGGAGGGGAAGCTCCCTCTCGATTTCTCAATGACAAAGGCAGTGATGGGTCTTTTGTTTTCAGTGATTATAGGATTATGGCTTTTCCTCTCCCTGGCAAGATCATACAAGAAGACAGGTATCAGTCATCCCAAGGGTATACAGAGCTTTCTTGAGCCCGTCATACTCTTTGTCAGGGATGAGATCGCAATAACGAACATAGGGGAGCATAAGTACGAAAAATACATGCCCTACCTTTTGACGGTTTTCTTTTTTATTCTTCTTAACAACATTATGGGGCTTATTCCCTTTCCGCCTCCTTTCGGGGCGAATGTTACAGGTAACATTGCGGTCACAATGGTTCTGGCTCTCTTTACCTTCTTCATGACTCAGCTCAACGCCAACAAAAACCACTGGAAGCATGTTTTTGCCACTCCCGGTGTGCCCCTCTGGCTTCTCCCGGTAATGATACCCGTTGAGATAATAGGTCTCTTTTCCAAGCCCTTTGCTCTTATGGTCCGTCTTTTTGCCAACATAACAGCCGGACACATCATAGTACTTAGCCTTGTCTGCCTTATCTTCATCTTCAAGTCGCTGGCAGTGGCCCCTGTTTCAATATTGTTCGTGATATTTATGGATTGCCTCGAACTTCTTGTGGCATTCCTTCAGGCATATGTCTTCACCCTGTTGTCAGCACTATTCATCAGTCTCGCCATACAGGAGGAGCATCATTAATGTTTATTGTTTAATTAAAACCAGTTAAATTATTATGACAGGTACATTGGCAGCAGTCGGAGCAGGTCTTGCAGCTATCGCAGCAGGCCTCGGAATCGGAAGGATCGGCGGATCAGCAATGGACGCTATAGCACGTCAGCCCGAAGCCAGTTCAAAGATTCAGACAAACATGATTGTATCTGCAGCACTTATCGAAGGAGCTGCTCTTTTCGCAATCGTTGTTGCTCTTATTGCTTAGTAAAGGAACGGAGGCCCTGCAACGGTTGGTTGCAGCGCCTCTTTTGAAAAAAATGAAAACAATTCAGATATGGTACTGTTGGCAAATAGTCTTATAAACCCTGCAATAGGGCTGGTATTCTGGACGACACTGATCTTCGTCCTTTTCTTCCTGATTCTGAAAAAGTTCGCCTGGAAACCTGTGCTGGGCGCAATAAAAGCCCGAGATGAGATGATAAAAGGATCTCTTGCTTCGGCTGAAAAAGCAAGAAAAGAGATGGTAAGGCTTCAGAGCGACAATGAAGCTATCCTGAAAAAAGCCAGGGAAGAACGCGAGAATATCCTGAAAGAAGCGCGGGATGTGCGTGACAAACTTATTGCTGAAGCAAAAAGCCGGGCTACCGAGGAAGCTGATAAGCTTGTTGAGAAAGCCAGAGCCGGTATTGAGAGGGAAAAAACAGCTGCTCTTGCCGATATTCGTGAACAGGTTGCTTCGCTCTCAATAGAGATTGCTTCAAAACTTGTGGGAGAGAAACTCCAAAAGTCGGGTGAACAGGAAAAACTCATCGACAACTACCTGAAAGAAATCGATTTCAGCAAGAATTAACATTGTTCAACGATGAATGAAAGCAGGATATCGGTAAGGTACGCAAGAGCTCTTTTCCAGTCGGCTCTCGACAGGAAGATCCTCGATACGATAAACCACGACATGATCCTTATAAGGGAGTTGTGCAGTATGCCTGAAGTCAGGGAACTGCTTTCCAACCCCGTTATCCCTCCGTCGAGGAAGAGTTTGATATTTCACGAACTTATTGGCAGGGATGTTGACGGACTGACCATGTCGCTGATTGATCTCGTTGTCAGGAACGGGAGGGAGAGATATCTTCCGGCAATAGCCAGAGTGTTTATCCACAACACAAGGGAACATAATGGAATAACCGAATCAATACTGACAACAGCCACAACGGTTAATCCGGAAATTCGGAGGCAGGTCTCAGAACTGATAGAAAAACTATTCAGCACAAAGGTTGATCTCAGGGAGAATATCGATGAATCGATAATAGGAGGATTCGTCCTGAAAATTGAGGACAAGTACATAGATGCAAGTGTAAGGAACAAACTTCGCAAGATAAAAAAGGAGCTTTGTTCAGGATCATATCAAAAGGGTATTTAAACAAAAAACGATTTTATAAGTACACGGAATATGGCAAATATCAAACCAGCAGAAGTATCGAAAATTCTAAGGCAGCAGCTTGAAGGCATTCAGACCGGGGTTGAACTCGAAGAGGTAGGAACCGTTCTTGAGGTAGGTGACGGCATTGCGCGCATTTACGGGCTTTCAAATGCAGAATCGAACGAGCTCATTGAATTTGAGAACGGTATTGAAGCAATTGTCCTCAACCTCGAGGAGGACAATATTGGGGCAGTGCTGCTCGGCCCTACAGAAGAGATTAATGAGGGCGACATTGTAAAACGCACCGGAAGAATTGCATCAATAGGTGTAGGAGAAGGGTTGCTCGGAAGGGTCATCACTCCAACCGGCCAGCCTCTCGACGGTAAAGGTCCTATTGAAGGTGAACTTTACGAGATGCCTTTCGAAAGAAAAGCCCCCGGGGTTATCTTCAGACAGCCTGTTAAGCAGCCTTTGCAGACAGGTTTAAAGGCTATCGATGCAATGATCCCGATAGGCAGGGGACAGCGTGAGCTCATTATCGGCGACCGTCAGACAGGCAAAACAGCCATTGCAATAGATACGATTATTAACCAGAAAAGTAATTTTGAAAAGGGCAAACCGGTTTATTGCATTTATGTTGCTATAGGTCAGAAAGGGTCCACGGTTGCTAATATAGCGAAGACTCTTGAAGAGTATGGTGCCCTCGATTATACAGTAATTGTGCTCGCAACGGCCTCCGACCCTGCGGCCTCTCAGTTCTACGCTCCTTTTGCAGGTGCTGCCATTGGCGAATTCTTCCGCGATACAGGACGTGATGCCCTGATAATATACGACGACCTGTCGAAACAGGCAGTTTCGTACAGGGAAGTCTCACTTCTGCTCCGCCGTCCGCCCGGACGTGAAGCCTACCCGGGTGACGTCTTCTATCTTCACTCACGACTTCTTGAAAGAGCAGCGAAAATAATAGAATCTGATGACGTGGCGAGACAGATGAACGACCTTCCCGAATCGATCCGTCATCTGGTAAAAGGAGGAGGATCGCTTACTGCGCTTCCGATCATTGAAACACAGGCAGGCGACGTTTCGGCATACATTCCGACAAATGTCATCTCAATAACCGACGGCCAGATATTTCTGGAATCCAACCTTTTCAACTCGGGAGTTCGCCCTGCGATCAACGTAGGTATCTCGGTTTCGAGGGTGGGGGGAAATGCCCAGGTCAAGGCAATGAAGAAAATAGCGGGAACACTGAAGGTCGACCAGGCGCAGTATCGCGAACTGGAGGCCTTCTCGAAATTCGGTTCCGACCTCGATGCGTCAACGCTTGCAATTCTGAACAAGGGTGCAAAGAACGTTGAGATCCTTAAGCAGGCTCAGTATGCTCCGGTACCGGTTGAAAAGCAGATCGCAATAATTTTCTGCGGAACCCAGGGATTGCTAAGGGATGTTCCTGTTTCCAGGGTAAAGGAATTCGAAACGCAATACCTCGAATATCTGGATCTGAAACACAGGGACGTTCTTGATAAGCTGAGCAAGGGGATTCTTGACAACGAGATTACAGATATCCTGGAAAAGACAGCTCTCGAACTTACAGCCAAGTATAAAGCGCAGGCATAGAAGGATAACAGATAAATTGGTTCTTTAATGGCGAATTTAAAAGCTATAAGGTTAAGGATAACTTCCGTTAAATCGACCAGGCAAATCACCTCTGCCATGAAAATGGTGGCCGCAGCCAAGTTGAGAAAAGCTCAGGACAAGATTGTCAGGCTCAGGCCCTATGCAAACAAGTTGCATGAGATCCTTGTCAGCCTTTCACAGAGCCTTGCTGATTCGGAAGTTGAAAATATTTATAACAGAACTTCTGCTCCGGAAAAGATTCTTCTCGTCGTAATTACGTCAAACAGGGGCCTTTGCGGAGCATTTAACTCGAATGTAATCAAAGAGGTCAGGAGGATTGTTGCTGACAATTATTATGAGCAGTACAAAAAAGGGAATGTAATGTTCCTGACAATAGGAAAGAAAGGCTTTGACACCCTGCGGAAACTTAAATTCAGGATCGCTCAGGAGAAGAACAGCCTCCTTAATGAACTTAGTTTCGAGAATGTCAACGAATTGGCTGAGAAGGTGATGAAAGGTTTTGTCGACGGAGAATACGACAGGGTGGAACTCATCTATAACCATTTCAAGAATGCGGCTGTACAGCAGCTTACCACCGAAAGGTTCCTGCCTGTAGAATCCTCTGCCGTTTCAGAAAAAAAGACAACTCCCGCCGACTATATCTATGAGCCTGATAAGGAGTCAATTATTAAGGAGCTAATTCCTAAATCGCTCAAAATTCAGTTTTATAAAGCCATTCTCGATTCATTCGTGGCAGAGAACGGAGCAAGGATGACGGCAATGCATAAGGCAACCGACAATGCCTCCGAGATGATAAGGGAACTCACTCTGCAATACAACAAAGCAAGGCAGGCAGCTATCACGGGACAGATACTTGAGGTTGTCAGTGGTGCTGAGGCTTTGAAATAAAAAAAGGATCCGGGTCACTATACCAGAAGAACAGAACATGTACAGTCAATCGGGATTAAAGGATATAATAAACACAGCTCTGGTAAACCTCTCATACAATGAGGAGTCGGAACGGCTTATAGCCCCGGTTAAGTATGTTCTTTCAATGGGAGGAAAGAGGCTCAGACCAGTACTGGCACTGCTTTCATGCAACCTTTTCAGCGATAAAATTGATGAGGCTGTTATCCCGGCTGCGGGCTTAGAAGTATTCCATAATTTCACCCTTATTCACGATGATATTATGGACAAAGCCAGCATCAGAAGGGGTTTCACAACGGTGCACAACAAATGGAACCTTAACCAGGCAATACTTTCAGGCGATGTGATGGCATTTATTACAAACGAATGTTTTCTTCAGTCGCCACCGGCTATCCTTCCGCGTGTACTGAGAATATTCAACAAGGCAGCCATTGAGGTGTGTGTAGGGCAGCAGCTCGACATGGATTTTGAAAAGGCTTCCATAGTATCGAAGGAGGAATATCTCAGGATGATAGAGTTGAAGACAGCGGTCCTTCTTGCCGCATCGGCAAAGATAGGATCAGTATTTGGTGGAGCTGATGAAAGGGATGCGGATCTCTTGTATGAGTTCGGGAAGAATCTTGGAATGGCTTTCCAGATACAGGACGACATACTTGACACTTATGGTGATTCCAGGGTTTTCGGAAAGGCTTCAGGAGGCGATATAATGGCAGGAAAGAAGACATACCTTTACGTTAAGGCCTCCGAGCTTGCTTCGACTGAACAGAGAAAAAAACTTCATGATATCTATACCTCCGGGATCGCAGAACCGGAAACTAAGATTAAGGAAGTTACTTCATTGTTCGATCAGCTGAGAGTAAAGCAGGCAGCCGAGAGCCTTGCCGGAGAATATCTCAGGAGTGCTCTCGGATGCCTTGAAAAAGCAGGAGCAGTCCAGGAAAGGAAGGAAGAGCTTATTGCACTCACCGGTACTCTTTCGGGACGGGAATCTTAAGAACAGATCATCAAAAAAAAAAGATAAAAAAAGAAAAAAATTAACTTAAACCTCTATAAATAATTCGGATTTATGGCAAAGAATACAGGGAAAATCAGCCAGATCATCGGACCGGTGGTTGACGTAACATTTGCACGGCAGGGTTCTGAAATGCCTGATATTTATGATGCTCTTGAGATAAAGAGAAATGATGGCACCACACTGGTTGTGGAATGCCAGCAGCATATAGGCGAAAATACAGTAAGGGCGATAGCAATGGACTCGACCGACGGTTTGCGCAGAGGGATGGAAGTAGTTGCAACAGGAATGCCTATAACAATGCCTATCGGCGAACAGATAAAGGGTCGGCTTATGAATGTCACCGGAGAGGCAATTGACGGTATCGGAAAGCTCGACAAAAAGGGAGGCTACCCGATTCACCGCAAACCTCCCAAATTTGATGATCTGTCGACTGAAAAGGAGGTTCTCTACACTGGAATAAAGGTCATAGACCTTATCGAGCCTTATTCCAAGGGTGGGAAGATCGGACTTTTCGGTGGCGCCGGTGTTGGTAAAACAGTTGTTATACTTGAGCTTATAAACAATATAGCAAAAGCCTATTCAGGGCTTTCTGTCTTTGCCGGAGTTGGTGAACGCACAAGGGAAGGGAACGACCTCCTTAGGGAGATGCTCGAAGCAGGGGTTATAAACTATGGCAAGGATTTTCTTGAAAATATGGAATCAGGCGGATGGGACCTTTCCAAAGTGGATCATTCAGCCCTGAAGGAATCGAAGCTGGCGCTTGTATTCGGCCAGATGAACGAACCTCCCGGAGCCAGGGCAAGAGTTGCTCTTTCAGGCCTTTCCGTTGCAGAACATTTCAGGGATGGTGACGGCAAGAGCGGAGGAAGGGATATCCTTTTCTTTATGGATAATGTTTTCCGTTTCACTCAGGCAGGATCCGAAGTCTCGGCCCTTCTGGGAAGAATGCCTTCGGCAGTTGGTTACCAGCCTACCCTCGCTACTGAAATGGGTATAATGCAGGAACGCATCACCTCCACCCGTCAGGGTTCAATAACGTCAGTCCAGGCCGTTTATGTCCCGGCCGACGACCTCACCGACCCTGCACCTGCAACAACATTTGCACACCTCGACGCAACCACTGTGCTCAGCCGTAAGATATCGGAGCTTGGGATCTACCCGGCTGTCGACCCGCTCGATTCAACATCCAGGATACTTTCTGCCGACATAGTTGGCCAAGCGCATTACAATTGCGCTCAGCGTGTGAAAGAGCTTCTCCAGAGATATAATGAACTTCAGGATATAATTGCGATCCTTGGGATGGATGAACTTTCAGAAGAAGACAAGCTTGTTGTACACAGGGCTAGAAGGGTACAGAGATTTCTTTCCCAGCCTTTCCACGTAGCTGAACAGTTTACCGGCATCAAGGGTGCACTTGTATCAATTGAAGATACCATAAAGGGATTCAACATGATCCTTGAAGGTAAGGTAGATCAGTATCCGGAATCGGCCTTCATGCTGGTCGGTACCATAGAAGATGCAATAGAAAAAGGAGAGAAGATCCTGGCTCAGTCGAAATAATCCAGTTACTGGTTGCCTGTTGCAGGTTAAGATCAGCAGGCAACGAGCAACCAGCAACCAGCAACAAGCAACATCTTTAAAATGAAGATAGAAATCATTACTCCCGACAAAAAAGTATATGAGGGGGAGATCAAATCAGTAAGAGTCCCCGGCAAGAAAGGCTCCTTCCAGGTACTTAAAGACCATGCACCGATAATTTCGACTCTTGAAAGCGGAATGGTTTATATTGTTGATCAAGACAATAAAGAGGTGCTTTTTGATATCAGGGGAGGTGTTATTGAAGTCAGGGCCAACAAAATAATCCTTCTTGCTGAATCGGTCAAATAGAATCGGATAAATGACTGTTGAGGAATTCCGGAAATATGCCCATGAAGTGGTCGACTGGATGGCCGACTACCTGGAGAACGTTGAAAAGTATCCGGTAAAGTCACAGGCAAAGCCGGGAGAAATAATAAGCCGGCTTCCTGATGTGCCTCCTGACAAGCCGGAGGCATTCTCCGGCTTCATGAGAGACCTCGACGAGATAATAATGCCAGGGATAAGTCACTGGCAAAGCCCGTCTTTCTTTGCCTATTTCCCTGCCAACACAAGCCCGCCGTCAATACTTGCGGAGATGATCACAGCTACCCTGGGTGCTCAGTGCATGATATGGGAAACTTCACCTGCTGCGGCTGAGCTTGAGGAAAAAATGATGATCTGGCTCAGAGATCTTATCAAGCTTCCATCGCAGTTTGAAGGGGTTATACAGGACAGTGCCTCAACTTCAACCCTGGCAGCCATTCTCACAGCCAGGGAGAAAGCTGTAAATTTCACGATAAATGACGACGGATCTGAAAATGCCGGTATCCTGAGGGTCTACTGCTCGGAACAGGCTCATTCTTCGGTCGAGAAAGCTGTAAAGATAAGCGGAATAGGACGAAGAAACATAGTCAGGATACCTGTAAGGAACGACTTCTCTATGGATCCGGAAAAACTCCGGGAAGCAGTTGAGAAAGATCTTGCCAGCGGTTACATTCCTTGCTGTGTTGTGGCCACAATTGCTACCACGGGAACTGCCTCGGTCGATCCACTCAGAGAGACCGGGATCATTTGCTCGGAACACGGTATCTGGTTGCATGTTGATGCCGCAATGGGCGGAACTGCCCTTATTCTTCCTGAGTACCAGTGGATGCTCGACGGAAGGGAATACATAGATTCACTGGTCTTCAATCCTCATAAATGGATGTTCACGAATTTTGACTGCTCTGCATTTTTTACACGACACCCTGAGCTTCTTATAAGGACCTTTGAAATACTGCCTGAATATCTTAAAACGCGCACCAGAGGGATCGTGAACGATTACCGCGACTGGGGCATACCTCTTGGAAGAAGGTTCAGGGCGCTTAAACTATGGAGCGTAATCAGGATGTACGGAGTAGAGGGATTGAAGGAAAAGATCAGGTTGCACATAGGGTTGGCTTCGGCTCTTGCCATGAAAATAAGGCTCGAGAATGATTTTGAGCTTCTGGCACCTGTTCTGATCAACGTCGTATGTTTCCGCTACCGGCCCGAAGGCAGGAATGAAAGGGAAATAAACGAAATAAATGAAGCTCTCAACCATCGTCTTAACGATTCAGGCAGGATATACCTTTCGCACACTGTAATTAACGGGATCTATACCCTAAGGATGGTTACAGGACAGACAAATGTCACTTCTGAACATGTGGATAAGGCCTGGGAACTGATAAAGGATACTGCACGGTCGCTCTAGAGGCGCGATCCGGATCTTTCACGGCCAATGCTCATTCCGAAAAGGTCAATGCTGAAAAGCAGCGAAAGGTCAGGCATATAACCTAACTGCTTCCACGATGCCTGCACTCCTGCAGAGATCATGAACGGAATGCGGAAAAGATAAAAATCTGACATTAACTCCGCCCCGTAGGAGCTGAATGATTTCTTCCCGTCAACAAATTCTGACACGGTTCCTGATGAAGAGGAAGTAAAAGCGTAGTAGCTGTTTGCAACAGCATAATCATAAAAGATATCGGATCTTATTCTGGTGAGGTAGAACAGTCCGGGCAGATTGAGGTCGGGGTAAAGAAGTGGCATGAAATAATCAGCCGATGCAAATTTCAGGTCCGGCGACAGGATGTCGTGATAACCCCTGGGGAGCGAGATCCTGTTCCTCAGGATGAAGATTTGGGGATTCTGACGTTCTGATTCCAGCCTGACTTTTATACCGTTGTTCTTAAATAAACCGGGAAAATAGAAAGCCGTTCTTGCTGAAAGGATATCCCCGTATATCTCTTTGTCGAAAGGATGGAATGAATAGTTAATATCGAAGACCTGCGCCAGCCCGGGGTGAATATCCCTGAAAGCGGATCTGCGGTAGTTTGAAAAGTATAATCGTCCAGTCAGCTGGTTCTGGTAAGTATCGTAGGCACCCTTGCTTTTGAGATAAATATGGTTGTTCGAAATATTCGATGCTGCTTCGAGATAGAGATATTTTGTAAAGCTTCCGCCTCTGAATATCAGGGGAAGGGTAGCCTTGTTTACTAACTGATATCCGTTAATGACGTTGGGAGGATCAGCGACATTTTCCCCAAACCTCTCGATATAAGGGATTTCTCCGAAGTCGAACCCGCTCTCAAACTGTATATACCTGCCGTTCCATTTGACTCCTGAATGGAATTTATGCCTGTTTTCGCTGTATTCATATCCAAATGTCGACACAAGCGTACTCAGGTTGTTCTGTGACATGATGGTAAATCCGGGACTGATTGCCAGCGGATCATCCTGAATCGCGTCCAGATCGGCGTAAAAAGGCATCCAGCTGTGAAATCTGAAGAGATGTTTCCATTTCCGGTAGCTGACAGCTGTATATTCAGCAGGCTCATCTGATTTTATCGTTACTTTTTCAGGCTTGTCGAACCTGTTTATCAGATACGACCTTGTTGACAAATGGATCTCATCCACTGCCTGACCGTTTGAAACCAAAGCCTGACAGATGTTGTTGCCCGAAGCGGAGTAATCTGAAAAGAGGATCCGGTCGCCGTTTATCTCAGGATCACTAATTCCGAATCGTGAGTTTGTGAGAAGTTCTATCGATTTATCGGGCTTTTGAAGGTACAGGTTATCGGTTCCCGACAGTGAGCTGACGAAAAATAGTGAGTCACCACGCATTTCTGCCGACTGTATGTCGTTTTTTTCCTCGCTTATGAGCTTTTCCCATTTTTTTTCGAGACGATCATAAGTCATAACACCTTCTCCTTCAGTTGTTAACGTAATAACAGTAATTACATCTCCTGTTATATTCCATCGCGGTCTCTGGAGATATGCGTTATCCGGAACAGGAATGGTTTCGAGCCTGTCGCCGTTCCAGGCATCAATAATCACGAGACTGTTCTTATTGTCAGGGCTGTTCTCGGTTGCTGCTATAAGATTGCCGTCGTGTGAGACAGATGCCGACATATACCTTGATCTGAAAGAAAGCTGTTTCACTTTGCCGCTTCTGATATCCATTACCTTGATAATCCTCCATTCCCTGTTCTGCCAGCGGGGGTCGGAATGAGTCTCCACCCAGCAGAGCTTCCCTTTGCCATAAGTTACAGACCATGGATAGCAATCGCCGGGCACGTGGATTTTCTTCTCCGATTTCCAGGGCTGTATAAGCACGAATGACGGAGGATCTGTCAGGCTTGTTTTTATTGCAATAACACTGTCGGTTCCGGCGCTTACCGGTGAGTAATAATTTATATATCTGCCTTTCTTGGGGGGATTTAATTTGCTGTATAATTCACTCTTCGTTACTAAGTCATCAGACTTCCATATAGTGCCAAGGGTGTCAAAAGCTTCCCTGAAAAGCCCGGCCTTGGTCATTGATATGCTTCTCCGGAGGCTAAGGTTTACAGGATTTATCGTAAAGGGAGCAGCACCGGTAAGGCCGACAGCCTTTTTCCAGACGTCAGGGTTATACTTCAGATACGACCATGCCATTATCTGATATCCATACTGGTAGTGATCAGGAACATAATCTCTGAAAGATCCGTTAACCGATTTGTCGTAGCTGTAAACAGTGCCTTTTTCAAGCATAAGGGCTTTTAGCTGCTTCTGGAATGCGGGAGTTCTTCCCCGTCCCGATCCTGTCAGTACTGATTCGGCAAAAACGGCATCTCCCTCCAGGAACCAGAGAGGGAGCAGGGACGTTACTGCTCCGTTGAACTGCTCTCCTGAGATAAACGACATTGCCCTGGTAAATCCCTTGTTCAATGATTTCATCTGCATTACATGTGTAAGCTCATGTATTGCGAGTTGTGTGTTGGCATCGAGTGGAATGGAGTTCTGTTCTGGTGTCGGATAGATCTCCATCCTGCTGGGAGCCCATGCTACATACCCGTTTGACATTGTTGTATGGTTGTGGATTACTACGGGGATCCTCAGTTTCGGGGCGGGATAGAGCTGAGTGATTCCCGACCAGGCATTTTGGAGCGACTGAGCAAACTCCGCACCTCCGTTTCCATAAGTTGCGGGATATATCACATCGAAATTTTCTGTCCTGATCAATTTCCATTTCAGCGAAGCCGGGTCCTGACCGGTGTTGTAGTACTGAGCGCGCAGGGGAAATGGCAGCAGGAGTAACAAAAATAAAAGCTGCTGGAGGTAGGATCTCATGGACATAGATTTGCTCAAAAATAGTAAATTATAACAGAGTGAGTCAAACAAAGGTCATAAAGGGAAATTTTTGTATTTTCACCGGGCATTCATCCGATCCTTTTAAGGGATGATATCAAAACATCGCGCATGAAGAATTACAGGCTTATCAACAACATAACCGGCTGGGGAGTATTTGCTGTAGCTGCATTCACCTACCTTGCCACCATGGAACCCACTGCCAGCCTTTGGGACTGCGGGGAATTCATAGCATCGGCTTTCAAGCTTGAAGTGGGGCATCCTCCGGGGAACCCTGTTTTCATGATCATGGCAAGGTTTTTCACTCTTTTTGCCGGGGGAAACACCTCTCTTGTTGCCGCCACCGTAAATGCCATGTCGGCCCTTGCAAGTGCATTTACAATACTTTTTCTTTTCTGGACCATAACTCACCTAGCAAGGAAAATAATCCTCAGTGACGGGAGCAGGTACACTAATTCACGGATTATTGCTGTGATGGCGGCGGGTGTTACGGGCGCTCTTGCTTTTACATTTTCTGACTCCTTCTGGTTTTCGGCCGTTGAAGGAGAGGTTTACGCATCGTCGTCCCTTTTCACAGCTGTTGTTTTCTGGGCCATTCTGAAATGGGAGGATGTTGCAGGGGAAGAATATGCCGACAGGTGGCTTATCCTGATTGCTTTTCTCATGGGTCTTTCCATCGGAGTGCATCTACTTAACCTGCTTACCCTTCCGGCGATAGTCCTGGTGTATTATTTCAGGATATACGATTTCACCTGGAAGGGCTTCTTAATTTCCATCGGTCTTTCTTTCGTAATGCTGGCCCTGCTGATGTATGGAATAATGCCTGGAATAGTAACCATTTCTTCGAAGCTCGAGCTTTTCTTCGTGAATACGGCAGGTCTTCCTCCCAACAGCGGTATGGTTTTTCATTTCATACTTCTGATACTCTTTTTTGTTCTGGCAGTAAGGGCAACACTGCATACGACCGACAGGATGAAGATGGGTGTAATGGCTGCTGCCGCTATGCTGCTTTCGGGAATATGGGTAATATCAGGCTCGGCATTGCTGAATTTTGCAGCAATGGCTTCAGTGACGGCTTTTATCTGGTATCTCGCCGGAAAGAACCGCTATCTGCTGAATACAATCCTGACCTCGGTTATGGTTATACTGATCGGATATTCATCGATTGCCGTTATCGTGATAAGGGCTTCGGCGAATCCTCCCCTTAACGAGAACCAGCCGGAACATCCTTTCAGTCTTCTGTATTTCCTCAACAGGGAGCAGTACGGACAGAGGCCTCTTTTCAGGGGACACTATTTCAATGCTCCGGTAACCGATTATGCTAACGGCAAACCTAAATATGTTCTTGAAGATGGCCGTTATATTGTAAGTGCATATGATCTCGACCGCATTTATGATCCGAGATTTATCACCCTCTTTCCGAGGATGTGGAGCGAACAGGACGACCATGCAGCAGTTTACAATGAATGGGGCAGGATAACGGGAACACCGGTTACTGTAACAAATGCTTCGGGAGAGAAGGAAATTATCAGAAAGCCGAAGTTCAGCGAAAACCTGAGGTTCATGTTCTCATATCAGTTTGGCTATATGTATTTCAGGTACTTCATGTGGAATTTTGCAGGAAAGCAGAATGATACACAGGGTACAGGAGGCGCTGTCAACGGAAACTGGATATCGGGCATTAAGTTCCTTGACGAGCCCAGGGTGGGTACTTCCGATCTGCCACCTGGTCCGGACCGCGATACCTCGAGAAACGCCTATTTTCTTCTTCCCCTGATCCTTGGCTTTGCCGGGTTGTTTTATCACCTCAACCGCGATTACAAGAACTGGTGGATTATTATGCTGCCTTTCGTAATGACAGGCATTGCCATAGTTTTCTACCTGAACCAGTATCCCAACCAGCCGCGTGAAAGGGACTATGCCTACACAGGATCATTCTACTTTTTTGCTGTCTGGTTGGGACTGGGAGTACTGGCACTTTACGAAGCCATCTCCAGGATTACAGGCGAGAAGATCGCCGCTCCGGCTGCCGGCCTGCTGACTCTATTTGCAGTACCTGCTGTAATGGCGTCGCAAAACTGGGATGATCACGACCGCTCAGGGCGGTATCTTACAAGGGATGTGGCATTCAATTACCTTAATTCCTGTGCCGGAAATGCCATTCTGTTTACTAATGGCGACAACGACACATTCCCTCTCTGGTATGCCCAGGAGGTTGAGGGAAAACGCACTGATGTAAGGGTATGCAATCTTATGCTTCTCAATACCGACTGGTATATCAACCAGATGAAGAGAAGGACTTACGAGTCGGCACCTTTGCCGGTGTCGCTGCCTCCCCGGAAGTATTATGACGGCATAAACAATCAGGTGTTCATTGTTGAAAAGACAAAGGATCCGGTTAACGTATCCACTGTAATCGACTGGGTAAAAAGTGAAAACAAGGCTACAAAAGTACAGATATCCGCAACCGAGATCCTCGATGTCATTCCCTCGCGCACCATAAGGATACCTGTCGATTCGGCAAAGGTTATCGCCAGCGGGACAGTCAGGCCTGAGGATGCGGACAAGATCGTTCCCTACATTGATATAACATTGAAGGGAGGCTCAATTCTTAAGAGCCAGCTTATCATACTCGATATTCTTGCCAACAATAACTGGGAAAGGCCTCTTTATTTTGTGACAGGGAATCATGACGATGCACTTGGACTGGAAGAGTATTTCCAGCTTGAGGGACTTGCCTACAGACTCGTTCCTATCAGAACAGAAAGTAAAAGCTGGAACGAATACGGAAGGATCGACACCGATATTCTTTATGACAATGTGGTCAACAGGTTTGTATGGGGCGGGGCAAATGATCCTGATGTGAATCTGGATTATAACCACATCAGGACATTAATAGTAATAAGATCGAGGCTGGTTTACGCCAGGCTTGCGAAAGCCCTTGCTGCTGAAGGGGAAAAGGGAAAAGCTATTGAGGTACTCAACAGTTGTCAGGAACTTCTTCCTTCGGACCGTTTTCTGCCAGATCCTTATTATACTGACCTTATTGATGCTTATTTTGCTGCAGGAGCCACTGAAAAAGCAATGGAGATGACCCGCGAGGTTACTGATTACTATTACAAAAGGCTTGACTACTATCTCCGTCAGAATCCATATGTTCTGGCCTCCGCGGAATATGAAATCCAGTCAGCATTTCAATATGCCTCAAAGGCAGCATTGTATTGCGAATCGAACGGGGTCAGGGATCTTTCTGATGAAATAAATGCGAAACTTGAAGAATACTATGCCGGTTACGTGGGCAAGCGGCAAGCTGTAGAATAACAGGAAGGAGAAGATAATAAGAAAATTATCTGGGCTGCAGGTGAGTACTTGGAACTTCCTTTCTAAAGTATTTTTCAAGCAGCGCATACAGGTTCTCGGGGTATACAGGTTTGAGTATGTACTCGCTGCAGCCGGCAATATATGCTTCAGCCTTCGACTGTTCCGATGAATATGCGGTTAACATGAGAACCGGGATGTTCTTTCTTTCTTTCTTAAATATTCTGGTACAGTCGATACCGTTTATGAGCGGTATAAGGAAATCCATTATAACCAGATCAATCTTACTGTCTTTTTTCTTAATATGTTCAATGAAATCCTTTCCTGTACGGAATTTTACAACATCGGCCCCCGAACTCTTAACGAGAGTTTCATAGTACCTCATTGATGGAACATCGTCCTCAACAATGACAATTGTCTTGTTTGTTAGCTCCAAGCTGCTGAAATTCAGGGACATTATGTAATTGATTTTGACCTCTATAAAAATACGACAACCTATAGATGTCAGAATCTTTATCAGTCACAATTATTAACAACTTATAAACAAAATTAATGCCGGGAATTGAATTTTCAAAGTATTTTCGGGGAATAAAATAAAATATCCGGAATAAGTATAAAACCTTTTCAGGGAGGGTTTAGAACGAAAGGGACATAGTAAGGAAGTAACGGATTTTTGTATTTACCTGCATTCCCAGGTTATCCTTGTATTGCCGACGAAGACATCCTGTTTTGCCTCAATTGCAAAAAGGGCTGCATCGCAGTACTCCGCTTCAGGTTCCTGAGAAATAACAGTTCCTCCTATACTGTATGTTACCTGTCTGCATACCTTGCAGGTCCCTAACGATTCGCATGAATTGAAGAAGGCAGTCATAGCTGTGAAAGCCAGGGCAATAATAACTTTACGTTTCATCAGGGGACACATTGATTGCTGAATGCAAATATAAATTATACAATCTTTGTGAAAACGCGGATATGTAAAAATTATTAGGTATTTTGATGCAACAATTTACTTTGCGGGAAGTCATTAGAGAGGAATGAAGAAAAGAAAAGGCTGATTTAAAATTTATTGTCATGGAAGATACAAGGATGAAAAAACATGTGACCGTAGTCGGAGCCATACACATCGGCTTTGGATTTTTTGGTCTTATAGGGGCTTTGGCTGTGTTCTTTGCCCTTAATTTTGCACGGGGCTTTGTTGAAGGTGACGAGATACCATCAATGGTACTCGGGTTTCTCTCAGTAAGCCTGCCTCTTCTGGTCGGGTTTCTGTCGTCGCTGGGGCTTGCAGGGGGCATCGGGCTTTTGTCTTTCCAGCCATGGGCCCGGTACCTGGTAATCGTTGTTGCGGCACTGGGCTGTCTTAACATCCCCATCGGGACATTAAAGGGTGTATACTCCCTATGGGTTCTTTTGCAGGATGACACAATCAAGCTTTTTACTCCACAAAAACAGCTATAGGCTTATTTTCCGGAGATGAATTCTAAGCAGAGAAACAGGGGACAAAGCCCTGTTTCTCATAATAATAATCGTGATAGTGCGAAAATCCGACAGGTACTGATTTTAAAAATCCGGGAAGGGGACCACAGGTCCCTGTTTTTTTTCTAAATTGTCGCAAAAAGCAAATCATGAGCGACGACAATAAGATAATATTCTCGATGAACCGTGTAGGAAAGACATTTCCTCCGCATCGTCAGGTACTTAAGGACATCTCTCTTTCTTTCTTTCTGGGAGCCAAGATAGGCATCATAGGTCTTAACGGATCTGGCAAATCGACACTTCTCAGGATTATCGCAGGGATAGAGAAGGAGTATCAGGGGGAGGTAACTTTCCTTCCGGGATATACAGTTGGTTACCTTCCTCAGGATCCTTTGCTCGATGATACCAGAAGTGTCCGTGAGGTAGTAGAGGAAGGTGTAAAGGAAACAGTTGACCTTATAAAAGAGTATGAGGCAATAAATGAACGGTTCGCTGACCCTGAAGTATACGGGAATGCCGACAGGATGCAGCAGCTCATGGACCGGCAGGCCTCTCTCCAGGAAAAGATCGACTATCACGAGGGATGGAATATCGATCATAAGCTCGAGAGGGCGATGGACGCACTGCGATGCCCCGAAAGCGATGCCAGCGTTGGCATATTATCAGGAGGGGAGAGGAGAAGGGTTGCCCTGTGCAGGCTTCTTCTAAGCCAGCCCGATATTCTGCTTCTTGATGAACCGACAAACCACCTCGATGCCGAATCTGTCAACTGGCTCGAAACGACACTAAAACAGTACAACGGTACTGTTATCTGCATAACACACGACAGGTATTTCCTCGACAATGTTGCCGGATGGATCCTGGAGCTCGACAGGGGAGAAGGGATACCATGGAGGGGTAACTATTCATCATGGCTTGAACAGAAGGCAAAACGCCTGGAAATTGAAGAAAAGGGCAATGTAAAGAGGAGGAAGATACTTGAAAGAGAACTTGAGTGGGTCAGGATGTCTCCAAAAGCCCGTCATGCTAAATCCAAGGCACGTCTTGGGGCTTACGAGAACCTGCTTAACCAGGATGTGAAAGCTAAGGAGGAAAGGCTCGAAATCTTCATCCCGAACGGACCGCGACTGGGCGACAAGGTTATACGCGCCACGGGTGTGGCAAAATCGTTCGGGGAAAAGCTTCTTTTTGAGAATCTTGAATTCAACCTCCCCCCAAACGGTATCGTTGGCATTATTGGTCCGAACGGAGCCGGGAAAACGACACTTTTCAGGATGATAATGGGTCAGGAGAAGCCGTCGCGTGGAACTATTGATATCGGAGAGACAGTTATTCCCGGATATGTTGATCAGGCCCATTCCGCTATCGACCCTCTTAAATCAGTCTATGAGGTTATCTCAGGAGGGCAGAATGATGTGATGGTAGGTAACAGGCTGGTGAATGCACGCGCTTATGTGTCGCGGTTTAATTTCACGGGAGCTGACCAGGAAAAGAAGTGCGGGGTTCTTTCCGGAGGAGAAAGGAACAGACTTCATCTTGCACTTACACTGAAGTCAGGGGCGAACGTTCTTCTTCTCGACGAACCGACAAATGATATTGACGTAAATACATTGCGGGCGCTCGAGGAAGGGCTTGAAAGCTTCGCCGGCTGTGCTGTTATAATATCGCACGACCGCTGGTTTCTCGATCGCGTAACAACACACATGCTGGCTTTTGAAGGCGATTCAAAGGTGGTCTGGTTTGAAGGGAACTATTCGGAATACGAGGAGAATTACAAGAGGCGGGTAGCCGACACTACCCCGGTCAGGATAAAATACAAAAAGCTTGCTTAGGGAAGTCCTTCACTAAGTTATTATCAGGGCCTGACCGTGTAAGCTGCCGGCATCGCACCGATATGAACAAACCTGTGCTGTATGTGTAAAGCTAACATATGGTTTCTGAATGCCGGATTGTTTGTTGCTGTTTTTTTCCTGACAGCATCAACTGCCGGATCACAGATCGGTAAACGCTTTCCCCCGGAGAAGAGGATAGTAACCGATCCCGTAACCGGAATGCAGCTAACCTTCCTCACAAGCTCACAGTCAAACGACTACACGATCCGTGATATTCACCGGCATTGGACTTCGGATGGCAAGTGGCTGATATTCCGTTCCCAAAGGCTTCCGGGAGAGACTCTTGCGGTGAATGAGGAGACTGGAGTTATTGTTCAGGTCACCGAGGGAGCCTACATGCCTGCAATGTGTCTCACGGCAAAATCGATGAAAATGTATTACCTGCGGATGGTCCTTCGCCAGCCCGGACAGACCCGCGGGGGACCGGTTCAGGTTGTTGAGGTGGATCTTGTGAAGTTGTTTTCCGACAGTGAGACAGGAACTCTGAAAGCTGAAAACGAATATCAGAGAGTATGCGGGATCATTCCTGCCGGGATGATTTTTGGGAAAGGGATGGCGCTTGATGCGGACGAAGAATGCGTCTACTTTATTTTGTCGGAGGAAGAGGCCGCAAAACACCTTCCGGCAGGAATGGCAGTTCAGTATGATTCATTAAATGGCCAAAAGGAAGCAGGTCCTTCGGGAATTGGACGCATTAACATTAACACCCGTGAGACAGGCATTGTGACTGTCGTCCCGTTTGCTGCAGGAAACCTGCAGTCAGATCCGGTGATACCGGGAAAGCTGTTCTTCAGTTCCGGAACAGAAGGCGGTGCGTCTCATAATACCTGGACAGTTAAGTCGGATGGTTCGGGACTGAGGCCTCTTAACCCGGGTGAGGAAAATGAATTTGTCAGCCGGGCAGCCGGAAAAACAATCCTGCAGCATCTCAGCAGATCAACCGATGGCCGCCGGGCAGCCGGAGTCGATCCTGGAGGAAACATCTACCTTATCGACAGGCATTCGGATGAAATGATACTCCTGTCCGGCGGGCACAAGACTAAAGCAGCCGGTCATCCATATCCTTCATTCAGCCCTGACGGAACACGCATACTGATTCAGTCAGCGATGCTTTCTGAGAATAGCCGGTCGATGGATATTTGTATAATTCACCTGCCTGAAGAATGACTGAAAAAAGAGTGAGAGCTAGGAAGAGGGAACCTCAAACTTCAGGTCTCATGTCATCCGTGACCCATGTTAAGAAATTCACCGTCTAAAGCTGCAGCTCCAGCGCCTTTCTTGTAACTTCCGGCGTTGTAAGTCCCCTGTCGCCAAGTGCAATCCACTTTCTCTCTTCGAATCTGGTCACTATCCTGTCGATAGTTTCATTGGTGACGCCGTAAGTACCAAGTCTTGTCGGGACACCCAGCGACTCAAAGAATTCAACAGTTCTTTCGATGGCTGCATCAATGCGTTCCTCTTCACTGCCTTCCGATATTTTCCAGACTCTTTCCCCATACTGAAGAAGCTTTTCCTTCTTTTCTTCCCTGAGAGCCTTCCATAGACCGGGGAGAACAATGGCAAGAGTCCTTGCATGATCAATACCATGAAGGGCAGTGAGCTCATGTCCTATACTGTGCACCGACCAGTCGCCGGGAACCCCTCTCCCGATAAGTCCGTTCAAAGCCATTGTTGCCGACCACATGAGATTCGACATTGCTTCATAATCGGCAGGATTGGAATAAACGAGAGGGCCCTGCTCTATCAGGGTCACAAGGATAGCCTCTGCAAAGCGGTCCTGAACAGGTGAATTAACCGGGTATGTCAGATACTGTTCGATAACGTGAATAAAAGCATCCACTATTCCGTTGGCGACCTGTCGCGGAGGCAGGCTGCCTGCAGCCTCGGGCAGAAGGAAGGAGAACCTGGGAAATACCATTGGTGACCCGAACGATAACTTTTCCTCAGTCGATTTCCTGCTTATTACTGAGTTGGAGTTCATTTCCGATCCGGTGGCAGGGAGGGTAAGTACAGTTCCCAGCGGTACGGCATCAACTACCGGCATGTTTTTGGCAAGTATGTTCCATGGATCGCCAAAACGGTACCTTGCTGCTGCTGCAATGAATTTTGTGGCATCGATTACCGAACCTCCGCCAACGGCAAGAAGAAATCCGATGTTGTTTTCCCTGATTATCTCCACAGCTTTCATGCAGGTCTCGTATGTCGGATTGGGTTCTATTCCTTCGAAATCGGTTACTTCAAACCTCTCCAGGGCATCTTTCACTTTCTTATAGACACCGTTCCTTAAAATACTTCCACCTCCGTAGAGAAGCATTACTTTATTTCCGGCGGGTATCTGTGCTGCAATTTTTGGAAGAAGATCTTTTCCGAAAAAGACCCTTACGGGATTGTAAAATTCGAAATCAGTCATTGTTAAAGGTTTAGATGGGGAAAAAATTATATGTTGCTCGTTGCTGGTTGCCTGGTGCTGGTTGCTTGTTGCTTCGACCACCGGATAGTAGTGGAGTTGGTAGCGAAGGCGGGTCAATTGTTGTGAAGTCTCAAACCTGTGGAACCTTGAACCTGTAACTTTTATTTAAACAGCTTAGGAACAAATTCCGACAGATATACCCTCCAGTTGGTCCATGTATGTCCTCCTTCGCTTTCACGGTATTCGTAGGGCATTTTCATATCATCCAGAGTCTTCCTGAATTCCTGGTTGTATTTGTAGAGGAAATCAGTTTTGCCGATGCCTATCCAGTACAGTTTGTAACCGTTTGTCATCTGGTTTCTGAGCGTTTCATTGAAATTTTCATAGACCTTTGATGTCACTTTTTCGTCAGCCATTATCGCAGCTGAAAAGAGCCCAATGTAATCGAAGGTTTCGGGATAGAACCTCGAAATATGGAGTGAATGGAATCCCCCCATCGACAAGCCGGCTATTGCCCTTGAGGATTTTTTCGCGGCGACACGGTAGTTGCTTTCAATGAATCGGATAATATCTCCGAAAGTCTCCTCATATTTTCCATCCATAGTGTTTGGAAGCTGCATGGTTGGTTTGTAGAAGCCCAGGCTTGATTCACCGGGTGCAGCCTCCTGTGCGACATTCCCGTTAGGCATCACGACGATCATTGGTTTTGCCTTTCCCTGTGCAATAAGGTTATCGAGTATCTGGCTGGTTCTTCCGAGGTTTATCCAGGCTTCCTCATCGCCGCCCATGCCATGGAGAAGATAAAGCACAGGATAGTTTTCCTGGCTTTTTTCGTAGTCCGGGGGTGTGTAAATGGTGATCCGTCTTACTATGCCCAGTGAAGGGGAATTGTACCAGCGGCGTGTAACAGATCCGTGAGGTACACTGTTCACCTTGTAGAGATCTCCTTTTCCCTCTCCTGTAATAAAAACATTTGTTACTGAAGCCACATCCCTTATCATGTAGACATTATTGGGATCGGTGTTTCTTATACCGTCAACTGAAAAGGAATAGCTGTAGAGATCTGAGGGCAGAACGTCAGAGGTGTAGGTCCAGAGCCCTTTTTCATCTTTCTTCATCAGTTCGGAACCCGGAGTCCACCCCTGTGCAGGCATCCAGTCGCCTGATATCCTTACTTCCCTTGCATCTGGGGCCATGAATCGGAAAGTCACGGTGTTGTCGGCATTTACTTCAGGAGAGATAATATTTGTCCCTCCGAAAAGTGCCTGCTGTGACCAGGAGCAGGAATAGTTCATGAGCACAGCCAACAGGATAAGCGAAAAGTTTTTCTTCATATTTTATGTTTGCTAAATTGAAATAAGAGTCAAATGTGATTGGCAAATGTAATCAATGATTTAATTTTCTCACAATAACATGTTTGTTCTGAATTTTTTGCCGTCTTTACGGCAAATGGTCTTGAAAAGTCTTCTTGCAGACATAACGCCGGTGGGAAGCCCCCCTCCCGGCTCGACCCACTGGCCGCACATGTAGAAGTCATCCAGTCCGGGCAGAGTCTGCGAAAGTGGTTTCATTATGGTATAAGCGTTATCGGGTGTTATCAGCCATCCCTCAAAACTACCCTTCCAGTTGCCTGTATATCTTTCGAATGTCACCGGAGTGGCCACGTCGACCATCTCAACCTGTGAAGAGATCCCGGGGAAACGCTGTTCAAGAAGGCTTATCACCGTTTTTGCTACTTCTTCTTTTTTACTTTCGTATTCCTTTTTGCCGGCATGAAGATCCTTCCAGTAATCGTAGCTGGTATCAAGCATTATGGTAAGGGTGGTACGGCCTTCGGGAGCCAGCGAGGGGTCGTGATGGTAAAGATGCACAGGTATCCGGCGGCGGATTTTGTCAGCGATAAGGACCTCTTCCCTGAGGGGGAAGGAGAATCCCGACACCGACAGGGGAATTTCTTCGAAGCTGCGGTTTACACCCAGGCCTATAAAGAGAAGAGGATGAAAGGGTATCCAGTTATCGTATATATGCTTTATTTTATCATCAGTGTACTTCCCTTCGAGCATCTGAAAGATTGTGTTATATCCGTCTGCTGCCGAAATAACGATATCGCTTCTGTACTCCTGGCCGTCGTCAAGGCGGACTCCTGCAGCCTTTCCGTCAGCGGTAAGTATTTTAGCGACACGTTTCCTGAATATCAGGTTTCCTCCGAGTTTTTTATATTGCTCCTCAAGAGCTTCCGACATGGGCATTGATCCGCCTAGAGGATATCCCGCATTTCTCCTGTGAAGGTATGCGAAGGTGAAGAACATGAAGAGTATCGAAAACTCGGGGATCCATATCTCATCAAAAGCGTTCCTGAGTTCGGGATCTTTGAAACCTGCAGCGAATTCCTTTCCTGTAACCTTCATCCAGGCCTGCATCTCCCTGCCCCTGGTTACAAAAGTCGACCAGAGCCTCAGTTTTCTGAAAAACTTTTCGGTAAAGGATAAATTTTTTGATGGCATGTCAAACCTCATGGAAAGCGTTATGCCTCTAATGAATTTTCTTATCTGATCTTCATCCTCTGGTGAAAAATCAATCAGTTCCTTTTCCAGCCTGTTTATGTCGCAGTAGAATGTCAGAACCCTACCGTCTGAACATTCATAGCGCATGTATTCATCCATGTTTATGCATTTTCTTCCCTGGATCATTCCCACCTCTTCCCAGAAATCGTGCATGGCGCTGCGCGGATTTGAGCCCACCAGCCAGTGGATGCAACCATCGATCGTATATCCCTTTCGTTTCCATGATGTGCATAATCCTCCGGGCTTGTCGTGCATTTCGATGATAGTTGTTTTATAACCGTTTATCTGGCCGTAGATACCTGCTGCCAGGCCTGCAAATCCGGCACCGATTATTATTACGGATTTGTCTTTGATATTTTCTGCCATTTTATTGATCTCTTAGTGTTTGTTGATTTCAATCTTTTTCATTATTAACCGGTCTTCTGCAGTTATCAGGACAATTACCGGCAGGAGAGTGATTGTGGTGATTCTCATCAGGATTTTCAGATTTTTATGAAAAGACGGTTTTTGTACAGCCAGTAGCACAGGTACCACATACCTCCCCATACTGCGAGGCTTGTTATAATACTGGTTAATGTTTCCCCTCCCCACGAAAAAAGCAGTTCGCTGAATGGTTTTGCTATCCTTTCGAGGAAGCCGGCTCCGCGAAGGGAAAAGAACATATAGATGAAGATACTGTTCATGCCGACAACGATGAAGAACCATGCTCCTTTGGTGAATTTTTTCCTGACATCAATGAGCCAGAATGAAAAGGCAAGGGCAAGTATCGACCATCCGCCGCTGGCGAGGACGAAGGAAGAGGTGGCAATTTTCTTTATTATCGGAGTAATTCCGGCGATGTCAAGGGCATATCCAGCTGCAAGAGCCGCCGTTCCGGCTATGGCAAGTGTCTTTATCTTTACAGAGGAGCTTTTATTGCTCATAAGCACCTTTCCGCAAAGGACTCCCCAAACAGTATGAGCTGTTGTAGAAACAAAATTTAGGGTTGCCCACTCGCTTGCCTTTTCGACGCCTTCTATCTTATTGTTGAACCATGCACCGAGGTTTTCGAAGTTCACCCATGGGTTGTTAAATCCCTCAACCGGGAAGAACCGGTATGCCAGATCGATAAGCAGCAGGATAAGCAGTGTAAAAACAATCTGAAACCTGAAGCTCTTGCTACGTATCAGGAAGGCAACCAGATATGTTACAGACAGTTGTGCAAGGACATTCTGAAACCTGAATACAAGGCGACCGGCATCGACGAAATACAGACCCCACCCCAGAAAAAGAAGCAGGACGGCTCTTTTCAGGGCATGTCTGGTGATCATATTGATGCTCTCTCCCTTTTTAAGTCTGTTTGCCACGGCAAAAGGGATTGCTACCCCTACAATGAACATGAAGAATGGCTGGATGAGGTCCCAGAAATGCAGTCCGTGCCATTCATGATGATGAAGCTGGTTACCAAGAAAATGAATTAATACGTTATCTGAATCCAGAAGGATTGAGAACAGCTCCGACGCCTCTCCGGCAAGCAGGAACATTGTTAACCCACGAAAAAAGTCGACCGAAGTAACTCTTCCCGGAACAGGAGGAGAAATGGTTGTTGTTTCTGAAGCCATTTGTCAGGAAGTTATAAGTTATAAAAGAGTAACCCAAATTTATGAAAAATGTAAATAGGAATACGCTCCGGCAGCTTGTTGTGAAATAATTCACAGATACTGTCACAGGAAATATGACGCAGTACGTATGCAGGAGTATAAGGATAGAATAAACGTTTACTCAGGAACCTCTCAGCTTCCTGAATTCCCCGAGGTGTTCAGAGGTAAGGTTCAGCATTTTCTGAACCGCCAGGCCATGTTTCAGGTCAGGAACGAAAGTTTCGGATGAGGCTCCCTTGAGAAAGACATAGTGAGCATGCATCATCGACCTGTGCCAGCCGGGGGGAACATGCCCGGAAGGGAAGCTGGTAACAGGGCGGTAATTACTGCCGGAAGTCTGCCTCGACCAGTGCCCGTCGCTTTCAAGGAAATAATCAAAGTTATCGGGTGTGGAGGAAACGTATCTTATGGCACCCTTTTCAGCATAGATTTCGAAGGTCAGGAAGTCGCCGGTGCCGGAACTTATCCGGCTTGATGAAAGAGTTCCTGCGGCATGCGTTTTTTTGTCGTAGAGAGTGATCTGACTGAAAAGGTCAGAACTTTCAGGGACATCATCGAATCGGCCTGCCTGTAAAGCCCCTGTGATTTTCAGGTCATCGCCCAGGAAGGCGAGAAGAAGACTAAGCACATGCGACCCAAGGTCAGCCATTGCCCCTCCGTCAGGAGCAGGGGTAAGGCGTGTAACGCGTTTTCTCCGGTATTCAGGTTTAAGGTAGTCGCTGTGGTAGTATCTGAAATCGAAATGGACAGGATTCCCCATGATCGCTGACTTCCACATGGCCAGGGCTTCCCTTACTGCAGATGTAAAAAGATACTGAAAGCCGACTTGAATGGATATGTCAGGATAAGCCTTTGCAAGCTCCGGCATTCTCTTCATTTCATCCTGGGAGGAACATACCGGTTTTTCGAGGTATATCCTCTTCAGCGATTTCATGGCAAGGACCGAGCTGAAATGCTCAAAATGGACTTTGTTTGGCCCGAGAATAAATACAGTGTCAATTCTTTCGTCCTCGAGTAATTCATCCAGGTTGGCTGCTTTCTTAAAACCAAAGCGGCCAGCGAATTTGTTCCGACTTTCCTCAGAAGCCGACGAAACTGCTGCCAGTTCAATTTCCGGAGCATCGTCGTAAAAGTATCTCAGAGATGAGAGCGAATAAACATGTGAGCGGGCAATACCACCCGCTCCGATAAATCCAACGACAGCTTTATTGTTATCCATGATATATTATAAAACGGATCGAAGCAGTTCCTCAACAGCCTTCTCAAGCTGCTGGTCACGTCCACTGCCTATCACTCCGGGTTCGTTCTTAACCACAATGTCAGGCGCGGTTTCCACGTTTTCGAGCCAGACACCGTTGACATCCTTAGTGCTTACAGGCACTGCGCCCCACCGGGTGTTTCCATCCTGGAGGAGTTCCCATCCGGCATAGCTGCATGTTCCGGGAACCGGCATTCCGATGGTTTTTCCTATTCCGAGTTCCTTATATCCGCATGCAAAACAATGACCGTCGCTGTAATTTGCCTCATTGAACATCGCCACTGTCGGTTTGTTCCATCTGAAGTTTGGCTCAAAGCCCACGGGTCTGCTTTCCGTTGCATACTCAAGGTATTTTTTCCCGGTAAAGAACATTGTGAGGTCTGATACAAGGTCGCCTCCTCCGTTGAAACGTGTATCTACAATAACTCCTTTCCTGTCGGCGTATTTACCCATCATCTCCTCATAAACGGTACGGTACGGGCCGTCTGACATCCCAGGCACATGTACATAGCCCAGTTGCCCGTTTCCAAGCTTTTCGACCTCTTCCTGATTCCTCCTTACCCATCTTTTGTAAAGAAGTGTGCTTTCTTCATTTCTGGTGATGGGTTTCATGGTGATGCTGCTGCGTGTTTTGGCAGCAGAGTCATAAACGGTAAGAAGAGTGAACTTACCTGCCTTCCTGTTCAGATATGAAGCTATATCGCGGACTGAAGATATTGTCTCGCCGTCGATCTGTTCGATTATCATTCCCGGTCTGATGTTGAAAGAAGCTTTATCCATCGGGCCATCCTTGATTATCTCTTCTATTTTAATGCCGTCGCCTGTATGGCCAAAATCCATGAATATTCCGAGTGAAGCTGTATTGTCGCCTCCCTGTGATGGGGCATTGTAGCGTGAACCTGAATGTGAAACGTTAAGTTCGCCAAGCATTTCCGAAAGGAGCTCTGCAAATTCATAGCCTGTCCCAATATGGGGAAGGAATTTCCTGTAATCGGTATAAAGCCTGTCCCAGTCGGCCCCGTGGAAAGTCGATATGTAAAACATGGCTTTTGTCCGGTGCCAGACATGATTGAACATCACAGCCCTTTCAGCATCAACGTCGAGGGTCATTTCCCCTTTGAACGACACTGCCTCTTTTTTCCATCCTTCGGGATTTATTTTTGAGATTTTCCCGTCGGCAAGGAGAAAGAGGTTTTTCATCTCCTTGTCCCACATGATATTTGCCCTCTCTGCATCGAGTGTGAGCTCCATCTTTGTCTCTTTTGTCCTGAGGTTGGTGCTCCACAGGTTGAGGCCTTTTTCGAAGCTGGCAAGATAATAGAGTTTTTCGTTGTCCTTCGACAGCACTGCATCTCCAAGTGATGATGAGTGTATTGTGAGTCTTGCCTTTCGGTCGTGTAATCCTTCGAAATCGATAACCACAGAGCTATCCTTTTTCACTTCCGGGGTCTTTTTTTTCTTGTCGGCGCTCTCCTTCTCCTTTTTCTCCTTTTCCTTTGCCTTTTCTTCCATTTCCTTCAGAAGAGCATAGTCTTCCTTGCTCATCCTGAAGCGGTCCCATGAGTCGCGTGTCAGGAACATGCTGTAAACGTCAGCCTGTCTGTCACCGCTGTTCGCGTAGCTGCGAAGCCCGTCACGATCGCTTAACCAGAGCATCTGTTTTCCGCCGTTGGCCCACACTGGCCGTGAGTCGTTGTAGCCGCTCCGGGTGAGGTTCATCATCGGGCTGTTCCCATCTGAACGGATAAGAGCCACCTCAGAGTTGGAAAGGACCGGAGAGTATTCTGCGAGTATCCATTTGCTGTCGGGGCTCCACTGGAAATACTGGTCGCCTTCCGACATGTAAATCATATTGTCGGGAGTTATCAGTGTGCGGGATTGCTTTGTTTTTATATTGAAAACTTTAAGCGACCTGCGGTCTTCGATGTATGCCACCTCTTTTCCGTCGGGAGATATTTTTGGCTGGTAGCAGTTGTGACCGTTACTGATAAGTGGCTCCTCCTTCAGAAGTGTTGAGGCATAGAAATAAGGCTCCTCCTGACGCGCTATCCTTGTTATGAAGATCTTCCAGCTGTTGTCGCGTTCACTTGCATATATGAGTGTGTCGCCTGTCGGGGAGAACCCGACGAATCTTTCCTCTTCGGGGGTGTTGGTTATTCTTTTGGTTATCCCGCCGTCGGCAGAAGAGACAAATACCTCACCCCTAACAATAAATGCAACCTCTTTTCCATCGGGAGAAACCGCCATTTCGCGCACATTACCGTTAACTTCCATTACTTTTTCGGTATTATCCTTGCCCGCAGTAACTATGTTAACGGAAAGATTTCGTGCTTCCTCTCCCGGTTTCATCGTATAAAGCAGTCCGTCGTGGCTGAAGCACAGCAGGCCCGAGGAAGATGAGCTGAGAAAGCGCACCGGGTTTCCATTGAATGAGGTAAGCTGTTTTTTCTGAGCTGGATCGGAAATAACCATTCTGTGAACATTGAAGGTCCCGCTTTCCTCGCTGAGGTAACAGATTGATTTCTCGTCTGGAGAGAAGACAGGATTTCTGTCTTCACCCTTGAATGACGATATCATTGTATGCTTTCCTGCATTTCGGTCCCAGATCCATATATCGCGGGTTATTGATGAAGTGTGGTGTTTTCTCCAGTTATTTTCACCTCCTTTCTTGTCGTGATACAGATAGAGGTTTCCGTCCCTGCTGATTCGGATATCCTCGGCGGGGATAGTCCAGACCTGACTGATCCTGCCTCCGGCGGCAGGAACACTGTAAACCTCAGGTTGCGATTCCGTAGGATACTGCCTGTGTGAGGCTGCATCCTGGCGGGTTCCGCCGAAAATCACGTTCATGTTGTCGGGTGTGAAGGCATAGGGGAACTCATCAGCCGAGTGAAATGTAAGTCTTACAGGCTCTCCGCCTTCAGCTGGAACCGAGAAGATGTCAAAATTGCCATACCTGTCGGAGGCAAAAGCAATTTTTTTCCCGTCGTTGCTCCATACAGGCATAAAGTCGTGCGCCTCATGGAAAGTAAGTGGCACCGCGGAGCCGCCAGTTGAGGAAACGGTATAAAGGTCGCCTTTGTATGTGAATACTATCTTCTCTCCGTCGGGGGATATTGATGGGTATCTCAACCATAGTGCATCTGACTGCGAAAAGGATACGGATGAGAGCAAGATCAGGGATAAAAGCAAGATGTGTTTTTTCATGGCTTTGAATTTAATTGCGCAATTTACAAAAAAGTGTAAAGCCGGTAAAAGAACAAAGAAATAATGGTTATCGGCAGTTTTGAGTATTTAGTCCTGAAATTTATGGATATTTGTTTAGGGAATAGCCGGACCTGACCAGCCATTTCAGGCTCAGGATTAATCTCTGGCATTCCCTGACCGCAGTAACTAACTAATATAAAAGTATCTGGAATCTTAAATGTATTTATGTCCAACTCAAAAAACGAATATCATGAATAAGAGGACATTCATTAAATCAGGAATAGCGGCACTGGGTGCCTTTATGTTAACCGGAAAAGGATCATCGCTTGAATATTATCCGAGGCCTTCGGGTAAAAAGTGGGCTGTGCTTTATGCCACATGGTGCGGAACGGCGAGGGATGCAGGGGTATGGATATCAGAAGGCATGGACGGAATTGCCAATGTGTTCGATGTAAGGGAAAACCCCGATCTGTCGGGTTATGATCACATAATAATCGGGAGTGCGATCCGAAGCGGCAGGACATCGCAGGAAATGCTTGATTACATTGAGGCCTCAGGGGATATCCTCAAGCCAAGGATAAGGGGCTATTATGCTGTGTGCGGAAATATGATGAAACCCGTGGGACCAGAAACAGTTAAGGCCCTTATTGATGATCATCTGGCAGCTGTCTGCGGGGTGACAAATGTCCCCTCGAAGGTTTTTCTTGGAAGGATAACATACGGATTGATGGAACCCGATGTCCGCAAGCAGATGGAGGGGTATAAGATGCCTGAATATGATAATCTGAAACGTTCCGAATGCATGGCCTTCGGTAAAGAGATCCTTGCGGGACAGGCGTGAGATCATGAATTATCAGGAGTTCAATTTTGAGGCAGAAGCAGTAATTATCTTCAGGGCACAATCCGCACCTCTAGATCTTAATAACCTTGAATGCATTCTTTTTTCCCATTCCTATCTTCAGAATGTAAGTACCCGGACTTAACTTTGATATATTGATCAATGCTTCTTCAGAATCGAGAATTCCCTGCATCACAATACTACCGTTCAGGTTTATCAGGCTGAAGTCTGAAGGCAGAAGGGCAGGAAGGCTTTTAACGGTAACCATATCGCGTGCCGGCACAGGAGAAATAATAAAGTTGTTTTCATCTCCCTGGACGGGTATCGGATATCCCAGGTAGTTACCCAGAAAGGGACTGAGGTTAAGAACGTGGATCTTCTGGGGGACATTTATAAGAGGTTGAAAAGAGAAGCGTTCATTTGAAAGATAGAATCTTATCCCGTCTGAGCTTGTAATTCCCTCTGTCTGGTGTGAGGGGAGCAATACAACAACCTTCCTCCTGTTTCCCCCGAAAAAATCATTTTCGGTAAAATCATAGAGCAGGTACAGGAAGGGGTCGAGAGTCTTGCTGTAGCCGCTTAAAACTATAATCCCCAGATCTTCAAGAAAAACAGATCCTGTTATGAGACCGCCGGTATCGAGCGATGATCTTCTTCGAGCGACGTGATTTCCGGGAGTTTTCGGAAGTGAATATACGGTTGTCCCTTTTGATACCCATTCCTTGGTGAAGAGATAGATTGAATCGTGTGAAACGATAAAAGCTTCACAGTCAAAGTCAGTTTTGTTAATATCGCCCGGATTAAAATCAGTCTGATCTGAATATAAAAAACCTATTGTGTCAATCTTTTGCAGTCCTGCAAGCAGGGAATTTTTTCCGACCCTCAGAATCCTGAGATCTTTCCTGTTGCCTGAATTATTTCCGAAATCGCCGATATAGATGAAGTTTTCATCCTGTGATATCTCTTCCCAGTCGGTATTGCTGACCCCATTAAGGGCAATTGCCTCTGATATACTTCCATAGACGGTATCCAGTCCGTAAATGTTTGTGTCGGTATTGTCGTTGTGAGTCCAGATGTAATTGTTCCAGAGAATTAGGCCTGATGTCTCACTAACAGTCGAAGGAAGTTCCAGCGTAGCAACAGGCTTAATATTGGCGGGGTTGTAAATGCAGGAGCCGTTATTGATACTTGCCGACGGATTGTAATTTACTGCCAGTCTGTCAGGGCAGCCCGCGATCTGGCCTTCTGTACTGACAATTCTCGCAAAGCAGGCCAATACAGTCAATATGTATCTGATCTTCATGGTTAATCTGCCATTTTCTCAAATGCACTTGCGGGCAGCACATGAAACTGCTTCTTCTGACCCGCAATTCCCGGAACTATGTCAGCATGCCTGGCATTAATGCCGGCTCAGCTTTCAGAAATCCTGATTCTCAATATCCCTGAAATACTTAACAGTTTCGACGTTCAGCTCCGACGTTGAAGGTTCGTCGCAGACAATAATCCCTTTCTGATGCATCTGGAGAACTGATGCAGTCCAAATATGCGTGATACCGCCTTCGATAACCTGTTTAAGGGCCCGGGCCTTGTTATAGCCTGTTATGATAAGTAAGACCTCCCTTGCATCCATAACTGTACCAACTCCAACAGTAAGGGCATTCCTGGGCACCTTGTTGAGGTCGCCGCCAAAGAACCTTGAATTGGCCAGAATAGTATCATAGCGGAGAGTTTTTACCCTTGTCCTTGAAGTAAGGGAGGAACCCGGTTCATTGAATGCAATATGTCCGTCAGGACCTATTCCTCCCAGGAAGAGATCGATTCCTCCTGCAGCCTTTATCCTGGCTTCGTAATCAGCACATTCTTTCTCAAGATCCGGAGCGTTCCCGTTTAAAATGTTTATGTTTTCCCTGGGAATATCAATATGATTGAAAAGATTTTCGAACATGAAATAATGATAACTTTCAGTATGGTTTTCATCAAGGCCTACATATTCATCCATGTTGAAAGTTGTTACATTACTGAATGAAATTTCACCCGCTTTGTGTCTTCGGATCAATTCCCTGTAAACAGGGAGCGGAGATGATCCTGTCGGCAATCCCAGTACAAATTTTCCCTTACCGGAGCTTTGGGCGTTTCTGATTTTTTCAATGATATACGAGGCTGTCCAGTTGCCTGCCTCATTCTGGTCTTTTGTGATGATGACTCTCATAGTTGTTTTTTATTTTCTGTTTATTTTTTTTGTGACTTTCTGCGGTGACAGCTGCATTTTCTGATTGTTTACCGCAAAACACACAGTAACCTATATAACAGAATGACCTTGATTTTATTATCAGAATATATCAATCAAATATATTAATAAAAGTGAAATACTGTAGTGTTTTCACTGGGCCTTTATAAGTTTGAATAAGTTTTATGGTTGTGTCCGAAGAAGAGTATATTACAATTCTTAATTTATTAGCACTAAGGTCCGATTAAAACATAGATTATTTAGTTGCCCTTGTAAGTAGCAGATTATGTATGTGATACAACAAGCCTTAAATAGATTTTTGACATGAACAGGTTTATTTCGCCCCTGAAGGACTTCGTATCAGAGGGATGATCCTGACCTCCGGTTGGCACCCTAATCTTTATACACATCTTTTTTTAAAGCTGAATTACTTCGCTTCCAATTTACGTTCTACCCCCCATCCCCCCTGCCTTGCTCCGCCGAAGCAGCTACGCGAAGGCGCATAAGGGGGGCTTTAGAACGCTGTATTACTATTATTTACAGAGATATGGCAGTTTTGATCACCTGCTCTGGATTAGCTTTAAATCCAAAAAAAGCAAATTATCTGAGTGTGGATAATTCCCGAACTACTAAATCGCAAATTATTAGTTTTTTAACCCTCCTTCAGGGGGGCAGGGGGGTGAAAAATAGCAGGAGTTGGACAAATAAAGAATTCAAATAATCAAGATGTGTATATAGATTAGCAGAGAGGGGGAAGCCTGAGCTTCGCGAAGAAAGGGGGTTAGTTTGTGAAGGACGGGATAATTTGTAAGGCCTATTTTTCTTATGATGAAATTTATCCCGGTACTAATGGAAATTTTATGGTTGTTTCATCAGATCCTCCCAGCACAGATCTTTTAAACCACTTTCAACTCGCTTGTAATCACGGCTGAAATCAGTCAGGAATACGATTGCAGGGAGGATAAAAAATCAGGCAGTGACTAAAATGCACATTACATTCTATTATGGAATCCTGAAGTGCAAAATAAAGGGGAAGACGAACATGTTAAAACTTACTGTATGGTGAGCCACATTAAAAGTTCAGCCGTTAAATCCCGGATGATTCCTGATATGGGTTTCCTGAATGATTAGGGCTATATTTGTTCATTTTAAAAATTTTTGTTTGTATGCCGCCCGAGGGGAAATATCACAGGGTGAATGCCGAAATAAGCTGGCTTGTGAAGCAGTTTGAGACCATTGATTATAAAGATCATGATCGCATTTTTGATAAATTCATCCCCAGGCAGGATGCTTCAATTGTATTTCATTTCAAGGGAAGGCCAAAGCTCATGGATCCTGTCAATTCTGTAATGCCGGCATGCTTTGTCGTTCCTCCCCGTCAGAAGGCTAGCATGATCTGTCTCGATGAGCCATTTGAGACTTTTATTGCCACCTGTCATCCTACTGTTCTCTCCTCGGTTTTTGGACTTGATCTGGCAAAGGCCGGCGATGGTTTTATTACCCTGACGGATGGTTTGTTCGGGTCATTGTGGGAAAGGCTTTCAGAATGCAGATCGGCAGGCGAACGGATAGCATACTTTACCAGTTTTGTGATGGATGCAACAGGAGGCAAATACGAGCCTGATGATACTGACATGTACTATGAAATCATTGTGAGAAGATGTTTAACAACACCTCTCCGGGAGATCATCGAAGATTTCAACATGAGCGAAAGAACTATTCAGCGAAGGTTTCGCCACAGGGTGGGGATCAGCCCCAAGGCGCTTGTAAGGGTTGTCAGGATAAACTATTTATGGGGACTTATAAATGCCAAGGGATCAATTGACTATCAGGACATTGTTTTTGAAGGGAGCTACTTTGACCAGACTCATTTCATAAAGGACTTCAAGGCTATCACCGGCGAAACGCCCGGTTTCTTTTTTAAGCGCAACCTGAGCACTGTAAAAGTATTATCAGGTAATAACTGATCTTACTTATTTCCCGTGTCGCTTTTTTACTATCATTTTTTGTTTTTATGGCATTGTTTTACAGGGTTGTTAAATACCATAATCAAAGCCATATGAAACTAAAAAATCTGTTTTCAATCATTATCGGGGTATTTATTTTTATGGTTGGCTCCATTGCAGGGGCGCAGATATCAAAACCACGCGAAGTGATAAAGGACCAGGGCACAAACAGGGTCAATAGCCGCATTGAGCAGGGTGTTGATGCCGGTTTTAACAAGATTGAAGAAGGCGTAGGCAGTCTGTTCAAAAAGAAGAATGGAGCTAATGGCGGGGAAGAGGAAGCAGAAGACGATGAAGTGGCTTCCTCAGGATCAGATTCCGGAACCGATGAATCGGATAATGAGGAGAAGGAAGAAGCTCCTGTACCACAAAAACAGAAACTTGAAAGTGAAACGCAATACGATTTCGTTCCGGGCGACAATATTCTCTATTTCGAGGATTTCAGTCAGGATGCTGTTGGTGATTTCCCTGCACTATGGACCTCTAACGGAGGAGGAGAGGTAAAGACAGTAAATATTGCTCCCGGAAAGTGGTTCCATCTGAACGGGGAGGATGCGGTTTATTGCTTTTCCCGATCGATAGGTCTGCCTGATAATTTTATTATTGAATTCGACATCATTCCCGATGACGAATATGATTACGGGATCACACTTACTTTTTATGAGGAAGATCCAGAAGATCCAAAGGAGATCAATGACGACCTGTTTCCCGGTAAAAGCGGCCTTCACATCAAAGTGAAAAAAGATGGATGGGAAACGAAGGGTTATACCAATAATCCGGAAGGCGACTGGATCAACGGACAGGCGTCAAAGAGTCCTGTAGGCACTGAAGAGGTCAATCACGTTATAATCTGGATTCAAAAACGGAGAGTAAGGATTTACCATCAGGGGGCGAAGGCTCTCGATGTACCCACCAACATCTATGCTCACACGAAATTCAACAGGTTCCTCTTCTCAGGGTGGGATTCGAATTCATGGCCGATGATATCCAACCTTAAGATCACCACGGCAGCCCCTGATACAAGAAGCAAGCTTATCACCGAGGGCAGGCTTACAACCTATGGAATAACCTTTGATTCAGGCAAAGCCAGCATCAAGCCTGAATCATACGGCACACTGAATGATATTGCCACTGTCCTGAAGGAAAATCCGGGTGTGAGTGTGAAGATTGTGGGTCATACCGACAGTGATGGCGATGACGCACTCAATCTCGACCTTTCGAGGCGCAGGGCCGAGTCGGTAAAGAATGAGCTGGTTTCAAAATTCGGGCTTGATGCATTGAGGATTCAGACCGAAGGCGCCGGCGAAAGCAAGCCTGTTGCTCCCAACGACAGTCCTGTCAGCAAAGCTATGAACCGCAGGGTTGAGTTTATTAAACTTTAGGGTCAGGAAGATCTCCGGAAAAACCGGATCCTTTATTTTACTATCTCAAGAAGTTCGACCTCAAAAATCAGGGTTGAAAATGGTTTTATCACATTGCCCGCTCCCTGGGCGCCGTAGCCAAGTTTTTCAGGTATGTAAAAGATGTATTTTGCGCCCGGCTGCATCAGCTGCAGGCCCTCTGTCCATCCGGCAATTACGCCTGAAAGAGGAAATTCTGCAGGGGCGTTCCTTTTAATCGAAGAATCGAATTCCGTTCCGTCGATAAGTCTCCCAGTATAATGGACCTTAACAGTGCTTTGCCTGGTCGGATAGGCGCCTGATCCGGGATTCAGTATCTCGAACTGCAGGCCGCTTGCCGTTGTCTTCACCTCTGGTCTGAGGCCGTTTTTTTCAAGGAAAGCTTCATTGCCGGCAATATACTCCCTGTATTTCTCCCTTTCCAGTTCAGCCTGACGTGCCTGCATCTCATTTACATAGGCCATGACGATGCTCCTGGCCATTTCGTCCGTCATAAGTTGTTTTCCCTCCCGGTAGTCTTTCATTGCCAATGCAAAGATCTCAGGATCAGGATCGATATTCTGTCTTTTGAGTGAACCGTAGTTCAGTATTGAAAGCGCGTAGGACAGGGAATCCTCCTTAGTTACAAGTTTCTTACCCGTGGCAGTGCCTGAGATGACAGAGGATTCCTGGGCTGACATGCTGCTCACAACAATCACTGAAAGGAAAGCCGTGAATAACAATTGAAATATCTTCATAATTTTTTCCTGCAAAAATATAAAAAAGAAGGTTCCCGCGCGAATACTTCATTCCGGGGAACCAGCTTTTTAAAACGGTCTGTATGGTAAGGATGTATCCTTATAACAAGTCTGTTACTGTGAACACAATAGAATCACCATCCTGAATATCTTCCGGGATGACTTCTCAGTTCAAAGTGAGGCATCATCCTTCTCCTTCAGCCTATTTGAACAGAAGCGGTGCGAATGTATTGAGGTAGATCCTCCAGTTAACCCAGGTATGGCCTCCCGAATTCACGTAGAATGTATGCTTCATTCCAAGCCGCGTAAGAGTGGCATCGAGTGACCTGGCCGATTCGATAAGGAAATCGGAGTCGCCGCAAGCTATCCAGTAGAGTTTGTATCCTGCTTTTTTCACTGCCCTGAACTCCGCGTCATATCTTGCCCTGTTCTCGTCGTTAACACGGATTCCCATACTCAGAGGGCAGATATACTGGAAAAAGCCCGGGTAGAGGTTTGTACAGCTGATGGTGTGTCCTCCTCCCATCGAAAGCCCTGCTATTGCCCTCGATGAAGGCTTAGCTATTACCCTGAAGTGTTTCTCGACATATGGCACTATATCCTTAACAATACTGTTTACATAGGCATTTGCCATATTGGGATTGGCCCGGTCGACAGGTTTCTCGGGGATCATTGCTGTCCTTGCTGCCTGCTGGCCGGGATTACCGTTCGGCATAACTACCAGCATAGGCTTTGCGAGTTTCTTTTCAATAAGATTATCCATTATCTGGCAGGTCCGGCCCATGGTGCTCCATGCATCTTCATCGCCCCCCGCGCCATGCAGAAGATAGAGGACCGGATACTTTGTAGTGCCAGTCTCGTATCCGTAAGGAGTATAGACAAACATTCTGCGGTTCAGGCCAAGGGTGGGAGAGTCGTACCATACCTGAAGGAGATTGCCACGTTTTCCTGCTTCGAAATAATTTGCGGTAAGGTCGCCCGGAACTAGAAGAACACTCAGATAGCGTGTTCCGTCCCTTTGCATCAGAACGTTATTGGGGTCGGTTGACGAAAGTCCGTCGACGATGAAATTGTAGGTATAAAGTTCAGGTGAAGGAGTTGGAATGGTAACCGCCCAGAGGCCTTCTTCATTCATCTTCATTTCGGCAGAGGAGCCGAAGCCGGTCATCCATGAGCCGAACAGCTTTACCGTGTCGGCATAGGGTGCCGAAATCCTGAAGGTGACTTCCCCTCCGTTAATCTCGGGGGATATAACAGGACGGCGCCCTGCAAAATTTGCGAGTTCCTGGCTGAAAAGGCCTGCAAAGGTCATCAGGGATATAAGTGATAGAAGCAATTTCTTTTTCATAGTGTTTTTCTTAAACTTGTTATTTTGATAATTATGCCTTTCCCGGCCTGACTACCTGAACAAAAGCTTTGCAAAGGTATTGAGGTAGATTCTCCAGTTCGACCAGGTATGGCCACCGCCTGAAACGAAAAAGGTGTGGTCCATTCCGTTGCGGGTAAGAGCCTCGTCAAGTTTTTTGGCTCCCTCGAATGTGAAGTCCTCGTTTCCGCACCCGATCCAGTAAAGCTTGTATCCTGCCTTTTTAATTCCCTGAAGCTTTGAATCGATATCGGTCTGGTCGTCACGGATTCCCATGCTGAGAGGAAGGATCCAACCGAATGTCCCGGGATATTCATTTGTGACGCTCAGTGTATGGCCGCCGCCCATCGAGAGGCCGGAAACAGCCCTTGCTTCGGGACTGGCAATAGCACGGTAATTCTTTTCAACATAGGGAATGATATCCTTTACGATGCTATGGATATAGAGATTGGCGAACTTCGGGTCCCTCCTGTCGTAGGTAGTCTCGGGAAGGAGGGAAGTCTTTGCAGCCTCCTGTCCGGGATTACCGTTCGGCATGACACAGATCATAGGCACTGCCAGTTTCTTCTCTATGAGGTTGTCGAGGATCTGGCAGGCTCTTCCCATGTTCACCCATGCATCCTCGTCACCACCTCCTCCGTGAAGCAGGTAAAGAACGGGGTATTTCTGAGTGCCCGAATCATATCCGTAGGGAGTGTAGATGAACATACGGCGGCTTTTTCCAATAACCGGCGAATCGTACCATACCTTGTTCAGATTACCTCTCTGATTTGCCTCGAAATAGTTCTCCGTCAGCTCGCCCGGTACAAGCAGGACGCTCAGGTACCTGGTTCCGTCTCTCTGGAGGAAGATATTGTTCACGTCATTTACGGCAAACCCGTCGACGATGAAATTGTAAGTGTACAGCTCGGGTTCGGGTTTTGGAATGGTTAAGACCCAGAGGCCGGCAGTGTCCTTGTTCATGTTCAGGGATGAGTCGAAACTTCTCATCCAGGAACCATATATCCTGACAAGCTTGGCCTGAGGGGAGCGTATCCTGAAGGTGACTGTTTTCTCTCCGATCTCCGGAGAAACGATGGGTGTACGTCTGAAGTTTGCAAGCTCCTGTGAGAAAGAGCATACTAAAAACGACAGACAGATGATTGAAAGGAGCAGTTTCTTTTTCATTTAGTGTTTTCTTGTATTCTACATGAAGAAATTACGGGATCTCCTAAAATTAGGACATTTTAATCTCTCCTCGCATAATTTAACATTATTTATGAGTCGGAAAGGCATGAAAGCCGGTTATATATGACAAATCCTGAGAAATTTCATTCAGAGCCTTGCGGCAACCTTTTTGAACGGGGCAAGCAGAGTGTTCCAGGGGATCTCGGAGAGAACCATAAGCACAAGTATTTCCGGAGAGAAATAGGAAACTGCAAGCACAATGGCAAGTCCGTTGTTCATGTAAGCAGCGCCTATTGCCACAGCGATCCTGTTCTCCTTTCCTTTAAGGGGGCATATAATATATCCTATGATATGGAGAAGGATAAACACGATGTACAGAACCGAGAGCTTCCATATTACACCTGCCGGGTTTCCCAGGATAACCTCCCTCTGCGAGGATATCGTAATATAAACGAATGAAAAAAGAATCAGAACGTTAAGAGAGGTGAAGAGATGCTGTGTCTTTTCAACTGTACGCGGCAGAATTCTCTTTACAAGCTGTGAAACGATCATGGGAACAAAGACCAGGATGGCAATATCCCTTAGTATAAGGAGCTTGTCGATTGACACCGACCCGATATCCACAAGCCAGAACAGCATTGGAACGGTAAAGGGGGCAAGAAGCTGGGTCGCTATGACAAGGCTCATTGAAAGGGAGATGTTTCCCCTTGCGATGTCTGTAAGTACAGGCGATGACACTCCTGCCGGCATTGAAGTGAGTAGGAGAATGGCCATTGCCAGCTCTTTGTCGATCAGACGGAAAGGGAGGAAAAATAGCAGAGGGATGGCAATCATGTAGACGAAGCTGATCCAGGCCATCCGCTTAAAATTCTTCATGTTTTCAATTATCTCAAGAGCATCGATCTTCAGGTATGCAAGAAACAGCATCATCCCGAGGAGTAGTTTGGGAACAATGGGGGATGCATCCACATCTGCCTGAGGCAATAATCCCAAAAGTATCCCGGAAACAAGGACTACCCAGAAATGTTTTTCTATAAACCCTGTTATGATCTTCATAAAAAAGCCGCAGCGGCGGTAAAAAACTGATTCAAGTCCGCCGGCAAATATCATTAATTTTGTGTTTCGGGGCTCACTGCTGTCATATTTTTTCACAGTGAAGAAAATATTTCTACCTTTAATTTCCTCAGAACAAATTTTGACGGAATTATAAAACAAAATGGGATGGTAATAGGAATCGACATAGGAAGCACTACCACTAAAGTGGCAGCAGTAGGCGAAGGTACATCCATAATAAAGGTCAGGACAAAGGCAGTTGATGCCATCACATCGGCGACAGGAGCTTTCGGGAAACTTCTCGTGGAAAACCATCTCGCGTTGTCAGGAATCGATAAAATAAATATCACCGGAGCAGGTTCATCGAAGATCACCGACAATCTTTTCGGGATCAGTACCAGAAGGATAGATGAGATGATTGCCATTGGCACAGGGGGAAGATATCTTTCGGGAAAGGACAGGATAATAATTTCGAATATCGGAACGGGAACAGCCATTATCGAGGTGAGCGGCGACAGGATAACCCATCTGGGAGGAACCGGTGTCGGCGGCGGCACAATGACCGGACTGGCCAGGGAACTGCTGAAGACTTCGGAGTTCGACACGATAATGAACTATGCTTCAAAGGGAGATGTCCGGAATGTCGACCTTCATATCGGAGATATTGCCGAGACCAACATAGGCTTCCTCAACAAAGAATATACAGCGTCAAATTTCGGCAAGATGCTCGACACTGCATCAAGGGAGGATATTGCAGCTGGGATAGTTAACCTCACCTATCAGGTAATCGGTATGGTGTCGGTTTTCGCGGCTAAAAGCAAGAACAACGGGACCGTTGTCGTTACCGGCAACGGGAGCAACAATCCTCTCGGCCAGAAAATCCTTGAAGAGATAAGTAGAATGTACAATATTGCCTTTGAATTTCCGGAGGATGCCGAATATGCTACGGCTATAGGAGCCGCACTGTCGTCTTAGGCATTTTCAGCAGGGATGGAAGAAACCTTACTGAGGGGCGTATCTCCTTCTCTGAAAAACACCTCAATTTCAGCGTTGCACTTTGCAATATCGATCTTTTTGATCCTTACCTTCTCAATATTCAGCCCTGTGCTTGCAGCAAGATCAGCCAGGAGCTCTTTTCTCAGACCCGGATTCAGAAGATTAAGCTTGTTATAAATGATCACGGCAGGTGTAAGGAAATTCTTTTTGAGGAATATCTCAAGAAGCATAGCTGCAATTATTATTACAGAGTTTACAATAATACCTCCTATTATCGGAGGGGGCAGGTTTGCCTGGGAGTTTATTACGGAGATCCCTATTACTGTAAAGATGTAAGTCATATCCTTTGCAGTGTAATTTACAGTACGGAAACGCAGTATGGCGAAGACAGCGAAAAGTCCCAGAGCCATTCCAAGCTGTATGTTGACATTCATCAGAAGTGAGCAGAGAAGGAAAATAATTATGCCCATCAGGAAGAAGGAGAAGACATATTCCTCCTTTCTTTCGAACCTGTAATAAATAAGCCTTATCAGAATAAACTGAACAACAAGGTTAAATGCGAACCTGAACAAAATACCCGTTGAGGTATCGGTCGCAGAGATAGCTTCGAATGGCATACGATATCTTGTTAAATGTTAATATTTGACCTGAACGAAGGTAGAAACAATCAGCTTGCCTGCCATAACCCTCCGGATATTTTTTTTCAGAAATGAAAAAATCCGCTCTGACCGGCAAGCTTATGCCCAATATGCTTAATTTTAGGTCCTGACACGGATAAGTTAGTCACGTCATAATCAACTGCACGATATATGAAAGTTACGGTAAATAACATTCTTTTTGAGCTTCATGAGGGAGCTAAAGTAAAGGATGCGGTACTGAAATACTATACCCATTCAGGGAAGCGGCTTCGCGGAAGGTTCCCTCATGTTGAGGATGGTTACGGGAACACAGTGGCGCCTGACGGCGAACTTACGGGCGGGAACATCCTTTTCACCGGCAGGAGGCGGGGGAAGAGTGCTTTTCCGGGTAAGGCGCCTGTTGTTCTGGCGGCAATCATTATCCTGGCTTCGTGCAGCACCGGAAGGAAAGCAGTCACCGGCACTCCGGGCGACAGGCAGGCGGTGATATTCGCAGTGAACGACATCCATGCAACAATCGACAATTTTCCAAAGCTCGCGTGGATAGTCGACAGTCTGGAAGCCCTTTATCCCGATATGCTTCTTGTTGCTGCGGGAGACAATCAAACCGGGAATCCGGTCAATGATCAGTATCCCGAAAAGGGATTGCCTGTTATAGAGCTTATGAATGCCACCGGATTTGATCTGAGCGCAACAGGTAACCACGAATTCGACTCGCGACCCGCGGGATTCAGCAATCTTACCCGCAAGGCTGATTTCAGTTTTATCTGTGCAAACGTGAAGGCGGATGCCTCGCATAACATTACCATTGAACCATACAAGACAATCACATTGCCCAATGGGCTGAGGCTGGCCTTTCTCGGGCTTCTCCACATAAATCAGAACGGTATTCCGGATTCTCATCCCGACAACGTGAAAGGCTTTAGCTTCCGTTCCCCCTTTGAGGCAGCCCCAGAATACATGTGGCTGAAGGATCAGAGTGACATTTTCATTGCCCTTACACATCTTGGCTTTGAAAACGATGTGAAGCTGGCTGAGACGATGCCTCCGGGAATTGATCTCATAATTGGCGGGCATTCCCATACAAGGGTTGATAAAGAACAGATACACAACGGTATCCTCATTACCCAGGCCGAAAACAAACTTAAATACGGCACTTTAATCTTTCTGACGCTTAAAAGTGACGGAACCCTTCAAAGGAGCATGAAGCTCATCGACATAAGGAACTCAGCGAAAGAGAAGCCTTCGATCCGTGCCATGGTTGATAAGTATAATGACAATCAGGCCCTGAAGGAAGTTATATCAACGGCCGGAGACGATTTTTCGTCGTATGAGGAGCTGGGTTACCTGATGGCTGACGCGCAGCGCGATGCGGCCGGAGCGGATGTAGCACTGGTGAATCCGGGAGGAGTGCGCCTCGATCGCATGAACAAAGGTCCGATCACGATCATGAATGTCTATCAGCTTGATCCCTTCGGCAATGAGCTGGTTGTCACGAGGCTCAGCGGCAGTGAGATCAGGTCGCTGATGTTCGCTGCTTTTCCTGTTGACGACAGGGCTCCGCTCTACCCGTCGGGGATAAAGACGGAGCTGAAGCTTGATACGGAAGGAAACCTGTCTGACATTGTTCTTCTGACCGAAAGCGGAGAACCTGTCGATCCTGAGAAGATCTACACGGTTGCAATGAACAATTACATGACACAGGTTTACAAATACGACCACCGCGATCCGGGTCAGTCGCTTTTCTTCGAAACGGCTGTCGGGCTGATCAACTACCTGAAGAAGAATCCTGTTTTAAGAAGCTACAGGGGCGAAAAACGAGTTAAGATCACAGGGGCTGAATGACTTTAAAAAGTTCCCTTATGCTGAAATAAATTTGACTTCCCCTCCGGCAGGATGTAAATTTATATCAGTAATCCTTAATTCAATCAAAATGAAAAAATTAGCGTTTTTTCTGGTTCCTCTGGCAGCTATAATCATAAGCTACAGATCCTACGGGCAGGTTCCGACAGTAAAGGATGAACTCGCCAAAGCTCAGGCCCTTGCAAAAGAGGGAAATACAACAGAGGCATCAGCCGTCTACACGGATATAATGGGGAAATATCCGAATAACCGGGATGCCGTACAGGGCTGGCTGATATTAAACATGAAGAGGAGTCCCACGGGAGAAGAAGAAGCCATAAAGCAACTTGAGGAACTTGAAAAAACATATACGGACAATACAGGGATCATGTTTTTTAAAGCATTCATACAGGCTGAATACAATCATTCTGATGAGGCGCTGGCCACTGTTGAGAAGCTGATAAGCATCCAGCCCGACACGGCACTGAACTATATACTTAAGGGGCAGCTTCTGGAATCCGTTAACAGAGATGAAGAAGCGATGGAAGCCCTGAACAGGGCAACGATGCTTGATCCAAAAAATCCTGATGCCTGGCAGATCCAGGCGGGTCTTTTTCTTAAGGCAGAAAAATATGATGATGCCATACTTTCATATGACAGGGCAATTCAGCTTGCTCCGGCACAGCCCGTATTTCTCTACAACAGGGGATGTGCATATTGCCTCAAGGGAGATCTTGAAAATGCCCTTGCTGATCTCGGGAAAGCGATATCAATAAATCCCCGGTTCAAATCAAGTGCGGCTAGTGACGAGGATTACAAAAGTCTCTGGGAGAATGAGGATTTTAAAAAACTGACATCACAGTAGCATCGATCGGGCAGTTCCGGATCAACATATCTGACGAGCTTCGGGGAATCAGTCCGCGGTGCGTGTTGCAGTCGAATTGAACTATTGACCGCCTTGTCTGTGCATCAGCTAAACATAGTTTTTCAGATCCTTCTGTAATCATTTGCATTTTTCCGTGACGGGCAGTTAATTCAGATCTGACCTACCGTCCACTTTTATCCGGGAATACCATACAGGTCTTGAGAACATATTTCAGGAGTAAAGAATAAGGCTCTAACTTTTTTTAGTAACTTCAGCTAAAATTTACCGGCTCATTTTTTGTATTGCAGAAATTCTATTTACCCGGAATGAAAAAAGCCATGATTTTAGCCGGAGCTTTATTTTTGCTCTGTTCATGCATGAACACCAGGCAGTTTGCTGACATCTTAAAATCGCCCAGGATACATTTCGGCAAGAAGGGCGGATTTACGAATATCCCCCTGGAATATGTCCTGACGGAAAAAGGGCACCTTTTTAAGCTCGAGAACGACTCGCTGATAAGAATAAGAAATGTCAGTCTGAGCCGGCTTGACAATATCAGCGGAATGATAGAAAGCACAAACTTCAGGGATCTGAAGTTAAACCATCCCGGGAACATTACTTACTATATCAGAGTTGTCACGGAAGACTACGACAATGAAGTGAACTGGTATGATGCATCAGATATGCAGGGCCTTGACATGATTTACAGAGCCCTGATGGAGATCACCCAAAAAGAAGAAGAATGATGATTAAAAAACTTCTGATGCCGGCGCTTTTTCTTTTGCCGGCGCTTCTTGTCTGCGGACAGAGTTCAAATTTCAAATCACCGTCTAAATATCCCCCGGGGACAATTAAACCCGGCTTTGAATTTACAACCATAAAACGGCCCGGAGTATCCAAAGCAGCTCCATCCGTGAATACTGCCGTATCTCCATCTCTCGAAAGGCTGACGCTGAAAGGAGGTCAGACACAAGTCGGGAAAGTGATACGCAAGGATGGCAAATCTGTATATATAGAAAGGGAACCAGACCAGGCAAAATCGGATCCGGATTCATCGCCTGATGAAAAATTCTCCCGTTTCCTTGAAGAAACAAGGGTTATCTCCGGGGCAATAAATCCAAAGGATCAGTTTGCCGTGACCAGTGTTACTGAAGACAGCAACGGGATTACCCACCTGAAGGCTGTTCAACGGTACAAAGGGATAGACATTTACGGATCAGAATCAACTTTTCACCTTTCGGCCCTGAAAGAAAGATTCACAGGATTAATTCACAATATTGGAGAGGGGATCAAGACGATGCCTGTCGTCGGATCGGGATCTGCAGTGGAGAAGGTGAAGCATGACCTTATGCTCAGGACGGTTGTGAAGGAACTGAGTTCCAGTGAAAAAAAGCTTCTTCACTATGAATCACCCGGAACAAGGCTGGTAATTTTTGAAAAAGAAGGAGCGGCTTACACTCTTGCCTGGGAGATTACATGCAGGCCAAATGTTGTTGAGGTCTGGAAATATTTTATTGATGCTGAGACAGGGAGCATCATTCATTCCTTTAATGCAACCTGCAGCGATGGACCGGAAACGGCCACAGCACCTGACCTCAATAATATTTCGAGGACTATAAATACCTATCTTGAGAACGGGACCTGGTATCTTCTGAACGTAGCAGAGCCGATGTTCAATCCCACAACCGGAGAGGGAATGATCATTACCCTCGATGCGAACAACACCTCAACTTCTGACCTTGATTACCGTTATGTGGTCTCCCCCGATAATAACTGGAACAGCAAGGCTGCTGTTTCTGCCCATTACAATGCCACGAGGGCTTATGAATACTTTCTTCAGACTCATGGGCATAACTCGGTAAATGGCAAAGGCGGAGATATAATCTCTTTCATAAACGTTGCCGAGGATGACGGGAGTTCTATGGAAAATGCATTCTGGAACGGCCAGGCTGCGTTTTACGGGAACGGAGGGGCAAACTTCAGACCCCTTGCAGGTGCCCTCGACGTTGCTGCCCATGAGCTGGGGCACGGCGTAGTTTCAAACACCGCTAATCTGGAATATTACGGTCAGCCGGGAGCGATAAATGAAACCTATGCCGACATTTTCGGTTCGATGGTCGACCGCGACGACTGGTATATAGGGGAGGACATTACCAGGACCTCCTTTTCTCCGTCGGGAGCTCTGAGGAACATGGCTGATCCTCATAATATGGGAAGGGAAGGAGATCATTTCTGGCAGCCGAAACATGTTTCGGAAATGTACCTTGGCACTGACGATAACGGGGGAGTCCATATAAACAACGGGATAGGAATTCATGCCTATTACCTGTATGCCACGGCAGTAACAAAAGAAAAGGCGGAAAGGATCTTTTTTCATGCACTGAAGTACTATTTAACAAAAACTTCACGGTTCATCGATTTCAGAATAGCCGTTATTCAGTCGGCATCGGACCTTTTCGGAGAGGGCTCTGCAGAGGTGACTGAAGCAGGGAAGGCTTTTGATGCAGTGGGAATATACGAAGAGGAAGTAGTTCAGAAAAGCCAGGATTACGAAGTCAACCCGGGAACCGAGTTACTTCTCTTCTGCAACACAGACTTTAATTACCGGACAACCCTCGCTTTGTACAACGGGTCTCAGATCAGTTCGTTGTCGGAGACAGCGATGAAAAACAATCCAAGCGTTACCGACAACGGAGCAGAAGCCGTATTCGTATCATCCGACAGCAGGATAAGGTATATCAGTCTTAATCCCGTCGGTACGGAAGAGATCATCTCCAACCAGGAATTCTGGGACAATGTTGCCATTTCGAAGGACGGTAACAGGCTTGCTGCAATTTCGACACAGGTTGATACTTCGATCTATGTTTACGACTTTGCAACAAGGAAATGGGCAAAATTCAGGCTTTACAACCCGACCACCAGTCATTTCAACACAGATGCCGGAGGCGTTTTGTTCGCCGATGCCATCGAATTCGACATCACGGGGGAATATCTTATTTATGATGCCTGTAACGTTCTCAGCTCGAATGTAAGCGAGGACATATATTACTGGGATATAGGAATAATAAAAGTATGGGACAAAGAAGGTGCTAAGTTCGGGGATGGTTCCATATTCAAGCTTTACGGATCTCTGCCCGATAATATAAGTATCGGGAATCCAACCTTTTCAAGGAATTCTTCCTCAATAATTGCATTCGACTACATAGACGGGAATTCAGGCGACTATGCCATTCTTGGCACGAACCTCAACACCGGAGAGACGGATGTCATAACTGAGAACTCCACACCTGGCTTTCCGTCATTCTCAAAGAATGATGACCGGATAGCTTACTCCGCCCTTACGACGGATGATGCTGAAGTCATTGCCGGAATTAACCTTTCACAGAATAAGATCACGGGCAGCGGCAATCCTTTTGCCATGATAATGAATGCCAGATGGCCTGTTTATTTCGCTTCCGGAGAAAGAGACCTGGGACTTGCGCCTGTTTCAGATTTCACGGCTGACTATAAAAGCGGGGATGCTCCCCTGGAGGTTAAATATGTTGACCTTTCCCTAAACGGCCCGTCGGGGTGGAAATGGACTTTTGAGGGAGGGGTCCCGTCAGCATCAGCATTACAGAACCCGAATGTGTATTACAATAATCCGGGTACGTACAAGGTAACCCTTGAAACGACAAATGAATACGGTACCAATACTATCAGCAGGGAAGCTTATGTGACGGTAAACATCCCTACCGGAATTTCGGGAACAGGAGCTGCCGTTTACCGGTTTTATCCGAATCCTGCCGGCGAGGTTCTCAATATCGAATGTGAAAGCGATTTTTCGTTCAGGTTGTACGACCTGAGAGGGAGGGTCATTATGACAGGAATTAACTCAAGACAGACAGGTTTATCGGGAACAGAGCCGGGGTTCTACATACTTGAAATTACTGTCGGGAACATGACCACCCGGCATAAGTTACTCAAACAATAATAATTGGATCAATATCATTTAATAACCTGAAGAAATGAACACAAAAGCAATTTTATGGTTCGGACTGAGCCTTATCTCCGCAGTTGCGGCCCTTATCATTTTCTTCCGCGGTCTTGATATCAGGGCATTGTTATTTCTTGTTTTCGGAGTTGCAGCAGTGCTGCTTTTAAAGCTTGGGCTTTCTGAAACGAAGAAAAAAAATAGGACTTAATCTTACGGAAGGGTGTTGGTGAAATTGATGTTTTCACGGGAGATCAATACAAGACCGCTGTGATCATTCGGCCGGGTATAATGGTTTCGTGAACGTGATGTTGAACTATTGGGGTTCCATGGTGTGGAAGGAAGAGTTTAAAATTGTGGGATGTGATGATAATCATATTGTTTTCAGCGTGAATAACATATTTACCGGGTTAAAAACCAGTCCGCGGTTCGTTGTAACATATGATGATTTTCTTTTATTTATGAAGATCATCGGTGAGAGGATAGGTGTACATATTTGGGCTTCAAATCAGCAGGAGACCACACAAAATGGAATTCGGGTTAGCATTTCCGGGAAACAGGACAAATGGTTTAGTCACAATTAAAAGTAATGAATTAATTCCGGGCTGTTCACTTATCCGGATCCCTGCTGTCAAGTATGCGTTTCTCCTTTTCCAGCAGCTGCTCGTGACTTTGTGCATATGCAGGATTGGGGATAATGACTTCCAGAGGACAAACTCTGACGCATTGCGGTTCATTAAAAGCACCAACGCATTCGGTACACAGATCAGGATCAATAACATAGATTGGAATGCTTTCGAAAATTGCATTATTTGGGCACTCCTCGATACAAATGCCGCATGACATGCATTCGGCGCCAATCATTAAAGCCATTATTCACCTCCTTTTATGATTTTAATACCATAACGATTCATTGCGGACAAACCAACCAGCCCTATCAT